>CAJUMV010000018.1 GCA_910587715.1 uncultured Lachnospiraceae bacterium | reverse complement strand
CTTCGTCTCTTTGGAATCTTTTCAGGGTTGCATTACTGTTTATTTGTCAAGGTTCAACATATTACGTTGCCGACGCAACGGATTAATATTAACACAACCGTTTTACATCGTCAACCCCCTTTTTTTATTTTTTCAATTTTTTCTTTATAAGCATCTAATTGAAAAAGTAAAACCGGGAAAAAAAAGAAATCTCAATCTCTTAAGATTCTTTTTAAACGGAGAAAGAGGGATTTGAACCCTCGCGCCGCGTAAGCGACCTACACCCTTAGCAGGGGCGCCTCTTCAGCCTCTTGAGTATTTCTCCACAGTCTGAACTATTCCTCTACCAAATATATAGTTCCGCGTTTCCACAACGCAAAGTAATTATACATAAGGTAATTTTGTTTGTCAATGCCTTTTCGCGGATTCCTTTCTAAATCCGTCTATAAATTATATTCCCAATTATAATTTACAATATTCCCTGACTGCCGTTTCATATAAATTCTGTCCCGCGGAATCAATCACTACAATCACCGGAAAATCCTCAACCTCCAGTTTGCGGATGGCTTCTGTCCCCAAATCGTCATAAGCAATCACCTCCGACGCCTTGATGGAACCCGCCAGAAGCGCGCCCGCGCCGCCTACCGCTGCAAAATACACCGCGCCGTTTCTGACAATCGCCTCTTTCACCGCTTCCGAACGCTTTCCCTTTCCAATCATACCTGTCAATCCCAGATCCAGAAGCGCCGGCGCATATTTGTCCATCCTGCTTGCCGTGGTAGGTCCCGCGGATCCAATTACTCTGCCTTCCCTTGCCGGAGACGGTCCCATATAATAAATAACATTATCCTTCATCTGCAAGGGCAGCGTCTCGCCTTTTTCCAGCGCTTCATACATCCTTTTATGCGCCGCGTCGCGTGCGGTATAAATCGTGCCCGTAAGATACACATAATCCCCCGCCCGCAGCTCCTTTGCCGCTTCCTTACTTATCGGTGCCGTGATATGTCGCTCCATATTTTATAAACCTTTCGCTGTCACTATGTATTGTGTTTCCTCGAAACAAAACCACTATATGTACTATATATAGAAGAAACACCCTTTACCTTTCATTGTTATTATCGCTTTACAGCACCCGCACCGCATGTCTGTTCACATGACAACAGATGTTAACCGCCACCGGCAGTCCCGCTATATGCGTGGGATAAGTCTCTATGTTAACCGCCAGCGCGGTCGTCGTACCGCCAAGTCCTCCCGGTCCGATTCCCGTTTTGTTGATCTGCGAGAGCATTTCCTCTTCTAACTCCCTTACATAAGGGACCTCTGAACGCTCTTCGAGCGACCTCGTCAGCGCATGCTTCGCCATCAGCGCACACTTTTCAAATGTGCCGCCGATGCCGACACCCACCACCATGGGCGGGCAGGCATTGGGACCAGCGTCCCTCACAGCCGTCAGAATCGCGCCCTTCACTCCCTCCACGCCGTCTGCAGGTTTTAGCATAAACACTCTGCTCATGTTCTCGCTGCCAAAGCCTTTCGGCGCCACCGTAATCTTAACTTGATCTCCCGAAACAATTTCACTGTGTATCACTGCCGGCGTATTGTCCTTTGTATTTTCACGAATCAGCGGATCTCCCACAACAGATTTGCGCAAATAACCGCTTGTATAGCCCTGCCGCACGCCTTCGTTGACCGCATTGGTCAGATTTCCGCCCTCAAAATGCACTTCCTGCCCTATCTCCAAAAATATAACGGCCATTCCCGTGTCCTGACAAATCGGAATCATTTCTTTCCCGGCAATTTCCAGATTATCCTGAAGCTGCCCCAGAATCTGTTTCCCCAGCGGCGACTGTTCCGTCTGTGCGGCACATTTCATCGCCTGCTCCATATCCGAAGAAAGAAAATGATTTGCTTCAATACACATTTCCTTGATATTCCGGGTGATTTCTTCCGTCGCTATCGTCCGCATGTTCCCTCCGTTTGTTATTTGTTCAACCCGCGCCCGTCCGCCGGGATGAAACCATTAATCAACAATCTGTGCTCTGACCTTAGCAAGCTCTTCCGGGGTCACCTCCTGCGGTTTCCAGCCAATTGTCTGCCTGTCCGCGCGGTAGCGGGGTATCAGATGAAGGTGAAAATGAAACACCGTCTGCCCCGCGAGATCCCCGTTGTTCTGCACCAGATTAAAGCCCTCGCATCCGAGTTTTTCCCGCATCTTAATCATCATTCTTTTCGCCAGCTTCATGACCTCACCGGCGCACTCCTCCGGCAGTTCAAAAAGGTCTGCATAATGGTCTTTGGGCAAAATCAAAGCGTGACCCTTCGTCGCCGGACCCTGATCCAGGATAACACGAAATTTTTCGTCCTCATACAACGTCTCCGCAGAGATTTCTCCATTAGCAATTTTGCAGAAAATACAGTTATCCATTTTTCCATTCCTCCATTTCCTAAAACGGTAACTATTCCGTCTCTTTCTACGCTACAAGCATCAAGCCATGCCAAATCACTTCACAATAGGAGCTGCAGCTCAGCCTGCCCCGAACTGCAGCACTTGGTCAAGGGAACGCAGCACCTTAAAATCACCCTTCATTTTCATATCGCCTGCCATAAAGGACGTCTGAAAGCTTGTCCTCCCCGAAACGATATCTGCAAAGGAAGCGCGGTCAAGCTGTATTTCCACGTCCACGCGTCCGCCCTCTCCATAATGACAGTCAAGGTTCGCGCCGTCTATCGCAATCATAAGCGGCGTCTTTTTCTCCTCAATTACAACTTTAAATCCAGCCGCAAATCCCGGTTGAGGCACAAAATGCTGCCGTATCTCCTCCACAAACTCCGTCGTATCCTCTTTCTCGCTGCTGCCCATCATATCCCGAAACAAACTTGCCAGCTCCTGAATATCCGCCTTCTGCCGCTGTACATAAGTATCGTCAGCCACATATTGGGAAAGCTGTTCCGACTCCTGCGGCGTAAAATTGACAGTTTTTGTGATCGCCACCTTCTGCTTCACCGCCTGATTGCTTGCCGGCAGGCAGGGCATTTTCTGGTTAATCGTGCGGTAAAGGTTCTCCGCGTTTTTCTCTATGATTCTGATATAGTCCCCGTTCTCCTCTAAAAGCGACGTGTCCGCAATATAGCCGCAAAGTCCGCTGCACGGAAGCCCGCCGAGGATCTCCCACGCCGTAGCGAGATTCAGCTTACCCTCCTGCTCTCCGTAAGTGGTAGACATGACAATCGGGCACATATAAATCCGACTGATTTTTTCCTTATCACCATACAGCCAGCAGGCATCCAGAAACAGCTGCATATAGCCGCCGATTCCGTACCACTCCAGCGTCGTCGCGAGAATCACGCCGTCCGCATTCTTCAAAGTCTGCGGGAGCGTGGGGATGCTGTTTTTCTGCTCGTAAAGGTAGAAAACCTCCACCGTCACCCGAAGCTCCTCCAGCACCTCTTTCATCTTTTTTATCACAAACAGCGTAGGGTCATCCATAAGCCCCCTTCCGCCATAATAGATGTTAATCTGCATAAAACTCTTTCCTTTCTCTTTTCCTGCACACTGCAATGACAGCCGCCGCCGTAAAGCCCATCAAAACGCCGCCCACATGCGCCGCATTATTTACCCCCGCGCTGGTAAACCCGCAATAGAGCGAAAACGCAATCGCAAATGCCACTCTGCCCGCCGTCATGGATTCCAGTTTGCCATGATGCGCCATAACCAAAAACAGCAGCGCGCCCTCCACACCAAAAACCGCGCCGCTCGCACCCGCCGAGCTTCCATACGCATTCGTCAAAAGCTCATACCCCATGGAGAAAATATTTCCCGTTAATCCGGAAAGCAGATAGAGCACCGTATAAGGAGCCCATCCCAGCTTACGCTCCACAATCGCTCCTACATAATACAGAACAATCATATTGCTGAAAAGATGCTCCACATTCCAGTGCAAAAACATGCTCGTAAACAGGCGATACCATTCCCCCTGCCAAAGCGCTGTTATGTTGAACGCACCCTTATTATATAACAAATCTCCCGTAAATGTACATATTAGAAAAATAATTACATTTACCGCGACCAGAATGATATTAACCCACGATAACGCCCGCCAGTCTATCCTCTTTTTCAACGCAGCAGATGCTTCCGTCCCCGCCGCGTTTTCCCGCGCCAGCGTAAACAGATACTCCTCCAGCATATCCTTCCAGCCGTAAAAATCCGCCGTCTGGGTTTCATGGACAAGCAGCCGGTATTCCCGCGAATCGATAACCCAGCAAAAGCTGTCATCTTCACAAAGCCTTCTCGCTTTTTCCGTATCGTCACATAAAATCAGCGTCATCACATGAACTTCCCGCTCACCCTTTTCGCGGAAAAACGCTTCTATCTGCTCTTTCAGATGCGTGTACTGATCTTTAGAAATATAAAGTCCCTGCCTGTAATCAATCACATGAAGTACCGTCATCCCCTGCACTTCCCTGCGGCAGTAAAAGTTAAACTCCGGAAGATTAGAAGGTATCTTGCCGTAGCCCTGCTCAAAAAATAAATTTTCCAGTCGTTCCAGCGTTAAAACATTCATGAGAAAAGAGTATCATTTTCAATAGGGGATGTCAAACCGAACGGCTCAGTCATACAGCGTTTCCCAAATTTCCGAATCCATCGCCTGAAAACACATCTCAATCTGCTCCCTGTTACACTTTTCTTCCGCCAGACAGGGTAATTCATCCATGCCAAAATAATCAAAGCCCGTCGTTTCCATATTAGGTACAAACTTGCCGCCAATCACTTCACAATGCATAAATATCTTACACACTCTATATGCATAAACCGGCAGGTTATGCTTTTCTCTGTCCTGAACGGCGATGATCCGCTTGACCGTAACGTCAAGCCCCGCCTCCTCTTTTACTTCCTTTATCGTATTTTCCATGACGGAAACGTTCACATCCACCCAGCCGCCCGGCAAGGACCATGTACCGTTTTCCTCATGTACAAGCAGTATTTTCCCGTCCTTAAAGATAGCCGCCCGCGTATCTATTTTCGGGGTTTGATACCCTACATCACCGCAGAATAAATCCTTTACTTTTTCCAGCGGTATCTCCGTCTTGTAACTGAGCATTTCCGCGGAAATTTCCCTGATGCGCTCATATCGTTCCAGCTCATATTTATCCTTGCAGTAAAACAGCCCTGCCTGCGCCAGACTCTGCAGCTCTACCGCCCATTGCAGCCATTTTTCGTTTTGATTCATCCCGTTATCCCTCTTGCTTAATCACACTTCTAATCCTTCTGAATTCATAAGCTCACGATACAGTCGTTCCGCCTCTACTGGGTCTGACATTTCCTTATTCAATTTGACAATTTTTGCACAGAGATCATCTCTCAGCTCTTCTATCTGCTCTTTCGTACCCGCACGCAGCATGAGCTCTACAAGTTCCTGCGCCCGCGCGGATCTCACCTCAGGCATCCCCATCCCCTTTACGCACATCTGCACTGCCCACGACACATCGAGCAGCTCTTCCAACTCCATCGAATTCATCAGCTCTTCCATAACACTATTCACCCACTTTCTTCTCAGCCGGAGCAACTATCCCGCTTATCATATCCTTTACGAAAATTATTTCAAACTCGCTCTCCTCCAAGTTTTCAATGACATACTCTACGGAATTATTACTGGCTCGGTCAGCTTCCGGCACTTCCCTGCATTTATTTTTGACTTTCCTTCCATCAATGATATACAGTATAGGAAAAAACAATTCATAGTCAGCCGTCGAAACCGTTTCCCTGATTGCATTATACTCTTTTTTATCAATAATTCCAACATTAAATTTCTTTTTTGCGCCCTTTATAATACCCATAATATTTCTTTCAATTTCTTTGGCGTGACGATCTCCCGTCACAATCTGCTCCAAATATCCTCTGCATATTTTACAAGGATTTGAAGTCGGATTTTTCTCTGTATCCAGTCTCATGTTTACTTTCCTCTCATCCCAAATGTTATATCTGCACTTCTCACCGGTAACAATAATTCAACTTCCCAAACCGGATCTCATCCCCCGGCTCAATCTCCACCGTCTCCTGCGGCTGCATCCGCAGACCGTTGCGATAAGTGCCGTTTGTGGAATTCATATCCGTAAGCTGTATCACGTCTCCCGCCCGCTCAAATCTGGCATGAATCCGGCTGACGGAATCATCTTCCAGAACGCAGTCCACGCAGCCCGCCATCTTCCCTACCGTAAAGGGAAATTTAGTCAACTCAATATGTTTTTTATTCTTCTTATCCAGCGCATACAATTTATGCTCCGCCATTTTTGCGCTGTCGAAAAAGACTGTGTTTCCACAGATTTCTTCCTCTTCCCGCGCACCGCTTCTCTTTTTGGGCGGCACAGGCAGTCCCGGCTCGCGCTCCCGGCTCAGCACATGCTCTAAGGAAACCAGCTCCCCGCCCTGCGCATATGCCAAAGAACCCGACTCTACGTTTCGCATATAGCTTTGAGGACTCGGCTCCTGCGCGGGCAAATACAGCCCGTTCATACTCTCCAAACGTTTTTTCTCCCCCTCTTCCTCCGCGGTGTTATTCTTTCCCTTTTTTGTGCCGCCTTTTAAAATCCCCACAAGACCCGCAAGTAGACAGACGCCCAGCAGCGCACCGCATCCGAGAAGCGTCATAACCTCCTCATCCGCCAGCTCATAAGAGCCGTAAATATAGATGATTCCCGCAATTCCAAGTGCGGAAAACACCGCCACAATCAGCGAAAACGGACTCTTCTTTTTTACAGGCACAGACGCGTCGTCCTTTTCTTCCCACAAAGTAAAGTCGTCCGTCTGCGGACTATGCGCATCTGCCTGTGCATCATCCGATTTCGTCTTTTCCTTGTCCAAAGAAGCATTTCCGGGAAACAAAAAGATATCTTCCCGCCGTTCACTGGGCTCCTTTTCTTCCTTCTTCGTTTCCTCTCCGCACGCCTCCGGCTCTCCCAGAATCTGCAGCGCATCCCACAGCGAAAAGCCACTGTCTTCCGCCCTCTCGTAAATCTGATAAACGCAGTCCGCCAGACGCTCGTCCTCGCCGTCCATATGCTCCAGCAGATAATCCATAAGCGCTTCATAAGGCCTCTCCTCCTCATAATCCGGATAGTAAAGCCCAATATATTTTTTACGCGCCAAATCATAAAAAATATACTCCGGCAAAAAGACCAGCCTTGTCTCGTCCATAAAATAATCGCCGACTCTGCAATACATGCCATAAAGCTGTGCAAACAGGTCTCTAACCTGACGATAGCTCATCCGCTTGTCCCGGTACAGACTTTCCATAGTTGTTCTGGAACTGATATCATAATAAAAATAGCTCATACCGTTCACATGCCGCATCGAACAGTGCAGAAGCTCTTCTATTTTGTTGGAAGTAAGCTGCCTGCACTGATAGCTTTTCTCCGGCTGTTTGCTCTTGCACGGTAAAATCATATAGCTGTGTTTATAATCCCTGAAAAATTTTGCCTCCAGCATCTGTATCTCCCTTCCGATTTCATCTTTGTCGTCGTTCAATCCGAAAACATATTTCCCACCCACCTGCATTTGCGTATCATCTTTGTCGGGTTAATAATCTGCGCCTTTGCGCGGGTGCGGATATGCCAGCCCTTTTTCTCATGCATGGTAAACAATTGTCGAATTGGCACCTTCACCTGACATTCTCCGGTCACGCTCGTCGTATTGCCGTTTTTGTCCACCGTTCCCTGCACCTTTCCCACACCGAAATATTTCCTGCCGAACTGTTTCTGCATATTCGCGCTTATGTAAGGCACCACCTGTCCCTCATCCTTCTGGATGCTCCCCCGGAAACAGATGGTGTAAGCATCCTGAAACAGCACGCATTTGTCATAGGAATAAAAGGATAAATAGATTAACAAAACAAACAGAAACAACGTCCATGTAATGAGAAAAGAAGCCTCCAGCGTCATATACCCTTTCGCCGTTTTTTTCAAAAACATACCACCACCCCCATTCCCAGAAGCAGAAACGGCAGGAAGGGAATTTCCCGGTCACGCTTTATTTTTCCCACCGCCAGCAGCACAATCGCCGCCGCAGACTCCACCAAAAGCCCCACAAGCAAAATCAGAAAGCATTGATAAAAGCCCGTAAACAGACCAATCATCAAAAGCGCCCATCCATCCCCGTATCCCACTTTCTCCTTTGTAAGAAAACTAAGCAGAAAAAATCCCGCGCCAGGCAGCAGGGAAAGCGCCGTTTCCATAAGGCTTGTCTCCCCCATCAATCCGGCGAACCGGAGGCAGCCCGCCGTCAGCATTCCGAGCCATATGACCACCAACGGAACCCTTCTGATTAACCCGTCAAATACCGCACAAACCGCCAGAAACAAAAACAATGCAATCTCTACCCACATTTAGAACACCTCCCTCTCGCGCCAACCTCCGACAGCGGCACCGTGTAAATCGTTCTTTTCAGTCCCGGACAATCCAACCGCTTATGATAACTGCTGCCATAGCTTGTAATGTATACCTGATTCCCACTTCCGCCAGCCCCGCAGGAACCGCACGGCACATATTTTGCGCCGGATGCGTTGCGTCTGTCGGATACGGACTGCGCGGGCACCGTCTCTATCTTCGGATTCAGATAGGTGCAGTTCCTGTCCAGATGATAGACCGTTCCCGTCTTTGTAATATAAACCATAGGGTCATCTTGCGTGCTGTCGCTCACCGAGCCGGTGGTGTCATACCCCGTCCACGCCCTGCCGTAGTAACGCTGCGACATTAAAAATCCGTCGAATCCCATCAGCGCCGCAAACGGTCTGACCCGATAGGATATGCGCAAATCTATGATATCCTCCTCCCCCATCACCGAGGAGCCGATAAAGGACAATCCCCCTGCGCCGCCCTTCACACAGGAATTTTCCAGATAAGGACGCCCCACATACTCCACAATCTGCCCTCTGGCGTACCCTTCCGTGACCACCACGCCGACAATCCCCTCTGGCAACGCGCCTCCCACCGTATTTTCATAAGCATATCCGGCAAACGCCATCTTGTTTCCCACCTGATGCAATGCCGCATTTATCCTGCTCTGGGTTCCTATGATGTTTACCGCAAAAAGAATGTTGAGCACCGCAAAGAGGAAAAACGGCAGGGCAAAAGCTGCTTCCAGCGTCATGGATCCTCTCCCGCGGGAAAAGATAAAAGATGCCCCTTTTACCAAACAATGTCCAAATGAATGAGTATGACTACCTTGACCTGAGGCAAGATACGCCCGGAGAGAATGTGCTGTCGATTTTGTTTTATTTTTATTACCAAAGTGTAAAAAGGGCATCTTTTATCACCTCCCGCGTTAATAGAATCCATATCTTCTTGTCATTTCATAGGAATAGCCGAAACGACTCGTCATCTCCAGATGCGCCTGATAAGCGTCAAAGCAGCCGTCCAGACGAAATCTTGCATTGCCGGGCGTTTGGCGGATATCCATTTCCATAATGTCCATCGCCCGCTCTGTCCTTGTTTCCGCATCCTGCAAAAAGACCATGATCTGTAAATATTCCTTATAATTAAGCCCGGTTCCTCCAGAATCTTCCGTAAGACTTCCTCTCACATTCTTAAGGCAGTTAATTCCCGTCTTCCAGTCCGCGGCGGTCTTAAAAATAGGAACCCTGCCGCCGCTAAACAGCGTTTTGACGTCCTGCAGGCTTTCCACATACGCCCAGGCGAACAGAATCGTATACTTGACAGGCTCCATCAGCGCGGGCATGAGCAGCACCGCCGAAAGCGCCGCCGCCAGAATCTCGGCTTCCGCTATCTTCGCACTGTCCGAAAGGAGATACAGCATATTTGCCACTTCCCGCCAGAGCAGCAGTTTTTTTGCCACCTGTTCCAGATTCTGCCAGTCCGTATTTTTACCCGCTAAAATATATTCCATCTGGTATTTCAGAAGCGACTTGTCCATCTGTGCCCCGTAGTAACCGCATTTTTCAAAAAGATACAGCTGAAACACCAGGTCGTTCGGCGCACCGCCTGCTTCCACGGCTTCCGCGCACAGACCCGTGCCTTTCATCCGACCGGAGCGGTGGGAAATGTAATCCCCCACATCTACCTTTACCGCAGAAACCGCGGACGGGTTCTCCAGCACGAGATTTAACACCCCGCTGCTTCTCATGGCGTTAACGGCATCCGCCGGATTGTTAAGCGGCACCTCCTTCGTCTCGCCATCCTCCGTTTCCTCCTCCGGCAGACCGATAGCGTCAATCTCCTCCTCATACTGCCGCCGCCACGCATCCACATCCTTCGTGTCAATTCCCGCCCCCTGAAGCAGCGAAACATCGGCGCCAAGCTTCACCAAAACCGCACCCAGCGGGTAGTCTCCCATATAATCCGTCACCTGCCGCTTTAGCACCGCGCCGTTGTCGTCCGACGCCACGGAATACTCCGGTATTTCTACCGTACCCATATTCAGCGCCAGAAAATCCCTGCTGCCAAACAGACCCTTTCCCTCTCCCGGACGGCAGTTCTTTTGCGCATACTTGCGCAGATGCGCTTCCGTATTCGCAATTTCCGGATGGGAGCCGCTGTAAGAGGTATCTACAAACAAAAGGTCATACTGTTTCAAAAGCTCCCTGTGGTATTCAGCCAGAACGGAATTCATACCGATATCCGTCACGCACTCAAATTTCATACGGATGGCACTGATTCGTGCCCCTTCTATTACTGTGAATACAAGGGACAGAATCAATGTGAGGGATAAAGATAAAAATACCGTTATGTATCCCCGCCTCATTCCATTACCGTGTTGCTGTCTTTGGTAATCTTTTCAAAAACCTTCTCCACCAGCTCGCGAAGCTGTTTCTTGAAAATAATGACCAGACCAATCAGCACCACAATAATCAGAATGATTTCCACCGTGCCCATGCCTTCTTCTTCCCGCAGGAAGTCACCAAAGCCTTTCAAGCGTCCGTTTTCTCTTTTCTTTAACATTTTTGTTTCCTCCTTGTCGTATATTTTTTATAACAACTATAACAGTAAAATTGTAATGCACCTGCGGCGCCATTGGACAGATAACTCAATTCAACGAAAATGAGAAATACGCCGGTATCATGATAATCACCATAACCACGCAGAGCATCATCATCATCGGCAAAAGCAGTTTTGTTCCCGCCTCCTCTCCCAGCTTTTTCGCCAGATTTTTCCGCTCCGCAAAGGCATTATCCGCTTCCTGTCTGAGTATCCGCAAAAGGTCGTTGCTTCCTTTTCTGATATTCTGCGAAAGCAGCGCAGCCAGTTTCATATAAACCTGCACCTGACACCGTTTTCCGAAATGCGCGTAAGCTTCCGTTTCCGACCTGCCGCCCTGCAGCTCATAGCAGGTCATTAAAATTTCCTCGTACACATACCGCTTTTTCTCCTCCTTCTGTTTTTTATAGTCCTCCCCCATCTTCAAAAAAGCGTTGCGGATGGTCATACCCGCACCCATATAGAGCGCCAGCTTATTGACAATTTCGGGGTAATCCAAAAGCAGTTCCTTTTTTCTCGTTTCTAACTTCTGCTCCAATTCCCTGCCCCTTCCCCAGTAGAGCACGCACGCCGCAAGTATTACCAGAATCAGAAAATAACCGCTGCCGTCCTCTATCATCTCACTCCAGATAACGGGCTCTGCGCCAATACGATCCGGCAGCATCATAACCTCCCCGCTTCTGCTGTTCTCCTCCCTCTCCTTCAGCAGTTCTTCAAGCCGCGCCCGCAGCAGCTCCTCCGGCGTATAGACAACCGGATTTACCTGCACGGGAAGCTGCAGCTCCCGAAACCACTCTTCGTACCGGAACGTTGCCGTCAGAGTAACGATTTCACCGCCGACAAGCTCCTCATTCTGTACTGTGCCGTCCGTATTGATGAGGGAGTAGGCGTCGCTCTCCCAGCTAATCTGAAAAGGATAGCCTTCCAGCGCCGAAACCAAATCCAAATCTTTGCGCACGTCTTCCAAACCGGCATTTCCGTTAAGAACCGCCCCCGGAAGCAGCGCCGTCGCCTCTGTATAGCTTTTCTCCAACTCTTCTTCCGTGAGCCTGCGCTCCTCCAGGAGATAATCGAAAATTTCTTCCTGTACCCCCGGAATCTCCGCCTTTAACCCCACCTCCACGTCCCCCTCCCCATAGGCATTTCTGGAAAGATAGACGCCGTCAATCAGCTTTGCGGCGCTGTGGGCGCTAAACCATGCCGCCAGACAGAAAACGTCCCCCACAAACACCACCGTAAGCAAAAGCGTGTACAACGAAAGATAATGCTCGCGAATCTGTTTTTCCGCCGCAATTTCCGGCTGCAGCGTTTTCAGTTTATCTCCGAGCTGCCTTATATAAAGCGCTCTCTTCCAGTCTCCCCTCCCCTTATTGGCTCTCTTTTGCCGCTTCTGTCGTTTCCAGAAAATGCGTGCGGCCATTTTTTGAAACGGATTCCCCTTTTCTCCCAAAGACAGGAGAAACATGACCAGATAGCCTGCTAAGATTGCGACATAAACATAAATCATCAAACACTCCTTTCTCTGTAATAGCCGATATCCGGTCTCCGCGTCTTTCTATGCGCAGAACATCATACAGGCATTTATCTACACTTCTATTTCTACAATCCGCTTAGAGAGCAGATATGCCGCGCCGTAAAAGAGCAGGCACACCGTCATCACCACCGCACCTATGAGGTTATGATAAAGCACATCGAAAAATCCCTGCGAGGTCGTTCCGATATAGAAGATAATCAGAAACGGCACCATATTCATAATTTTCTGCTCCATCTTCCTCGCGCCAATCATAAGTTGGATTTCCTTATCCGTCTCAATTTTCTGCTCGATGACTCCGGCGGTTTTTTCCAGTATTTCCGTGAGATTGCCGCCGCTTCTCTTCGCAATCAGAAAGACATCCGCAAACTGCATGATATCAGGCAGCCGGCTTCTCACTCCCAAATCGTACAGCAGTTTTTCCAAAATCACGTTATTTTCCAACCCCCGCAGCATATGCCGTACTTCCAGACAGATGGGACTGTCCGCCCCGTAAAGCAGCTCCACATCCCGATACGACTCCCGCAGGGCGTTTTCTATGGAATATCCCGCTTTGACGTTTGCCGAGAGCGCCAGCACCAGGTCCTTAAACTGTAAACTCAACTCCTGCCTGCGCTTTTTCGCCAGCTCCCTTTTCCTTTCCCTCATAAAAAGGACAAATACGGGAAGAAGAAACAAGCAGGCAAGCCACGAGCGATAGAAAAAATAGCCGATCATCGCCACCACACACGCGCCTTCCAGCACAGCAAGCGCGCCTTCCTTGAAAGAAAAATGATACTCAGCATAATCCGGCGGTCTGTAGCTTTTCGACATAAGCCAGCTCTCCTTTCTTGCGGAGCGTGCCGAGGATTTTTCCGCCGCCCGTCTCCCCTTCCTCCTCGAAACGGTAAAGCGGGCTTAAGACAATTTCTCCTTTTTCATAGCCGCAAACCTCCGTAATTTCCAACACCTTCCTCGTTTTATCCCGCAGCCGCCCCAGATGGACGATAATGTCAATGCCCGACGCAATCTGCTGTCTGATGGCTTCTAACGGAATCTCAATTCCCATGAGAATCATATTTTCCAAGCGGCTTAACATATCCCGTGAGCTGTTGGCATGTCCCGTGGACATGGAGCCGTCGTGCCCCGTATTTAAGCACTGCATCATGTCAAAGGCTTCTCCGCCGCGCACCTCGCCCACGATTATCCTGTCCGGTCTCATTCTCAAACAAGTTTTAATCAAGTCCCTAATTGTGATCTCCCGGCACCCCTCCACATTAGCGTTCCTCGTCTCCATGCGGACGATATTCCGTATGTTTCTAATTTGCAGCTCCGCACTGTCCTCTATCGTGATAATACGCTCCTCCTCCGGAATATAATTTGACAGCGCGTTTAGAAATGTGGTTTTTCCGGAGCCTGTTCCGCCGCTGATAAAAATATTGTATTTTGCCTGTACAAGCCTGCTTAACCACTCGCACACCTCCTCCGTGATGGACCCGAAGGACACCAAATCCTTCATGGTAATGGGTTTGTCGGGAAACCGTCTGATGGTGACGACAGGACCGTTTAATGCTACCGGGTTCAGAACCACATTGACGCGGGCACCGTTTTCCAGTCTGGCATCCACAATCGGCGATGCTTCATTGACCGTTCTGTTGCAGTCCGAAACAATCTGCTGGATTACATTTTGCAGCTTCTCCTCACTGTCGAAGCAAAGCCCGCTCTCCATAAGCCTGCCGCCTCGTTCAATGAAAATCCGGTTCGGTCCGTTAATCATAATCTCCGTGACCTGCACATCGTCCACGAGCTCCTGCAGCACATCCAGCTTGCGAACCGCATGAAAAAGCTCTTTTCTTAATCTGCCGCGCTCCGATAGGGATAAGGGATTTTCCCTTCCCTCCCGCACAAGCATTTCATCAATCAGCTCCCGGATTTCTTCGTCGCTGCTTTCTCTGGAATAGTCGATGCTTTCCAAAAGCCTTTCCTTTAAAAGTTTTCTTCTCTCTTCCGTGTTACCCATAAATATCCTCTTTTATAATGGATTTTACATATCCCGCCAGTTCCCCGTGTGTCATCATATCCAGACTGTCCGGCAGCTCCTGAAAAATCGGGAAACGGCATTTTACGGTTTTTTCCGAAATTTCTCCCAGCTCCCCCTGCTGCAGCATCCGCTCATACTGCCTGAGCTTTGCCTGCGCGAAATGGTCCTCCCTCGTGATCGTATAGATTTTGTTACAACTTTTTAACAGTTCAAACAAACCGTCTATCCCGTCATCCAGGTCCAAAATCATATATTCGTATTCCCCGATTGCCGCGATATCCTTACAGAGCGCCAGCCACTGCTGTCCCGGCACTTCTTTAATGGCAAGCGAATACTGCATGGGTGGTATGTAATCCAGCCCTCCCGCATTCTGAATGACCGTTGGCAGCCGCAGCGCCAGCTTTTCCCTCGCGCTCTGGAAGTAATACATGACGTCCAGCATATCCGTCTGGTATTCCCGTTGCAAAAGCTCACCCAGACCGGAATACATTTCAAAATTCAGGTACATTGTTTTGTGCTCCTTCGCCAAAAGCTGCCCGAGCGACAGTGCGAAGGAAGTCTGTAAGCATCTTTTCACCGGCGAATAAATGCCTATCATTTTCACGTCCGTGTCTACAGCCTCCGGGCAGTCCTTCCACCCGCTGCCATCTGCAATCACATTTAACATCTCCTGCACTACCAATTCAGGGCTTTGGTACTTGCAGATGCAGTGCATATCTTCCTGTGCCGCCCCGCCGTTCTCCTGCGCTGCAGACATCTGCACCGCTTCGCTGCTCTCCTGCAGAATAAACATCTGCGCCGCCTGTTTTCTGATATACGCTTCCTTAAGCAGCCGCCACGCGCTCTCGGCAATGAGAAGAATCTCTATCTCCTCCCTTCCCGCGAATTTTTCCAGCTCTTCCACCGCCGTAAACAAATGCAGCGTATAGGGAAGCCTTACCTTTTCCAAAAGATACTCCGCCATGCGGAAAGCGTAACCCTCCTCCATATCGCAGATTGCCATAATTTTTTGTGTCAAAATAATCCTCCTATCCTGCACACCGCACTGAACAGAATCGGCACCGCAAAGTGGATTTTGTTTTTACAGTAGGTGTGATAATCCTGTTTTAAGTCTTCGCCGTAGATTTTCCATTTCCCCGTCCGCAGAATGTCGTACAGATAGGAGAAAAAATAGCGAAATCTCTCCCTGACGTTTTTCTCTGTTACAAGTTTTATTACCGAAAATCCCGCGCCAATCACAAAGGCTCCGACCAGTATCACCAAAAATTCTCCCGCCGCCTGAAAACTCCCGATCATAAGAAACAGCTTTACATCGCCCGCCCCGAGTGCGCCTATCATATACAAAGGATACATAAGCAGAAACGCCAGAAACACAGATGCCAGAATACCAGGCAAGCCCCGACCGGATAATATGCTGCCCGAAATGCCGATTACCGTTCCCAAAAGAACAAATCCGTTCGGAATCCTGTCTGTCTTAAGATCTGCCAAAGCGGAAAGCAAAAGCAGGAGAAGCAAAATAGATTGACAATACGTCAGTCCAATAGAACCACCTCCACATCCTAAAATTTTGATGAAAAACATCGACTCAACGAAATAATTGGAAGACCTTCCCGATGCCCTGAAGCGAGAAGCGTGTATTCCACAGAAGGGAATGACACATAGAATTTCTTGAGTTGTGACTTGAATTATAGCACAACGAAAAAATTTGTCTATTGTAAATTATTCACAAGATTTTGAAAAAATGAATGCCGTAAAGTACCGCAACCCCCGGAAATCCGAGGACTCCCGATGTCAAAACCGTAAAAGGATTAATTCCCACCGCCACCTGAATCTGTCTTGCCGCCAATATATAATTAACCGCGTAAATACCTACGGTTCCCATCACCGCACGCAAAACAAAATTGACCAGCCATTCTACTTTTCTGCCCATTGCGCCTATCGCCAATACAATCAGGCATACCGCCATTATCACAAACGCGCCGCTCAAATTTTCCATAATCCGCACCCTGCAGTCCGTTCCGCCGCCCCGCGAAACGCCTCTCCTGCCTGTCTCCTTACACCATATGAACGAGCTATTCATAATATTACATGAATATTTCTGGAAATTTTTACCTAAACTAGAGTGAGAAGATAATCCATAAGGAGGATTGTGCAAATATGAGAATCATTTTCAGACAGAGTCCCTGCATACCGGAAGAGAATGAAATTATCGTGGACAGGCAGAAGATGACACTGCGAGAGGAGCTGTTACTTACCAGAAACGCGTTGGAAAACGCTTACGCGGGATTTGACAACGCGACAGATCCTGATTTGATTGACTGCTATATCTATGAATTGAACGCTGTTATGAAACGGTATAAATACTTACTGCAAAAGGCAGCGGAAACAGAGCCGCTGCCTGAAAAAGAACTTGCGGAGGCTTACCGCCCCCTGACGTTTTCCTAGTCTGATTGAACGGCGCATAAAATGCGTTCTCTGAATCGAACGCGCAAACAGCCCGATTTAGACACAGAAGCCCCGGTTCGCGGCGGGATCTGCGGCATTTTCCATCAGATCATTTCTGCCATAGGTCAGTCCCGCATACACAGTCTGGGCGTTGCCCATAACAGGATCGCTTACGTCCTGTCCCTCAATCTGCTTATACGCCGCCAGAAGCTGTTCCAGCACTGGACGGACATGCTCCAGACTTTCCGCATCATTGTGCAGAGCCGCTTTCGCCACCTCTCTGTTGACATACAGATAGAGCTGCAGGAGATTGTGCGCCACCTCATACTCCATATGCAGAGAATCCATAAGCTCGCACATGCAGCCCTGAATCCTGCGGACAGCGTTCTTAAGTTCTGTCCTGTCTCCCGCAGCCAGCGCTTCCTGCGCTTCATCCACATAGAGCAGCGCCATCTCGTACAGAATGGTGATGAGCTGCGTCTTGTTTGCCTGCGTAATCCGCAGGGTATATTCCTGTTTTAATTCCTTCGTCATATCATGAATCTGCCTTTCTCATATTTCAATTTAATATCACTGCAGCAACTGCAGCACCTGCGAAGGTCTTTCGTTCGCCTGCGCCAGCATGGAAACCGCCGCCTGGGATATTACCTGCTCCGTGGTATACTCCGTCATCTCCTCCGCCATATCCACATCCATGATACGGGAATAGGAAGCCGTCATATTCTCATTGGACACATCCAGATTGTTGATCGTGTGCTCCAGACGGTTCTGGTACGCGCCGAGCCTGCTTCGCGCATCCGATACATAGAGGATTGCGCTCCTGATGGTTTTGTTCGCATCCGCGCTCTCTTCTATCGTAGTCATTTTCAAGTCTTCCATGTTCATCCGGTTCAAAGAAATTTCAGGAATACGAATGTCAAGCTGCTGCCCCTCGTTCGCACCTGTCTGGATATCCATGGTGCCGATGCCGGTGATATCAATCAGCAGACTGTCCGGAGCCGTTATCACGGTCCCCGTAACCGGATTTCCGTTTTCGTCATCCGGAATCTCAAGTGTTATCTTGAAATCCAAAGGCCCCGTCAGCGTAATTTTCTTATCCGTTGTCTCAGAAATCTCCACGCCCTGCGGGAATTCCGGGCCCAAAGTAATGGTGGTCGCATCCTTGTCAATTTTACCTTTCGCATCTCTGGCAATGGTAAGCTCACTGACAGAATATTGCTTCGCCAAAACCTCATCCGCGTAATAATCCACTTTCACCTTATTGTTATTGGTGTAACCCCGCAAATCAAACGTGCCGTCCAAAAGCGTCTGTCCGTTAAACTGTGTATCTGTAGAAACTCTGGTAATCTCCGCTTTGAGCTGCTTTACCTCTGCCTCAAGCGTCATACGGTCGCCGGTGGTGAGCGTTCCCGTCTCACCCTTGACTGCCAGCTCGTTCATTCTTTGCAGCATTTCATGTACTTCCGTCAGCGCACCGTCCGCCGTCTCAATAACGGAGATGCCGTTCTGGGAGGTCTGGGTCGCCGTGCCGATTCCTATAATCTGCGTATTCATCCTTCTGCCGATGGCATAGCCCGAAGGATTATCCTTTGATGCCGTTACCTTCAAACCGGAAGAAAGGCGCTGTAAAGATTTGGATACCTTGCTGTCCGATGCATTTAATGCATTACTCGCGCGCATTGCCGGCGCATTATAACTGATTTTCATATTTATTTCCTCCTTCTTATGCCGTCAGGGTTGTAATAAACGCTTTCGCAATTCCGTAAAGCTCCGCCGTCTGCTGTCCTTCCCCGCCGTTTATCTCTTCCTCTGTGTAGCCTTCGCCGTTTACCTCTCTGCCCTGCAGAATAACCAGACTGCCCGTTTCTCTGTTTTCTCCCGAAGCCGCCAGCGCTTTTTCCATTTCTTCCTGCCTGCCCTGCAGCCAAGCCGTCCCTTCGCTGCTCTCACAGGCAATATAGCCGGATACCTGCTGTTCTCTGAGAGAAAATCTGGCTGTAATCTGCCCAAACTCTTCTGTCTGTACCGTAACGTTCACCTTACCCGTTCCGTTTCCATGCAGGACCTTCAGATTGATGGCGGTCAACTCGCCGTTAATCTCCACGGGAATCTGGTAATTTTCCTCCCGCGAAAGGCTCCCGGCAAGTGCAAGCTGTTTTTTGCAGCTCTGCAGGGTACGCAAATCCAGATAGTCTTCCGGCGCATCTGCCGCTCTGTCCAGCAGCCCGGAAAATGTTTCCTGCATCTCCTCGTACGCTTCCTGCGCGCTCTCCTTATCCGTCAGGTTTTCGAGCAGCTTCTCCGCTTTCTGTCTTCCTTCCGGAATGTCTGTGCCGTTTTCCAAATCCCAAAGCTTCCGATACAGCGCGCCCGGTTTTTTCCGAAGCCCCGCCGCCGCTTCCAGATTGTTTGCCGTCACGGGCTGCCTGTATGCCACAAGCTCCCGCACTATCATTTCTTCCACATTTTCCAGCCCGCGGTAAGATTGGATCTGCTCCTGCATATACGCCTGCTCTAAAGAAGCATCAGCCGTCTGCTGCCGCAGCGCATCCGCGAACTCTTCCATCGTCGTGTCTGCCGCAAAGTCTGTCTCTGCAAGCATCTCCGGCTCCAGAGCATCCGCAATCTGCCCCGCAAGCATATGGTAATAGCTCTCCGCCTGCTCAGAACCCTGCTGCCTCTGTCCGCTTTCCTGTTTGCCGGACTCCGCGCTCTCCTGCCCCAGATTCGGGAATCCGCTTAAAATCTGGTCGGTGATAGACTTATTTTTCGCCACTGCGTCCACACCGTCAAAGCCGTCGTCCACCGTATAATCCATGCCCTGCTTTTTCGTGCTGCGCATTGCCGTCAGAAGATTACTGAAGGAAATCTGCGCCCCCTCCTTCAAGAGACTGCCCACCGCCGCGTCATCCGACTTTTCCAGCTGCCGGAACATACGGTAAATCCCGATATAGGCCTCTCTCTCCTGCGCACTGACTGCATGACTCTTTTCTAACTTATACAAATATTTGCTGAATTTTTCTTCTCTCGCCGTACCATCCGCGCCGCTCTCGTCCAGATATTGATTCAGTTCCTCCATGGACATGGTAAGCGGATTTTTGCCATCCCGAATCGCCTGTAAGGATGCCGCCGGAGTCATTCTGCGGATGGTCTGCTGCAGCTCCATGTCGTATTTCTTCACCGCATCCATATTTTCACCGGTAATGTCCATACTGTTGTAGCCCAGAATCCGCACCGCCTTGCGGTTCTCCTCGCTCGTCTCAAGACCCATATCTTTTAGAATATCGTCCACATTGCGAAACGCCTTACGGATGGAGTCTCCCATGTCCGCCCTGGGCGCCGTCATCAGTGTCTCATAGGACTCACTCGCCGCCGCATAGGCATTTCTAAGCGCCACGCCATTCTTATGTACACTGTCAAGCGTAAAGGCTTCCGTGCCGTCTATATACTGTACAAGCACTGCCGCCGGTAAATAGGGAATCTCCGAAACCTTTGTCTGTACTTCCTCGTAAAGTGCCGCTTTCCCTGCTGCCGCCGCCGCGTCAGATTCTCCGAATAGCTTCTGGTTCTGCTCCTGCTCCAGCTTTTTCAGCGCTTCCACCAGCGCTTCCAGTTCCGTTGTATCTATGGCATAACCCCTTGCCATCAACTGCCGGTTTGCTTCAATGGTCATCATCAGCCGAACTTCTTCCAACTGACGCCTCTGGGTAATGGCTGCCGGAACCTCCTGCGGCGCTTCCTGCGCCGCCTCACCCGCATCTATCCTCTCCTGCGCTTTTGTCAGATTCCGCAGATTTACCTGCTTTTCCTCTGCCACCGTCAGGTCAACCGCTTCATCGCTGATTCGCCCATAGCCTTCCACATAATCCGCTGCGCGCTCCAGACTGCTTCTTCCGTCAGCCAGATTAGCTTCCCCGGCTTTTTTTCCGTCGGCAATCGCCGCCGCTGCCGCAGACAAAATCTTCTCCCTGTCCCAAGGCTGCTCTGCCTGCCCGATTTCATGAAGCTTCTGCATGGTTTCTGCCGTCAGCGGTACGCCCACACCAATCAGCCACTGTGCGCTTTCTATATTCTCTTCGTTAATCTCAAGCCCCGCTTCTTCCAAAACACGCTCAATCTGCGGACGGAGCTGCTCCCAGTTATAGTCCTCCGCCTTCTTCGCGTAATAGCCCGTGCCATCCGCGGCGTAATAGCCGTGCGCCTGTCTCCTGCTGTCAGAAGCCGCACTGTGATCCGCCAGATAAAAATTGTCAATGGTAGGCTCCATCTGGTTTTCCACCATGTACTTTATCGCGCCTTCACCGATTTCACCCGTCTGCATGGCTCTCTCAAAGGCATCCTTCACCGCCCGCACATTTTCCTCGGTAAGCGGAATGTCATGTGCCTGAAACTGTGCGGCAAGCTCCTGCGCAAAAGCCTGGCTCCCCGTAATCTGTGCCAAGGTGTCCGCATCCAGATCGTCGGTGTAGCCTGCAACCTCCGTGCCGCCCTTGACAAGCGCTGCCTTAATCGTATCGACAATGGTGACAACTTCCTCAATTTCCATATCGCCGGGCTGATACCCTTCCTGCTGTAAGCGGGAAAAATCTTCCTCGGACATAGTATTAGACATTACTGTCATAAAGTCTGTCTGCGTCGCCACGTCAATAGCCGCCGCATCCTGCATAACCTCTTCTGCGGTCTTTCCGTGACCTCCGTAAGCGTTGTTATCCATAACTGTGCCAGAAATGTCTAATGCGTAATCACCCGCACGTTCCGTCTTGGTCGTCCGGGTTTCCCGATATGCAGTTGTCGCCCTGTCTACATTTTGATTTGCGTTACTGTGGTCAAACGTAATCTTCATAAATTTTCCTCGTACAAAATGTAGTGTATTTATTCATGTATAAGCAGACTAAAAAGGCTTATACGCGTAAAAAAGGGCGAATGATTTCTCATTCACCCTTTATTTCGGCATGGTGGGGCGGTTTCTTAACCTTTTTGCGCATTTTATTTACTCTGTAAGGCGATAATGCGTATTTCTGCTTCTTCCTCCAAACTGTTTCCCCGCGGAGCAGCATCCTGTTCTTCCTGCTCTGCATATACATTCAGATTTGGAAGGATGAGTTTAAAAGCATTGTCAGAAGTTTCAATTTTAGGTTTTTTCCCGCTTCCTGCATAAGCCTCCATAATCTTAATCATTCCTGTTCCATAGGCTTCAATCAGTTCCAGGCGGTAGAATACATTCGCCAGCCTTGCATTCCGGCACACGGAAATCCCCATCATGACATCCTTTAATGTCACCCCGCTTACAAGCCCTCCAATCGAAGTAAATTCAATCCGGTCCGTATAAAGGCTGATAAATGTGCTGGCACGAAAAGAATACTCACGGTGCACAAGCAGATTCAAAAGCGCCTCCCTGACAGCGGTTTCCGGATAGTCTCTTTGGTCAATCCGACGTAATTTTTGAAAGGAAGAATGAATCTGGTTCCGAAAGTCAATATAATCATATGCTTCTCTCATCTGCCGGAATAGAGAACCGGAGAACTCTCTCCGATCCTTAAATTCATTTTGGGTAGTTCCCTGAAAGACTGCTGCTTTAATTGTATGCACACACTGGTCAGACAGTAATAACCCTAAATTCGTATAAACACCGTCGTGGGTCATAATGCCTAAGGTTTTCTTCTGCGCGCCTCCTAACAAGATTCTACCCACATTCTAACCATTCTTGTCAACAAGTGGTTAGAAACGTGGTTAGAAAGTTTCTTAACCTTTTTAGGCATTTTCTGTGCGCGCAATTTGTTTTGACCACGTTTTCGCGGTCTGCTCCTGTAAAAATTTTTGAAGCAGGGAAAGTTCCTGCTTATCGTCCCACGCTTCTAAAGCGGCAAAATAGTCCCTGCGGTCCTCTTCGTGAATAATAATCGGCGGATGATTATGCATAATCAGAAAATAATTCATCGCCAAACGACCCGTGCGCCCATTACCGTCCGCTTCGCCTGAAACTATTCCATTTTTTATGTGAAATTAACTGAATTTCATGTAAGTTCTTTCGCACTGCCCACCGCTATTATCTCCGTTTCCTTTTAGCTCTTACACAGATTCATCCAAAACTCTTTTGATTCTTCTCCCGCATTGTTATTTCTGTCAAACTTCTCTTTCAGCTCCTCCCATTTCTTTGGGTCGAAAATACACGTCCAACCGTTAATGCCGTCTTTATTTCGAAATGAAATGCTGTTCGGTCCAATCTGCATAATACCTCCTGCGGTCCGCTTCGTCAGCCCTCTGACCTCAAAGGTTGCATGGAACCATGCCTCTTCATAGGAATGCACAAGATTCGGATATTGTTCCAGATACTCCTTGGCAAGAGAATCTAATTTCTCACGCGCTTCCTTATCCATGATAATCTGCCCGCCGCTGCTCTCAAAACCATTTGGCGTTATGTATCGTATGCCCGTCTTTTGGTCCTGTCTGACCGTAAAGTTTATTAAGGGCTTTTCTTCTAATTCTGGTACTCCCAGCGCTTCTTTGATTCCCTGCTCCAATTCACTGTCAATTACAACCATATTAAATAATCCACAGCCAAGATCGTTGATTAAGAACTTAAGCCCTGTTTTCTCATCTACCTGAACATCATTTTGATTCAGTTTCCAGTTAAATACTTCATCATTACCCCGTGCTTTTTCGTAAATACAAAGATAACCGCCTTCCCTGCGCGTAATGGAATACTTCTCTGTCTCTACGTCTTTGATGGCGCGTGTGTCATATCTATGCATAGTTGTTTGAAATACTCTTCCGTATACTTCACAGTCAGGTCTTGGCTTCCCTTCAGAGCTGATATAGGAATCTAATCCAGCATTGGTTTTTCGCGACATGATATCTGCAAAGCATCCATTACCTCTATGTATTATATTTCCCGCCGACTTTCTCATATCCGTCAGGGAGAATCTATTATTGATTTGCATAAATGTCATATCCCTCACTTCTTCATTGTGACGCGTCTATTGTTTATCGTATTGTACGTCTCTATATGGAATACGAATCAGGGTGTCGAAAAGTTTCATCTTAGTTCCGTATTCTCTGTCAGCAGTTTTTCCAATTTCTCCAGAAAAGATACATAAAACTGCCTTTCCTTTACAAGTGCCTGTTGTTCTTCCATACTTATAACCCGATTAGGTTCCAGAGGATGGTCAAAATCATATAAAGCTTTTTGTGTAGCCCGAATTGCTGACTCTACGGAATTACCCAAAATGTCCGTACTATTCGACAATCCGTAATAGTGGGCTATAATTTGCTGTATGTGCATATCTGTTATATGAGTCCGCCCGTTCTTAGTTTCACCCAATCCGTTTACTCCAACTTCTTTCACCGTCTCCATCCAAGCATCTTTTACAGATTGTGGAGCATTCGGTCCGGCACTCTGTAGCACACGTTCCTCAAAATCCGTTGACGCTTCATTTCGAAGCCGATCTTCATTCTTTTCAGCTACATATTGTGCAAATGTAGAAGTCCCGTTACTTTTCTGCTTATTTTCGTATGATATGATATTCTGCTGATAATTAGAATTAACCTGCATCTATTCTCCCTCCATATGACTTAATGTATATAAAAAGTTATATCCTTTATATTCCATAGCGAATTTGCTGATTTTGAACGTGCCTTAAATGTTCCAGCTTCAACGCCATAACTGCATGGTTCGATTTCCAGCATGTTCACCGTTTAGCTTTATCCTCATATGAATCACAACACCTTCTTAAATCTGTACCTATATATATCAGAATACATATCGCCGGATGACCGGGGTGTCAGCCGCCCGTCCAGCGCGACTATATTTACCGCAAAACCGCTATCCACGACAGAAAACGCCCCGTCTTGGAAGCAGAATTGCGAAGTGAAATCGGGAATCCCCAAATCGCCGCTTATCTTAATATTCCCTATGATATTCCTCAGCGCCTCTCTCATCTGTTCTGTTTTGGCATTGTTCTTCGTATTGTTAATCAGGTTATCCGCCTTTTTCGGCAGCCCGCCAATCTTTCCGTCAGGCATCATATAAAGATTTTCCAGCGAAATATCTTCTCCCGTGACTCCTTTCAGATAGCGCCGCACCTCCTGTATATCTGTGGCGTATTGGTATGCGTTGTAGGGCAGATTCCCCACACTGTCCGCAATCCCTATGTAATACTGGTACATCTTGTCGCTGTACTTTTTTTCCACCAACTTCTCCACCTGTGTTCGGACAGCCTCGTCCTCTATCCCGTCCACGGTTACCGTTCCATTGCTTCCAATCCGTACCTGCATCCCTTCTATGTCCTCACGGAAAATGCCCATACTTTCCAGCTCTTTTACAAACGCATCCGAAAAGCTGTTTTCCAATTCCGCTTTCTGCTGTGCCTTTTCCGCGCCTTTCAGATTGGCAAAGATCTTCACATACTCCCGCTCCGCCTCGCTTAACTCCTTCCCCTCCGCCAAATCCTGCAGCAGTTCCTCCACCGCGCGCTCACCCTTATACTTCTTTTCTTCCGGCAGGCTGTCGAACTGCTTCTGGTGAAGCTGCTCCAACTCTTTTTCGTAATTCTGCTCCGTCTCCCGCAGAACTGCATTATATGCATCAAGATAATCCCGCCAGTTTTCATCCTTCCGGTTGTATGCACTGTACAGATTTCCATATGCTTCCCTGACAGCATCCGTCTTTTCATGCTCCCTATTTTCGTAGACATGAAAACTAATCCTGTAAAAATCATCCGGAGACACTTCTTCCCCGTTTCCGTTTTCTACCTTGAGGCAGTATTGGTTGGTATCGATATCCCAATTAGGAACTGTCAGTTTTTTTCGTCCCTCACCGTCCCACTCCGCCTTCCCTACCTGGTTTCCATACTCGTCATACAGGGTAAGGTCGTAATCGCAGCCCTCCGGCATATCTATATAAGCCTCGACGCCAAAGTAATTCCGCTGGAAGTTCAAAAATGGTATAGTGAAGTTATAGAAATCCACATCCTTTTTATCGCTGAGGCTTCCTTTCAGGCTGCTGGTCTCATCCTTAATCAGAAAGTTCAAGTCAAGAAACGCGCTGCCCTTATCCTTGTCATAGACTTCATAGGTAGTGTTCGGTCTGCGGTAAGTATCGTTGCTGCTGAGGGTGCAGGTATCCTCCCGCAGTTCCACGTTCTTAAGCTTGTTCTTATGTATTACCCCGTTCGCGTCGACACAAGCATCCATTTCTTTTCTTGACATAAAGAATATCGGTCTTTTACCGAAAGCCGCTCCCCATGCAGAGCCTTGCTCATTTACATTGCTTATGCTCATTCTTAGAATCCTCCCGTATTAACACCTCTGTCTGAATAAATCTTTTTTTCATTTAATAATCGGTATTGAGCGCCTCTATATGGAACACGAATCAGCGTGTTGAAAAGTTTCATCTTCCCTCATAAAATTAAAACCAGTGAAACAAAAAGTCTCACTGGTTCAACCAATCTGCAATACCCGATTATTCAAAGCGCGGGACATGATTACCAAATATATCATTGATTCCGCTGCCAAGAGCATACTGTCTCATAAACACTGTAAGTCCGTTTAAAAAGCGGCTATATTTCTTATTATCACCTTCCGCCTTAAAATCATCATCTAACAAGTCATATACCCGATAAATCTGTCCCTTTAAACTGTCCGTTTGAGATATAGAAAACGGAACATTTATATCCTTTCGTTCTCCATTCATAGATACCCATAAAGTACCATTAAAAGAATTCTGTTTATAAAAAAACTTAAAATCGTTAGGTGGAGTCTCCAATTCATCCTCCATGCTGCCTCTACCCGCCTGATTTCTATATTCCCAATTCCAGCAGCTATTAAAGTCTAACTTTCCATCTAATGTATATACTGTATTTTTCTCTATTTCTTCCGAGTCAATAGCCGGAATCTCCCACTGATTTGTCACATACCCGGCCGCCTCCCGCAGCAGCTCTTTCGTTTCCTCACATTGATAATAATAATCTGAATTGTAGTAAACCCAATCATCCGTTCTGCCGCCATACGCTTGATTTTCAGCCAATCCTTCATTATAATTCGCATTCAGGGCAGCTCTTGCGTTCATTTTTGCAAAAACTTCGTACACCTGACCCACAATCGACTGATTGTCCGTTTCATTATACCCAGATGTATGACATTGCTGTGTCTGATATATCCTCATGGAAACACAACATTCTTCCATATAATCTTTCACATCGCTTTCGCTAATCTTTCCGGCATAAAAATCCGTCATACAGTTATATATGGAATCCCCCATATTATGCCCGAATTTATCGCCAAACACGCTTAACGGCATTCCCTTCACAACCTGATAATTGGGATAGCAACCGCATACGCCTTCGTAGATATCTCTGGCTTTTTCAAAAGAATCCCACGTTTTTTTATGAAACACTTTCCCTGACTCTGCCTGCACCATTCTTTCCCGATAAGCCCAGTAATCGCTGCTTGTTGCCAGATTAATATCTGTTGTATTTTCTCCAATATGCAAAATCGCAGAATCCATATGATTAACCTCCCGTCAGAATTTCCTTTTATTTTTGTTATTAAGTTTCTGGTATTTTCTTAGAAAGCCGTAGCAGCTTATCAAGGAACACTTCATAAAATTCCCTTTCTTTCATAATTAGCTGCTGGTCTTCCCTGCTTCTCGCCGGCGAGCCGGCAAGAGGATGAGCCACGTCATATATCCACTTATTTACCGCCTTAATCGCGCTTTCCACAGAATTTCCTAAAAGATCATCCTGATTAAATTCACCCCTATACCATCTGACAAAACGGTCTATCCCCATCTGGGTCATGTGCGCGTGCTTGCCGTCTTTGCTGATATAAAGACCATAGACTGTAAAAAATGCATCAGTTTCTTCCTCCGCTTCCATCCATGCCTGCTTCACTTCTTCCGGTGTCCGAGACCCAATTGAATCCAAAATAGCCGAGCTCTTTTTTTGTACTTCTCGATTATCTGCTTCTTTTGTTTTCATAACTGCAACATCAGAAAAAGAGCGTTTTTCGTTATCTGCTATGTTTTGTCTGCCTTTATTCACAGAAGCCATATATGATGCACTGTAATTATTGCTAATCTGCATAATCTCCTCCTTGACTCATCTGGGACACATTTATTATTTTTGCTCATCGTATTATACGCCTCTATACGGAATACGAATCAGGGTGTTGAAAAGTTTCATCTTGCCTCATAAAGTTAAAACCAGTGAAACGAAAAGTCTCACTGGTTTAACTGATTTGCAATCATATTTTTCCTTTAACTTTAACACAGCAGTACATCTTGCTCCTTATTCCCTGTCAGCAGCTTTTCCAATTTTTCCAGAAAAGACACATAAAACTGCCTTTCCTTTACAAGTGCCTGTCGTTCTTCCATACTTATAACCCGATTAGGTTCCAGAGGATGGTCAAAATCATATAAAGCTTTTTGAGTAGCCCGAATTGCTGACTCTACGGATTCACCCAAAATATCATCACTATGTAGCAATCCATAATAATTGGCTATAATTTGCTGCATATGCATATCTGTTATATGCGTCCTTCCATTCTTGGTTTCACCCAGTCCGTTTACTCCGACTTCTTTTACCGTCTCAATCCAAGCATCTTTTACAGATTGTGGAGCATTCGGTCCGGCATTTTGTAACACACGTTCCTCAAAATCTGCTGTTGGCACTCTCTGAATCCGCTCTTCCTCTTTTTCCGTTACACATTGTGCAAATGTAGGAGTTTTACTACTTTTTCGCTTATTTTCGTATGCGCCTATATTTTGCTGGTAATTGGAATTAACCTGCATCTATTCTCCCTCCATATGACTTAATGTATATAAAAAGTTATATTCATTGTATTCCATGGCGAATTTGCTGATTTTGAACTTGCCTTAAATGTTCCCGCTTCAAAGCCATAGCTGTTCTCATATCTCCAAACACAGGCCCACCCATCGATTATACGATCATTGTCAAGGTCTATTGCTCTTTTAGTTTTCAAGGTCATATTAACATTATTAAAAGTGGCCGACCGTGTCTTTGCATATCCAATCTCAACTGTCTCAACTTCCAGCCAAGTTCCGCCATGATCCAATCTTGTACCAACCTGTGCAAATGATCCCGAACGTTCTATAGTCTCTGTTCCGCCTTTTTCAGAGGACACGGAATTCACATAGAACTGCGTCAAAGCGGGAGCTGCCGCAAGCGGTTGTACTTCCGCAGCACTTACAGGAATAACATTGGCAGCCAGCAACGCGCCAAGCAGCATAACGCTTAATAACTTTTTAAATTTTTTCATTTTTCATTCATCCTTTCTGCTGTTATTAAAAATTAGGTAATTGCGAAACGCTTCTTTACTCTTGATTCGTTGTGCATATTGTATAATCTATAAGCAGACTCTCAAAATGCGCCGGTACTTAGCGAGGTTCTTTCGAGCTTAGTACCGCTGCGCTTTTTGCGAAGCGAAAGCGGGTCTGCGTTGGAATATACAATGTGCACAACGTCCACAGCTTCTGCACTGCGTTTCGCAATCGCCTAGTTATTAAAAATATCTAATCAGCCACGCATATACATATGTTGTGTTATTTTTCTTATTATTGATTAAATCTGATTAACCCCCTTTCTCACACATATAATCATATGCTTAGCTGAATGGTTCGATTTCCAACATGTTCACTGTTTAGCATTATCCTCATATGAATCATAACACCTTTTTAAATCTGTACCTATACATATCAGAATACATATTGCCGGAGTAGTGTGGTGTCAGCCGCGCATCAAGCGCTCCCATATCCACCGCAAAACCGCTGTCCACAACAGAAAACGCCCCGTCTTTAAACTGGAACTGTGACGTGAAATCGGGAATCCCCACATCGCCGCTCACCCCGATATTTCCTATGATATTTCTGAGGGCATCCCGCATCTGATCGACCTTAACATTATCCTTTGTATGGTTGATCAGTTTATCCGCCTTGCCGGGCAGACCGCCAATGTTCCCGTCAGGCAGCATATAAAGATTCTTCAAGGAGACATCCTGTCCGGTAACGCCTTTCAGGTAACGCTTTACCTCCTGCACGTCCGTAGCATATTGGTATGCGTTCTCAGCCAGATTTATGCTCTAAAATCAAATCCTGAAATCTCCCCATGAAGATTAAGAATTCTGTTCGAAAGAAGCACAACCATTCCCTCTTTCTTCAAGCGTTCCAGCACTTCCAAAAACACAGGAAGATTTGAACCCAACTGAACCTCCACTCTCCTTGAATCGTTCTCACTTCCCTCTCCAAACGTTTCTTTCATATAATCCTCTGTTTCCTTCACTCGCATTTCAAACTTTGAAGTAACGTTTCCCTCTCTTTTTAGTTCTTCCTCACGTTCCCGCATATATTCCTCTTTGATTCCTTCATACCAGTTTCTCACCCTGTTCTGCCATGCAGTCTGTCCAAAACCATAGCCGTATGATGTATCAAGATCATACAAAGAACCGTCCTTATAACCGATTGTCAAGTTGCAGTCAGATGTCCTTTCCCATCCTGCTGTGGCGACTCTCCGATATGCCGCCGCATAACTGTTTAAACTGGAAGCATCTACGCTGCCATCCGCCGCCATCTCCTTATATTTTTCTTTTAATACCTCCCACAGATCTTTTCCATCCGGAGTATAAAATTTCCCATCCTTATTTTCGAGTTCTCTGATATCCAAGCCTGTCATCCGATTTACCAGATGATAAACTACCATCTTTTCCTTATCTCCTGCTATATATTGTTCAGGTTCCTCCCCGCCATACTCTACCGGATCGCAGAAAGAAATATGCTCATACAAGTAGTAACCATTTTCCCCTTGGTTAAGTGCTACCTCTATCCTACGTGCTAATTCCCCATTTACTCCGCTCACATGAATAAAAAAATCATAGGGATCGACTGTAAATTGCAGATCAACATCTTCAGGGATTACAATTCCATTTTCCTGAAACAATTGATGGATTGCATCATTCATTTCATTTCGAATCTCCTGATTCCATTCCATACCCTCCACAAACATATTACATCCACCGAAATTTTTACGGATAACCGGATCATTCGCACATAGTGCGGGTGCCTCTCCCCGTAAAACACATAGTTCTGCGTTTTCGCAAATTTCGCGCTCTGCTTTTGTCAAACCTTTTACATAATAAGGTGATTTTGTATTGAAGTATTTGTCGTGAATATGCCGTCTGGGATTGGCAAATTTCTTATTTTCTTCATTCACCTTTGTATAATGGTCATTTAATACTTTGAAATACTTTTCATATTTCGATAAAACGCTAAACTGAGGAAATGTAGTTAGGTTCTTTTCTTCGTCTTTCACAAGAGCTTCTCTCGTATAATTTGTATACGCTTGCCTACCTTGCCCAGAAGAAAAAACTTTTCCCTCTTTCTTTTCATTTATATTTATAGTTATTTCCCTCTTTTCTCTTTGTTTTACTTCTGGCATATTTGAATAGGTAGTATTATTATTAACTTGCATATATTGCTCCTTTCACAGTCAGGACTGCCGACTTAGCCGGTAGCCTGTTCTGCCCCTATAAGGGGCTATTACCTGCTTGCGCCCGGAAGGCGCACTGATGGTCTGCCAACTGCACCACATTCTCAGCTGCCCCCTTCAGGGGCTCTTTCAGTGCTTCCTTCTACCGGCGCCGCCCCATAAGGGGCTTGCTGGTTTGCTTTGATTCCCTACTGCCACTCCAAGTGGCTTATTTCTTGTTTTTCTTTACCGGCTCACCCGTAAACGGGTCGATATATTCTACTAAAGACATCTGGTCCTATTCTAAATCTTCTTTCAGCTGATTCTGGATATACGTTTTGATCGCAGCTGTGTTCTTCCCCACAGTATCCACATAATACCCTCTACACCAGAAATGACGGTTACCATACTTATATTTCAGGTTCGCATGCTTCTCAAATATCATGAGGGAACTCTTCCCTTTCAGGTATCCTACAATTTCTGATACCGAGTATTTGGGCGGTATCCTTACCAACATGTGGATATGATCCGGGCAGCATTCTGCTTCTATGATCTCTATTCCTTTTCTGCGGCATAACGCTCCCAGTATCTGTCCTACGTCTGCCTTGATGTCTTTGTATATCACCTGTCTGCGGTACTTTGGTGCAAAAACGATATGGTACTTGCATTCCCATTTTGTATGGGCTAAACTATTTGTTGTGTCCATCTTGGGCACCTCCTGTGTTGTATTTTTGTGGTTTGCAGACCTACTTTTATACTAACACAGGAGTTTCTTTTATCTAAAGATTTGCCCTCCCCCTGCATAGCAGGGGGTTTATTTTTGTCTGTGACACAATAATCTGTGACGATACCACTTTGTAGCATCGTCACAGGCACTAACACAATTTATTTAAATACTTCGTAGTTTGTTTGATTAATATCATAGTCCCAATAAATTCGCATTTCTACACGGCTCATTTCTGTACTCCTAAGGGCAGTTTGGGAGTACCTAAACTGCCATGGCTGTTTTGCCGCAATATTATACCCTGATAAATCAAAATCACCACTTGTCGCATCAGAACTGCTTGATTGAATCCAACCATCACCGCCCGGATTCAATTGATGGTAAACGCCTCCCACCCTATAAGAAATCGAACTAGCTGTGGAAATTCTATCTACAACCGCTCCATTAGGTATTTTAGAATTACTCGATAAATTCAACGATATAATATTTGAAATACTGCCTCCAGAATTCTTAGCTGTGCCGGAAAACGTAAATGTGTTATATCCCGAATATATTCTGGTATGAATTGATGGAATACCTCCTGCATTAGAGTCCATTTCATCTACCTTTGTAACTCTTATGTATCCAATTGAGCTTGTTCTATTTCCATTAATATCGACAACAAGGTGCTTTAAACTACCGTAACTCTTCTGTATAACTCCTCTAACTGGTATATTACTAACTTTTGGACTCCCTGTAAATCCAAAGTCTTGCGTCTCTCCTGTGCTGTCAAGAAATTCAATAAGGGTACCGGTCTCTCCATTTGTGATTATAAAGCTACCATAAGCCCTATCCTCTGGATCAATTGTAAATTTGTAATATGCTACTCTCTGTCCATCCGGTATTACCTTTGGTAATTTTGTATAAGAGCGTTCCCAATCGCCAAAATCAAATGCCGTTTCCATGGTGGCATATTTTGACTGATCGACCATTTCCAAAGTATAATCGCCAAACTCAAATTTATCCTGCGATACATTCGAGAAAACCTTGACAAAATATGTCCTGTTGTTCAGAACATAATTGTTGCCTGCTTTTCTCTCTCTAACCATTACATCGCCTTCGTCTACATAATAGATTTCTGCCTGATAATTACCTGCCGTCACTTTATATACGCCGCTGTTCATATTGACAACATACCAGTCCTGATCATTTACAACATGCAACGAGCCTGTCGTGCTTAAAGAGGAAAGCCTTGTTGCTGTGTAAGGACTATCATTTGGTTCACTACGGTCATATGAGCCAACAGTATCAAGGCTTATAGTCAATGTAAAGCTATCTACTGAACTACTTCCTGATGTTGCAATTACTGCAATTGCAAAATTTCCTTCCGTTCCTTGATTATGAACATAAGATATGCCCTCATCAACTGTCTTCCCTGTTTCTGAATCAATATATGTTCCCAAAGTAGAAGCGCTAATTAAAGATGCCGTTCCATCGTCTGCAATAGAAAACAAAGCCAAATCATAATTCAGATTTTTATTATTTGGACAAGCCAAAGTTGCATTAAAGATTTCACCCTCAAACAAACTAAATCCCACTGATTTGATGTCACCTTCAGCGGTGATAAAATCAGTAAATGACTGTGTAATGCTGTCTGCACTACGAGTCATCTTTCTTGATAGAGTTCCCATGGATGTCGCCGAATCAAGATTATAATTCCCAAAATCAGCCCCTTGAAGCTCAACATCTGATACCTTATCATCTAATAAAGCTGTAACATCAGGAATATCTGCCAACATCATACCTTCCGCATCATGATTTTGTATTGAGGATAACTCCTCCAAGGATATGACGTCCCCAAGCACAGTATCTTCCCCAACTGTATCATCAATCTCTATTTCTTTTTGCTCTGAAGCCACTTCAGTATCAGCCGTTTCATCTACTTCAGCGGCTTCTTCTGTCTCTATAACCTTTTCTGTTTCGGGCGTTTCTTCTACCTCTGCAGCCTCTTCTTCGGGCGTTTCTTCTACCCCTGCAGTCTCTTCTGTTTCGGGTGTTTCTTCTACTTCTGCAATCTCTTCCGTTTCTGGCGTTTCTTCTGTCCCTGCCATTTCTTCCGTTTCAGTGATTACCTCAATTTCATTCGACAAATCCGCAGCATTAGCCGACATACCAGTACTCACCAGAAAAATGGATGCTGCACATAAAATACCAACAATCTTCTTCGCTTTCATGTTGCGCTTCTCTCCTTTACATGTATTTTTGTTTGTTCTGTAGTTTGCAAACTGCTATTATTCCAAGAACTACATCCTTGTAGTTCTTGGAATAATATACTACGACTATAAACACATGTCAAGCAAAACAGCGTCTTTATATTTCAACAATTCATATTGTATAGCTTTCATTTTAATGCGTGCATTTCGTTGAGGTTTCTGTATGGGCATAACCTTTCATTTCCAGTCTGCCACATTTCTCACATCTTTCCGCATAATAATAATCCGTCTTACAACTCCCATCCGAATACTTACGGTGATCAGCGACATATCCGCTCACATAAGAGTGTATGCATCCCGCTCTTTCCATGTTAGCATTTTGCATTTCAGACAACTCATAGCGGATACCGTCATTTCCCACAAACTCCTTAAAATCCAATGTACCTTCTTCAGAATACTGTATTTCTCCTATAATAAAAGTCTTTGCAACCTCCTCGTCTTGAGTTGTTTTCAAAAAAGCTGCATCTGCACCATTTACCACCTGTGGATTCTCATAAGCACAAACCGTCAAAGAACCCCCAAACAAAATAACCGCTCCCAGCAACAGGGACACCACTCTCTCTATTTTTTTACTTTTTCTACTCCGCAACATACTTTTCAACCTCCATTCAACCATTATTTTACCCGTACTAAAATTTGCCTGATGTTTCGATTCCGTCCATCTGCCCTCCCGCGACATATCGATAATTATTTCTCCATATCTCTTTCTTTTCTCGGTATCAAGGTCCTGCACAAAAATGGCATCGCAGCTATGTTCACTGTAAATAGACATTACGCTGAAATAAAGATATACCAATGGATTAAACCAATGCAGGAGAACAGCGAGCAGACTGATATATTTCCACGCTACATCCGATCTCTTGACATGAATCAGTTCATGTTTAAGGCTGAAATAAATTTCATCTTCTGTTAATCCTTCTTCCGGTATGATAACATATTTTCGAAACACACCCATTGTGCAGATTGTGTCAAACGCATCGGCGCACAGCAGTGGTATATTCTTTTTGACGCCCACTTCCTGTTTCACCTTGTCAAATATCGCCAGATAATTTGTCTGACTTATTTGCGGGCTTTCTTTCAGTGCTTTCAGTTTTTGGAATGTATACATGTTCCTGGCGCCCACAAACAACAGCCCGCACGCCCAGACAGCCCACATCACCAATATGTATGTCTGAAAGTTTATATGTAGCCTGCCGCCTTCTTCTATCCCTATAAAATTTACTGCCGCAATATTTTTCATGTCCCATTGTTTCTGGGTACCCAATATGCGGGACAGTCCATATTTATACCCACTGTTGTATTTGGGCAGTGGAATGCAGAAGAAAACCAATGCTATCTTCATCATGTTGTATGCCCACGCGGGAGGCAGTATCCTTTTTCCCAAAACAGCACACAGGAAAACAGCAAGGAATACCACACTTCCGCTAATGGACATAGCCAGAATAAGCATTACACGTCCTCCAGAAATTTTCTCAGTTCGTCCGCCTCAGCGCCATCCAGCTTCTTACCTCCGTTTAATGCTGACATAAACTGATTCAAAGAGCCGTCAAAATAACAATCCAGAAGATGTCTCGCCCTTTCCCGTTCATACTGCTGTCTGTTTAACGCTGCTTTAAAATACCGTCTTTTCTTGAATCGCTCTTCCCCTTCACACCGAACAGATATGACGCCTTTTTGTTCCATCCGCGTTAAAAATGTGGATAATGTCTGTTTTTTCCACCTCTTTTCCGAGTCCTCTCCAAACTGTACCGCAATATCCCTGTAGGAATATTCTTTGTCCTCTTTCCACATCCACTCCAGAATCTCTTTTTCGGAGTCAGATAGTAGTATTTCGTTCATGTCTTGACCCTCCTTTTATTTTATAGTACTACACGCTCGTAGACCTGTCAATGCAAAGAAGTAGAATTTTGTCGAAAACGTTTTTCCGATAATTTTTATATTCATTTGCTCTTGACACCACCATCTTCCTCTGCTACACTCTATCTAACATATCTGGGATATCATCTTTTTTGAAACCGCTCCGGTTTCGCTTTGACAATCCCCATATGCAAAATAGAATATGGCGGATGCCGAAGCAATGATTGTTTTCTTTCTTTGGCATACTGCCGAAAGGAGACAAATGAAGAAAAAACTTGAAGAACTAAACTTACTTGACGATTTCCTGTTTGGAACATTGATTTCACACCCCATCTACGGAGAACGATTTGCTAAAACTCTGGTTGCCACTCTGCTTGGTCGGGATGTCAAAATTTTAAAAATTGTTCCCCAAATGAACTTTTACGGACATTATCATTATGCTGCTTCCCTACGATCCATTTGGTTATAATCGTATAATCTACACGGTCAAAAACAAATGTCTCGAGGAGCCTGAGATGGCATACGACGACGGTGTGCTCAACTTATTCCTGTTTACTGGCGGAAAGGTTGGAACTGTCCCACAGCCGTTAAAAGAGTTACTCCGCTATATAGAAAATACCACATGGCAAAATGCGGTAAATGATTCGCTAAGGGAGATTCAAACTATGGTAGATAAGGTAAAACATGAAGAAACCGCTATCGTTGTCTATATGAGAGGGCTGATACGCGACCAATTGATTAAAAACGAGGGACGGCAGGAAGGATTACAGGAAGGATTAAAGGAATGCCTTTTTTCAATCCTTTCGGACCTTGGTTCCATACCAGAAAATGTCCTAGCGCAAATTAATGATGAAGACGATACTGACATCCTGAACCAGTGGATAAAACTGGCTGCCCGGTCAGATTCCATGGAAGAATTTACACAAAAAATTTCCTCATAAATTATAAAAGACTGCATACCCAGCCATCTGCGTATGCAGTCTTTTTATCCGTATCTATTCAAAACTAAAATATAAATATCGCAGCCGCATAAGGCGGCAAATCAAAGGAAATACTGTAGTCCTTAAAGTTACAGGGTTCCTTCACCGCCGCAATCTCCGCAGGAATCTCATTTCCGTTTCCGCCGAACCGCTTCTCGTCGCTGTTTAAGAGCAGCTTATACTTCTTCTTTTTCGGCACCCCGATCTTGTAGTTCTCCCACTTCATAGGCGTCATATTGAGCACGAACATGATATTGTTCTTGCCAGTTTTATCCTTGCGGTAGAAGCTGTATGTACTGCGGTCCGCATCGTCGGCATTCAGCCACTCAAAGCCCGCCCAATCGTTGTCGATCGTATACATCGCCGGGTACTTATTATAAAGGGCAAGCAGCTCTTTCACGTACTCGTGCATCCCCTTATTCTGCTCCTCGCCGAGCAGATTCCAGTCTAACTCTCTCTCCTCGCTCCACTCTCTCTCCTGACCGAAATCCTGTCCCATAAAGAGGAGCTTTTTGCCCGCATGACCAATCATATAGCTGTAGCCCACACGCAGGTTCGCGTACTTATCTACGGGGTAGCCGGGCATCTTATTGACCATGGAGCATTTCAGGTGCACCACCTCATCATGGGAGAGGGGCAGGATATAGTTCTCGCTGTTGTTATAGCTCATGGCAAAGGTCATGGCATAGTGATTATTCTTGCGGAAGTACGGGTCTAGCTTCATGTATTCACAGAAGTCATGCATCCAGCCCATGTTCCACTTAAAGCTGAAACCAAGACCGTCCTCCTCCACTTTTCCGGTTACCTTCGGCCATGCCGTAGATTCCTCCGCAATGGTGAGGAAGCCGGGATACGCGCCGTGCACCACGGAATTTAAGTGCTTGAAGAACTCAATCGCGTCCAGATTTTCCCTGCCGCCGTATTTGTTGGGTACCCACTGACCCGCCTGCTTGCTGTAATCGAGATAAAGCATGGACGCCACCGCATCAATACGGATACCGTCAATATGGTACTCTCTGATCCAGTAGAGCACATTGGCAATCAGGAAGTTCCTGACTTCGTTCTTCGCATAATTGAAAATCTTTGTACCCCAGTCGGGATGCTCGCCAATCCTCGGGTCGGGATGCTCGAAAATGCACTGTCCATCGAAACGCCCAAGCCCGTGCGCATCCGTCGCAAAGTGAGCGGGAACCCAGTCCAGAATCACGCCTATCTTATTTTTGTGCAGCGCGTTGATCAGATACATAAAATCGGACGGATTACCATGTCTGGAAGTCGGCGCATAATAACCTGTCACCTGATACCCCCAGGAACCGTCAAAAGGATATTCCGCAATACCCATAAGCTCGATATGGGTGTAATGCATCTCCTTCAGATAATCCACAATCCTGTCCGCGAACTCGCGGTAATTATAAAAACCTTCCGTCGTCCCGTCGGGATGTTTCATCCATGACCCAATGTGACACTCATAGATTGCCATGGGCTCCTTATTATAATCCTTGCCGTCTCTTGCCTCCATCCATGCGCTGTCCGACCATTTAAACTTGCTGATATCAAAGGTTTTGGACGCGTTGCCCGGACGCATCTCCGCATAATTCGCAAAAGGGTCCGCCTTATAGAGCTTTTCACCCGCAGGTGTCCGAATCAGGTACTTATAAAGCTCATTCTCGCCCACGCCCGGAATAAAGAGCTTATAAATCCCGCCGGGACCTAGCTTCTCCATCTCATGCTTTTCCTCATCCCAGTCGTTAAAGGTTCCTATCACATGGACGCTGGCGGCATTGGGCGCCCACACGGCGAAGAACATGCCTTTCTCGCCGTTTTCCACGGAAGGATGCGCTCCCAGCTTTTTGTAGATATCATAGTGTGTCCCCTGCGCGAACACGTACTGGTCAGCCTCGGAGATGAATACCTCCTCTGTCGTCTGCTTCTCTACCTTTTTTGGCGTCGTCTTTGTCTGCTTTTTCTGCGCTCCGGACGACTTAGCCGTTTTCTTTACTGCCATAACCTAACCCCCTGTTTTTTATTGCACTGAGAGAATATATTTTAGTAATGCATGAAGTCCTTCTCCCGCAGTATAATCATGTCCTCTTCATCATACCTCTTTGCGAGCAAAATATCCATAAAATGTTTCGGTGTTTTTTTATTGGCATACGCAATCGCCTCATCCACCAGCTCACGCACCTCCGAAAGTGTCACCTCATGGTCGCTCGTCTGCCTGTCCGCAATCCGCGTATGCAGCGCCAAAATACCGAATTCATCAATAGAATACTCCATATCCTCCGCATACTGCTTCGCATAGGCAACCAACGCTTCATTATCGAGAGGCTCTATATCCACTCTCAGATTAAAGGTATTGGTAAGCGCGCTGTTTTTTGAAAACAGCTCGTTCACTTCCGCTTTCGTTCCCACAAGCAGCGCCAGAAGACCCATATTTTCCTTCTCCAGCACCTTCGTCATAGCCGCCACAGTAGCCGCTTTCAGCTTAGACACCTCTGCAATGATGAGCGCCCCGTTATCCATCTTGGAAAAAGTCGCTTCCACATCCTTTTTATTCAGGATATGCCCTTCTATCTTCGCCACTTTCCCGGAAAAGTTGCTGTCATTATACTGCATTTCCCGAATCAGCGCTTTTGCCAGAGCTATTGTCGTAGTCTCTTCCTCGCCGGTGATAATGATATTCCCCGTGCAAGACGCCAGACTCATATTATCCAGCACATGAACCAGCTGTCTCCTGGATTTACGCTGATGCACAAACTTTCCGAAAAGCTCCTGCTCCTCCGGACTGAGCTCCCTGTCTTTCGCGCCTTCTCCTCCGGCATCGGACTCCTCCGGCTCCTGCGCCGGCACGGCCTCTTTTGCGGGCTTCTCCGCAGATTTCTTTTCATCCAGCTCCACGGTATCCGCCGCTTCCGTAGTGTCGTCCGCTTCCGGCTCCGATAAGCGCTCCTCCCGCACCGGAGCCTTCTTAACCGGCGCTTCCTCATCCGGCGTATCCTCCGGGAATACCACTTTCCTTACATGAGGGTTCTTGCCGGACTCTTTCATGATTGCTGCCATGAAAGCCTTTTCCAGCTCTTCTAAAAGACCGTTCTTGGTCGCTTCGTCAAAGCTCGCAAACAGGCTGCCCGTCTGCGCCATAATATGCTGGCGGACATCCTCCATCCGTTTCTCCTGATTATCCTTTTTCATCTGCTCCCACTCAGCCATAATATCGTCAATGCTGAGCTGCCCGGTAATCTGTTTTTCCACCTTCTCCGCGTCAGGCAGTACAAAACTAATCTGACCATCGTACTCCTGCGACAAATACTTATCATACTCGGTAGGCTTAGAAGCCGCCATCGCCTGCTCCCTAAGCGCTCTCGCCTGCAGGCGCTCCGCTTCCCTCGTCATTTCCTCTATAATTTTCTGCGCGTCAAAAACTACCGTGTCATCCCGCACAATCTCTTCGCTTGCCGCGTGCAGTTCTTCCTCATTCAAAGCGTTTATATTCGGCAGCTTCGCCGTCTCTTCCAAAAGCGGCGCAATGATTGTATCTGTGATGGACGGCTCCTCTTTCCGCTCCTTGGGCTTCTCAAAAGGTATCGGCTCCTTGTCCGCAGCTACAGGCGCTCCTGTTTCCTCGTCATCCTCGGAAACCGGCTCGCCCGTCTCATCCAGGCTTTCCCCGGCTTCCTCCGCATAGACTTCCTCAGAGATATCCTCTTCTGTTCCTAAGATATCACCGGAAACCGGCTCCTCTTCCTCCGATGTACCAGACACATCCTCTGAAACCTGTGCACCGGCAGGAACCGCTTCCCCGTCATCCAGCACTTCTTTCATACTCTCCGCCAGAGCCATCTGCAAATTGATGGTATTATACTGTCCCACATCCACCGTTTTCACTTCCGGCAGTTCTGTGGTAGGCGCAGACAGCACATCCTCTTCTTCCTCACCGATATCAGTCTGTCCGTGAGCCGGCTTTTCCGCTACCTGCGTGTCCCCCGGAACTTCGTCGTCGGGTTCATACTCCTCCTCCGGCTCCTCGTCCACATCTTCCCCGGCGCTTCTCCCCTCTATGTAAGCGTCATACTTCTCCTGCTGCTCCGGACTGAGCGGCTGATGCAGCGCCTTTAGCTCCAGCGCCTTAATCACATATCTGCCCTCACCGAACCAGAGAAACATCTCATCGCATTCCTCCACGCACTTCGTAGTCAGTCCGATGCGGTGATACAGATACGCCAGCTCGTACACCCATTTTTCTCTCGGCTCCCGCTTCTTAAACTCCTCGAGAATCGCGATGCGCTCCTCTATGCTGACGTCCAGCGCTTCATAAAGCCGGTACTGCAAAACATACCGCCCCGTGTCTCTCGGCGCAATCTGTACAAATTCCTTATAGTATTCGCTTGCCTGATCGTACTCTCCCATCTTGATACAAAGCTCGCACAGGGAATAGATGATCAGTCTGCCCGTAGGGTGCTTTTCATAAGCCATCAGCAGGATATCTTTGCTCTCCTGATACCGCCTGTTAATCTTATACAAATCGCTGATGGTACACAGCATCATAACACCTCTGACCCTGCGCCAGTCGATCTTATCCGCAATCTTTACCGCTTCCGCGTACTCTCCCTCTGCTATCAGCGCTTTAATTTCATCCGCGCTGGCTTTGTACTCAAACTTATCCAAGGTACTCACCTCATCAACGTACTTTTACACTTTTATCCATTTACAAAATGACCCTATTATCTGTTTCAGTTTACCATAGTCCCTTATCAATGTAAACAAAATCCGTCGAAAAAAGTACCTTCACTCCCAATATATGGAATCAGCAATCCCTTAAATTACCTCATCTTGTATTTATTCAAAATATGCCTTTCACTTTTTCAACCGCAGGAGACGCTCGGACAGTTCCGCAAAACGTTCCAAAGTAAGCGTTTCTCCGCGAACCATTGCCGGAAGCCCCATCTCATTAAGCACCGCCTCCACCTGCCCTCTGCTCACACCGAGCCCGCCCGCGTTGGCAAGCCCGTTTGCCAGGGTTTTGCGCCGCTGGTTAAAGGACGCCCGGATGACGGCAAACAGAAAGCCCTCGTCAGCCACCTCCACCGGCGGCTTTTCGTATCTGGTAAGGCGCACCACGGTACTGTCGACATTGGGACGCGGCAGAAAACAGGACGCGGGAACCTTCGCCACCACCTCCGGCTTCGCATAATACTGCACCGCCAGCGACAGCGCCCCATAGTCCTTAGAGCCCGGACCCGTCTGCATCCGATCCGCCACCTCACTCTGCACCATGACCGTAATGCTCGCAAGCGGCATCCGGCTCTCAAAAAGCGCCATAATAATCGGCGTCGTTATATAATAGGGGAGATTCGCCACCACCTTTAGGGGACGCCCGCCGTTCTCCGCCGCCAGCGAGGCGAGGTCCACCTTCAAAATATCTTCACACAAAATCGTAACATTATCATAAGAGGACAGGGTCTCTCCCAGTATTGGAATCAGCGCCCTGTCGATCTCCACGGCAGTCACCCTGCCCGCCGCCTCCGCAAGATACTGCGTCATCGTGCCGATTCCCGGTCCTATCTCCAGCACGCAGTCTTCTTTCGTAATCTGCGCCGCTTCCACGATTTTTGCCAGAATATTGCCGTCAATCAGAAAATTCTGTCCGTATTTCTTCTGCATACGGAACTGATATTTCTTAAGTATTTCCGATGTATTTGTAAAATTTCCTAAGTCAGCCATGACCCGCCTCTCTCTATATCCGTATTCCGACCACCGCCAGCCCTTTCCTTCAAGGCAGCTTCTCGCCTTGCGTCTCCCTCAATGCCTTCATAATCCGAACAGCTTTTTCGCATTCTTCTCAGTGACTTCCACCACTTCCTCACATGAAATCCCCTTAAGCTCCGCAATCGCCTCCGCCACATAAGGGAGGTTTTGTGACGAATTGCGCTCCCCCCGGTGCGGTTCCGGCGAAAGGTACGGGCTGTCCGTCTCCAGCAAAATCTTCTCCAACGGGATATACTGCACGGCCTCTTTCAGCTTTTTCGCGTTCTTAAATGTGATAACGCCGCCAATACCGAAATAGAAATCCATGTCCAGATATTCTCTCGCCATCTCCTTCGCATAGGAAAAGCAGTGCACCACGCCGCCAATCTCCCCCGCCCGATGCGCCTGCATGATATCCAATGTGTCCTTCGCTGCCTCTCTGGAATGGATAATCACGGGAAGTTTTACCTCCCTTGCCAGCACAAGCTGTCTGGCAAACCACTCCTTCTGCAAAGCCGCCGCAGGCTCGGGATAGTGGTAATCCAGCCCCGTTTCACCCACTGCCACGACCTTTTCATGACCGCACAGCGTGCGCAGCCGCTCCATGCCTTCCTCCGAAAGCTCCTCTACCTCGCTCGGATGCACGCCCACCGCCCCATATATAAAAGGATACTGCTCCGCCAGCCTCACGCTCGCCTCACTTCCGGCGAGGCTGGCGCCTATATTAATCACCGTACCGATGCCGTGTGCCGCCAGTGAAGAAAGCAGTTCTTCCCTGTCTGCGTCAAAATCTTCATCATCATAATGTGCATGACTCTCAAAAATCATATCACCTACCCCTTTCCCATTGCCGCTTACCCCGCACTAATAAACCGTGTTCTTTCCATCCTATATAAACTGTGAATAATGTATCATCTTAGCCCGCCAAATGCAAATACTAAAAAAAATTGAAATATTCTTAAAAATTCTTTAAAAAAATACTTGCATTACGAAAAACATTATACTATAATAACTCTTGCGTTGATTGAGTACAGGCATTCAATCCGTTTCAGACAAAAGAGGACATGCACCGCTAGCTCAGTTGGTAGAGCACCTGACTCTTAATCAGGGTGTCCAGGGTTCGAGCCCCTGGCGGTGCACTTGGAAGAACTGTTTTTGGAGACGTAAGAGCTCTGGGGACGGTTCTTTTTTCAACTTTACGAACGGTTAAGCCGTTTCTCAGCGATACAGGTCTATCCACGGCGCGGCAACGGAAAGCGTGCCGAACGCCTCTTTCTCCACCTCCTGCACAATCCCTTCCTTGCTCACGCGAATCAGCCTGTCAGCCAAAGACATGGAATCCGCCAGATTAATCGTCAGAATCACCACCGCCATCCCTTTATCCAGCAGCATTTCCATCATTTTCCAGATAAATACGCGGTGCGTCAGGTCGGCTCCCCGGAAAGGCTGCACACACACCACCACCTTTGGCTTCTGCAGCAGAACCCTTGTATAGACAAGCTGATACTTCTGCTTTTCCCCCAACGCCTCTACCGGCATATCGAAAACATCCTCCCCCAGACTTTCCGCATACTCTTTTCGGACGCTGTTCTTCATACTCGCATTTTTCCAGATGCCCGGCACCCGGCGGGACAATCCCATGCAGAGATTATCCAGATAGCTCATCCCCTGAAACACCATTGTCTTCGTAGGGTCAGCTGAAATCAGCGCAAGCTCCTTACAGGAAGCCGGGTGAATGACTCTACCCTCTAAACAAAGCGCTCCTTCCCCCGGTTTCCTGTCGCCGCAGAGCACGGACAAAATATCCCTGAGCACCTGCTCATCCAGATTCTGAACGACCAGACACTCCCCCTCATAAACTTCCATCGTAAAATCCGTAAGCACTTCGCCCGAGATGTGAGAGAGGGACAAAACCGCCTTTTCTTCGCGTTTACCGGCATTGCGCTGCCCCATATGGTAACGTACCATCTTATCAAACTCAATCGTGTAGCTTTGCACAATCTCGCTCTTCATCTCCGCCCGCTGCGCCACTTTTTGAATGCGCCCGTTAGAAAAAAGCGCAACCCGGTCGCAGACCTCCATAATCTCCTCTAGGTGCAGGCTGATATAGAGAAAAGAAAAGCCCTGTCCCGCATAGTGCTGCATGATTTCATAAAGTTTGGCAAGCTCGTCCCCGTTTATCACCGTACTGATTTCGTGCAGCACTATCAGGCGGTAGCCCGCCACCACCGCCCGCAAAAGCTCCACCGTCACACGCTCAAAGGCGGACAGCCTGTCCACATAAGCGTCCGCCGGAATCTGCACGCCGATATCCTCCATAAATGGCGCCAACTGTCTCTGCAGCAGTCTGTTCTTTATGATACTCTGGCGGAAGCCCTGTCTGAGCACAAAGATATTGTCCGAAACTGTCATATGCTCCACCAGCCTGCTGTGGGCGTCAATCACGCCGATCCTGTTTGTGGATCTGCGCGTGCTTTTCCAGGAGTTGACGCGTTCCCCGCAGTAGTAAACATGCCCGTCGTAGAGCGGCATATTTGTCTGCATCAGCTGCAAAAGTGCCTGCAGCCCATGAGCGCTTATGGGAATCATCCCCATAATCTCACCCCGGTAAATCTGCAGATTGAAGTCCTCCAGCTGCTTGCTCCCTTTATCCAGATAAGTCACTCGCTCCATGCGGAATACTTCCTGTCTCATATCACTCCCTCTGAAACGGAATCGTTATCTCCACATCCGTTCCCTTTTGCGGCACCGAATACACATGCAGCCCATACTCTTCCCCAAAAATCAAATGAATCCTGCTGTTCACATTCGCAAGGGCAATGCCGCCCTTTCGCTCCTCCCCATGTATCAGCTCATTCCCGTCACGTCCCAGCTTGCGGTTCAGCTTCGCCAGCGTTTCCTCGTCCATACCGACCCCGTCATCGGAAATCCGGACTAAAAGCCTATCCTGCGTCCGCTCAAACTGAATCCTCAGATTGCCCGTCTCCACTTTAAGCTCCGTCCCGTGGATGATACTGTTCTCCAGAATCGGCTGTAACGTCAGCTTGGGAATCTTGCAGCTCATGATATCCTCCCAGTCCTCCGCATCATAATCGATATGAAGCTTAAGTCTTTCGCCAAACCGGTATTTCTGGATTAAAAAATAAGTCTCACAGTTATCCAGTTCATCCTGTACCGTCACCAAATTTTCCACATTTGTGATAGTGTAACGGAAAAATTTCGCCAGCGCCTCCGTCATATCCGCCACGCCCGAAAGCCCCACAATCAGGGCTTCTCCCCGGATGCTCTCCAAGGTGTTGTAAAGGAAATGCGGATTGATCTGATTCTGTAAAGCCAGATACTGCGCCTGCCTTTTATTTAAATCAATCATTTTCGGGGAGCGCAGGATTTTCTCGATTTCATCCATCTGCCGCTTCATGGATGGACTTTGGAATACCTGCGCAAAATCCCGGCTCTCCGTCAGATAGCCTTCCAGAAACTGCTGTACCAGAAGCTCGCAGCACCTGTAAGGCAGGACCACGCCAAACCATACAGCCAGAAAATACAGCAGGGCAATCAGCACATGGATTCCCGCCCGGAACATCGTCTCCTCACCATGCAGGCCAAGCAGCACATTGCGGACAGCTTCTCCCGCAAAATACAGAAATATGATAATCCCAATCAAAAAAACCCTGTTCGATATATACTTTAAACGAAACTCTTCTCTCATCCGGTGCTTCTCCTATCCATACATCTTTCGGTAAACCGTGGGCTTTACCCCCGTCGCCTTCTCAAACGTATGGGTAGAATGCTTCAAGTCATTATAACCCACCTGCTGACAGATTTTAGACACCGGAACGCTCGTTTCCCGCAGCAGGATTTTCGCCTGCTCCATGCGCACGCCAATCAGATATTTGGCAAATCCCTCTCCTTCCACCTTCTTGAAAAGCGCACTGAAATAAGCCGCGCTCAAACCTACCGCGCTGCTCACCTCTTCCTGCGTAATCGGCTCGCTGTAATGGTTCTGTATATACTGCTTTGCCATACGGATGGGGCGCACCGTGTCCGCCTCGTGCCGTTTTCGCATTTCCTCCACATATTCTCTTTGCAGGGAAGTAAGGCGGGCAAGCAGTTCATCCATGCTGCCGCACAGAGAACACCTCTCCTCAAATTCCTTAAGCGTCTCCGCCCTGTTTTTGACCTCCACCTGACTTAAAAAGAGACGTGCCGCCGAATAAATCAGCTCCCTCACCTCAAAGCCTTTGACATCCCGCACTTCCAGTATCGTCTGCCGCATCTGCAGAACCGCCCCTTCCGCCTCCTCCGCGCTCATGACTTCAATGGCATGTACAATCTGTCTCACATACTTTTCCAGAATATTCTGCTCGTGAATCGCGGACGCAGCCGGCACGCGCTCCAAAAGCTTTCCCGTCCCCTTGAGCAGCCTGTCTTCTATAATAACCGCCGCCTGCGCCACGGACGCCGGAAGCCCGCCCGCCTCCCTCGCCGCATTCCCCAGAGCCGCCGTAAACATGACCGGACCGAAAATTCCTTTCTCGCTCTCCAACTGGTTCAGACAGTCCCGGAAGATGCGCCGTATCTCCTCCGTCCGTTCACTCTCATAATTTAAAAAACCGACACAGCCCGTGCCCTTGATTCCCATCACAAGCTCCCTGCACCGCGAACGGAAACTGTTCTCCAAAAGACTCTGCACTTTCTCGAGAATCAAATCCAGCCCGGCACGGCTGATTTCCCCGCTGCTGTCCACTTTTATCAAAAAGCCCTGAAAAACGCCAGACTCCACATGAAGATAATATTTCTCCCGCAGCTCCTCCAGGGACGGCTCCCACGCGGTCTCCTCCGTCAGACGATTTAACAGATTCATGCGGAAGAGGCGGATATCCGCTTCGCTTTTCTGCCGGATGCGCTGCCGGTCCTCCGCCTGCCTTCTCCTGTCCCATATCCGTTCTCCCAGCTTTTGCAGGGTGCCTGTCAGTTCTTCTTTATTAATCGGCTTTAACAGATAATCGCCTACACCGAATTTAATCGCCGTCTGTGCGTACGCAAAATGCGCATATCCGCTTATAATGATAATCTCCAGATTTTCTTCGCTTTCCTTTACCTTCTCTATCAGCTCCAGACCGCTGTAGCCCGGCATCCGGATATCCGTAATCAGAATATCGGGACTTAAACTTTCTACCAGCTCACATGCTTCCAGCCCGTTATGGGAAACTCCCACAATCTCCATCCCCAGCGCGTCACAGTCTATCAGCGCTTCAATCAGCTGGCAGATGCGCTCCTCATCATCCGCGATCATAACCTTTAACGTTTCCCCACGCTCTTTCAAACCATAACCCCCGTTTTCAAATCAATACCTATATCATATACTGCCAAGAGAACCGTCGGAAACTCCGACGGTTCTCTGTTATATTGTATCACAATGATGTCTGCTTTCAAATGACAAATCGCTTTATTTTGTCAGTACCGATACGCCCGTATCCTGAACCGCGCCGCCAAGGCTTTCACCTTCCAGTGCCTTCACACATGCTTCTACGCCCATGGAGCCCATCTGGTCCGGATTCTGCGCCATAGTGCAGAGCAAATAACCGTCGTTAATCAGATTCATAATCGCATCGGATTTATCGAAACCTACACCGATAATGTCCGCATTGCCGCTCGCCTTGATGGCATTGCCCGCGCCTGTGGTGGAACCCTCATTGCAGCCGAAGATGCCGACTACGCCCTGCGTAATATAGTTCTCGGCAATGCTCTGGGACTTCGCCGCGTCGCCTTCACCATACTGGGTCTCCAGAATGTTAAAGCCGGTTCCCTCAAATGCGGAGCGGAAGCCTTCCTCACGCATCACGCAGGAATCTGTCGCCGCGTTTACGTTAATAATGCCGATATCGCCGGAGGTGGTGCCAGCCGCTTCAAGCGCCTTGATCATTTCTTCACCTGCCGTCTTGCCTGCCGCCTTATTATCGGTAGAGAAAGTTGCTTCTGCGTCTACGTTCGCCGGAGAATCTACATACACGATTTTCACGCCTGCTGCCGCTGCCTCATTCAGTGCGGAGGAAATTGCGTCGGGACCGTTCGCCGCTACCATGATTGCATTGTAACCGCCCGCTACCGCATTGTTCACACACTCAATCTGCTGTGCGTCGTCCTTTGTATTGGGAGCCATAAAGGTCACGCTCACACCAAGCTCTGCCGCTTTCGCCTGCGCGCCCTCATTCAGGGTTACCCAGTGCTGGTCAATCGAATCCATGGTAATCAGCGCAATCTTCCACTCCTGACTTGCCGTCGCAGCGCTGTTCATTGCCGGATCCGCTGCCCCTTCGCCAAGAGATGCCGCATTGATTACAGATACGCCCGTGTCTGTCACCTTGCCGCCAAGGCTCTCGCCGTTCACTGCCGCAACCGCCGCTTTCACGCCTTCGTAGCCCATCACATCAGGATTCTGCGCCATGGTGCACAGCAGATGTCCGTCTTTGATCAGATTCTGTATCGCATCGGATTTATCGAAGCCTACACCGACAATGCCAGAATTGCCTGCCGCTTTGATGGCATTTCCCGTACCGGTTGTAGAACCCTCGTTACAGCCAAAGATACCGACTACGCCCTGTGTGATATAGTTCTCTGCAATGCTCTGGGATTTCGCCGCATCGCCTTCGCCGTACTGAGTCTCCAGAATGTTGAAGCCGCTGCCTTCAAATGCTGCCCGGAAACCTTCCTCATGCATCACGCAGGAATCCGTCGCCGCGTTTACGTTGACAATGCCGATATCACCGGAAGTCGTGCCCGCAGCTTCAAGCGCCTTGATCATCTCCTGCCCCGCGGTCGTGCCCGCAGCCTTGTTATCTGTGGAGAAAGTCGCCTCCGCATCCACGTTTGCCGGGGAGTCCACATACACAATCTTTACGCCTGCGGAAGAAGCCTCTTTCAGTGCAGAAGAAATCGCGTCAGGACCGTTCGCCGCCACAATGATTGCCTTGTAACCGCCTGCCACCGCATTGTTCACACACTCAATCTGCTGTGCGTCGTCCTTTGTGTTGGGAGCAAGGAAATCTACCGTCACGCCAAGTTCCGATGCCGCCGCTAATGTCATACAGCAAAGCATAGCCAATAATTTCTTTTTCATACTTTTTCATACTTTTTCCTCCTTTTTGATCTATCGCTATCCGCTTATGCGGTTTTAGCCCTTTTTCTTCTTGGAAAACTGTCCGCTTCTGAGCACCACATCCAGAAGTACGGCAACTACTACGATAATACCGATAACGAGACGCTGGATACCTACCTGTGCGCCAATCATATTCAGACCGTTCTCCAATGTCTGCCATACTGCGGAACCCGCCAGTGTGCCGAGCAGGATACCCGTGCCGCCAAGCGGTGACACACCGCCGATTACGCCTGCGGCAACACCGTACATCTCATACATATTTCCGGCTTCCATATTGCCCATGCCCGCCTGTGCGCACAGAATCAATCCTACCACCCATGAGCACACCGCGCTGACCAGATAAGTCTTGGTGGTCGTCGCTACCACATTGACACCGGAGAGCTTCGCCGCGTCGATATTGGAACCAATGGCGTATATGTGTCTTCCCGTTCTCGTCTTAGACAGCAGGAAAAAGAAAATGACAAACATGATAATCGCAATCCAGAACGTATTGTAAATGCCTGCCGTTGTTCCGTAGTAGAAAAAATTCTGGAACGCGTCGCCCGTCTCCTTGCCTACGCCGGTCGCGATTGCGTCCGTGTTGCGGTTATTGTTCACCATGTAGGCGATACCGCGTCCCACAAACATCGTGCCCAGAGTCGCAATAAAGGGCGGCAGCTTGAATTTACCTACCAGAATACCGTTAATCACGCCGATTACCAGACAGCAGAGCAGCGCCACGAGAACTGCCAGAAACGGATTCGTGCCAAGCGTCATAAGCGTTGCCGAAATCATCGCGCTCATCGCCACCATGGAACCGATAGAAAGGTCAATATTCCCTGTAATCAACACATAACTCTGCGCAATACCGATAAGCAGATATTTTGACATAGAACGCAGCAGGTTCAAAATATTGTTGCTGGAAAAAACCGCCGGGTTAATCAGTCCGAACGCTATGTAAATGATAATCAGTCCGACGAAAGCAGTGAGCGCCGCTCCCATACCCTTGACCGCCAGAAGCTTTTTGATAGGGCTTTTGTTATTCATCTTATACTTCCTCCTTGCCGCTTTGGCTGTTAATTTTCTTATCTTCAAAGGTGGTTGCTAACGTCAGGATTTCGTTCTGCGTCGTTTCCCTCGCCATAACCTCCCCCGTAATCCTGCCATCGCACATGACGATAATCCGATCCGCGATTCCCATAACCTCCGGCATCTCCGAAGAGACAAACATTACGGCAATTCCCTGCTTTTTCAACTCATTCATCAAATTATAAATCTCTACCTTGGCGCCTACGTCGATCCCCCTCGTCGGCTCGTCAAAAATGACCACTCTGGAATTTCTCGCCAGCCATTTTCCGACTACCACCTTCTGCTGGTTTCCTCCCGAAAGATTTCCGGAATCCACATCCACATTCGGCGTCTTAATCTTCAAATCGACCACTGCCTTTTCGCACAGCGCTTCTTCCTTTTTGCTGTCCACCACGCCCAGCTTATTGCAGACAATATCCAGATTCGGCAGCGTCAGGTTATGCCGGATGCTGAGTTTTGTACACAGACCGTCCTTTTTCCGATCCTCGGGTGCCAGCACAACGCCGTTTCTGATTGCGTCCATCGGGCATTTGACCTCTATCTTCCTGTCATCCACATAAAGCTCCCCGCTCTCTTTCGGATCTACCCCGAAAATGGCACGGGTGGTCTCCGTCCGCCCTGCGCCCATCAGTCCCGCAAAGCCTACAATCTCGCCCTCATAAACCGAAAAATTGATATCCCGCACCATTCTTCCGGCATTCAGGTTCTTTACTTCAAATACTTTCTTTCCCTTCTTACACTCAACACGCGGAAATTTTTCCTTGATTTCGCGGCCTACCATATAGCTGATAATCTGCTCCATGTTTACGTCGCCAAAATTCATGCTGGTAATATACTGCCCATCCCGCATGATTGTTACACGGTCCACGATATGCTGCAGCTCCTCCAGCCGGTGCGATATGTATACGATCCCTTTTCCCTCGGATTTTAATTTTTTGATGATGCGGAAAAGATCCTCTATCTCTCTTGCCGTCAGCGAAGAAGTCGGCTCATCCATAATCAGTATCTTCGCATTGATGGAGAGGGCTTTCGCGATTTCCACCATTTGCTGCTTAGACACCGGCAGCTCTCCCACCGTCTCTTTCGGGTCGATGTCAATCTTCAGATCATCCAGAATCTGTTTCGCTTCCTGCTCCATCTTCGCATTGTTCAGCGCAAAACGACCTTTGATCTCACGCCCCAGAAACATGTTTTCCGCCACGGAAAGGTGGCGGCACATATTAAGCTCCTGATGGATGATCGCAACGCCTACCTCCTGCGCCTGCTTCGGCGTCAAATCCCCGTATTCCTTTCCGAATATTTTCAGAGAGCCTTCGTCCCTTGTATAAACGCCGCTCAAAACCTTCATCAGCGTGGATTTTCCCGCACCGTTTTCTCCCAGCAGCGCCATGACTTCCCCGGAACGTAATTCAAAGTTAACATGATCCAGCGCTTTTACGCCCGGAAATGTTTTACATATGTTTTCCATGGAAACGATTATTTCATTCATACTTCAACCCCCTGTTTCCTTCTATATATCCAGTATAGCAGAAACCCGTTTTTACAAAAGGGTGGGGGATTTTTGTTTTATGGGGGAATTTTTATGCAATTTTCGTGTTTTTTGGAAAATATAAGAAAAGAATAACAAAATATTGCACAGAGAATTAATCCCGAGGATGGAACCGGACGACATGTTGCACAAACCCGTTTGTAGACACGGCATGTTCCGCCGGTTTTTGTTTAGAAGCTTATTCCCGAAAGCTGAATCAGCGCGCCCGCCGCCACGCCGAACGCATACAGCAGCCCGAATATCCGCAGGTTTTCCTTTCTGTCTTCATTTACCCGGAGCAATACAAGAAATCCCACGCCGGAACCGGATAAAAGTCCCGCCATCAGCGCGCCCGCTCCCAGTACGCCGCCCAGATAAAGCTGCGTCAGGATAACGGAAGAAGCGCAGTTCGGAATCATACCTACAAGAGCCGCCACAAACAAGCTGAGCGCAGGCTTATTCAAAACAAACGCCGCCAGCGTCTCCTCTCCAATCAGAGCAATCAAAAAGTTCAGAATCAGAGAAACTACTATTATATATAGGAAGATTCTCCATGTATGGCTGAATGCCGAACGCCAGATACCCCTCTCACAGTGGCAATGCTGTCTTTCGCAAAGATGCTCAATCTGCGGCTCCTCTTTTTTTCGAAACAGCGCATCCACAAGAAAACCCGCCGCTATCGCAAAGAGCACCTTGACCAGAAGAAGCCTTCCAATCAGGGAAAAGCCTGCATTCTCGGATATCATAATGGGCAGCATCTCATCAGAGGTAGATAAAAACACCGCTATCAGCGTTCCCATCGTAATAATCCTGCCCGCGTAGAGATTCGCCGCCGCCGCGGAAAACCCGCACTGCGGGAAAATGCCCAGAATGCCGCCGAGCGCCGGTCCCGCCTTTCCCGATTTTCTGACAACCGCCTGCATTTTTCCGCCTGTCCAGTGCTCCAGACATTCCATTGCCAGATATGCCAGAAACAGAAACGGCAGAATTCTGACACCGTCTATCAACGTATCGCATATCACGTCTAAAATCATATTCCTGCTTTCCTCCGTAACAATATATGCCCCTCACAGGCATAGCGAAAGTCACCGAGTCTATGATACCATTCTTTCAAAAAAAAGCAAGTGCAGGTAATTTTGCACAAAAAACGCAAATTCTTCTCTTTTCACCAATATTCTGTAAAATAGTAATTGATTCTTTAGGAAAATTGTACTAATATAGAATTGTGTAGCTTAATGAGGGAGGTTCGGAATGGAAGGCTTAAAAAATATCATGGAGGATGCCGTGGAGTATCAGCTAAATAAACTGCTGCCCACGATGCCTGAGGTTTGTTCCTGCGATAATTGCAAATTGGACATGATGTCCTATGCGCTGAACAGACTTTCACCTCAGTATGTCCGCACGGATACTGGCGCTCTTTTTCAGAAATTGAATAATTATCAGCCGCAGGCTGAGGTGGAAATTCTCGCCACGGTTATGTCCGCGATTAACAAAATTGGCTCACACCCTCAGCATGATTAAATAAACGCAGTTAATCATCAACCCCCGCGTGCACAGGCACCCGGGGGTATTTTTTGTCTTAACCTTTACATATTTTCTCTCTAATTCTCTATAATCTCAACCTCAGTCTTCTCTCCCTCCTCCTTCTCATGCCGCTCGGCAATCGCCTTTGCTGAAGTTTTCAGGCTCTCCTCACAGGCAGCCTTTGTGGTGACAAGATAGTCACTCACCACGCCGTCCCATCTGCAACTGACAAGATCCGCTGTGCCGTCCTCCCTGACAAATAGAACATCCGCCAGTCTGCTGACGTTTCCGTCTATGCTCCTGACCAGATAATACGCTTTCACTTCCTGATAGTTTTCCTGAATGTCCAGCTTTTCCCTGAGGAAGCGTTCCGCCACCCCTTTCATCTCCTCCGCCTTTGCAGGCGCATCTGCGCTTGAAGGAGTTGCCGTCTCGCGCACCTCTCTATTTTTCCCGTCGCTGTACGACATGGCGCGCAGCGTGCCGTCCAGCGCATCGATATGGAAATAGTAATAACTATAATTTCCATAATCGCTCCAATTCACGCAGTAAGTGTTGTCGTACATCGGTATATTCTCATCCTCACCCTGATAATACTGATTGCGCTCCATGCCGCTTCCGTCAAGCTCAAAAATTTGTCGTAAATATCCCGTTGCAATCTCTACCGCCTGCTCCTCGGTAATACCGCCCGCATCCGCCACTTCCTTAAGCTGCTGTCTCTCCGCCTCTTTCCGCTCGGCAATCTCCTCCGCGTGCTGCTCCTCCAGCGCGTAGTCTCGCTTTCTCTCAAAATCGATCTGCTGCAGGATCTCCTCGTCCGTCAATTCCCGATTCGCGGGCAGGTAGAAAACTCCTGTCGTCGTCAGGAAACAAAACTCGTGCGCCGCAGCCTCCTCCTCGCTGTCCACCCGCACCAGCTCCTCCTCCGGGAAAAGCCCCTCCAAATACTGTGCGTAGAGTTTTCCCTTGCGCTCCTTCTCGCCTGCCGTATATGCTCTGGTGTAGCCGTCCGCATCGGCATCCTGGCTCTGAATCTCCTCCGCAAGCTCTGTCACTTTCTCCTTAGGCTGTTCTTCCATCCTCTCCCGCACCAGAGAACTGACAACCGCCCGCACAGGCACGCTCAAGATACCCACTGTCAGAACGCAGACCGCAGCAGCTGCCGCAGTCCGTAAAGCCCTTGTATACCCGTGCGTTTTTTTCTTCGACGTAAGCTCCAGAATCATCTGCTCCTGTTTCTCTTCGTCAAACTCTATTCCGTTTACTGCATTTTTTAAATCCGTAATATTCATACGCTGCCACCCTTTCCCTACGTTTCATCAAACTGTTTCCGCTGCCCTTTCCCTATTTTCGCGTCTTTTTTGCTTCTATCTCCTATAGACCGCCGTTTCCTTACCACCCCGACGACCGCACGCCTCACCTTTCTTCCAGCCGCAGGCGCAGCAGTTTCCGCCCTCTCTGCAGGCGCTTTTTCACTGCATTGACAGAAATTCCGAGTATTTCCGACACTTCTGTCGTTTTATAGCCTTCGATATAATACAGATACACCGCCGCCTTTACGGGAAGCGGCAGGCTGACCAGCTCCGCCAGCACATGACCGTATTCGGGATTCTCATAGCTTGCGGTAACTTCGTCGAGCGATACTTTCGGATGCCGCACTTGAAACCGCCGCATATCACGGCAGCGGTTCTGCGCCACCTTAATCAGCCACGCCTTTTCATGCTCCCGGTCCTGAAATTTTTTCCTGCATTCCAGATACCTGCAAAGCGTATCCTGCACCGCATCCTGCGCGTCCGCTTCATTGCCCAGCATGACGACGCAGATGCGGTAGAGCATGGGGCTGTATGTTGTCACCACTTCCTCTATTGTCATAAAGTTTCACCTTTCCCAATCCATGAATTGATTTTTTGAGACCTCTACTTATAACACGCCTCAGACAACATAATGGTGCCCCGGATTATTATTTTTTTACTTCCACGTGCAAGCGTATTCCACATAAGCAGATTCGAGATGCTCCGCATCTCTCATTCGCGTTGCTCGTCATAAAGCGACATAGTCAGTCTTGCATGCAAGCATGCATCCCGTCTCTGTCGCTTTCTGACTCTGCTTATGCGCGCAAAAAGAACTTCCATCCGGCGGCCGCCTTTTAGAAGTTCTCTTATGATTCTTATGAATTGTTTTCGTTTTATACCGTAACTTTGTGCTTGTCCACCGCTTTTGCAATATAGGACTCTACCTCGTCCTTCGGTATGGAGAGCGCCAGCGACATTTCGCTGTAAAGCAGCTCCTCCGCTTTGTGCAGATACTGCTCGTCGGAAGACAGCACCTTCTTGCCTTCATTGATGCGGCTTCTTTTGCGCTGATAAAGCGTTTTGATAATCTGAACCAGACTGCGGGAATCATAAGTGCGGATCGCCTCCTTGTAGGTCTGCTCTCTGCGCTTTTCCTCCTGAATCCACATGGTATCGATCTCCTCGATATGCGCGATCAGCTTTTCCGCCTCTTCCCTGTTCATAATCCTGCGCATAACAATTTTCTCATTATCCACAGGCGTGTAAATCGTGCTGGCTTTCTCGAAGACCGGCTCCAGCACATAATACTTCTTCTTTAAATCCAACCGGTCAATCGGATTCCCGGTAATGTCAATCACACGACAGACGCCGTGTCCGCCACACATAATCAGTTCACCCTTCTCAAACATAACACCCTCCAAATTTTCTGACCCTCGTCAGTTGACAGCTCCAATTGCTGCGGCTCATCCATAATTATAGTACGCCAATCCGCAGTACCCCTAGTTTCATTGTAACACTTTAAAAACTTTCTCGTAAGTACTTTCGGAATGAGAAACCAATTTCGGCACATTTTATGGTATAAGCCGTCTCTTCTGTTGTGAAAATTTGCCAGTCAGAACCTTGTCGGTTCTGACTCTCGCGACAGTCGCCAAATATCCATGCAAGCATGGCTGCTTGGCTCGTTGTTCGCGGATATAAGATGTCTGAAAAAGCGATTCCTGAAAAATACCCCTTACAAAATTATAGTTTCCTCTCACACAAACATTGATGATTCTGCCCCTTATATTTAACGCGTTTTAAAATTATCACAGATAAATCTCGTCTCTTCCATCGGGAAAATGCGGATCATAATCCCCTTAAACATCTTCGCCGCCTCAAAGCGGGAAAGGATAATCACCATCTGATCCCCGGGAAAAGGCAGAATATCTATGGAATCTACGTCCTCTTTCGCGTTTATCAAGGTTGCCTTTGGCGGATTGATATCCACGGTTTTGTTAATCATCTCCGTAAGAGAGATCGCGGAAGAACCCATCATCTGGTTCATAACCTCAGACACACAGGACAGATGCATTTCATTGAGCTCGCCGGGAGCCGCAGTTCCCGATCCGCCCATCATCAGATCCATGATTACCTTAACGTCGTTTTCCTTGAACATTAAAAGATTATTGCCATGAAAATCGTCCTTGTAATCAATCTGAACCGTGACACTGCCCATACCAAACGCCGTCAGAATATTCTTAATATCCGCACTGTTTACCACCTTCACCGAAGGCGGACTGACCTTGATAACCTGTCTCGTCAATGTATTTAATGAGGTCGCGGAATGAGACATGCAAATATGCGCTGCCTCAGCCATTTTATCCTGATCTAGTGGTGCCAGTTGTCCCATACGTCTGCTACATCCTTCTCATAAATAGTTGCACAATCCCGATTCTAGTTCTTCTACTATACTATACCTCACTTTTAGCCCTTCGTGCAACCTCTTCTTGAGAAAAATGTAAACAAAAATTTAGGGAAGCGTTGATTTCTTCCGCCTCCCCAAATACGTTTATTTTACTCGGCTTCCCTCAGTCTCTCCACTACCGACCGTTTTGCCACATAATGATAAGAGCATAACGGAATGACCGCTCCGATCGCCAGAAATACCGGCGCCACCACAAAGATCGGCGTGACCGTCAGATGATAGCTGAAAAACCAGAACATCCCCTCCAGCACACTGCTCGCCAAAGGTCCCATGACAATCGTCAGAATCAGAGTGATCACAATAGAACTGCCTGCAAAGACCATGCCCTCCGTAATTAACATCCGGTTGAGCTGCTTTCCTGTCATGCCTACGGACTGCAGCACCGCAAACTCCCGCTTTCTCGCCATGATGCCCGTGAGGATCGCGTTCAGGAAATTCAGAATACCGACCATGCCGACGATCAGCGCAGCGCCGCTGCCAACCATCACAAACATATTGCGGAAACCGTAAAACTCTTCCTCCTCACTCTTCCTGCTCTCATAGTCGTACAGGGAGTCGTCCCCGCCCGCAAAGTCCTGCATCCATTGTTCCACCTGTTCTACCTTGTCGTCCTCGCAGTCAAAGGCATAATAGAGAATATCCGATGTGCCGGAATCCCGTTTAAAAGTGTCCGCGCCCATCACGAACTCATCCGCCCCATAATAGCGGTAAGAAATCTTTCCCGGCACCGTCACAAGCGCCGCCACCTCATATACCTTATCCTCATACACCTTGGCTCTCGTCCGATGTGGCTTATTGCTTTCGCTTAGCTCCTCGTCCTCCCCGTAAATCTCTCCGGTTTCCGGATTAAAATACTCATACTCCTTCACATAGCGGATGGTTATTTTGTCCCCCAGCTTCGCCCAGTGGGAATCCTCATAGAGATTGCCGTAGTCGTCGTCCCCGTAAACAGCCGCCACATAATTGCCGCCCTCTTTTAACTTACTGAGGTCGCCTTCAATCACAGGAAGTTTATCCAGTACAAAGTCTTCCATTCCGTAAAGCTGCACCCGGTCGGCGCGCATGTCGCCCACCTTTTCCAGCATCTCCACATAGCGATCCGCTACCTCCGGACTGTTATATTTTCCGGCCTGCTTTCGTACCCACTCCTCTGAGACAAACTCCTGCGCCTCAAATGTTTTCTGGTAAGTCCTGCCGCCTTTCACCCCGTCAAGCGCCTCAATCTGCGAAACAACTTCCTCCGGCAAAATTCCTGTCTTGTCCCAGGCAGACGCCTGAAAATAAGGCGCTTGTGCAATGATAAAATCTGCTACCACCCGGTTTAAGTATTTATCCATATCAAAGCCGTTTGCCAGAATAAAAGTAATATTCAGAATCACCACCGCAAAGGACATGGAGATTACCGTAATCACGGTTTTGCTCTTGTTTCTGCCAAGGTTCGCCATCGCCATGCGCAGGATGGACGCGCCCTTCTCCCCTTTCCTGCTCTTCTTTTTCGTCCCGGCTCCTTCCGTGTAGCGCACCGCCTCCACGGGGGATATCTTCGCCGCCATCCTGCGGGGCTTCCTGCAGGAAAGCCAGACCGTCACAAAGGAAAACGCCGCCGCGCCGAGAAAGATTATGGGGCTGACTGAGTAAGTCAATTCTATGCCGTCCAGCTTAGACACCACAATGCCCGTCATCACCACGCCCACACCGTAGCCGAAGACAAGTCCGATGGGAATCCCCAGCGCAGACAGCAGAAACGCCTGCATGGAAATAATCCGCTTAATCTGCCGCCCCGTGGTGCCGATGGTCTTTAACAGCCCGTAAAACCGCACGTCATTGGACACCGATATCTGAAAAATATTGTAGATAATCAGATAGCCCGTAAAAATAATCAGCAGCATCACCGCAATCAGTGCCAGCACCGTAGTAATATCCAGCGAGTCCTCCAACTGCGCAGACATGTAACCCCAATTGACGCCTGTGCGGATATAGTTATCCCCCTGATCCAACCCTTCAGACTGATAGCCGTGCCGCGCCAGAATGGTATTGATATTTTCCTCTATGTTGGAAGCATTTTTGAACATCACGTCCATATTGATGAAGCTGGTCATGCCGTCCTCACCCTGTGTATCCAGCTTTTCAAAAATCTCCTGCGTCCGGCTTTCGGGAATGAGTACATGGTTTGCCACAATTATTTCATCATAATCCCAATAGCCGCACAGCGTAAAGGTTTCCGTCGTCTCCTCCCCGTCCACCAGAAACGTCATGGTGAACTCATTGCCGATGACGGGCTCCACCCCCAGCAGGGAGAGGACTCTCAAATCCGTAGCCGCCTCGTTGGTGCCCTCCTTGGGAAACCGCCCTTCGATTGGTTTCAAAAACATCCACTTCGCCGTGTTTTCGTCACAGTAACTGATCTCCACATGACTCTTGTGGAAAGGCTCTTTCTCCGGCATACCGCAGAATATCCGCTTTCCGTATTCCTTAATCAGCGGGTCGTCCTTTAGCTCTTCAAACTGCTCCTTCGTCAGATACTTAAACCCGCCGTGACTGTAACCGCCAACCATACGGAAATTCGACTGCTCAAACCCGTGCTTCATGGACATGCCCACTGTAAAAATAACCGTAAACAATACCGTGGTCAGCGCGATCGCCGCCACCGTGATGATATTCCTGATCTTCGCCGCCTTGAAGCTTGCTATGCTGAGGCGGCGGATGATTTTTCTGTTGGAAACGTTCATGCTATTCCTCTCCTCTCAATCTTTCCGTCCTCTATGCGTATAATCCGATCCGCCATCTGCGCGATCGCCTCATTGTGCGTGATCATGACAATTGTCTGCGAGAACTTCTGTCCTGTCACCTTTAAGAGACTGAGCACATCCTGACTGGTTTTCGAGTCCAGATTTCCCGTCGGCTCATCCGCCAGAATGATAGCGGGCTTGGACGCCAGCGCGCGGGCGATCGCCACCCTCTGCTGCTGCCCGCCGGAGAGATTGTTGGGCAGATTGTTCAGCTTCGATGCCAACCCCAGCGTGTCAATGATTTCTTTGATGTACCCCTGATCGGGACTGCCCCCGTCAAGCTGCACCGGGAGAAGAATATTTTCGTAGACATTTAAAACCGGCACCAGATTGTAATTCTGGAATACAAAGCCAATCTTTCGACGACGGAATATAGTCAGTTCCTCGTCCTTCAATGTAAAAATTTCCTTGCCATCTACCGTGACGCTGCCCGCCGTCGGACGGTCCAGCCCGCCCAGCATGTGCAGGAGCGTGCTCTTGCCGCTGCCGGACGTGCCCACAATGGCAACAAATTCCCCTTTCTCCACCTGAAAATTCACCCCGGCAAGGGCGTGAACCTCACTCTCGCCCGAACCGTATACCTTTCTTAAATCTTTCGTTGACAAAATAGTCATGTCTGGTTTTCCTCCTTTATAAACAAAATCTGTATCGTGAAGCACGCCGTACACCGTCCTCCACAATACAGATTATCTCATAGCATTCTTTCCACATTCTTTCCTGAGTAAAATGAAATCTGACAGTTTTGTAAGAATTTATTCGACGGGCAGGTACAGGGAAAATACTGTGCCCTTCCCCACCTCGGATGCAAGCTGGATATACCCCGACTGCTGCCTCAAAATTTCTCTCGCCAAATATAGCCCGATCCCCACGCCCTGTTCGTCTGCAACCGACATGGAGCGGTAAAAGCGCCCGAATACTTTGGCGTGCTCTTCTTCCGCAATGCCAATCCCCGTGTCCTCCACCTCAATGCTGACAAAAAGTTCATATGCCTTCACGCGCACCGTGACGCCGCCTGTTTCCGTATATTTAATGGCGTTGTCAATCAGATTGCCCAGTGCCTCCATCGTCCATTTGTGGTCAAAGCACGCCGTAATTTCCTGTGCCTCTTCCGATAGCACATGCAGATACAGCCCTTTTTCCTGCGCCCGCGCCGCATACTGCTCCTCCGCCTCCCTCAAAAGCTGTGAAAGTTCGCTTTTGCACGGATGCAGCACAAGGATTCCCGTTTCCAGACGGGAGAGCTTGACCAGCGACTGAATGAGAAAATCCAGCTTTTTCACCTGACTTTCCAACAGCGCGACCGTATCGCTGTCTTTTCCGCCCTTCTCTTTTAAAAGCTCCGTGTAGAGCAGAAGATTGGCGATCGGCGTTTTCGTCTGGTGAGAAATGTCCGCAATCAACGTCTTCGTCTTTTCCTGCTCCGCCGCCGTTTTCCCCATCTGCGTCTCCGTTGCCGCCAGATACTCCGCCAATTTATTCTCCATGGACGCCGCTAAGGATTCGTCAAATGTCTCAGCCCGGAAAGTACCGTCGATGGCGGACTGTATCATGTCGCGCATACGGCGCAGACTCCGCCTTCTGTAGTGGAGGTCTGTGAGGGCGATTATGGCGGCGGCGAGGAGGCAGAATATACTTGCTGCCAAAAAGATAATTGATAAGTTATCTGGTGTCATTTCTGTCTCCCATGTTTTCCTTTTTACCCTTTATCTGGAGTTTTCCTGCTGTTGCAAATAAAATAATGTCTTCTGAGTTTCAATTTCATTGCGCAGTTCTTCCTCTGTAGGCAAATATAATTTATACTTAGATGCGAATAACTGCTCATTTCCATGCAATATGGAATATCTTGCGATGTCTTCATCTGTCTCTGTACAGAGCACAATCCCCAATGTCGGGTTATCATCTGCGCTCTTTTTTCGTTCATCATACATCCGGATATACATATCCATTTGACCGACATCCTGATGAGTGATTTTATCTGTTTTCAAATCAATCAGCACAAAACACTTTAAGATATAGTTATAAAATACAAGGTCAATAAAATAGTCTTCTTTTTCCGTTTTGATATGCTGCTGACGGGCAACAAAAGCATACCCTTTTCCAAGTTCCATTAAGAACTTCTGTATATTGGAGATAATGCTCGCCTCTAACTCCGTCTCCGTTAAATCTATGTTTGAAGACAACCCAAGAAATTCTGCTATCACAGGATTTTTAATAAACTCCAGTTTGTCTGTTTGAAAGGCAGAAGTTTTTTCATTCATTTCCTGTTGTACCGGCTCTTTATTCTGGGACTGCAGAAGGCGGTAATAGTATTGTGTATTGATATTGCGTTGTAAGGTACGGACGCTCCATGTCTGTTCGTATGCCTCCTTTTCGTACCAGTTTCGCGCCTCTTCGTCTTTTACCTGTATTAAGCATCTATAATGTGACCAAGAAAGCATTCTTACAGATTTTCCACACGGTGTGTGGAAAATTTCAGGAAAATAACGGTAAAAGGAATAGAAATTATAAAGATTCGTTTTCGTAAAGCCTTTCCCATATTTACCTGTTAGTTCCTTAGATAACTCTTTTATCACATTTAAGCCGTATTCAGCGCGACCCTCTCCTTGCAATTCTTCCTCTGCAATTCGATATCCAATCAGCCAATTTCTCTGCACTAAAATGGCATCTACCGCATGATATGCCTGCCGCTGCGAAGTTTCTATGATACTTTGCACATCATTCAAAATATTTTCTGATTTTTGATAAATACCCATAATATCATTGTTTTCGTTTTTTATCAATTCATTCATAATAATCTTCCCCCGCCGCTTCCACCGACATCCGATACCATACACCGTTTTGATATTGTACTATTGCAACCCTACCCCTCCAAAAGCTGATGCAGTATGTGTTCTCTGTTGTTGATAAACATTTCCGTCACCTGATAGCTTTCCGTGTCCTCGTAACTGCACGCATGAATTTGTCCTCCATCAAAACTCAGTATTTCCGCATCCGGAATCCCAAGCAGAATCGGGGAATGCGTAACAATGATAAACTGCGATTCCGCACGTGCGCATCTCACAATTTCAAGCAATAACGTGAGCTGTCTTTGCGGCGAAAGCGCCGCCTCCGGCTCATCTAAAAGATAGACGCCATTCGCCCGAAAATTACTCTGCGCCATCGCTAGAAAACTTTCGCCATGCGATTTCTCATGAAAATGCTCGCCAAATCCCCTGCTGTATTCATTCTCAGCAGTCGCAACATTATAGAAACTCTCGGCGCGCAAAAAATACCCCCATCCCGGTTTATGAATACCCTTTATTAATCGAATCGCTTCACACAGTTCTGAATGGGAATCATACGTCGAAAACCGGTAATTCCTTGTTCCTCCTTCCGGATTAAACCCGTAAGCCACTGCAATAGCCTCTAACAGTGTCGATTTCCCGCTGCCATTTTCCCCCACAAAGAAAGTAACAGGCTTGTGAAACGCAAGATCATGTAATCCCTCTATGGATTCTATCTCTCTCAAGTAACTGTATCGTTCTATTTTATCCCAGTCTATGCTGAGCCCTCTTATATGAAGCTGTTCATCATTGTTCATAGCTGCTTTCATGCCCCTCAAAATAGCTCCGCTTTCACTCCCACCGATACCCAATCCCGTAAACTGTCTTAATCCGCTCCTGCGCATCCAGCTTGTCCCGCAGGCGTTTCATCGCGACAGACAGCGTATTTTCATCCACAAAAGCCGCGTCCACCGACCACGTGAAATCAAGAAGCTGTTCCCTCGCCAAAGTAATACCCTTGTTCTCTACCAGCATCCGCAGAAGCCGCTGCTCCGTCTTGGAAAGCTCCACCTGTTTTTCGCCGTGGAAGAAGAGCATTTTCGCAAAATGGAACCGATATTCGCCATCCGTAATCCACCCTTCGCCCGTAAATCTCGTTTCGCCGCCATCTCCTGTACTGTCACTTATCATGTCACCCGCTGTATTGTCTGTCGTATCCTTAACCGGCTGCCTGCCCCGTGCCACCCGCCGAAGCTGGGTCTCCACCCGCGCCCGGAGTACCGCCAGACTGAACGGTTTCGTGATATAATCGTCCGCCCCGGCTTCCAGACCTGCCACGACATCGGTTTCCATGTCGTTTGCCGTCAGCATAATGACGCGCATGTCATATTTCGCCTTTATCTGCTGCAGGAAGTCAAAGCCGTTTCCGTCGGGTAGGTTCACGTCCAGCACCACGAGGTCAAAAGAGAACCCTTCGAGTAGTTTCCCCGCCTCCTGCAAGGTATGGCAGCTCACCGTCTCTGTATTGTCATTTTGCAGGGCGCGGCAAAGACCAGCCGCAAGCGGCCGGTCATCCTCTACAATCAAAATCTTTTGTTTTCTGCCCTGTTCTGCCATCCGTTTCTGCATTCCCTTCTTAATCCCGCACTGCATAAATTTTATAAACCATCTTGCTTCTATTTCAACTCATTCGCCGTCACATAGAAATGATGATAAATCCCATTTTGCGCAAGCAGGCTCTCGTGGGTTCCCTCCTCCACGATGCCCTCCTCCGTCAGCACCAAAATCCGGTCGGAATTGCGGATACTGGACAGCCGGTGGGCAATGGTAATGGTAGTCCTTCCCTTTGCCAGCGCCTCCAAAGATTTCGCCACCTGAAACTCGCTCTCATTGTCCAGCGCGGAAGTGGCTTCATCCATAATAAGAATCGGCGGATTTTTTAAAAATACCCTCGCAATGCTGATGCGCTGTTTCTGCCCGCCGGAGAGCTTCACACCGCGCTCTCCCACATAGGTGTCATACCCGTCCTTCAAGGCTGTGATAAACTCATGCGCGCCCGCCTGCTTCGCCGCCTCTACCACTTCTTCCCTCGTGGCGTTTTCCCTGCCGTAAGCGATATTTTCATAGACCGTGCCGGAAAAGAGATAGACATCCTGCTGCACCATACCGATATTCTGCCGCAGGCTCTTGATCGTATACCCGTGGATGTTTTTCCCGTCTAACAGGATTTCCCCCTGATCAATATCATAAAACCGCGGAATAAGATTACACAAGGTAGTTTTTCCGCCGCCGGAAGGACCTACAATGGCAATCTTCTCTCCCTGACGGATTTCCAGATTTAAGCCCTTAAACACCACATTGTGATCATCGGGGTACTCGAAGCTGACATTGCGGAAAGAAATATTGCCTTTCGGGTTCACACATGCCACCGCGCCCGGCTCGTCAAAAATCTCAATATCACTGTCCATAATCTGCACGAAGCGCTCAATCCCCGTCATGCCCCGCTGAAACTGCTCCGCAAACTCGATAATGCGGCGAATCGTCGCAATCAGCGTTGTCACATACATCACATACGCCACCAGATCGCCGGGCTCGATTTTCCCTTTCACCATAAAAATGCCGCCCGCTGTAAGAAGCACCAGATACATCAAACCGTCGAAAGCCCTCGTGGTCGTCTGAAACGCCGCCATAAACTTGTATGTTTCTTTTTTAATAAGGAAAAAGTTTTGATTATCCTGCTCGAATTTCTCCTTTTCCTTCTCCTCATTGGCGAATGCCTTCACCACCTTCTGCCCGAGCAGACTGTCCTCAATACGCGCATTCAGCTCGCCGATCTGCACGCGCTGTTTGCGAAACGCCTCCCGCATCCGCAGGTTGATCGCCGTACATGTCACAGCCATAATCGGCACCACAATGAAAATAATCAGCGTCAGCCCCAAACTGATCTGCGCCAGAATAATAAAGGAAATGACCGCCTTGATGCCCGCAATGAAAAATTCCTCCGGGCAGTGGTGCGAAAACTCCGTCACATCAAAAAGGTCGTTGGTGATGCGCCCCATAATTTGACCGACCTTCGTGTTATTGTAGTAAGTGTCCGACAGCCTCTGCAGATGGGCATAAGCGTCCCGCCGCATATCCGTCTCAATCCGCGTGCCCATCACATGCCCCGTGTAAGCCATATAAAAATTCGCCACCGTATCGACCATGCGCAGACACAGATATAATACGCCCAAACGAATTATGACCGTCACAGTCAGCGATGCCAGATCGTTCATTCCCGCATTGGTGATAAAGCGGATGATCATCGGCAGTACCAACTCGCAGATTGTCGTCAGTCCCGCGCAGAGCAGGTCGATCACTACGATTTTCCAGTATTTTTTATAGTAGGGGAGAAACCGTTTTAATAGTTCCCCGGATTTGTAGGTTGTTGTGTTTTCCTGTGTGTTCATAATGCACTCCCTAATAAATACATATTAAAATTTAAATATTCTCAAATCAATTCGCACGTATTTCAAACGCAAAAAATCCTTCTTTATCACCATCTTGCTGAATTTCAAACGTAAATCATACGGTTCTCAAACGTATCTTATTTATGACCAAATAAATATCTCTCTGGATAATCGCTCCACGCACGTTTCCACAAATTTCTCCATAATCTCTTTTGAACAAAACTGATACCCTCTCACATCGACCGCCGCTTTCCCTGTAAACTGCTCACATAAAAGAGACTGCTTCTGCCGTGCCAGATCCTCCTCCAAAATACAGCCTTCTACCCCGCAGACCTGCCCCTGTTCCAAAAGCCGCCAGATTTCCGGCGACTCCCTATCCTCCTGATATAACCACTGGTCGATACCGTAGGCTTCCGCCGCATACTGCCCGTACACTTCGTCGAGGTCTGCGCCCCGTATCATCTTTTCCCGAAAGGGCGTCCAGATGCATCTGTCGTTCTCCCAATCCGTCAGAAGATGTGTGCAGTAACCCGCCATAAAATCCCGGGTTTCGACGCTTTGATTTTCTTTCCAGAACTTGCGGATTGCTTCCAGCCAGCCCTCACTGTCAACCGTTATACCCCAGCGCGGTCCGAATTTCCATAGGTGACTTCGCTCTTTCAGCGAAACATTATATTTGTTATGAAAGTGCACCGCGTCCGGCGCAACGGAGCCGAGCAGGAAATCTCCCGGTCGCTCTATCCACCCGCCATCATGCCGTGCAAGCAGCCCATATGCAACTTTTAAGTGCACCATCGGATATGACATAACCGTTATCTCCGTTTCTGAATTTACGCCTTTATATTAAAACAGTATATGATACGTTCCATTATATACTGAGTGCAAAATAATTGTCAAAAACAAAAGGGACCATCCGTTTTCGGACAGCCCCACAAATCCCGCTAATTTCCTTATTTTTTCTTCCCGTTATACTCCACAACCCGCCAAAAATCCTCCTCGCTCAAATAAGCCTGAATCTCCCGCAATTGCTCATCCGTCAGCGCATTCCCCAAGTCAATGTAATGACAGATGCAGTCGGCTGCCTCGTCCATCTCCTGCACGAAAGCCAGCACATGCTCCAGACCATCAAAAGACAGTTCATCCATCGCCGTCACAATATCCGTCAATTCTTTCGTGGATACCCGGTAACAAATCTGCTCAAGCGCCTCATCCCCAAAACTGCCCGCCTTTCCTTTCCGCAACGCCTCCGCCAGATATTTTGCCGACTTGTCCGCATCGGAATACACGAAGATACTCTCCCAGTCGGACTCAGACACTGCATCCCGCTCCAAGAGATACCAGAAACATTCACTCACATCCTCCGTAGCCATATAGGGGGCGATCTCGACAAGGACGCTGCTGTCAAACTCCTTGACGCCGCCTTCCTGCAATACATCCAAAAGATACTGTGTCGTCATCTCTTCGTCGGAGTAGACAAACAACTGCTGCCAGTTTTCCTTCGTTAACGCAGCCCCCTCCTTCCAGATTTTCAGGCACAGCTCGCTTGCCTCTTTTTCCTTCAAATATGGCAAAGTCTCTTCCAGCTTGTTTAAGTCCAGTGTTCTCCGCCCCTCCAACACCTGATAAGCATACTCCGAAGCTTCATTGTTATAGATACCGTCAAAATCCCCCTTTTTCATCTTTCCATATGCAGCGCCCAAAGCTTCCAGCTTTGCCTTCTGCCCCACCATCTTAATCACATTTCTACCCTGCGGCAGCGTGATTTTAACCGTATTCTCTTCTCCGCTCTCACTGATTGTCTGCACTGTCTGGTCAGGTCTGACACAGACAAGTTTAAAGCGGCCATCACGAAGCTGGAATCTCGAAGATATCTCCAATGCAGTCTCCTTGTTGGCATAGAAAATCCATAAGCTGTCGGATCCGTTAAGCACAAATTTCTTCGCTTCCACACTCTCGTCCCCGCCGGAATAGAACCATGCGCGCCAGCAGTCATTTTCACTGTCCCCGGCTATCAGAGCGTCGTCATCATACATCCGATAGGCTCTTCCGTTTTCGCTTACCAGAATCGGCTGCCCCAAATCGAAAGAATCTCCCCACATTTCTGTCCACAACGATTTTTCCCAGAAATGCTCCACCAGACTTCCATTATTGTACATGGAAAAAGTCTTCCCGGAACCGCCACGGACACCCGCCGCGCCGCAGACGAAAGCCACTCCCAAAAACATGACAAGCGCCGCCACGGAACAGAGCCCGACCGCTATTCCCGTACTGTGATACTGCGCGATTCCCCGCAGTCTGTCTTTCAGCGTACTTTTGTCCTCCAAAAGTGTCATTGTCGGCACGTTTCTGTACACGCCCCAGCCGTTCCCCGAAAGCATACTTTCCGACCAGTTTTTCTGCGCCACATCCAACAGCACATTCCCGTACGCTCTGCGCCCCTCTTCCGAGAGAAGCTTTAACACCGTCTCATCACATGCCAGTTCGCAGTCCGCACTAAACTTGCGTTGGAACACATACAGAAGCGGGTTAAACCAGTGCACGCAGAGCGCCGCCTGAAACAGCCATTTATACCAAAGGTCACGCCGCTTGTAGTGCACCAGTTCATGATGCAGAATCAGAATGATATCGTTCTCCTTCCCAGCCATCTCCTCCAAAAACCCGAAAGGCAGATAAATACAGGGATTGAAAAGCCCAATCAGCATCGGGCTGTCAATGACCGCACTCTCGTAGAGCGGCATGATCTTTTGCATGCCGAGTCTCCTGTGTATTTCCGCATACTGCGCAAGAATCCGCTGGTTGCTTACAGGTGCGCACACCGCGCGCGACATGCCGTCCTGATTTAACCCCCTTCGGTTCGCATTCTCCATTCCACCCGCACTGATTTCCTTTACAAACCGGCGATAAATCCAAAGTTTCCGCAGAGCCGTAAAGAGCACGCCGATCAGCCAGATGACAGTTGCAATCTGCAATATCCATTTCCCAATGCTATCCGCTGTGCCGCCGGTCATTCCGCTGGCAGATACTGCGCCCGCCATGCCAGCTGTCTCACGCAGTTCACTTCCACCGCGCTCGCTGTCTGCCGGGTTCTCCGCACTATCCTGCCCAGCCTCTTTCTCAACCTTCTCTGCATCTGCCGTCGGCTCAGTCCCGCTTTCTACATTCGTTGCCGTACCGACATCCTCGCGCAAAGTCATATCCGTTACCTCTGCGCCATCCGCACTCTCCGCCGCGCCCTCCAAATCTTCCAACGCCGCGCCCGCGCGTCCGTCCTCCTCTGCCCGCTCTGCCATGCCGCCAATTTCGCTCAAATGACTCCCCACCGACGCCAGATTCACCGACAAATATTCCATCAGATTGATATCCCCGTGCACAGGCACAAGCAGTCTCGCAATCACCAAAAGCCAGAGGCAGTATGTCCACCGCTTTGCAAAATACCGACCGGCGACCGGGCGAAACGCCAGAACCAGAAGTCCGACCAGCCCGCCGGACACCGATAACGATAAAATTACAGAAAATAATTGTGCCATAATTCCCTCCATGTCTCCTATCGAAAGTTATCCTGAAAATAATCCCGCAGTTCCTCAATATCTTCCCGGCTCAAATTCTCATCCTCAATGAGCGCCGCCGCCAGATTTTTCGCATTTCCCTTGAAAAATTTATTCAGAAAGCTCTTCGTCTCCTCTTTCACATATACGCTCCGCGCCACAAGAGGCGTGTAATAGTAAACATCCCGTTTTTCCTGCGCAATCACGCCTTTGTCAAGCAGCCTGCGGATCAGCGTCAGCACCGTGGTGCGCTCCCAGTCCTTTTTTTCATTCAACCGCGCACGGATCTCGTTGGCGTTTAATGCTTCCCCCGCTGCCCAGAGTGTTTCCAGTATTTCCAGTTCCGCGTCGGATATTTTTGTGTCTTTCATAAATGTATTCCTTTCCTATTACTTCCTGCCCATTTGTTTCTATTGTTTACAGATGTAGACTTCTTTTAAGAATAGTCTACATCTGTAAACACATTTTGTCAATCTATTTTATGCTCTATTGCCAATACCACAAATATGTATTAAGAAATTGCACAATAGAATTGCTTGCTAATTTAACATGCAAAGCATATAATATTATAAACACATGCAAAACAACTTCAAAATACATGATAGGAGAATATAATATGGCAGAACAAGTTTTAATTCAATTCAGAGCAGATAAAGCACTAAAACAGGAAGTAACAGAAATATATGAACGACTCGGATTAGATTTACCTACAGCGTTTCGTATGTTTATGACAAAAAGTAAAATGGTCAAAGGGCTTCCATTTGAGGCAACGCTGCCAGAGCAAACAATAACTAGAACCGAAGCCAAAAATGCTTTTTATGAGTTACGCCGGCAAGTTGCTAACGTTCCGGAAATGACACTTGATGAAATCAACGCCGAAATTTCAGCCATAAGAGCAGAAAGAAAAAGGTAAATGCACATGAAATATTATGCCGTAATTGATACTAATGTTTTGCTGTCGGCACTGCTTTCAAAAACTGCAGCCTCCGCTACTGTTAAAGTGCTAGATGCCGTTTTTGATGGGACTATTATTCCTTTATATCATCAAAATATTCTATTTGAATATAATGAAGTATTTCACAGAGAAAAATTTCACCTGCAGGAAGAATTGATACAAACTGTTCTTGAATCAATCTGCCAATACGGAATCGAAGTATTTCCTCAGCCTACAGGAGCTGTTTTGATTGATATGGACGACCTTGTATTCTATGAGGTAGCTATGGAGAAACGAGACGATGATGCCTATCTGGTTACCGGGAATCAAAAACATTATCCATTTAGGGACTTCATCGTTACTCCTGCGGAAATGATGGCAATTATAGAAAATAACAAATGACAGTGCAACCTTGCGCAAGCCAGAACAGGACTTTCCTTCCACAATTTTATACAATGGTTTCACACAAGGAGAACAGGTAAAAAACTTCGTTGCCCAGAACACGAAAGGAGAGGCAGAAACCGACATGTCAATACAACTGATTCAGCAGGCAATACGTTATATGGAAGAACACATTTGCGAGGACATTAACTACACCGACGTGGCAAACAGCATACGCATGTCCAACTATAACTTCCACCGCACATTCAGCTTTATTACCGGAATGACCGCCAATGAATACATCAGAAACCGCCGTCTTACGCTCGCTGCGCAGGAGCTGCAGACAACGGATCTGTCCGTCATTGACGCCGCGTATAAGTATGGCTATGAATCGCCGGAGAGCTTTTCCAAGGCTTTTCTCCGCTTCCACGGTTCCACCCCGAAGCAGGCAAAAAAGCAGGGCGCGAAGCTTCATCTGTTCAATCCCCTTGTGATAAAAATCATAACGGAAGGTGGTAGTATTATGGATTACAGAATGGAACACAAAGAATCGCAGCAGTTTCTTGCAATGGTGAGGGCTTTTCCCAACGAGATCATCAACGATGACAGTGACCACAGCATTCCCGATTTCTGGACGGAATGCTTTGACAAAAATCTGGTCGAGCCCATGAAGCAGCTTCGGAAAGAGGGGAAGCGGGACGTATACGGCTTATGCAGCCCCACGAAAGAAAACGAAACGCATTTTAACTACGGTATCGGCGTTATTGTTGATGACGATACGGACCGCGCCGGGTTAGACGCCCTTATCAAAAAGGGTTATACCATTTGGAACACCGAACCCGCAGACTATGCCGTATTCAAATGTCTTGGCGATGACGGAGACTGCATCGGTGAAGTCTGGCGCAAATTCCACAAAGAATTTTCCCCGCAGACAGGCTATGTGCAGACAGACGACACGGACTTTGAAATTTACTTTGAAAAGGGCGAAAAAGGTCTGTTCTGCGAATTGTGGGTGCCTGTCACAAAAGAGTAATCTCCTCCGCAGCATGTCCGAAAAACGCAAGGTTAAAGATAAGCCGTCCCTGATGATACGGGGCGGCTTTCTCCGGCGGCATTAAAGCCGTCCGCCCTCATAGTATGCCAGAAACGCCCGCCGCGTATATTCCATGTCCGCCGCTGCCCCAAATTCCCGGATGGAGTGCATCGCCAAAATCGGCGCGCCCATGTCCACCGTAGGGATTGTGGTCAGTCCGGAAAGCGCGGGACCGATTGTCGATCCGCCCGCGATATCGTTTCTGTTTACAAACTTCTGATAAGGAACGCCAGCGCGCTCACATGCTTGCATAAAATAAGCAGCGCTCATTGCTGTCGTAGCGTAACGCTGCGACGCGGAATATTTAATCACCGGACCGCCTCCTAACACGGGGCGGTTTTCCGTGTCATGTTTGTCACTGTAATTTGGATGCACCGCGTGCGCCAAATCTGCCGATATCGAGGTCGAATTGGCAACCGCCTGAAAATATCCCTCGTCCGACAGCCCAAGATTCTTGCAGATGCGGTTCAACAGATGCAGCAAAAGTCCAGAATTGGCGCCCTGTGCGGTAGTGCTCCCCACTTCCTCATTGTCAAACGCAGCAAGCACCTGGCAGCCCGCCTGTGCCTGCGCCTGTGTCAGTGCGGTCAGTCCTGCATAAACCATGGACAAATCGTCAATCCTGCCCGCCGAGATAAACTCCTGCTTTTTGCCTGTAAAGATTCCCTTCTGATACTCATACAAATACAGCTCATAATCCACGATGTTTCCTTTTTCGATGCCAGTCTCTTCTTCCAGCAGGGCGGGCAGATAATCCTCTTTCTCCATGTCGTCCTCTTTCATAGACAAAAGCGGCAGGATTTCCGTCTGTTTGTTGCAGGCGCCCTTTTCCTTCATATCTCTGTTAAAATGAATGCAGAGATTCGGAATCATAAAGACAGGTTTATCAATCTGCACAAGCTTTTCCCGCAAGACGCCGTTTTCTTTTACAACCAGCCGCCCGGCGAGGGCCAGCGGTCTGTCAAACCAGGTCTGCAAAATCGCCCCGCCGTAAATCTCCACGTTCACTTTCACATAGCCGTCCGGCGTAACGGTGCAGTCGCCCGGCTTCACCTTAAGCGACGGCGAGTCTGTGTGAGCACCGATGATGCGGAACCCTTCCTTATTCAAATCTCCCGTTCCTACCGTAAAGGCGATCACCGCCGAGCTGTTTTTGACTATAAAATATCTTCCTTCTTTTTCCAAAGCCCAGTTCTCCGCCTCCTTTAATTCCTGAAAGCCGTTTTCTTTCAAAATCGCCGCCGCATTTTCCACGGCGTGAAACGCTGTGGGACTGTCATTTAAATATTGTAATAAACCTTGTGTGAATTTTCTATTCTCGTCCATAATTTTCTCTCCCTTTCCACGCTTCCGGCGCATTATTATTATATCAACAAAATAATTTATTTTACAAGAAATTCCTTTACTCCATACTTTTCCCGATATTGATGGAGTGTCAGCCCGGTGGCTTTTTTGAATTTTTCCCCCAAATGACTCTGCGAGCAGAATCCCAGATAATTTGCTATCTCAATATAAGAATAGCGGGAATAGATAAGCATATTTTTCACCAGCTTTATTTTTTCCTGAAGAATATACTGCCCAATCGTGATTCCCTCCTCCTTCTTAAAAAGACCGGAAAGATAATTGGGATTGATATAAAGCGCTCCCGCAATTTCCGCCATGGTAATTCTCCCGTGTAAATGCGCGAAAATATAGTCCTTACACAGACCGATGCGCGAATCCACTGTGGTACATACGTCTCCTCCATTCTTTTTCTCCTTAACCAGAAGCGCATAGTGATATTCCGCCTGTCTGCCCAACTGATAAGCGGTTTCGGGAGTACGCGCTTTCTCCAGCTTGCGTATATAACTGTCGCTTAGAGAAAATGCCGTTTCGGGCATAACCCCGCCCTCTATTGCCGCCCGCGAAGCCAGCGTGACAAGGACAATCCCGAGATTTTGACCGTTGCGCAGAGGCGTGTCCGCCAAAACACCCAGCTCACCGACATAGTCCTCCTATCTCAATATTTGAAATTTGTCAATATATCTCCCGATATATTTTTAAATTTATATATCATCATCCATAAATGGATGTAGTTACTGGTAAAT
>CAJUMV010000017.1 GCA_910587715.1 uncultured Lachnospiraceae bacterium | reverse complement strand
CGACCTCCTGGTCCCAAACCAGGCGCTCTAGCCAAGCTGAGCCACACCCCGCAAGAGTTCAAACGCCATTCTCACAACGCATGTTCCATTATATAATACGGTTTTTTTTCTGTCAACCGCTTTCTACACAAAATTTAATGTATAATGCGCTTCGCCCTCCCGATCCAGCTCCATAATGATATAACTGGGCTTCCGGTTCTCCTGTCTGGGATAGCTGATGCTGCCGGGATTAATCAGTGTAACATCCTTTCCTATATCAATCAAAGGCTTGTGGGAATGCCCACACATCACGATATCCACTTCCCTGCTTATAGCTTCCTGCTTAATCGTCTCGGTGTTCATGGCGATATAATAATGGTGTCCATGGGTTACCCACACCTTATAGCGCCCGATCATAAACTCCTCTTCTCTTGGCAGATTGGAAAAAAAATCATTATTCCCCTGCACCATCACCACGGGACAGCCCGCCGCTTCGCTGATCGTATACTCGCTTCCCTCCACATCCCCGCAATGTATCAGCATATCATAGGGACCTGTCCGTTCCAGCACTGCAAGCAGATTCGCATTATGACGATGACTGTCGCTCACAATCAATACTCTCATGCCATTACAACATCCTTTTCTTCAGTTCCTTTTTCATTTGTTCCAAAGCCCTGCTTCTGTGGCTGATGCGGTTCTTCTCCTCGTCTAAAAGCTCTGCCGCCGTCCGTCCGTACTCCGGCAGATAAAAGATGGGGTCATAGCCGAAGCCGTTTTCCCCACGGAGTTCATAACCAATCCTGCCCTCAATGCTTCCTCTGGTGACAACCTCCTCGCCATCCGGAAATACCGCCGCAATCGCACAGACAAATCTTGCGCTTCGCTCATCCTCCGGCACATCCTGAAGCCTCTTTAGCAGCCCTGCGCTCTTCTCCGAAAAAGGCGTCTCCTCTCCGAGATATCTCGCCGAATATACGCCTGGCTCCCCGTTCAGAGCATCGATTTCCAGTCCGGAATCGTCCGCCATCACCACACAATCCCGCGCCTTTTCCTGCGCCGCGAGGGCTGCTGCCACCGCCCGCGCCTTAATGCGGGCATTCTCCTCAAACGTGGTTCCGTTCTCCTCAATTTCAAGAGCAAGCCCGGCTTCCTTCATGGAGCGCATGTCAATTTCCATATCCCCCAGAATCGCCCGGATTTCCCGCATTTTTCCTTCATTACCCGTAGCAAATATGATTTTCAACATATCTTCACCCCTGCTCATACGCCTTCACCACCGCATTGTAAATTCCTTCCGCAATCCGCTTGATATAATCCTCGCGCTGCAGCAGAATGGCTTCCTGACTGTTCGTCAGATACCCCACCCGAATCGCCGCCGCTGGAACCGTGGCGCTGTTCACGACCTGATCCGCTTCCGCCGATTCAATCAGACCACATGCTTTGCCGCTGATGGACGTGACTACCTCTCTCTCGAGAAGGTCGGCAAGCTCCACATTGCCGAAACCGGGAATGAAAAATTTACTGTTATAAACCGCGGACGTCCCATAGAGCTTACTGTTCTCATCGCCGCTCACCTCTATGCGGATCAGCATATCCGCCTTGGTCGCCGCCGCAAGCTCCACTCTGTCCGCCGCCGCAGGATTGCTGTCGTCCATTCTCGTATAGTACACTTTGATATCGCTCTCGTCAAACATGGTCTTAAGAGCCTTTGCCACGTCAAGCGTAATATCCTTGGAGCGAATGCCGTCCACGACTACCCCATGCTCCTCACCGCCGTAAGCGGCATCAATCACAATAATTTTCTCATACATTTCCTTTGAGGGCACAAACTCCACATACAGGGTATGGTCCTCAAAAATACTGCGGTACTCATAAACACCGTCCAGCGCAAACCGCAGGCAGACCCTGTCCTCTTGCGTTTCAAGGCGACCGTCCGTCACGCTCTCACTGTTTCCGTAAACGGCGCTCGTTTGGTAAAACGTTTCGTAGTCTTTCGTCTGCTCCGCGCTGATGCTCACCCAAAGTTCTTTGTCCATATAGTGATTTTCCAAGACCACTTCCTCCGCCTTCACGCTCTCCGGCATCGGAATACAGAAATAATTGGTGTTCATCTCTGCTCTGTTAATGGCGATTTCATTTTCCTTCGTGGGAACAGCGGGCGCACCCTCCTCCTTCTGCACGGAGGGGCGGACCACCTCGTCCTGCGCCAAATCCGCTACGCGCACGGTCTTGGTCGCCGCATAGTACAGCATGACGCTCATAGCCGCCGCCACAAACAAAACGCAATATACCAATGTACTTTTCATCAAACTGTTCTGCTGCATCGCTTCCGCCATTCCATCTCTATTTTTTACTCCCGGTGGGCTTTGGACCCATGTATTGATAAAAGTAGGTCTTTATCATACCGTTATATAGCTTTCTGTTCTTGTCCGCCTTCCTGCCGATAGCGGTTTCCGCCTGTTCATAGGAGGTAATCACATACATGGACCAGGAATCCAGCACCCGGTAACGCTCTCCCAGCGTCCGGTAAAGGTTCTGAAGCTCTTCTTTCTCCGAAAGCCGTTCTCCGTAGGGCGGATTCGTCAAAATAAACCCATACTTTTTCGCATGGGAAAGCTGTGCCACATCTCGTTTCTGAAAATGAATCAGATGCTCCACCCCCGCCAGTCTGGCATTTGCCCGGGCAATGGACACCATCTCCTCATCGATATCGTAGCCCTGAATCTGCGTTTCCACATCCGGCGTTTCCATGGACCCCGCTTCTTCTCTTGCTTTTTCCCAGAACGAATCCGGAAACACATGGCTCCAGTCCTGCGCCGTAAAACGCCTACTCTTTCCGGGCGCGATATGCGCCGCCATCATAGCCGCCTCAATGGGAATCGTCCCGCTGCCGCAAAAAGGATCCACCAAAATCCGGTCGCCCCTCCAGGGCGTCAGCATCAGAAGCGCCGCAGCCAGATTCTCCGCAATGGGCGCTTTCGCCGTCAGCTTCCTGTACCCGCGTTTATGTAAGGATTCTCCCGATGTATCGAGTCCCACCGTCACCTCGTCCTTCTTAATAAATACCCGAACGGGATAATCGGCTCCGCTTTCGTCGAACCAATTGATATGGTAAACGCTCTTCATGCGCTCTACCATTGCCTTCTTCATAATCGACTGGATATCCGAAGGGCTGAAAAGCTTGCTCTTCACACTTGCCGCCTTCGCCACCCAGAATTTTCCATCTTTGGAAATATAATTCTCCCAAGGCAGCGCCTTTGTTCCCTGAAAAAGCTCCTCAAAGGTTTCCGCATGGAAACTTCCGATTTTAATCAGTACTCTCTGTGCGCTGCGCAGGAAAATATTGGCACGGCAAAGCGCCTGCCTGTCCCCGGCGAAAGTAACTCTGCCGTCCTCCACGCTCGTAATCTCCAGACCGAGATCCGTAATTTCTCTTTTTAAAACTGCCTCCAGCCCGAAATGGCAGGGCACAATATATTCTAATTTTTCCATAGGTACATTTTATGCAATATACAAATGCCTGTCAACTGAGTTTTATTTTCTGACTCTGCTTATACGCGCAAGAAAGGGGACGCCCAATGCGTCCCCTTCTCCGCTCAAATCCTTCTTAGTAGTTGTCCTTGCTGCTGTTGTTAGAGTTGCTGCCGGAACTGTTCTTGCTGCTGTTGTTTGTGCTGTTCTTAGAATTGTTCTGGTTGTTCTTGTCCTGCTGCTTCTCATTCTGCTGGCTGTTCTGGTTAAAATCATTCTTAGACATCTTCCATACCTCCTGATTGGTTTCATGTTACAGAAATAGTATGAGAGAATCTGAACGAAGTTATTCAGGCAACTCATAGGTCTTTAGTACTATTTTTTTATGGAAAAGCACCAAAACCAGCATTGGTACTTTGGTACTATTTTTTCTTGTATTTTTCATCAGATGTACTATAATAAAAATGTAGACGGAGATACCCCTTCATTCTCCGCCTACAGACCCTTATATTAATTATTTATACTCCCCTCAACAGACCGTTTATCCCAAGTAAACGGTCTGTTGTCATTTGCAAAGTCCTGTGCTGAATTATTACGTCATTTTCTCCCTTTCAGGTAATTAATCACAAGTACAACAATCAACACCGGAATGATGATCGGCGCAAGAAAAGAAATGATGGAAAAGGCCACGCCGATGATCAAAAGAAAAATTACGCCCGCAATCAACAGAATCAGCCAGCCGGGAACGCGCATCACGCCCTGCCCCTTGTTTTCCCCGTATCGTTCAGTTTCCTCGTCGTAAGTCCGGTTCGTTCCCTCGCTGATACCGGCGCGCTTATTCGCTTCAATAATGCTCTTCGCCAAAAGCCTCGGGTCACCGAGACTTTGCAGCACTTCCTCCTCGCTTCTGCCTTTTCTGATTTCCACATCAATGTATTCCCGATAATACTGCACATTCTCCGCCACACGGGAACTGTTTACCCCGCCCGCAAGCGCTCTCTGCAGTCTGTCTAAAAATTCCGTCCGACCCATATTCCTTCCTTTTTCCTCTGTTGTGTCTCCGCGCCTTTCACATGGTCTGGTCCATGCCCTTCCAGTCGCCCAGCTTTTTCTCATACTTTTCCGGGTTTCTCTGCATATCCGCCATCATCATAAACGCCCTGAGCACCATGTCCTCTTTATTGCAGCTTGCGGTGTTCTTCCCCGTGTCCATGCGCAGATTATCCTGTTCAATCTGCCACACATAACAGTCCGTCAGGGAGTACGCCCCGCATTTCGGCTCGTCCGGCAGCCCATGGTTCTCCAGATAGTAAACGAAAGCGTCGTACAGCCCCTGATTCAGCAAAAGCTCACTCCACAGCGTCTGCTGCCACTCCTCTGACTTTCCGGCAAACTCGCACAGCCTCATAAGACCATCATATGCCTTTAACCTGCTCTGGTCAAATAAAATCGGTGCCGACATGATTTCCTCCTCAAATTTGTCCGACGGAATTTCCCTCAAACACATGCCCCTCCACCACAATCGTCTCCACCAGCGTGGTTTTGGGATGCTCGATCAGGCTGAGCAGCTTTTCTCCCACCTGCCGCCCCAGCTCCTCCGTGTTCTGCCGCAGTGTGGTCAACGTCGGCTCGATATGTCTGGCAATGCGAATGCCGTCATAGCCCGCAATCGAAATGTCATCGGGAATCCGCATTCCCCGTTCCTGTATCGCGTTATAACCGCCGAACGCGGAAAAATCATCCGGATATATAATACAGGTGGGCGGTTCCTTCAAGTCGAGCAGTCTCACCGTCTCCGCATAGGCGCCATTCGTATCGCGGTAGGGCGACATGCAGATATATTCATCCGGTATGGTCAGCCCAAGCAGCGCCGCTGTCCGATAGAAGGAGGACAGCCTGCTCTGGGTCACAGCAGAATCCGCCCCGTGGATATATGCCACCCTGCGGTGTCCCTTCTTATAAATATAAGTGAGCAGATCCTGCATCCCCTGCACATTGTTAGACATAACCGCGCAGACATTGTTAAAAAGATGGTCCAGCGTAACGATGGGAATACCACCCCTCACAAGCTGTAAAATCTCCGGTGAATAAAAATCCGTACAGACAATCGCAACGCCGTCAAAGCCCCGGGATCTGCAATGTTCCAGATAGCTTGTCGCCCCCGCACGACGTTTGCTCGTGTTCACAAAAGTAAGATCGTAACCCTTTTCCTCTACCGTATTCTTGAGACTGTCCAGCACAAAGGCATAGTAATCATGGGTCAGACCACTGTAATCCTCATGGTTAAACAGAACCCCAATATTATAACTGCGGTTTGTTTTCAGCATTTTAGCCGCCGTATTCGGAAAGTAGCCCATCTCCTCGGCAACCTGGCGAATCCGTCTCTTCGTCTCCTGCCCGATATCGTTCTGGTCGTTAAGCGCCTTGCTGACCGTAGCCACCGAGACACCGCAGACCGCCGAAATATCCTTCATAGATACCATATGTTAATCCTCTCTACCCCATAAAATCACTTATGCCCGCATGTGCCGCATTTCGCTTAATCGTTTTCGTATTTCCATTGTACAATACAACGCCAAGTAATGCAATGCCTTTCGAAATTTATTGCTTTTTCATGATAAATATATATTTATTGCTTTTTTTTCATTTCTTCTGTATAATTTGTTTAACCGACCGGAGACGGGTTTACTTAATCGTTTACCCTGCGCCGTTTTGGGGGATTCATATGGAACCGGAAACAGATCAAACGAAAAGGAGAATGGAGCTATGAAATTTGGTTATTTTGATGACGAAAACCGCGAGTACGTCATCACCACACCCATGACACCACTGCCATGGATCAATTACTTGGGCTGTAAGGATTTTTTTACACTGATTTCCAACACCTGCGGCGGCTACACCTTTTATAAGGACGCAAAGCTTCTCCGCATGACGCGTTACCGCTATAACGACATACCGAACGATATTAACGGCAAATACCTCTATATTAAAGAAGGCAGCGACATCTGGAATCCCGGCTGGAAACCGACCCAGACAGCGCTTGACAGCTACGAATGCCGCCACGGCATCGGCTACAGCCGGTTCACGGGCGCGAAAAACAAACTTGAGGCTTCCGTCCTCACCTTCATCCCCATGGATGACAACTGCGAAATCAGTCAAGTAAAGCTGTCAAACCAAAGCGACAGCGAAAAAACAGTCTCCCTCTTCTCCTATGTCGAATGGTGTCTCTGGAACGCGGACGACGATTCCCGCAACTTCCAGCGCAATTTAAGCACCGGCGAGGTGGAGGTGGTCGGTTCCACAATTTATCACAAGACAGAGTACCGTGAGAGAAGAAACCACTATTCGGTGTATTCCGTGAACACACCCGTGGACGGCTTCGACACGAGCCGCGACGCATTTCTGGGCGCATACCGCGGCGCGGCGAATCCCGCGGTCGTGGAAAAGGGACAGGCGACGAACTCGATAGCACACGGCTGGTCTCCGATTGCGTCCCATCAGATTAACGTGACCTTAAAACCCGGCGAGAGCAAAACCTTCGTCTTTGTTCTCGGCTACATAGAAAATCCCGAGGACCAGAAGTGGGAAGCACACGGCATCATCAACAAAAAGCCTGCCGAAGCAATGCTTGCCAAATACCAGACCGACACGGACGTGGAGAAAGCGTTCGCCGCGCTGAATGCCTACTGGAACGAACTGTTATCCAAGTATACCGTGAAGTCCTCCAACGACAAGGTAGACCGCATGGTCAATATCTGGAACCAGTATCAGTGTATGGTAACCTTCAACATGTCCCGCTCCGCATCCTATTATGAATCCGGTATCGGACGCGGCATGGGCTTCCGTGACTCCTGTCAGGACCTGCTCGGCTTCGTACACCTGATTCCGGACCGTGCAAGGCAGCGTATCATCGATATCGCCTCTACTCAGTTTGAGGACGGCAGCGCTTACCATCAGTACCAGCCCCTCACCAAGAAGGGCAACTCTGATATCGGCAGCGGCTTCAACGACGACCCGCTCTGGCTGATTGCCGGCACCTCCGCCTATGTGCGCGAGTCGGGAGACACCTCGATTCTCACAGAGATGGTTCCCTTTGACAACGATGAATCTCTCGCAAAGCCTTTGCTGGAGCATCTGAAACGCTCCTTCGACTATATTGTGACCCACAAGGGTCCTCATGCGCTGCCGCTCATCGGACGCGCCGACTGGAACGACTGCCTGAACTTAAACTGCTTCTCCGAGCATCCGGGCGAATCTTTCCAGACGTTCGGTCCCTCCGAAGGACCTGTGGCGGAATCCGTGTTTATCGCAGGCATGTTTGTCAAATACGGAGAAGAGTATGCGCAGTTATGTGAGCTTATGGACAATCAGGCGGAAGCGGACTACGCCCGCGCCGAAGTGCAGAAAATGTATGACGCGGTATTAAAAGACGGCTGGGACGGCGACTGGTTCGTCCGCGCCTACGACGCTTACGGTCAAAAGATTGGTTCCAAGGAATGCGAAGAAGGGCAGATTTATATCGAGTCCAACGGCTTCTGTCCGCTTGCCGGCATCGGCGTGAAGGAAGGGCTTGCCGAGAAGGCGCTCGACTCCGTAAAGGAAAAGCTGGACACCAAATACGGCGTGATGATCTTACAGCCCGCCTACACCAAATATCATCTGGAGCTTGGGGAAATCTCCTCCTATCCGCCCGGATACAAGGAGAACGCAGGCATTTTCTGCCACAACAACCCGTGGGTTTCCATCGCGGAAACCGTAATTGGACGCGGTGACAGAGCTTTTGAGATTTATCAGAAAACCTGCCCTGCCTATGTGGAAGAAATCAGCGAAATCCACCGCACAGAGCCCTATGTGTACTCCCAGATGGTGGCAGGCGCCGACGCGTACATTCCCGGCGAAGCCAAGAACAGCTGGCTGACCGGCACGGCGGCGTGGACTTTCGTAAACGTATCCCAGCACATTCTGGGCGTGTACCCCACCCACAAGGGACTCAGCATTAATCCCTGCGTACCCAAAGGCTTCGGCGGCTTCACCCTGACCCGTAAGTTCCGCGAGGGCACCTACCACATTCAGGTCGTAAATCCCGACAACGTGGAGAAGGGCGTAAAGTCTCTCACCGTGGACGGGAAATCCGTGGACGGATGTGTTGTGCCATACGAAAAGGGCAAGGCAGAATATGACGTAGTTGTCACAATGGGATAATATTATTTCATCTAAATAGGTACGATTTATAAAATCCGCATACAGCATCTTGTATGCGGATTTTTTATGACCACTAATTTCCCAAAAGGTCTTGTCTTACCAAAATTTTTGTGACAAAATAAGTCTTACCAACTCTTACCCTCGGGTATAGTTTGGTGATAAATCAAATGAAAAGCAAAGAGAAATAATAGGAAAAGGATTTTGGGAAACAAGCTATGAGTCAGTATATGTCTATCGGAAAAGTATCTAAATTAAAGAATGTAAGTATCAAATCTCTGCGTTACTACGACCAGATCGGCATTCTCAAGCCGGCATTTGTGAACACGGAGACAAACTACCGCTACTACACAAACGAACAGCTCTACCTGCTTGACGCGATTACCGTCTGTATCAGGCTGGGCATCCCGTTAAAAGATTTAAACAACTATGTGGAGGGCGCTTCCATCAATCTGCAGAAACTCCTCTACGACGGCAAGATTCTGGCGGAACAGAAGATCATGGACATCCACAACTGCCTTGCCACCCTGCAGGAAACGCTGCAGAATATGGCAAGTCCGGTAACGGGCCTCGCCAAAATTCCGGAAAGCAAGAGCGGTATCCTACTGCCCGACGGCTTCTATCACAATGAAATCGTGACCCGCAAAATGTTGACAGTGCCTTTGGAAGAAATGGACGTCCCGAAATATTACGGACAGCACATCCTGAAGCTCTTTGTCACCGCGCAGCAGATGGGCACGGTGGTGGCATATCCTTCCGGGGTACTGCATGAATACCGGAACGGCAAGTACCAGCGGCACATGTTCCTCACTATCACCGGAGACGCGCCCGCCACAGAATCCTCCGGACAGGTTGTCCGCACCATCAGCGAGGGCGACTTTGCCTGCCGCAGAATCTCTACCCATGTGACAGACTTTGAAACCATCCGTGAAGAAATGAAAGAAGTGATTAAGAGCGACGATTTCTGCGTCATCGAAACGGACACGCTCTCCGAAGAAAATAAAAAAGACGGGTATCCGTTTGAGTTAGAGTATCCGTTGTCCAGTTGAGTAGTATCCTACCCCCTTTTCAGGCGGTACAGTACCGCCTCATAAGGCACCCCTTCCGCCGGCGGCGTCCCGAGCTCCAGTGCTTTTTCCACGCACTGTTTGACGAATCCGGACGCCTTCCTGACGGACTTATCAAAGGGCACACCATTTACCGCATCTGCCGCGACAATCGCGGAAAACACATCTCCCGTACTGCACCGCTCCTCTCCCGCCTTGTGCACACGAATCAGCCGCGCTGCCGGGTTCTCCGATTTTGTTTTCACATAGACATAATTCGCGATATATTCCCCCTGCGGAATCCCCGTAATGACCACATGGGACGGACCCATGGAAGAAAGGCTCTCGGCCATTTGAAACAGCTCTTTCCTTTTCCATCCCTTCTCTTTATAGGGTATTCCTGCCAGATGGCAGCTTTCCGTCAGATTCGGCGTAATGATATCCGCTAACGCCACCAGCTTTCGCAGCTCCGTACACAACTCTACCGTATAGGCAGAGTATAATCTCCCATGATCCCCCATGACCGGGTCTACGATCACAAGCGTTCCTTCCCGCGAAAACTCCTGAACAAACCGTCTCACAATAGTAATCTGCCTGACAGAGCCGAGATATCCCGTGGCGATGCCGTCAAACTTCTGCCGAAGACCGATTTTTTCCCAGCTCCCAATATACGCTTCCATCCGGTCCGTATAATCATCCATAAAAAAGTCCGGAAAAGCCGTATTACTCGAAAAAACGGAAGTAAGCAGGGGACATGCCTGCACTCCCATATAAGAAATAATCGGAAGAAGCACCGTCATGGCGCATCTTCCGTATCCCGCAATATCATTGATTACCGCTATTTTTTTCTGCATCGCTTTGCCTGTCTCTCCTTTTCCGTAAGCCCAACGTTTCCCTGTTCCAGTGTAGCGCATCGCATCCGTTTCGTCAAATAGCCCGGATGCAGCGCACACCACGATACTGCTTACGGAGAGAGGCATATTACCCGATAAATTTCTTTTCACGCTTCTCTTCTATCCCGCGCATTTCCTCCGCGCTGACCACACCGACGGCTTCGCCGACAGACTGCTCCCCGCCGTTTTCACCGCCTTCCTTCTCCGAATCCCGTCCGTTTTTCACCAGTTCGTCCTGCATACGGTCAATCTGATTCATTGCTTCTCTTGCCTGCTTGACCTCCTGAATCTTCCTAAGAATCGCGTTTAAATCTTCCGGTGAAAACAAATCCAGACACTTCATCAGACTGGTCATATCGTTTAAGTCTATTTTAACCGCGCCCACGGACGTGTCCACATAAATCCAGTCCGGATTCGAGCTGCCGCCGATGGTAATGGTATTCCCGTACATAACATCCTTGCTGACGGAAACGTGCGCGCCGTTATGCCAGAAATCCTTTGTCACCGGATTGCCCGGCGTCGGTTCATCCATCTGCCGCAGCACGATGGCAATCGAGTCCTCCGCGCCATGATGCTCCCCTGACGCCGCATACTCGTCCGCACGCTTTAATTTGGCGGCAAAGCTGTCCGGATCGGCTTCTCCGTCCATTCCCGCCTTCCTTCGGTCAGATGCGGACTTCATCTGTTTCGCCAGCGTCTCCGCCGTTTTATTTGTCGTATTCCATGTCTGATACCCCAGATAACGGTCGTTGTAAATCATACTTTCCTCTTTTCTGCGCCGCCTTTACATCCATACAGGTTCGCGGCAGGCAGCACACCGCCGCAAATCCCATCATTCATCCTGCATCGTCTCTAACGCAAACTGCTCGATGATATGTTCTGTCCGTTCCGGCACTTTCGCCATCTCTACCTGATAAGCCTCCACCCTGCCGTCCTCATACTTCGCCTCCACGTAGACCCGGGCGCCTTCCCCTTCCTCGCGCTTTCCTTTCAGCGTATAGCCTTCCGTCACGGCAATCCTCACATGGTCACTCTCCTCGTAGCTCATATGTCTCACCTCCACAGCCTGTAAGGCTTCCTGCGTCGCTGCTGCGTTCACACGAATGCCGGACGCTGCGCCGATTCTTCCCATGCCCACTTTATCCGCCTTTTTGTTCACCCCGGTCTGTGTATCTCTGACACCCCGCTTTGCTTCCGTCTCCTCAGATGTGCCAACGTGCTTAGCCTGATCCCGATTTTTCAGGTTCTGCAAAAAGCTTTCCTGAAACCCTTTCGTGCGCCCGGTTTTCTCCTTTTTCTGATATGCCGGCGTTCCTCCCTGTTGTCCCTGTACCTCCTGTATTCCCATGTTCTACGGCCTCCCTTCCGTCAGAATTTTCTTTACTTCCTCTCTGCCCCTGCGCAGCCTTGTCTTGATCGTCCCCTCTTTCTCATTGAGAATCCCCGCAATCTCATGAATCGAATAATCCTCATAGTAAAAAAGGTAAATCGGATTCCTGTAATGTACAGGCAGCCGCAGCACCGCCTCAAGCGTTTCGTCATCCCTGACCTGATAAGGCAGATAAATATTTTTTGCCGCATTTTCAAAAGACTCGTTCCAGGGAACCGTCCTCTGATACCAGCCGCTTTTTAAAATATCCAGACAAATATGAATGGTGGTTCGTATCAGCCACGCTTTCTCATGTTCCTTATTCTGAATAGGCTTCTCTTCCCTCATGTAACGCAGAAATGCCTCCTGCACCGCATCCTCGGCATCCGCCCGATTCTTCATGTTAGAGAAAGCAATCCGATACAACATGGCACGGTACTCGTCCACCAGATAGCTCCACTTCTGCTCCATCCCCTCATGCGTCCTTCTGTCAGTCTGTCATTTCAGTAAATATAATAACCTGTTTTCTCCTCTCCTGTCTATAATACGATTCAGACCGCCGAAAAGTTTCATTTCAGACACAAAAATAAGGGAGTTGCAGCTCCGAAGGAATATGGTGCATTTTGAGCATAAGCAGATTCGAAATGCTTCTGACTCTGCTTATGCACGCAAAAAATGGCGGGTGCTATACCCGCCAATAATGGGGAACCTCCCCATCAGTTTTTTCTCCCTTACATAAGCATCATCCCCAACGCAAAGAAGTAGAAAAAGATTAGTGTCAGGATACTTGCCAGAACCGAAAGAATCAATCCCGTAATCGCCATCGCTTTCCCGCCAAATCCTTTGACAAGGGAAACGATACCGCAAATCAGACCGGCAAGGCATAAGCCAATGTCCACGCCGGGAATCCAGAAAAAGATGAGTCCCAAAATACCGCATACAAGTGCGCCCACCGACGTTCCGGTGCCCTTCTCGGGTACAGCGTCATACACGACCGCTTTCACCGGCTGCCCAAAATTCTGCTGGTTGTACTGCTGCTGCGCGCCGTAAGGCACCTGCGTATATTGGGGCGCCTGCCCGTATGCATTCTGCCCGTACGGCTGACCGTTTGCATAAGGCTGGTTATTCTGCCCATACGGCTGACCATTCCCGTAGGACTGGTCATTCTGCGGTGCGCTCACGAAAGGCTGTTCATTCTGCCCGTACGGCTGACCGCCGTCAACTCCCTGATTATTGTAACTGCCGTCATGATATCCGTAGTTTGTATTTTCGTCCATCGTCTTGCTCCTTCCCTGCCCTTATGCCAGTATAAAAACGGCAACAGTGAGTACCAGCATCACTACCAGCAACGCTATCTGGATAATCATACCCAGCGTAATTTTCTTGCTCAGGCACAGCTTATACGTCAGCAGATCCAGCAGAAACGCTATTAAAAATCCGATGATGCCAAACATAAACCAAGCGTAAACGAAGTTCAGCAATGTCAAAACATTGATCCACCCCGGAATGTTTCTGATTGGCTCATAAGGTGTGCCGTCCTCTAAGTAAGTGCCGTTCACCGCCAGACGAATCTTGTTGCCAATCACCACCAGATTACACTCCGCACCGGGAATGCTGATTTGATGATCCGCCATCCAAACCACCCAGTTCTTTGATTTCATCTTGTATGTATCTCCGTCAACGATACACTTCGCGCCTCCGAACCCCTTCTTAAACATAATCTGATGGGGATTTCCCATGCTGTCTGTTACAGTCCATACTCTTTCCATGATTTCTTTCCTCCACACTTGAAAACTATGACTCCGACCACATGACTGCCAGTCGATAACGTCACTATTTTACAGTATTCTACAGTGTTTTGCAAGCATGAGGAGCAAGATTTTCACTATTTACCGTATTTTCCCAGATTTTAGGGGTTCCTATTGTGATTTATGCATAGTCCCGCTTTTCAATCACCTTCACACAGACTGCCGCGGCCGCAGCCGTCAAAAGCAGCGAAGCCGCGACTGCCGCCACGCCCGCCTGCATAAACTTTCCCGCAAACGCTTCCAGATCAACGCTCGTGCCCGCAGGCGTCATATCCTGTATTTCACCCACAAAAGCATTCACGGCGAAAAACATTGCCATCCCCGGCGCAACCCGTACAATATTGCTCAGATACTGCCAGTTTTCTTTGCCTTCCCCAAAAAGATAGAAGAAAAGAAACTCTAACGCCATAAGCAGAATGCCGGCTGCCAGCTCGCACAGACCAATCGCTACTGTCCAGAGCGGGAGTTCATAGCCCGTCAGCGCATATACGCCCCACAGAGCGGCGCAAAGAACACCCAGCAGAGCCACGAAGGACAGCCCATACAAGAACCGCCCCGCTACCCTCTCTTTCACCGTTGCGGGAAGCAGCAGCAGAAATCCCCTGTTCTTCCCGACACAATACCCAAAAGGCGCCGTCGAAAATATGGAAGCCACAAAAAACATATAGGAACACGTCACCAGCAGAGACATTGCGCCTTCGGTTACGCCCGTACCCACAACCCATGCCAGAACAAAAAATACCGGCATAAAATACATCTGTTTCCTCGTCAACACATAGTCTATTTTCATAAAAGATATCGCTCTCATTTTACTGCTCCCCCTTATTTTTAATATAGTGAATGACAATCTGGTCAATGGTCGGTTTCTCGAAGAGAAACGCACTCCCCAGAAGCTCCGCCTTGTCACTCGGCAGAATCGCCTCGAAACCGTAGGCATTTTTCTCCAAACCTATCAGCTCCTTCTCCAGTGCAGGCGGAATCTTCTCGCTCTCGCCCTTTACTAAAAGAAAGTTTTCAATCAGTTCATCCTTCGCGTCATAAAGAACTGTCCTTCCCCCGTGGATAAAGTAAATATAATCCGCAATCTGCTCCAGGTCGCTTAAAATGTGGGTGGAGAAAATGACGCTCCGCTCCCCGTCCATCACATATTCCTGCAAGAGCTTCATCACCTCCGTCCGCATTACCGGGTCAAGTCCGTTGGTGGCTTCATCCAGAACAAGCAGCTTCGTGTCTCTGGCAAGCACCGACGCGAACATCAGCATCACCTTCATCCCTCTGGAAAAGTCCTTAATCAGCTTATTCTCCGGCAGATTCCAGTTACGGATATAACTGTCAAATTTCTCTACAGAAAAAGTCCCATAAAAGTCCTTTAACATACCCCTGATATGCTTGATTTTCAGATGTTCAGGAAAGTAAGACTCATCCCCCACGTAACCGATTTTCTCCTTGTAAGCCCTCATGTCTTTTTCGCAGGACAGCCCGTCAATATACACTTCACCCTCCGTACTTTTCAAAATGCCCGTAATCAGGTTCAGAGTCGTCGTCTTTCCGGAGCCGTTCGCCCCCACATACCCCATGATATAGCCTTTCGGCAGGGTAAAGCTGATATCCCTTAAGTCAAAGCTCTTATAATGCTTAGACAGATTTTTTACTTCCAACAATTCCATCATTCCCATTCCTTTCCGAAACCTTATGTTTCCAACAAGTTATGAAAAATATCCGTCAGTTCCTTATTTGACATTCCCATTGTTTTCGCCGTCTCTATTGCCGTGGACAGCCCCTCCTCAATCCGCAGAAGGTACTGCTCCCGCAGCAGGTTATTGTCCGTGGGAAGCACTACGCTGCCCTTCCCCTGCATGGTGGCGATAAAGCCTTCCGCTTCCAGCTCGCTGTATGCGCGGGTGGTGGTAATCACGCTGACGCCCACCTCCTTCGCAAGCTGGCGGATGGAGGGAAGAGTCTCTCCCTCCGGGATTTGCCCGTTTAAAATCTGCTCCTTAAGCTGCTCTCTTATCTGCGCATAGATTGGCAGCTCGGATTGGTTCGATATAATAATTTTCAATGGATACCTCCCTTATTCTTTTGCGCTCCCTGTCGTCACAGTTCGCGCCGTCAGTATATACTGTATATATATCATTATATACAGTATGAACAGTTTGTCAACACCCAAATTTAAAAAAGGCATATCGGACTTTTACATCCGACATACCCTACGACAGTCTGTCATCTATCTCTATTCTTCTTATAAATTCCTCCGGCGTTACCAAATCCACTCTTTCTGACCGATATTTCAAAAGCCGATCATCTGTTGTAATAAAATAGTTACATTTCGCTACAATAGCACAAGCCACATGATAGGCATCCTTCTCCTTAACCCCCGTCAGCATGATGGGCTTAACAAGCTTTGCTATTTCTCATTTCTGTTACTGACATATAGTGCGGCATAGTCTTTCATAAATTTCTCAATCGCCATCTTCTTTTGCACGGAGCGGTTATTGCTATTCTCAAAATCGAGAACATACGATGTCACAAGCTCTAGCCTTTTTCCCTTATCATATCTTGTATATGAATCTTAGCCTGTGTCTCCAGATGAATGCGCATTTGAGACTGGTCATCATAAGGACGATTATAACTACAATTATCCAAGTACACTCTCACGTCTGTATTCTCCCCTTCCACACTTCCCTTTATCCTCGTCACCCTAATTTTAACATAGATTACAACTATATCATACACCCAAATATAATCCTTTGAAAAAACAGAAGGTGCGACCACCCCTGAGAGTGTTCGCACCTGTCCACCTAAACGTGCGTTAGAGGATTCGAACCCCCGACCTTTTGGTCCGTAGCCAAACGCTCTATCCAGCTGAGCTAAACGCACACATCCTGCCGCGCACCCTGTCATATAAACAGAACACCCCGGCAACATATGAAATTATATATAGTTTTTAGGAAAATGTCAAGGGCTTGCCGCATATTTCCATCTCATTTCTTTCCATCACCCGCCATGCATCCCCTTGGACGGAAAAAGAGCCACCGCACGCAGGCAATGGCTCTCTCCTCTATGTTGTGCAGACTGTCGCGGTCTGCACATTTCTTAATACTTGTCGTCGTAATCCCCGTCCAGAGAGATTGTCGGCTCGCTGCTGTAAGTAGGCGTGCTGTCCGCAAAACTGCTGGCGCCCATACCGTTGTTTGTAGCCAGCTGATATCTCGCCATAAGGTTCTTAAGGGTAACTGCCTGATTGGAAAGCTCCTCACTTGCCGCCGCACACTGCTGGCTGGTAGCCGCGTTGGTCTGTACCACGGTAGATACCTGGGAAATCGCCTGATCAATCTGGGAGATTGCCGTCGCCTGATCATTAGAGGAAGATGTAATGTTGCTGATTAGACCTACGATCTCGTCGATAGAGGTTACGATCTCATCCAGAGACTTCGCCGTATCCTGCGCAATCTTTGTACCGTTGCCGACTTTATGTATCGTGTCGTCAATCATCTCTGCTGTCTCGCTTGCCGCAGCCGCACTCTTCGCTGCCAGATTTCTTACTTCCTCAGCCACAACCGCAAAGCCCTTGCCGTGTACACCTGCTCTCGCCGCTTCAACCGCTGCATTCAGCGCAAGGATATTGGTCTGGAACGCGATATCGTCAATGGTCTTAATAATCTTGGAAATCGTCTCGGAGGATGCGTTGATATCATCCATCGCGCCAATCATGGACTTCATCTGCTCATTGCCGGAGGTAGCCATCTGTTTGATATTCTGTACCAGAACATTTGCTTCGCCTGCTTCTGTCGCGTTAGCCTTGGTACGCTGTGTTACCTCGTCCATGGAAGCGGTTACCTGCTGAATCGCGCTTGCCTGCTCGGTAGAACCCTGTGCCAGAGCCTGGCTGGCATTTGCCACCTGCTCGGAGCCGACGGTAATCTGTGCGCTCGCCTCTTTTACATTGCTCAGTGTCATGTTGTTCTCGGAAAGCAGTCTGACGATTGCCTTGCCCAGCACATCCCTGTCACTGCGGGGATTTGCTTCTCTGGTCAAGTCGCCCTTAGAGATTGCCTCGGTAATTCTGGTCTGTTCTCTGATTGCATCTGCCATCTGTGCAAACTCATCAAGCAGCTCACCCAGATCATCATTGTAAATCTTCTCACAATCGACGTCGATGTCGCCCATGGTCATCTTCTTAGCCGCCTCTGACAGCTTCGCCATCGGTCTTGTGATTGCTTTGATCAGGAACAGGCAGTACATAATGGTGATCAGAACCGCCAGAACCATAACCGCCACCTGCAGAATGGTCAGTCCGGTCAGCTGCTGCTGGATTTTCACTTCTTTCTCCTTAGTATCTGTTTCTATCGCACTGATCAGCTCTGTGAGACCGTTCTCCACATCATCCGCAATCACTTTGCCGTTGGTCATCAGAGCGTTTACCGCCTGCTCTACCTGACCGGCTTTCGCCATATCAATATCTTCCTGCGTGGACTCATACCAGGAATTGATCTTATCCTCCACAGTCTGGTACTGTGCCTGAATCTCGGGCGACAGACTTACCATTCTGTCTTCGAAAAGATCCAGATACTTTCTGGCGTCTGCCTTATACTCCTCAATCAACTGCTCCTGCTGCTGCATTGCATCAGGATCATCATAGTAGGCAAACAGGATGTTGCGCACCCGAACCTTGATATTACAGAAATCAGCGAATCCCTGCGTGATATCAAACTGTGCCAGCGCACTGTTATTCAGACCCGTCCGCGCCTGGTTTACCATATTGGAGGACCATATGCCCACTGCTGAAAGGATAAGCATCAGACCCAGCATTAACACACTAAACAAAGTAATCTTATTTCTGACTGTCATGTCATTAATTGAAAATTTCTTCTTCATGGTAGTTTCTCCTTTTTATGATTGTTCTTCCTTGCGAACATCTTCCATTGCTGCCACAATATCGTCCTGCTTAATCAGCTTCTCGGGGTCGAGAAGGAGCGTCACCGTATCTCCCGTTCTGGCGAGTCCACAAACATATTTATTATGTTCATGTTCCTTTCTTCCCAGGGACGGCGGCGGCGCGATACTGTCCTCTGCAATAGTATCTACTTCCGCCAATCTCTCCACAATCAAACCGATTGTGGTTGATTTCACATCGATAACGATAATACACGTCCTGTCCGTATATTCGCATGGTTCCATTTTAAACCTGACACGAACATCAATCACAGGAATAATCTTACCCCGAAGATTAATCAAGCCTTTAATGTAATCGTCTACCTCCGGAATTGCCGCAATCGGCTGCATCGCAATGATTTCATTTACATAGCTGATGCTTATGCCAAAGATTTCTTTCCCCGTCTGGAATGTCATGTACATTCCCTTCTGGGAATCTTCTTCCAACAGTTCTTCGTTCTCTTCGGCTTCTTCGGTTTTTAATAACTCTTCCGCCATGTACTATCTCCTTTCTCCGTCCTGCATCAGCAATCCGGCAATATCTAGGATCAGTGCAATGCTTCCGTCGCCAAGCTGCGTACAGCCCGAAAGACCTTTGACCTTTCTGACATAGGAAGGGATCGGTTTGACCACGATCTCCTGTTCCTGCAGCAGTTTGTCAATCAGAACACATACCTGACTGCCTTCATGTTCTAACACAACAATGATTCCCTCTTCAATCTTATTGATCGAATCAGGCAGGTCATACCTTTCATTCAGGCGGATAAAGGGATAACACTCCCCTCTCAGCACAATATATTCCTCGCCGCTCGGCTCGCTGATGAGTGAATCTTCACCCACCCTCACAAATTCCTTAATCGACGCCGTTTCAATCACAAACGGGGAATTGCCTACCTGTACCACAATGCCGTTGATAATCGCCAGCGTAAGCGGGATGACCAGCGTCATTTCTGACCCTTCAAATTCTACGCTGGAAATATCCAGTCTGCCGCTGATGGACTGGATGTTCTTCACCACCACGTCCATGCCCACGCCTCTGCCGGAGTATTCGGTTACCTCCTCCTTCGTGGAGAAGCCCGGCAGCGTGATAAATCGGAAAATCTCCTTCTCCGTAAACTCGCTCATCGGCTTGTTTTCAATCAGACCCTTATCCAGAGCCTTCTGATACAGCTTCTCTTTATTCAGACCCTTGCCATCGTCCTTCACGCTGATATAAACCTTGCCGCCCTCGTTCTTTGCTTCCAGCGTAATCTTACCTTTTGCCGGCTTACCGATGGAAGTACGGTCTTCCGCGTTCTCCTCGATACCGTGGTCCACGGAATTTCTTACAAGGTGCATCAGCGGGTCTGTAATGTGTTCGATGATATTTTTATCCACTTCCGTGTTCTCACCGACCACCTCAAGCTCAATATCCTTACCAAGTTTTCTGGATACGTCGAATACGATTCTGCGCATCTTCTGGAACGTATTGGTAAGGGGCATCATACGCATCGACATGATAACTTCCTGCAGCTCCGTCGTAATCTTGGAAAGCTGTCCGGAGGCTTTCTGGAAATTGGAAAGCTCCAGCCCCGGTACTTTCAGGTCAGGATTCTGCAGTACTACCGCTTCCGCAATCACCAACTCACCGATCAGATCCATCAGCGCATCCATCTTCTCTACGTTTACGCTGATAATGCTCTGCTGCTTAGGCTGGTTCTTCGCCAGCGTCTTACCTTTGCCGGCTTCCTTGGTCTTGACTACGTAGTCACCAGGCTTCGGTCCTTCCTTCTTCGCCTCTTTATTTGCATCGTCTTTCGCAGCCGCAGGCGCAGCAGCCACAGGCTCGGCTTCCTCTCTGCCAAATTCGCTGAGTGCTCTGCCGTACTCCTCTTTGGAGAGTTCGTCGAAGTTAATCTCCTCCGCCTCGGAGCTGTCAATTAGCGCAATCACTTCCTCCTTGGAGCTTTTCGTCTGCAGCAGCATGTGAAAACCTTCCGCCACGATTACATCAGCGCTCGCTTCATTAGAAAGGATGTCGTCCGGTGTGTAGAGCAGATCCTCCGCCACCTCTTTTAACGCATAAGTCGCTGAATACGCCCTCAGATTGCTCATCTGCGTATCACTTCGGTAATGGATCGAAATCCGATAAAAATGACTGTCATCACCCGCCACCGGCGTGATGTAGAACTGTGTCGGCTCCACATGCTTATTAGCCTGCGGCATCTGAATGCCCTGGTTCTTGATCTCGCCCTTTAGGCGGCCAAGGAACTCATCCAGATCCTCCACCAGTTGTTTCTCATCACCGTCCGGCGTATCGCCGCTTTTCAGCTTGTCAAGCTCACCCGTCACAAAATCCGACACAGCAAGCACTTTTTCCACAAGCTCCATGTGTGGCACGTTATCCGGATGGGATTCTCTCAGGTAGTAAAACACATCCTCCAGTTTATGGGTCACTTTCGTGATGTTTTCATACATCAAAACGCCTGAGGAACCTTTAATGGTGTGCATGACGCGGAAAATCTCATTGATATCGGCATCATCGAAGCAATCAGCATCCTGTTTTTCCAATATAATGCCTTCCAGTTTTTCCAGGAGCTGTCCGCTCTCGTACAAAAACATGTCAAGCATACTTTCTGTGTTGAATTCTTCTGCCATATTTCCTCCTCATCTTAAGGATTTCCAGATTTCCTAAATCAGCCCAAGCTTTTTTAATACCTTTTCAAACTTCTCCACATCGATCGGTTTCCCGGCATAGGCTTCGCATCCAAGTTCAAACGCCATCTTTACATTGCGTTCGTCATTCAGCGCAGTCGTCATAATGACTTTGACACGCTTGCTCTTGGGAATGCCCTTCTGCGCTTCAATATCGCGGATTGCCTTTAACACCTGATAACCGTCCATAACCGGCATCATCACATCCAGACATGCCAAGTCATAGGGTTCTCCGTCCTCCAGCGCCATCATAAATGCATCCACAGCCTCTTCGCCATCCACCATCACGTCACATTCTCCGTAACGCGAGAGCTGCTTATCCATAAACTTCCGGCTGGCGAAATCGTCCTCTGCCAACAAAATCTTCATATGCGCTCAGCTCCTTTCTTCAAAGTAGTATCTATTTGCTCAACAGGCTGTAAATCTTCCCTGCAATTGCCGTAATCGGTGCCTGCTGCTGTACCGCGCCGATATCGAAAGCGACCTTCGGCATACCGTAGACGACACAGGTCGCCTCGTCCTGTCCCACGGTCAGCGCGCCGGCGTTTCTCATTTCCAGAAGTCCCTTCGCGCCGTCGGCTCCCATGCCCGTCAGGATCGCGCCTACCGCCTTGTTTCCGGCTGCCTTTGCCACAGAGCTGAACAAAACGTCCACGGAGGGGCAATGCCCGCTCACTTTCTCCGTGCCCCGGCACTCCACCTGATAAACGCCGTTTACCTTGACGAGCCGCATCTGCCTGTCACCCGGCGCTATCAGCACCTGTCCCTGCATCACGCGGTCGCCCGTCTGTGCTTCCTTTACCGCCACCTCGCACTGGTTGTTCAGACGGTCCGCATACATTTGTGTAAACCCAGGCGGCATATGCTGCACAATGACAACGCCCGGAATATCTCTCTTAAATCGTTTTACCACCTCAAAGATGGCTTCGGTTCCTCCTGTGGAGGCGCCGATTGCGACAATGCGGTCTATCCCGCCCGCCACGGGCACATGGGCGGCTGCCGCCGTATTGTCTACTCTCTTTAACCTGCCTACCTTCGCGGTGGAGGCAATCTTTACTTTCGCCGCCAGCTCCTGCGACAGAAACGTATGTAACTGATCTTTGGTCAGGTTCGCCGGTTTGTTGACAAAGTCAACCGCGCCCGCCTCCAGCGCATCGAACACCTTGTTGTTTAAGGCGCTTATCATCACCACCGGCAGCGGGTACTGGGGCATCAGTCTCTTTAAAAACTCTATGCCGTTCATCCGCGGCATCTCTACATCCAATGTCATAACATCGGGCTTAAACTTAAGTATCGCGTCTCTTGCGGCATAGACATCCTCCACATCCGCCACCACTTCAATATTCGGATCAGAGTTTAGCCCCTGCACAAGCAGCTTGCGAAACATCAGCGAGTCATCCACAACCAACACTCTAATCGGTTTCATGTCCTGCACTCCTACTTTCTATAAATTGATGGTTGAACATAATTAAATTTTACCATTTGGCGTTCCAGCCTCTCCGTCAACCCGATAAAGAGATAGCCGCCCGGCTCCATGTGATCGTAAATCCGGTTAATAAGCGGATATTTAATATCATCCTGAAAATAAATCATCACGTTCCGCAAAAACACAATATGGAATTTCTTCTTAAAATTAATGGGATCCATCAGATTAAACTGCTTGAAAATCACCTGTTTTTTTAGTTCATCCTTCACCCGGAACTCATCCTGATTGAGCTGCTTGAAGTAATGCCGCTTCCAGTTTACGGGCAGAGGTTCAATATCCTCCTTCAAGTACACGCCTTTGGCAGCATGGGATAAAACCTTCATGGAAATATCCGTCGCCAAAAGTCTGGTATCCCATGTGTGATCCACCCCAAAAAAGTCCTGAATGATCATAGCGAGCGTATACGGCTCTTCCCCCGTGGATGACGCGCCGCACCAGACTCTTAAGTCTTTCGTGCCCATCGTTTTCGTCTTCGCCCACGGCAGTGCCACATTCTTCATAAAATCAAAATGCTCGCTCTCCCGCATAAAATATGTATGGTTCGTGGTCAGGATGTTCACCAGATCCGTTGCCTCACTGCCTTTCGGGTTGTGCTCCACCTTCGCCATAAATTCATTGTAATTCGCGTAGCCGTTGCGGACAAGATAATTCTCCAGCCGTCCGCCCACCAGCACTCTTTTCTGACTCAAATCAATGCCATAATGCTGCTTCACATAGCCAACTATCCTTTGGAACTCACCGTCGGTAATCATTTCTTCCGCCTCCCCAAATTACCACCTTTTATTAAAGCACACAATTCCATAAAAGTCAATTTGTTCTCATCCGGTTCCAAAGCTTGTCAAAAACCTGTATAATGTCAGGATCATAATATGTGCCGCCCCTTTCGCTAATCCTCTTTTGTCCCTCTTCCGGAGAACATGCCGCCTCTCCGTACCCGGGCGCCGTCATCTCGTCAAAGTCGTTCGCCACAGCCGCAATCCGCGCCTCCAGCGGAATCTCGCCGCCGGACACATTCGGATATCCGGACCCGTCCCAGTGCGCGTGGTGGTACTTCGCAATCTGCCTTGTCATTTCCAGTGCGCCGCCGATCTCCTGTTCCGCGTCGAATTCGCCGATTACTTCATCACCAAATTTCGTACACTTCTCAATGTATGCCAAATTCTGCCTGTCCGGACCGCCATCATCCGCAATCTCCTCCTCCGACATCAGGAACCTGCCTACGTCATGAAGTCTGGAGGCAATGCCAATGTTCTCCACGAACTCATCCGTCACCTTATCCTCATATGCCGGTGAGAACTGCATCCCCTGCGCAAGAAGCTTACAGTTGTACGCCACATTGCTGCGATGCGTCCCCTTATCGTCGTCCTTCTTTTTCATGATCTTTGCAAGCGCTCGCAGCACATTGGTATGCTCTCTCTCTATCTGTTGCTTCTGATCTTCCACAAGACGATGCATCATGCGGTTGTAATCCGCCATCTCCTGCTGCATACGGTAACTGCTTAAATGGTTGTTCACCCGCATCAGAACCTCGATATTGTCAAAGGGCTTCGGTATAAAATCCACAGCTCCCGCCAGAAACGCTTCTTCCTTCTCCTTACTGGTATTTAACACCGTGATAAAGATAAAGGGGATGTCCCTGGTTGCCTGATCGCTCTTTAACATCCTGCAGAACTCCAGCCCGTCTATCTCCGGCATGGACAAATCCGAAAGAATGAGATCCGGTCTGGTCTGCTTCATCAGCTCCAGCGCCTCCTGCACGCTTAAAGCCGTCAATGCCTCATACCCTTCATGCGTGAGAATGTTTTCCAGAATGGTCACATTTACACTGATATCATCCACTATCAGAATGGCAGGCGCGTTTTTCTTAACATTTTCATTTTCCATAAGCTATCCTCCTGCTATTCCTGATTCCACAGATCTCCGATACGCTCTGTGATCGCATCCTTCAATCTGCCGTACATATCCATGCTCTTGTCGTAATTTGCTTTTCTGATCGCCATCTCCATGCGCAGCTCCTGCCGCTTCAGATCCTCATCCCCCGACGACTCGATCAGTGCCTTGAGCGTAGAAGCGAGAAGCTCCGCCTTATCCCATGCGCCCATTTCAATGGAAAGCACAAGCTTATCCATGCGCTTCTTTAACTCTTCCCTGTTTTCCGCCTCTCCGAACTGCATGAGACGGTCCACGTTCTGTCCTTCCCCTTCTTTCATGTACTCAGACCAGTTCACGTAAACCTGGCTCTGCTTGTCGTCGAGCATCTGCTCGCTCTTGAGCTGTACTGAAAAGGAAAACGTGCTCCCCTTCCCCTTTTCGCTCTCCACATGAATATCGCCGTGCATCAGCTCCACAAGCTGCTTCGTGATGGCAAGCCCCAGCCCCGTGCCGCCGAACCGTCTCGTGATCGAAGCATCCACCTGGCTGAAACTCTGGAACAGACGGTCCTGTTCCTTCTGGGAAATGCCGATGCCGCTGTCCCGCACCATGAAGAATAGCTCCACTTCATCATTGACTCTTCTGGTCATTCCAACCACCAGATTGACATAGCCTACCATAGTAAACTTGATGGCGTTGGACAAAAGGTTATTCAAAATCTGAACGAGACGGAGCTCATCGCCAATCAGCCTGCGCGGGATCTTCTCGTCAATATCCACGCTCATGTGGAGCTCCTTTTTATTCACGACCGCGCTGTGTGTCGCGACCACCTTATCCATCATTTCCTGAAAATCGAAGGGTTTTTCGTCTATCACAAACTTGCCGGATTCCAGCTTCGCAAAATCGAGGATATCATTGATGATCGTCAGCATGTTGTCGCAGCAGCTAAGGACAATATCGAGCGTCTTTTTCTGCCCGGGATCTTCGACCTCCTCCACAAGCTCCATCACATGCCCCTTAATGCCGTTGACCGGTGTGCGCAGCTCATGGGTAACGTTTGCCGTAAATTCATTTCTGGCACGGTTGTTCTCGCTTTCCTTCTCCTTCAGCTCGCGGATACGCATGTTCATATTTTTCTGCGCGGAAATATCCTCCGCAAGAAGCAGATAGGCGTCCATCCCGTCCTCCGGAAAAATACGGACATTGACGGAGAAACAGGAGTTGTTGCTCCTGTACATCGTCATTTCTTTCACACCCTTCATGCTCGTCTTGACAAAGGTGATAAACCCGTCCGGCGTATTGGGAAAATCCTGCCTGAATATCTGGGACATCGTGCATCTTGTCAGCTTATCCCTGTCGTACTCCAGTCTCGCCGCCGCTGTCTGATTACCGTAAAGGATGCTGCCCTCCTCATTAAAGAGCAGGACAAGCTCCATCGTCTCGTCCGCAATCCGGGAATTTAACCATTCAAATTCCATGGCAGCCTCCTATGGAGTCGAGATGTTTTCATTAATAATGCCGATAAACTGCTCGTATACCTTCTTAATTTCCTGCCAAAGCTCATTCGCACGCGCCGCGTCCACTTCCTCGGACGTCTTGTTGCGAAGCTCCTCCACCAGTGTCGAAACCTTCTCATATATCGGGGTAAGCCCGAGATTTCCCACTACGCCCTTCAAAGCGTGCGCGCATTTATATGCTTCCTCGAAAGCGCCCGCCTCCAGATTCGTTCCCAGGTTCGCGTAATTCGGGTCGTTTGGAAATTTCCCGAGGAACTTCTGGTAAATCGCGTCATTCCCCATAAATCGTTTCAGGGTGGCCTCCACATCCGCCCCGCCTTCCTCCAGCTGCTTTCTGAATTTGTCGTCCATAGCACTCTTTCCTTTCTGTTATGATGTAATGCTAATGACAAAAAGACTGCAAAACACTTCATCTTTGTTTTACAGTCTCCGTCGCCTAATCCGTCTTACGTAAAATTAAACATATTGATCACTTCAACAAGGTTGAAGAAATCTTCTTTAGCAAGCTTAAAGCATTCTATCACATCTTCCGAAAACTGTCCGCATTCCCCATTTAAGATCATCTGATATGCCTCGTCATTGCTGTATGCACTTTTATATACCCTCTCGCTCACCAGCGCTTCATAGACATCGGCAATGGATACAATCTGCGCGCTAATCGGGATTTCGTCTCCCGCCAGATGATCGGGATATCCTCTGCCGTCGGCTCTCTCATGATGGTGGCGGCAGATTTCATAGCAGTACTGGTAAAACTCATCCTGATACTGCGGCTTGAAAGCCTCCAGAATCTCGCAGCCGATGGTAGTGTGAGTCTTCATCACCTCAAACTCTTCCGTCGTCAGCTTGCCCGGCTTAAGCAGAATGGAATCCGGTATGCCAATCTTACCTACGTCATGAAGCGCGGAAGCTCTGGCTATCTGGTCAATCTGCTGCGGCGTAAGCCCATATTTCGGGAAATATTTCGCAAGATATTTCAAAAGTATTCTCGTCAGGTACTTAATCCGCTTGACGTGATCCCCCGTCTCAATGCTTCTGAACTCCACCACGGAACCAAGGGCGTCGATCATGAACTCGTTGTTCTCGCGGATTGCTTTCTCCTGTTCCCGTATCGTCACTTCCTGCTCTTTCAGCTTAATCTCCAGATTTTTCTTACTCTGGTAAAGCTCAATGATATTGTTCGCACGCCTCTTAATGATCGCCGATTCAAAGGGCTTGTGCATCACATCCGCAATGCCGTACTCGTATGCCTTCTCCTCGCTCTCCTGAGGCGTCATACTGGTAATCAGGATGACCGGAATCTTCTCCAAAAGTTCTTTCTCTTTCATGTAGTCGAGCACGCCGAAGCCGTCCATAACCGGCATAATAACGTCAAGCAGTATCAACGCAATATCATCATTTTTCTCAATCGCTTCTATCGCTTCCATTCCGTTAGGCGCTTCCACAATATCGTAATCAGAATCAAACATAAGGCTTAATATAGTCCTGTTTACTTCCTCGTCGTCCACAATCAGCAGCTGCTGTCTGGTTGCATTTTCGCTCATATCCTCCGATCGGTCCGTCTTATCACCTGCGGACCATCTCCCTCCTTTTTCCATGATTTCTGTGCAGTGTCTGTATCTGTAATCAACATATAATATACAAATTATACATATTTTTGCGGAAGCTGTCAACGGAATGTCAGCGGAAGCCCCCGTTTTTCGCAAATTATACCATATTTCCTACAATCTGTTCATTTGTCTTGACACTCCCCTACTATATATAGTATCTTATGTAATATTTAACCGCATATGATATATAATTGCGAAATCATCGACATCATTTACGCGCAGCAAAGGAGACTTCCATGCAGACCCTTAGAAATATCATCAGCCGCTATATGCGTTCTGTTACCTTTTTTCTGGTCATTACCCTTTTAGTCCTGATCATGTATATCCAGATTGCCCACGAGCAGAAACAGGCATATACAAGCGCCACGGAAACCTTTCACCAGATTGAGCAGGTTCTTTCGAAAAATCAGGAAGAACTGACCGAGACAAGAAAGGCTTATCGGCAGACCTGCCTGCACAACGCGGAAGCAATCGCCTATATGCTCGAAAATAAACCCGCCATCATAAACAGTGCGGAGAAATTGAAGGAAATCGCCGTCCTGATGGAGGTCGATGAAATCCATATTTTTGACACGACAGGACGCATTTACGCGGGCACTCACCCGGAATACTACGATTTTACGTTTGACTCCGGTGAGCAGATGCGGTTTTTCAAGCCCATGCTCACGGACAAATCCCTGCGTCTTGTTCAGGAAATCACGCCAAACACGGCAGAAGCGAAGCTGATGCAGTATTCCGCCCTGTGGAGCCGGGATGAAAAATTTATCGTGCAGGTCGGCATGGAGCCTGTCAACGTCATGAAGGTTACGGAGAAAAACGAGCTTTCCTATCTTTTTTCCCTGTTCCGTGTCAATCCTGACGCCGACTACTACGCCGTCCATAAGCACAGCGGAGCCATTGTCGGCTCTACCGATTTATCCTGCGTCGGGAAGAATCTTTCGGAAATCGGGCTGAGTCTCGATTCGGTCGCCTCCCACGAAAAAGGCTTTCATGCGGATGTGAACGGCGAACGCTCCTACTGCGTATTTATGGAAACGGGCGATAATTATATCGGGCGTATTCTCTCCTGTCAGGCTCTTTACCGGCGTATTCCGTCCACAACTGCTGCGCTTGCGGTCTGCCTGATTACCATCGCGCTGATCTTGTCTTATGTGGTCACCCGCTATATGAACCGGTATGTGGTCCAAGGCATCCACAGCATAAACGAAAAGCTGCACAGCATTGCCCAGGGAAATCTGGACGAGATCGTTGACATCCAAAGCTGCGTGGAGCTTGCGGAGCTGAGCGGTTATATCAACAGAATGAAGAAAAGTATCCTTGACAACAACCGCAAGATGTCCTATGTCCTTGGCAAAACCAATATGTATATCGGCGTGTACGAGTACAACCGCCACATGAAAAGAGTCCGCATCACCGAGCATGTCCCGAAAATCCTCGCTCTGAAACCCGGAGAAGCGGAACGGCTTTCCGCGGACTACAAGGCTTTTCGGGAGTTTATTGCGGATTTGCGTAAAAACCCTGCCGACGAAGAAACCTGTGTATTTTTCTGCAGGGAGCGCTATGTCAAGCTGGAGGAAATCTGTGAAGAGGACGAGATTTTCGGCGTCATCATCGACGTGACGGAAGAAATGGAAAAACGCAGGAAAATAGAAGCCGAGCGCGACTTTGACCCGCTGACCGGTCTGTATAACCGCCGGGGCATGGAACAGAAGCTGGCTGCCCTGTTTAGCGAGCCGGAAGCGCTTAAGCACAGTGCGGTGATTATGATAGACGCAGATAATCTGAAAACAATCAACGATACCTACGGGCACGATGCTGGGGACGTGTACTTAAAGGAAATCGCCGGCTTATTCCGTGATTTCGGAACGGAAAGCTGCGTGTCCACAAGGCTCGGCGGGGATGAATTTGTATTATTCTTATACCACTACGGCAGCGGGCAGGAATTAACCGATACCATTTCTCTTCTTACCGATATGCAAAACAACAGGTTTGCCAATATAACCGCTCAGGTACGCGTCCCTCTCCGCTTCTCTTTCGGATGCAGCCTGACCGGACAGTCAACGGATTACGAAAAACTGATGAAGGAAGCGGATGAGCGGATGTATGAAAATAAGAGGGCGCGGAAAGGATCAAGCATATAAATCCAGATTTTCCACCTGCTCCACACCTCACTCCGTCCGCTTCGCCACCACCACAAGCCGCCCGTCCGTTACATGATAGGCGCAGGTGGACAGAGTCAGGAACGTATCCCCAAACTGCGCCTCCACGCCTGTGTCGTAAAGGGAAAGCTCTTTGATATTGTCATAAAAATCGTCAAATTCTTCCTGTGTGTCCGCCTCATAGAACTGATAATACTTAAAGGCATCCTCCTCTTCGCTATAAACCTGTGAAGGGAATACCGCGACAATCTCGTAAATGCGCTCCTCATAGAGCGTATCAAAAGAAATAACAGAGTGCTCCTGATAAAAGCCCTCGTCCTTATACAAATCCAAATCTCCGAACATGGATCCGTCCTTCATATTGTGCCCGTAAATGACAAAATTGATCCCGTCGTTCAAATCCGCGCGCGCTCTCACATAGAGACAGCCGTACTTGCTGTCATTTCCGTAAAAATCGTGGTGCAGATAATATTCGTCATCCTCATTCTGCATGACGGGATAGTCAATCTTCATGCCCGCAATGGAGAGCCAGCCTGCAAGGTCATTGTTTTCCGCATACGATGCAGTAAACTTGTCCAGCATGACCGGTTCCGGCGCCGCAGTCGTCTCCTGCCACAGCAGACTGCCCGTCCGTTCTGCCGCATTGTCAGCCTGCTGCGCCTCATCGTCTGTCTGCTGTGCCGCATTGTCCGCCAGCCCCGCGCCGTTGTCTCCCGCATCCGACGCACCGCTGTTTTCCGCCGGTTTTTGTGACGAATCCGTTATTGCCATTGACTTCAGATTTTCCTGCTGCGCCCTGTGCCGTACCGACTGAAAACAGGACTGACCGAGCAGGAACAGGCAGACCAGCAGTACCGCCAGGGAAAGGCGTCTGAAAAATCTGATTCTATTTTTGTTTTTCATAACTTACTTTCACCGCCGCTTTACTGATTCTAGTCATCTTAGCATATGATATCAAGTGGTTTATTCAATCCATTTTTATTAAAATTAATTTGAATAAAAATATCCCCTATCCCTTTATTGAAACCTATACTTCCCTTTACCGTGCCCTCTCACCGATACGATCACCCCTGCCTCCAACAAAATTTGTAACAGTTCGGATGCCCTTGCGTGCTTTAATCCCGTCACTGCCTGCACGCCGCTTCTTCCAAAAACGGTATCTTTCCCAAACGCTTCCTGCATTTTCTGTACATGCGTAATCGTCCTGACGGAAAACGGAAAAAGCCGAATGTCTGCTTTTTCTTGTCCAATGTCTGCTTTTTTCGGTTCAATGTCCACTTTCTTCTGCTCAATGTCCGCTTTTTTCGGTTCAATGTCCACTTTCTTCCGTCCAATGTCTGCTTTTTGATAATCCGCAAAGATACCATTGATGTGCATGGATCTGTTATGCAGTTCGTGCCGCTCATCCAAAAGCAGATTCCGTAAAAACAGTTCTAAAAATTCAGTTGTTTCATGGATTCCCTTTTTCACGTCATTATAATTTGCCCGTACCAGAGCGTTTCTGAAATACCATGCATTTTCGGCAAAAATATTATTTGTCGCCTGAAATCCCAGCATTCTGAGGTATTTAATAAAAAATACTGCTGTCGTTCTCGTATTTCCCTCCCCAAAAACATGAATCTGCCAAAGCCGTGAGACAAAAACCGCAAGATGATGAATCACTTCATCCATGGACAAGCCTTTATAGCTATAGCCTTTTTCCTGAGAAAAATCATAATCCAGTGTTGCGCGCAGCTCAGACGCGCTTCCGTAAAGAACGGTCGCACCATCGAGAACCCATTCCTTCTTGGTAATATTATAATCGCGAAGCTGACCGGCATGGCTATATATGCCGATAAACAGTTTTTTGTGAATGGACAGATATTCATTGGGAGTAAAACTGAACGCTTTTTCAGAAAGCAGCTTCGCAATCCGCACCGATACCTTGTCCGCCTCCTCCGTCCGGACATCTTCCTCCCTCGCTTTCGGATTTTCTTTATAATAGCTGTCCAAAAGCCTCCGGGCTTCCTCCAATGTGATTTTGCCCTCAATATTTTGAATCGCCGTCTCCATCAGATATCCGGACGTCTTCAAACCGTCGACAGCCTGCAATCCGATCGCGGTACTCCATGCGTACCCTCTATCGCGCTGATTTGGCTCTGTCTGTCTCAGATATTCTTTGAAAGGGTCCTGTTCCATCGTACACCTCCTTCACTCTCATAAAAATATTATATTTCATCCCTCTTTAAAAATCCACTGATACTTCCCCTGAAAGGACTGCCTCAGATTTTCCTGTCTTTCAATAAAGCGGCGGTCAACACTCATTTTTATGTGTTCACCGCCGCTTTATTTAAAATATGTGAAAATCCGCTATCTCATTTTCAATTAATCCGCGCTCACGCGTTCTGCTCCATCGCCGCAGCCACGTCCGCCTCGCAGCTTCTCATCGCCTGAATGGTCTTATCAAACAGGTCGTCCAGCTCCCAGCCGAGCATTTCCGCGCCTTGCGCGATTACCTCTCTGGAACAGCCCGCCGCGAACTTCTTGTCCTTAAACTTCTTTTTCAGGCTCTTGACTTCCATGTCCATCGTGCTCTTAGAAGGACGCATCAGCGCACACGACCAAATCAATCCCGTCAGTTCATCCGCCGCGAACAACACTTTCTCCATTTCAAGTTTTGGCTCTTCCTCACTGCAAAGCCCGTAGCCGTGAGAGCAGACCGCGTAAATCATATCCTCGCTCACGCCGCCCTCGCGCAGAAGCTCCGGCGCTTTCTTGCAGTGCTCATCAGGATAAAGCTCAAAATCGATATCATGCAAAAGTCCGGTGATGCCCCAGAACTCTTCTTCCGCCTCATAACCAAGCTCTTTCGCGTACCAGCGCATCACGCCTTCCACCGTCAGCGCGTGCTGAATATGGAACGGCTCCTTGTTGTATTTTTTCAAAAGTTCCAGTGCCTGTTCGCGCGTCACACTGCTCTTCTTCGCCTCGCCGCCCGTAGGCTTTTTCGCGGACTTTGCCGTGTCGGAAGGCTTTTTATCCAGGCTCTTCATCGTCGGGAACAACAGCACGTCACGAATCGCAGGGGAATTGGTGAGTAACATCACCAGCCTGTCAATGCCGTACCCGATGCCGCCCGTGGGAGGCATACCAATCTCCAGCGCGTTCATAAAGTCTTCGTCCGTTGTGTTGGCTTCCTCGTCGCCCGCCGCGAGCGCCGCCTCCTGCGCTTTAAACCGCTCCCGCTGGTCGATTGGGTCGTTTAACTCGGAATAGGCGTTGCACATTTCCCGCGCCGTGATAAACAGCTCGAAACGCTCCACGTAGTCCGGCTTGTCCGGCTTTCTCTTGGTGAGGGGCGAAATCTCCACGGGATGATCCATGACGAAGGTGGGCTGCACCAGATGCTCCTCCACAAACTCCTCAAAAAAGAGATTGATGATATCGCCCTTCGTATGGCGCTCCTCGTAGTGTATGCCCTTCTCGTCCGCAATCTTCTTCGCAGCCGCCGTGTCGGGCACTTCGTCAAAATCCACACCCGTATATTTCTTCACGGCTTCCACCATGGTAATCCGCTCAAAAGGCTTGCCCAAATCGATTTCCACATCCCCATAAGGCACGGTGGTCGTGCCGCAGACCTCTTTCGCCACATGGCGGAACATATTTTCCGTCAAATCCATCATCCCGTTGTAATCGGTGTAAGCCTGATACAGCTCCATCAAGGTAAACTCGGGATTATGTCTGGCGTCCAGTCCTTCGTTGCGGAACACGCGCCCAATCTCATAGACGCGCTCCATGCCGCCTACAATCAGCCTTTTCAAATATAATTCCAGAGAAATGCGCAGCTTCACATCCTCGTCAAGCGCATTGTAATGGGTCTCGAACGGTCTTGCCGCCGCGCCGCCCGCATTGGACACGAGCATGGGCGTCTCCACCTCCAAAAATCCCTGTCCGTCCAGATACCGCCTGATGGCACTGATGATTTGGGAGCGCATAACGAACGTCTTTTTGACGTCCGCATTCATGATCAAATCCGTATATCTCTGCCGGTAACGGATATCCGTATTCACCAGACCGTGATATTTCTCGGGAAGAATCTGCAAACTTTTTGACAGCAGTGTCACTTTCGATGCATGAACGGAAATCTCGCCGGTTTTGGTCTTAAAGACCTCGCCCTCGACGCCTACGATGTCACCCACGTCATATTTTTTGAAATCGGCGTAAGGCTCCTCGCCCACGCTGTCCCTCGCCACATAAACCTGCATATCCCCCTGCAGATCCTGCACATTACAAAAAGACGCCTTGCCCATCACGCGCTTGCTCATGACACGCCCCGCAATAGAAACGGTTTTGCCTTCCAGCGCGTCAAAAGCATCCTTGATTTCCTGACTGTGATGGGTTACGTCATATTTAGTCATCTGAAACGGATCCCTGCCTGCTTCCTGCAATGCCGCAAGCTTCTCCCGACGCACCTTCAAAAGCTGGTTAATATCCTGTTCCTGCTGTTTATTCTGTGTATCCGCCATACTGCTGTCCTTTCTCATAATCGTGCGCATATATGTCTGACTGGACGCGTTCTTTGCGTTCAGTTAGACCGTTGGATCTCCAAAACCTTGTACTTAATCACGCCCGCCTGCGTCTCCACCTCTACCGTCTCGCCAACCTTGCTGCCAATCAGCGCCTTGCCCACGGGGGACTCGTTGGAAATCTTCCCCTTTAAGCTGTTTGCCTCGGTGGAGCCTACAATCTTATATTCCAGCTCCTCATTGAACTCCACATCCAGTATCTTCACCTGACAGCCGATGTTAATCTTGTCGAGGTCAACCTCGTCCTCCACCACAACCTCGGCATTTTTCAGGATTTTTTCCAATTCCTCAATCCTCGCCTCAATATCACGCTGCTCATCTTTCGCCGCATCGTACTCGGCGTTCTCGGAGAGGTCGCCCTGCTCTCTTGCCTCCTTGATTTTCTGAGCCACTTCCTTACGCTTTACGACTTTTAAATCATGTAACTCATCCTCGTACTTGCGCAAGCCTTCATAAGTTAAAATGTTCTTTTTCTCATGCATGGTAAAAAATCTTCCTTTCTGACGCTTTTCATATTTTTCTATAATACTCATTTTTCACTACAGTGTCAAGATATTTGAGGGGTGAACTATAGAGCAGGCGCCCGTTTTTTCTGGCACAGCTTAGCTCCTTTTCCGGATGGGAAGTCAAATCCGCATAGACCGTCTGACCCTCCCGCTCCACCCGGGGATGCCTGGGCGTGTCCGCATAGTCCAGAATCACCCCGCCGCATTTTTCCCTGCCGCAGCGAAGCCCTTCTTCCGAAGCCAGATAAGGCTTCATGGCGGGCACAAGTCCGTATTCGTATCCGTACGTTTCCAGTTCCTCCGCCGTCTCCTCCCAGATATCCGTTCCCTCCACCTCCTCATAATAGAAGGTAAGGCTGTTGATTCTTGGCAGATAAGGTGACAGAAGGTGTCTCGTCATCTCCATCTGCCAATCGGTATCTTCCGGACTGCCGAGCAGCACATTTACCCTGCCCCCGCGATACAAACAGTCAGCCGCGCAAGCCGCCAGCAGAGCCGCCGCCAGCCCTTCCACCGTCTCCCGGCGCGGTTCCCAGCGGGTTTTGTTTGTTTCTGACACAAGCGTCATTATCTGTGGATGAAGATACGCGTCTGCCATACCCGGCGCGCTGTGCAGCACGCGCTCCATTGCCTGCTGCAAAGTTTCCTCCTGCCACGGTTTCTTTTTATAGGAAAAAGGCGGAACCGGACAGTCCACGGGCACAAAAAAACCGCCCGCCGTCTCCGCCGGCAAAACCGCTGCCGGAAGTGTTGCGCTCTCCCACCAGTGTCTCTTTGCCGCGGTCATTTTATACCTGTCCTGCATGGGATGAAAATAGACAATGCTCTCTGCTTCCATCAGATTTCTCCTGTGCCTGTCTCTGGTTCTGACACAGTATATGTTTTTATATTTCAAATATTCACATGGATTCCACCAGCTTTTCCAGCTCCGCAAAGCTCTCCACCTGATTCACAGCCCCTCTGAGTCTGGCGGAACCGGGCAGCCCCGCCGTATACCATGACAGGTGTTTTCGCATTTCCCGGACACCAGTGTATTCTCCCTTAACTTCCAGTTGGAGCGCGGCATGGCGCAGAATCATTTTCTTTTTTTCTTCCATGGACGGCGCAGGCAGCGTCCGCCCGTCTCTCAGATAAGCGGCAATCTGCTTAAACAGCCAGGGATTTCCTCTGGCGGCACGACCGATCATCACCCCGTCGCACCCGGTCTGTGCAAGCATCCTTTCCGCGCTCTCCCCATCCGTCACATCCCCGTTCCCAATCACGGGAATGGAAACCGCTTCCTTCACCTTCGTGATGATCTCCCAGTCCGCCTGCCCGCTGTAAAACTGTTCCCGCGTTCTGCCGTGCACCGCTACCGCCGCCGCGCCCGCGTCCTCCGCAATCTTCGCAATCTCCACCGCACTGACATGATCCGCGTCAAAGCCCTTGCGTATTTTCACGGTGACGGGCTTCTTCACGGCTTTCACCGTGGCGGCAATGATCTCCCCCGCCAGCTTTGGCTCCCGCATTAACGCCGAGCCCTCCCCATTGTTCACAATCTTCGGCACGGGACAGCCCATGTTGATATCCAGCACGGCAAAGGGGCGCTCCTCTATCCGCTTCGCCATCTCGCTGACAATCTTCGGATCGGAGCCGAACAACTGCAGGGAAACGGGACCTTCCTGCGGATGTATCGCAAGCAGTCCTTCCGTGTTTTTATTGCCGTACATAATTGCCTTGGCGCTCACCATCTCCATCCCCGCAAGCCCCGCCCCCTGCTCGCTGCACAGCAAACGAAATGGCAGGTCCGTCACGCCTGCCATGGGAGCCAGTATTAAATTATTTTCCAGAGTTACGCCGCCTATCGCAAGCGGTCTCAGTAAATCACCCATGCCCTCTATCCCAATCCAGCTTCCTTTTCTCATCCGCGCCGTGTACTACTATATCGCGTCGGTTCGGCGCCAAAACGCTAAGCTGCTGCTCAATCTTCAACCGGTATCGCCTCGTGCAGAATAAATACCCGATAATACAACTGCAAAGACTCCAGCATCTCCTGCCTGTTTCTGCGAATCTCACCGACTAAAAGACCGCTGCTGATGTCATCATAGAGCAGGTCATCCTCCTCCGCGTCCGTCTCTAAAGAAATGCTGCCGTCCTCCTCGAAAACAATCGTAAAGATGCCGCCCACTTCCTCCGTAAACAACACGCAGATGATGTGCAGCTCATCTTTGATGGACTGCGGAATCTTATCAAATTTTTCGTTAAAATAATATTTCTGCTCATAGGCGTTCGCGCCGCAGAGCACGATTCTCTTATCTTCATCCATAAACATTTCCTTCCGTCGCCCGCCATGACTTGCCGGTGTTAATTTCTGACATACGTGTCATGATTCCTTCCGCCTAAACATAGCCATACAACCCCCGGACCGACACTTCCCCGGCATAGACAAGAACGGTCTCCCCCGTCTCCCTCTCCACAATCAGTTCTCCCGTATCGGTAACGCCCCGCGAAATGCCGGTGTACTCTCCCGCCGGATCTAAGACGCGCACGACGGCGTTTCTGCCAACCAGCCGGGTCTCATAACGTTCCTTTAATGCGGACAGCGTAAGCGCCTGCGCAAAAACGTCATAATCCTCCTCGAACCGCTCCAAAATCCGTGCCAGCAGCTTTGCCCGGTCAATGCTCTGTCCGGACTCCATTTTCAGGGAAGTGGCTGTCTTTCGCAGCTCCTCCGGAAACGCCTCCGCCCCCTCCTGATTTACATTGACACCCACGCCCGCCACCAAAAACTGGATTTCGTTCATTTCCGGTGTCATGCTCATCTCCGTCAGAATCCCGACCACCTTTTTCCCGTTCACCACAATGTCATTGGGCCACTTAATTCCCGTATGAAGCCCCGTCACCTCGTGAATGGCTTCTGCCACGGAAAGCGCCATCACCAGCGTAATCATGGACGCTTTATCCGGGGCAAAGGACGGACGTATGACAATCGTAAAATAAATAGACTTGCCCGCGGGCGATTCCCACGACCTGCCCCTGCGCCCTCTGCCCGCAGTCTGCCTGTCCGCCACCACCGTAGTCCCGTGTGGTGCACCTTCCTCCGCAAAACCTTTGGCATCGGGGTTCGTGGAACCGGTGGACTCAAAAAAAACAAGCCGCTGTCCCGCCCATTTCGTGTGAAGCCTGCTGACAATCTCACTCTCGGAGTAAGCATCCGCCGGAGACTCCACCAGACGGTAGCCGCGGCTTGGCACCGATTCGATCTGATACCCTTCCTCTTTCAACTGGTTGATCACTTTCCAAACCGCCGTGCGCGAAACACCGAGACGATCGCAGAGCTGCTGCCCCGACACATAATCCTCACTGTTTCTCAAACATGTTAATATATCGGACTTGTCTGCTTTCATGGATATTTCTCCATTTCATAACATATGCTATCATGTGTCGGCACACATCCATCTGCCAGGGCGATTTCTATACCCCACCTAACGTCACCGCCATAACCGCCTTAATGGTGTGCATACGGTTCTCCGCTTCGTCAAACACAATAGACTGCGGCGACTCAAACACCTCGTTTGTCACTTCCAGCTCCGCCATCCCGTACTTTTCACCGATTTCCTTTCCGATGCCCGTCTCATGATCGTGGAACGCGGGCAGGCAATGCATGAACACCGCGTCCTTTCCGGCAAGCGCCATTACCTTCGCGTTAACCTGATAAGGCGCAAGGTCATGCAGTCTCTCTTCCCAAATCTGCTCCGGCTCGCCCATGGACACCCACACATCCGTGTAAACCACATCCGCTCCCGACACACCTTCCGGCACATCCTCCGTCAGACGGATGGATCCGCCGTTTTCCTGCGCAATCTCCCGACAGGTCTGCACAAGCGCCTCCTGCGGGAAATATTTTTTGCTGGTACACGCCGTGAAATGCATTCCCATCTTGGCGCAGACTACCATCAGGGAATTGCCCATATTGTAGCGGGCATCCCCCATGTAAGTCAGCTTAATGCCCTTTACGTGTCCGAAATGCTCCCGTATCGTCAAAAGGTCCGCAAGCATCTGGGTCGGATGAAACTCGTTCGTCAGACCGTTCCAGACCGGCACGCCCGCATATTTCGCCAGCTCCTCGACGATTTCCTGCCCGAAGCCGCGGTACTCGATTCCCTCATACATACGCCCCAAAACCCGCGCCGTGTCCGCAATGCTCTCCTTCTTTCCAATCTGGGAGCCTGACGGGTCCAAATACGTGGTTCCCATGCCCAAATCATGCGCCGCCACCTCGAAGGCACAGCGCGTTCTGGTGCTTGTCTTTTCAAAAATCAGCGCCACATTTTTCCCCCGCAGCTTGTCCACGGGAATTCCCTTCTTTTTCTTATCCTTGAAATCCGCCGCCACATCCAGCATATAAGAAATTTCCTCCGGCGTAAAATCCAGAAGCTTTAAAAAATTGCGTCCCTTCAGGTCCATGATACCGTCTCCTTATGTAATGCGTCGAAACAGGACGGGTCCTCAGAACCGTCCTGTCGTTTTATATTGCTCTAATCAGTGCGGAGAATACCGCGTTGTTATTTAAAGACTTCTTTCGCAGAAGCTGCCAGCCCCGCCAAGCCCTGAATTTCCGAAGGAATGATAATCTTCGTCGCTTGACCGTCCGCCGCCTTCTCGAACGCTTCCAGACTCTTGATCTTCAAGACCGCTTCGTCCGCACCGGCTTCACGAATCATGCGGATACCGTCCGCCGTCGCTTTCTGTACCTTGAGAATCGCTTCCGCTTCACCTTCCGCTTCGCGAATCATCTTTTCCTTCTGCGCCTCCGCGCGCAGGATTGCGGACTGCTTCTCCGCCTCCGCTTCCAGAATCGCGGATTCCTTCTGACCTTCCGCTACCAGAATCGTGGATTTCTTCTCACCTTCCGCACGCAGAATCGCTTCACGGCGCTCACGCTCTGCCTTCATCTGCTTCTCCATCGCGTCCTGAATCGCCGCCGGCGGAATGATATTCTTAAGCTCCACACGGTTCACCTTGATACCCCAAGGGTCTGTGGCAATATCGAGGGACGCGCGCATCTTCGTATTAATCACCTCTCGGGAAGTCAGCGTCTGGTCGAGCTCCATCTCACCGATGATATTACGAAGTGTCGTCGCCGTCAGATTCTCAATCGCCATGATCGGATTTTCCACGCCGTAAGCAAACAGCTTCGGGTCCGTAATCTGGAAAAAGACCACCGTGTCAATCCGCATGGTAACGTTATCCTTCGTAATCACGGGCTGGGGCGCGAAATCCACCACCTGCTCCTTCAAAATCACTCTTTTCGCCACCTTGTCTATAAAAGGCACTTTAATATGCAGTCCCACAGACCACGTCTGCTGGTACGCGCCCAGACGCTCCACTACGAAAGCCTGCGCCTGCGGCACAATCTTGATACAGGATGCCAGAATCAGCACAATCAGTATCAACACAACAAGTAACGCTACAAGTCCACCCATTTTTCCTCTCCGTTTCCGAAAGCATTTATCAAATAGCTACTGTACTTTCTTTTCTTCTACAATCAGTTTCACGCCGTTTATCGCCAGTACGATCACCACGGCTCCTACAGGCAGTTTCTCCTCGTCCGTCTTCGTCCGCGCGGACCATTCCATACCGCCCACATTTACCTGTCCGATGCCCTGCAGATTATCAATCTCGCTGATGACGATCGCCTGCCGCCCCACAAGGCTTTCCGCGTTCGTGCGCACCCGATCTTTGTTAAAGTATTTTACCGCAATCGGTCTTGTAAAATACAAGAGCAGCGCCGAAACCACAAGAAACAGGATAATCTGCAACACAACCGGCAGATGCAGCAGAGAAGCCAGCGTAGCTACGAGCGCGCCGCCCGCGAACCAGACCGTGGTAAGCCCCATTGTCAAAAGCTCTATCACAACCAGCGCCACAAGGATGACCAGCCAGACCACCGTCATGTTTAACACCTGTATCTCCATCATGTTCCCTCCCTCGCGTCGCTTGTTTTTCTTTCGCGGCTATTACATTATCTCATATTATCCCCAATGTGGCAAGGACTACCAAAATACTTGTCTATCAATAAGCAGACCGTCGTGGTTGCCGGCACGCCGGAAATGTGTGGCATCGCCCACATTCGTCTCGCCGTTGATCGCGGCTCTTGCCGCTTCCCAGCAGCTTTCCGGGATATCACCACCGTACACTCTCGCCACCTTTCCGTTGAGCGCGGGCGTAAATTGTCCCGATGCAAAAATAACGCCTGATATTGTATTCGGATAAGCAGCACTTCTGACACGGTTCATAACCACGGCGCCTACCGCCAGTTTCCCGTTATACGTCTCGATACCCGCCTCGCAGTAAATCAACGCCGCCAACAGTCTGGTATCGTCGCCGCCCACCACTACGGCTCCCCTGTTTGCGGTGAGCTTCGCTTTCCGCTCTTCTTCTTCTCTCTTCTGAATCGCAATCAGCGTCTCGCCCTCGTCGATATGGAAATCAATATCCACATACTCCGCCGAAACATAGCCTGTCTCGCCTTCATAATCCACACTGATCCAGTCGTCATCCAGCACCTCGATGATTTCCAACTCCTCGTCACGGGGAATAAATCCTACCGCTTCCGCCTCCGCTTCCGGGTCTTTCCTCACGCAGAGCGTGTCCGTCTCAATCTGTACAATGAGGTTTCCCACCTCATTCGCCAGCGTCTCCGCATCTTCACCAAAAAGAAGATAATCGTCGCTTGCCCAGCCCACAAGATCTCCGCTCCGGAGCCTTGTCCAGCCGTCCTTTCTCTCCAATATCCTGCCGCCGCAGTCCTTATAGAGCAGACCCACCTTATCGGATTCCCCGTCGGCTTCCGCACGCACATTCATTGCCACCTGTACGTTAGCCATAACCAAATCCGTTTCTTTCTGTGCGCCGTTTGCTTCCGACACTTCTGTCAGCTCCCGGATTGCGTCTTCGTCCGCCGCCTTTCCCGTAGGGTCTACAATCTGTGACACGCCCACACTGACCGAATCCAGATAGTCATTCCTGCTGGTGGCATGTACATCCAGAGTCAAACCGCATAAACAAAGACCAAGAACAAAACCGGCAAGCAGAAGTCTATACTCTTTCCGCATAAACATCCCTCCATCTTCATCCATACAGGAAACCCTTTTCTCCCATAAACCAAAAAGATAAAGATTGTTACAAAATTGTTACAGTTCGGTTAAGTATGGATAATTTTAGCAAAACGCCTATTCTTTGTCAAGTTTATACAATTTGGACCTGTCTTATCTCTATATTTTGTTACTATTTTTTTACAAAACACAAGATGTTCCGACGCAATTTGCGAGGGGTCTTCTGTCAACGTTTGACCGCGGCATTCAAAAAATCATTTTAGGGGCTGTGCCAAAGTCACAGCGCTTTGGATTTTTCCACCGCCGCCAGCAGCGCATCCATCACCGCACCGCGGAAACCGGATTCCTCCAGTACACGCACGCCCTCAATGGTCGTGCCGCCCGGAGAACATACCATATCCTTTAACTCGCCGGGGTGTTTCCCGGTCTCCAGTAAAAGCTTCGCACTGCCATACACCGCCTGCGCCGCAAACTCGTAAGCCTGCGCGCGGGGCATACCAGCCGCCACACCCGCATCCGCCATTGCCTCAATGAACAGAAACACATAAGCCGGAGAAGAACCGCTCACCGCTCCCACCGCATCCATCAGCCGCTCCTCCACCAGACTTGCCTTTCCGAAGCTCTCCATCAGCCGGAGGCTGTACTTCATCTCTTCTTCTGAGACCGCGCCGTTTATGCAAATGCCCGTACATCCTTCCCCCACAAGCGCCGGCGTGTTCGGCATACAGCGCACCAGCTTCACCCGCCTGCCGAAAGCATCCTCCAGCCACGCCAGCGTTTTACCCGCCGCAATACTGATAATCAGTGTGTCCGGCTGTACCGCATCCTTAATCTCCGCAATCACGCCCGCCAGAAACTGAGGCTTCACCGCCAGAATCAAAGTCTGCGCCTCCTCCGCCACTGCCGCGTTGGACGCCTTCGTATCGATGCCGAACTGCTCCCGCACCGCATCCCGGGTCGTCTGTGTTTTCGCGCTGCCGCAAATCTCCCCTGCAGGCACCATTCCCTGTGCCAGCATACCGCCGATGATGGCACGCGCCATATTGCCAAGTCCGATAAATCCTATTTTCATTTTTCCTCTCCCTTTCCGGTTCTCTTCACCGCGCATTGCGCCGCTTTCGTGATATATTTTCTCCGCATGGGGCTTTATATAAAATAACAGCCGCTATATTCCAGTGTTTTCCGGCATTTCACATTCTCGCATCTCATTTCCTGCCAAATATAAGAACACCCGTTACTCGTAGATTAAATCCAGATTTAACCGTTTCTCCTTTGCCTGTACGCTTCATAAAGCAGGATAGAAGAAGCCACGGCAGCATTCAGGGACTCCACCCTTCCTTCCATAGGAATGCCGACAAGCGCATCCGCACAATCCGCCGTCTCCTCCCGCAGACCGTTCGCCTCGTTCCCTATCAGAAATGCTGTGCTTTTTTGGTAGTCATATGTGTCATAAAAGTTCTGCGCTCCCAGATGCGCCGCGTAAACGGATATCCCCTGTTCCTGTAACATCTTTATAATAGAAGAAAGATTTTCCACATAGAGAAAGGGCACCCGGTATACCGCGCCCATGGTGGAACGGATGGTCTTCGGATTATAGATATCCGCCGTCCTGCTGCTCATAATCACACAATCCGCGCCTGCCGCTTCCGCCGTCCGGAAAATCGTCCCCAGATTCCCCGGGTCCTGAATCTCTTCCAATATAATAAATAACGCCTGTTTCCCATTGTGATTTTGCAGTATCTCTTCTATATTATAATGCTGCTGCCGCACCAGACAGAGAATCCCCTGCGGCGTTACCGTGTCTGACATGCGGGCAAACACCTCGTCCGCCACCATTTCACAGGAAAGCCCGGACAGCTTGTCCCCATACTGCGCATACATCTCTTTCTCCGCGCTCTGCGCAAGGTACACCCGGGTAATCTGCTCCGTCGGCGCTTCGCCAAACATTTTCCCGCCCTCAACTACGAAAAGACCGCGCCTATCCCGCTCTTTTTTCTTCGCAAGAAGGGCTACGGTCTCTTTGATGCATTTGTTGTGTACACTGGTAATCATAATATCTTCGACATCTCGTACGGATAATCGGGAATTCCTTTCTCCATGTTCAGCGCCTCTTCAATATCGAAATCCGTAAACTCACCGTGCTGGTAACCCACCACCCGGTTCGTCTTGCCTTCGCAAAGGATATCCGCCGCATAGCAGCCCATGATGGAAGCGTAATAACGGTCTTTACAGGTGGGTGAGCCGCCGCGCTGCATGTAGCCGAGAATCGTTGCTCTCGTCTCAATACCCGTAGCCGCTTCGATTCGTCTCGCCATGGAAGTGGAGTGCCCGATGCCCTCCGCGTTGATGATCAGATGGTGCGTCTTTCCCTTTTTCCTGTTGGCAATGATATTGTTAATAATCTGCTGTTCATTGTAATCGTATTTCTCCGGAAGCAGAATATCCTCCGCACCATTGGAAATGCCGCACCACAGCGCGATGTATCCCGCGTTTCTGCCCATAACCTCAATGATGCTGCACCGCTCATGGGAGGATGAAGTGTCCCTTACCTTATCAATCGCCTGCATTGCCGTATTAATCGCCGTATCGAAACCGATGGTATATTCCGTGCAGGCAATATCCAAATCAATCGTGCCCGGTATGCCGATAGTGTTGATGCCATGTCTCGAAAGAGCCTGCGCGCCGCGGTAAGACCCGTCGCCGCCGATGACCACCAACCCGTCAATACCGTGCTTATGGCAGATATCCGCGCCCTTCTGCTGCCCTTCCTCCGTGCGGAACTCATGACAGCGCGCCGTACCAAGAATCGTGCCGCCCCGCTGAATCGTGTCCGAAACCGTCCACTTTTCCATGTCTATGATCTCTTCGTTCAGAAGACCCTGATAGCCCTTCTTAATCCCCTTCACTTTGACCCCGTTAGAGATTCCCTTTCTGACTACCGCACGAATCGCCGCATTCATACCCGGCGCATCTCCCCCGCTCGTCAGCACACCGATTGTCTTAATCTCCTTCGCCATACCGCCCACACCTTTCTGCTCTGTTATTTTGCGACTCAAATCTATTTGTATTTTACTCTATACAAGTGGGTTTTTCAATATTTTTCCTTACACCACTTTCACATTCCCTTCCCCGAACGCCGCCTCCAGCCTCTCAATCAGCGCCACTTCCGCCGACACGTTCCAATTCGCCGACAGCGGATTCATGGATTTGGGATTTTCCACGTATATCACCACGTTGTCCTTCCCTTCCTCCCCCCGCAGAATACCGAAAAGCGTGTCCCTCTGCTGCTCGAAAGCGTCCTTTGTCGGGAACTTGATCCAAAGCTTCTTCGGCATCTGCTCAAAGGTGGTAATCTGCTCGCACACCAGCTTCGCGTCCTTGTCCTCCTCCACGGATACCCTGCCCTTGATAAAGACCTTACTGTCCTCCATCACCGCATTGCCGTACTTTTCATAATCCCTCGGAAAAACGATAACTTCCACGGAGCCGACCAAATCCTCCACCTGCAGGAAAGCCATCACCTTCTCGTTCTTGGTGTACTTAATCTTCTTCTCCGTAATCATGCCGCCGATGGTCACCTTCGCGCCGTCCGCCACTCTGGTCTCTCCCGTTTCCTCATCGAGCGCAAAATCCGCCGTGGTGTTCGTAATATTCTTCTTCCACGTCTCCCGGTACTCCTCCAGCGGATGTCCGCTGATGTAAATGCCCAGCACTTCCTTCTCGAAAGCCAGCTTCATCTCCTTGGAATATTCGCCCACATCGGGAAGGCTTACCTGATAGTCCACCTTCTCCTCCTCGCCGGCAATATCAAAGAGAGAGAGCTGCCCCGCCAGATTGTTCTTGCGGTTCTGCTGGATGCCGTCAATCACCTGTAAGTACACGCTTAAGAGTTGCTTGCGCGTACCGCCCAGACTGTCCATGGCGCCCGCCTTGATAAAGTGCTCCACCACACGTTTGTTCATATCCCGATCTGTCACGCGTGTCACAAAATCCCCCAGATTCAGATAAGGACCCCGCGCCTCGCGCTCCGCAACAACCGCGTCAATCACGGGGCGTCCCACACTCTTAATCGCGGAAAGCGCATAACGTATCTGCCCGCCCGCCACCGAGAAGCCGTTTTCTCCCACATTGATATCCGGCGGCAGAATCTGGATGCCCATGCTTCGACTCGTCATAATATACTCCGCCACCTTGCTTGGATTATCAATAACGGAAGTCATCAGCGCCGCCATAAACTCCACGGGATGATAATATTTCAGATAGGCCGTCTGGTAAGCCACCACCGCATAACATGCCGCGTGTGACTTGTTGAAGGCGTACTTGGCAAAGTCCATCATGGTGCCGTAAATGTGATCCGCCACCTGCGCGTCGATGCCGTTCGCCACACAGCCGGGCACACCCTCTTCGGGATTCCCGTAAGTAAAGTTTTTCCGCTCCTGCTCCATCACATACTGCTTTTTCTTACTCATGGCGCGGCGCACAAGGTCGCTTCGCCCCATAGTGTAGCCGCCCAGCTCCCGCACGATCTGCATCACCTGCTCCTGATACACGATACAGCCGTAGGTGGGCGCTAAGATAGGCTCAAGCTGCGGGCAGTCATAGGTCACCGTCTCCGGGTGGTTCTTGCCCTTGATATATTTGGGAATAAAGTCCATCGGACCCGGACGGTAGAGGGAGATACCCGCAATCACATCTTCAAGGCTCTGGGGCTTTAATTCTTTCATGAAACTCTTCATCCCGCCGCTCTCGAGCTGGAACACACCGTCCGTCCGCCCGGTCCCGAGGGAGGCAAGCACTGCCTTGTCGTCGTAGTCAATGTTGTCTATATCTATCACAATGCCTTTGCTCTGCTCCACAAGCCGCACCGCGTTCTGAATCACCGTCAGCGTCCGAAGCCCCAGAAAATCCATTTTCAAAAGTCCCAGCTCCTCGATGGTAGTCATCGGAAACTGCGTCGTGATGGAACCGTCCGCTCCTCTGGACAACGGCACAAACTCGTCCGCCGCCTCCGGGCAGATTACCACGCCCGCCGCGTGCATGGATGTGTGCCTCGGCAGTCCCTCCAGCCTTCTGCACATGTCAATCAGACTGTGCACCTGCTCGTCCTCCTCGTAGAGACTCTTAAACTCCGGATTCATCTCCAGCGCGCGGTCTATGGAAACACCCTGATTCTGCTCGAGGGGAATCATCTTCGCGAGGCGGTCCACATAGGCGTAAGGCAGATCCATCACCCTGCCCACATCGCGAATCACGCCCTTTGCCGCCATCGTACCGAAAGTGACAATCTGCACAACCCTGTCGGCGCCATATTTCTGACCCACATAGTCAATCACTTCCTGCCTTCTCTCAAAACAGAAGTCCACGTCAATATCCGGCATGGAAACGCGCTCCGGATTCAAAAATCGCTCGAAAAGCAAATTGTACTTAATGGGGTCGATATTTGTAATTTTCAAACAGTAGGACACAATACTCCCCGCCGCCGAGCCTCTGCCCGGTCCCACGGCAATCCCGTTCTCCCGGCAGAAATTGATATAATCCCACACAATCAGAAAATAGTCTACAAAGCCCATATTCTTAATCGTGTCAAGTTCATAATGCAGACGCTCCTGCAGCGTGCCGTCATCCTCCGGGTAGCGCTCCTTCATCCCGTCCTGACAAAGCTTATTTAAATAACTCCAAGAGTCATACCCCTCCGGCGCATCGTAATGCGGCACCTTGTAATGCCCGAACTCAATCTCCACATGACAGCGGTCGGCAATCCGCTGGGTATTCTCCACAGCCTCCCACGCATAAGGGAAAAGCCCCTTCATCTCCTCCTCGCTCTTCACATAATACTGACCGCCCTCGTAGCGCAGACGGTCCTCGTCCGCCACCTTCTTCCCCGTCTGCAGACAGAGAAGGACGTCATGGGGCTGGGCATCCTGTGCGTAAGTGTAGTGCACGTCATTGGTCGCCACAAGGGGGATATCCAGCTCTTTGCTCATGCGAAGAAGCACGGAATTGACCGACTGCTGCGCCGGAATCCCATGATCCTGCAATTCCAGAAAATAATTGTCCTTCCCGAAAATCTCCTGATATTTTAGCGCGACTTTTTTCGCCTCGTCCACAAGCCCCTTCTGGATGTAACGGGGCACCTCCCCCGCCAGACACGCGGAAAGCGCAATCAGTCCTTCATGGTACTGCTCCAGCAGCTCCATGTCTACACGCGGTCTGTAGTAGTACCCCTCCGTAAAGCCCTTACTGACAATTTTCACCAGATTCGCATAACCCGTATTGTTCTCCGCGAGCAGCACCAGATGGTAGTAGCGGTCCTCGCCGCCCGTCAGTTCCCTGTCAAAGCGGGAGTGGGGCGCCACATAAACCTCGCAGCCGATGACCGGGTTGATCCCCGCCTCCTTCGCCGCCTTATAAAAATCAACGGCACCGTACATGACGCCGTGGTCGGTGATTGCCGCGCTGTCCATCCCCAGCTCTTTCACGTACCTCACATACTCTTTTATTTTGTTGGAACCGTCCAAGAGACTGAACTCTGTGTGGACATGCAAGTGCGCAAACGCCATGGTGGTATCCTTCCTGAAAATCCTTTGTAACTGCCAAAAATTCCTGTTTTTACCGTCTCATTTATTATAGACGTTGGAATGAAATCAGTCAAACACAACCAAAGCCCACATCCGCTGCAAATATCAATCGTTTCTTCCTATAACAATCCTGTATTCCAACACATGACTCAAAAGTTTTCTGGGCTCCACATGAAATTTCTTTGCAAGCGCCATATCCCTGATACCTTATCCGAATTAGCTACACAATGTGTAGCCCATTACAGATTAATTGTTTTTATCCGCATATATCAACTGATTCCGTTCCAATTCCGCTCTCAATTCCTCCACCGTAGGCAATACGGTCATATATTTAGATGCAAATATCTGTTCACTTTCGTTTAAAACAGAATATTTTACCATCGTTTCATCTTTATCCGTACAGAAAATAATACCAATCGTCGGGTTATCATCTTCCTGTTTCTTCAAATCATCAAAATTCTAATATGTGACCAATGAATTCTTCCAATTAATGAATAACCATAGGATTCCTTAGGAAATGTCAAATATAATTGTCTGCAATTTCTAATATTGGCAACAGAGAATCCTGTACCATATTTATCGGACAATTCTTGCGAAAGACGTTTTATAAGATACGAGCCATACTTTGCTTTTCTATTGCCCTTTTGTTCCTGCTCAATAATCCTTTTGCCGACATTCCAATATGCATAGGTCATGATATTATTAGCTGCTTCATATATTTTACTTTTTGCCTCATCTAATATCGCATGAACATCCTGATAAAATTTCAGTTCATCTTCTGTATCCATCAATTCTGTATTCGCCATTTTTCGCTCTCCTCAATTCGCTACACGCGTGTAGCGAATTCAATGTGATAAAATATTAATCAGGGCTTTCAACAGACTCCTACCATAAAGCAATCTCATCCATGTCACGAATATTGTATGATATACGTGACATGAATGCAATAAACTTATAAAAATCAGTTTTATTGCTTACACCTCCAAATACCGTCCCAGCCTCCAAATCATATACAGCGGAATACTATAGGTGTGTGTATTTTCAACTCTGTGCTCCCCCACATTTTTCATGGAGAATTTAAAGCCCAGCGGCGGTTCATATTTTTTACAAAACTGCGCATAGCTCTTAGCCCGCGTGCTGATATTCGCCTTTGCCTCCACCGGAATGACCCTGTCCTCATGTTCAAACAAAAAGTCCAGTTCCGCTGTATTGCCCGAACGCCAGAAATACGGATGGATGCCTTGCGCCAGCAGCTCGTTCAGCACGTAATTTTCTGTCAGCGCGCCTTTAAAATTTCGATATAATTCCGATTCCTCCAGAATTGTTTTATGTGACAGACCCGCCTTCCTCCTCAGAAGTCCCACGTCCGCCATATATACCTTAAAAAACGTAGAATCCGCATAAAAAGACAGCGGAAGCTCCGGATTTGACACCATTTCCAGACGACGAACGAGCCCTGCATCTGTCAGCCACTCCAACGCATCCTCCAATTCGCCGGAACGTTTTCCCTCTTTCACATGAGAAAAGATAAATTTATTATTATCCTTAGCAAGCTGTTTCGGTATACTATCCCAAATCCACCCCAGCTTGGGCACATCCGTCTTCGGGGCATGTTTGGCAAAATCGCTTGCATAATCCTCTAAAATATTATCCTGCAGGCGGGACACGTCCTCGAAATTATGGGTATCCACCCATTTCTTTACCACTTCCGGCATACCGCCAACCACATAATAATATTTCAGGCTTTTCATAAGCGGAACGCTGTAAAGCTCCGGCAGCTCACACTGCAAAGGAAGCTGCTCCGCCCCGTCATACAGCGCCTGCTCTCCATCTGCACACAAAAATTCAGCAAAAGTCATCGGATACATTTGTAGACGTTCTACCTTTCCCACCGGAAAAGAGATTCCATCCCTTCTGACTGAAACGCCCAGCAGGGAACCGGCGCACGCAATATGCAGTTCTCTCTTATTTTCGCAAAAGTATTTCAGAGAGGTAACCGCATTCGGACATGCCTGAATCTCATCAAAAATAAGGAGCGTTCTCCCCGGAATGATTTCCTGTCCCCGGACAATGCTCCCAAGCTCCCTGAGAATCCTATCCGGGTCAAGATTATAATCAAAGACCGAGGAAAGCCCCTTATTTCCCTCAAACGAAAAATACGCCGTATCCTCAAAATATTTGTCTCCAAATTCTTTAAGCACATAAGTCTTGCCGCACTGCCGCACACCGGTGAGCAAAAGCGGCTTCCTGTCAGGAGAATCCTTCCATGCCACCAGCTTTTTCATAATATCCCGTTCCATATTCCCTTTACCTCCTGTGCTGACACTAACGTTTGATACGACTGCCGCCGGACAACGCTTTTGCACGTCTGCCTGTCTTTTATTTTACCATAGTTATACGTTTCGTCGCAAGAAATATGCAATTTTTCATATGAACTTCATCGTTTTTCTTGCGTTTTTCATAGGAACTTTTGCATTATCAGGCGAGTCGCAATACAACGGCATATGAGCAGCCATCAAAACACAGTAGTACATCACAGGAAAATGACGCAAAAAAAGAAGGATACCGAATAGGTTATCCTTTCTCTTTTGTGTCGGGGGTAAATTCTGCTATATCGTCAAGTGTGTAACCTTCACCCAAGATATTTAGAAGCATATCTAATGTATGTGTTGTAACAGATTGGTTTTCCTTTAACCGCTGAATCTGCGCCCGGCTGATACCGTAGTTATGATATAAGCTGTATTGACTTATGCCGTTTTCTTTTAAGGTTTTGAATAGTTTGGTAAACGTGATCATAATTTCGTGTTCTTCCTTATTATTCATAGGGAAACCATGTTCCCAACTCCAGCAAGAACTACTGCTTTTCGGGCGGATAAAATACAAGCAAATCTTCTATGCCACACTCTAAAACAGTACAAAGTTTGCATAAAACAAATACATCTAAACGAGTAATGCTGTTGGTGCAATAATTATCAATTTGTTTCCAGTTCAGTTCTGCCTTGTGTGATTTCAAGTTTAGAATTTCTTTTCGCGTTTCTCACTCTGTGGTCAATTTCAGGAAATAATCCTCCAACGTCTCCGCCTTTCTTCCAAGCGAAACCACAGCCACCTCATGAAGCGCCAGCGCCTTCGCAATCTCCTCCGTTGTGACACGTCCGTCATAAATGCGGAACAGCCCGCCTTCCATCACCTTAAAGTTGGTGAGTCCCAGCTTATCGGCAAGCACATATGCCGCCCGCTCCGGATTCTGCACGGAAAGCTCGATATAGGCGAGGCTCATGTCCTCGATTTTTTTCAGACCGATTTCCTTTTTCATCCTGCCCCGGTGAATAATGCCTATCGTATCCGCCACGCTCTCTATCTCCGAAAGAATATGGGAAGATATCACAATCGTTGTCCCCTGTTCCGCGCACAGCATCCGCAGCAGTTCACGAATCTGCTTCATGCCCGCCGGGTCAAGACCGTTGGTCGGCTCGTCAAGAATCAGCAGCTCAGGTTTACATAAAATCGCCCTTGCTATCCCCAGACGCCCCTTCATACCGAGCGAATAATTCTTTACGGGAGTTTTCGCCGCCGCCGACAAATCCAGCATAGTAAGCGCCTTTTCCACACTTCCGTGCTGATAATATCCCATGTATTCACAATGCATCCGCAGATTTTCTTCCCCCGTCATATGCTCGTAAAACGTGGGAAATTCGATGATGCTTCCCATCCGTCTAAGCACCTCGTAGGATTGCGGCGTAAGCGGCTTTCCGAAAAGCTCAACCGTACCCATAGTCGGTTTCCAGAGGTTCAGTATCATTTTCATAACCGTCGTCTTGCCCGCGCCGTTCGGTCCCAGAAAGCCGTAAATTTCCCCCTTTTTCACGTGGAGCTCCACGTCTCTTACCAGTTCTTTACCGCCAATGGTTTTGCTAAGGCGGCTGGTTTGTAAAATATAAGACATATCGCTGCCTCCTTTCTTTTAAAATCCATTGTAACGGCTGCAATTTTCAAAACTCTTACCTAATTCTTACAAATTTCTTTCGGAACACTCTTTATCCACATCAAAACGTACCGACACATTTGTCAGTTCTCACAATTTTACCCTGCCCGTTTTAGCGTAACCGTAAATATCGTCCTCACATGCGGCTCACTCTTAAGCTTCAGCTCCCCGTCCATCCGCTCCGCCAGCCTTTTCGCAATCGTCAGCCCCAGCCCGTTGCCCTGCACGCTCCGGCTGCGGGAATCCTCCATAGTAAAAAGCCGCTCAAACACGCTGTCCGCAAAAACGCTGTCAATTCCCTTTCCCTTATCAACCACGTCGATATACGCCGACTGCCCGTCCGTCCGCAGGAAAATTCCCAGATATTTCCCTTCCGAGCCGTAACGAATCACGTTGGAGATGAGATTGGAGAGAATACGCTGCAAAGCCTCACGGTTTCCCTGCACAGAAACCGGCGTCTCCGGCAGCCCGACTTCCACCTGAAAATCCGCGTCCGTCAGCATCTCATAAAAATCAAGAATACTCTCCCGACAAACCTCACACACATCCAGAGCCGAAAGCGTGATATCCATATCGCCCGCCTCAATTTTTGCCAAAGAAAAGAAGCTGTCAATCAGCTCCATCATCGCTCCCGCCTTCTGTTCCGCCTTTTCAAGCATTTGCAGGTTCGCCTGCCCCTCCGGTTCAGCCGCCATTTGCAAATCCGCCTGTCCCTCCAAGGCCGCCTCTTCCTTGGTCCGCATAATTTCCAGATAGCCCCGTATTACGGTCAGGGGCGTCTTTAAATCATGGGAAATATTGGACAGCATTTTGCGGGAAGCTATCTCAGAACGCCGAAAATCCGCCTCTGTCTTCGCTTTCTCTTCCAAAAGCCGGTTGAGCTGCGCCGCCAGCTCCATCATTTCTTTATTGTCTGTGAAAACCATCACCCGCTCGCCTCTGTCCTCATCCAGTATCTTTTTCAACTGCTGATGGAGTTCACGAATTTCTCTTTGCACCTTTTTCTCAAACATTACCCGTCTCCTAATTTATATCCGATTCCCCACACCGTCAGCACATACCTGGGATTTCGCGGGTCCTCCTCGATTTTATTCCGCAGTCTGCTGATATGCACGTTCACGGCATTCTCGTCCCCACAATAGGCATCCTTCCACACGAGGGAATAGAGCTGCTCCTTCGTATATACCTTTTTCGGATTCTGCATGAGGAGCTTCAAAATCTCAAACTCCTTCGCCGTCAGCTCAATGGTTTGTGCTCCCTTGCGCACCGTGTAATCAGACAGGTTCATCGCAAGCTCCCCCGCCGTAAGGACGGAAGGCTCTGTCATTGTCCCGGCGGCTGCACCGTCATACTGCATCGTCCTGCGAAGCGCCGCCTTAATCCGTGCCAGCACCTCCACCACAGAGAAAGGCTTGGTGATATAATCGTCCGCCCCCAGACCAAGTCCCAGCGTCTTATCGCTCTCCGAATCCTTCGCCGAGAGAATGATGATCGGCACAAAACTGCCTGCCCGGATATGCTGCATCACACCCATGCCGCTTACCTTCGGAATCATCAGGTCCAGAAGAACAAGGTCAAAAGAGCCCTCGTCAAACATAGCGCAGGCGTGCTGTCCATCAAGGGCGCACGCCACCTCATAATTTTCCGTCTCCAGATAGGTTTTTAACATTTCGCCGATTTCAGCGTCGTCCTCCACAAGGAGGATTTTATATGGGTTCATTGCTTCTCCTTCTCAAGCGCTTCATCCAGCCACTCCACAAGCTGCAGGTCCACTTTCCCCTTGTTTGCCATATCCTTCAGTATCTGAATCGCCTTTTCCCGCGAGATTGGCTGCTTATAAGGTCTGTCCGTCGCCACCAGTGCGTCGTAGATATCCACCACCGTCAAAAGCCTTGTCTCCAGGTCGAGCTCATCGCCCTTCAGTCCCTTCGGATAGCCGCTGCCGTCCAGATATTCATGATGGGCGCCCACCCACTTGGGCACCATGGAAAAGCCTTTATAAAACTGCACCTTTTCCAAAATCTTGGACGTCATGACCACGTGATTCTCCATCTCCCTGCGCTCCTGAACCGTCAGCGTGCCGCTGCGAATACACAGGCATTCCGCTTCTTTGTCCGTCAGATACGGAAGAACCGTGCCGTCCTCGCTGACATGCCGCTTTTCGGCAAGACTTCTGATACGCTCGCAGTTTTCGTCATTCACATAAGCGACTACATCCATCTCATGAATAAAGGCAAGCGCAGACGCCAGCTCCTTTTCGACGGTCTCATATTTTTCCCTGCTTATCCTTCCCCGCAGCATATCAATCTCATACAATGCCTTAAGCAGCGCAAACCGATCGTCCACCTTTTCCAGCCGCTTATCCAGTCTGGTCGCCTTATTCATAATGCTTAAAGGCACGACCATCTTTCCGATATCATGAATGAGCGCCGCCAGCATAAGCTGCTCTTTCCTCGCGCCGTCAAAGCTCTTTTCACACTTTCCCTCTCTATGTAATTCCGTGATGTAGTCCGCCAGCAGACTCGCGTATTTTTCTACGTTCCTTGTATGCAGGGCGTTGTAAGGCGTCCGCTCCTCCAGCGCCGTCGTAAGCGCTTCCACGAAGGAGTAAATCTGCGTCTTTAGCGCTTCCACATAAGAAAGATTCGTCAACTCTATCGCGGCAATGGCGCCCAGCGCGCGGATAATGATTTCATACGCTTCATTAAATGCGATGACACTGCCGTCCTCATCCATAGCGTTGATTAACTGCAACACGCCAATCAATTCATTCTCGTTATTCGCCAAAGGCACGACTAGCTGTGACTGTGTGCGGTATCCAGTCATACCGTCATACTGTCTGGGTCCTGAGAAATCAAACCGGCTGCTGGCATACACGTTGGAAATATTTACGACCTCACGATGAATCGCCGCATAAGAGCACACATTTTCCTCTTTCATCGGCACGGGCGGCAGGTCGATGGTCTCCCCGTCCAACCCCCGGCTGATGCCTTTGGAAAGCGTTTTCATAAACTTAAAATGCAGCTCGTCGTTTTCATACAGATACAGCGTGCTCGCATCACAGTTTGTAATCTCCATCCCCTTATCCAGAATGGTCATGAGCAGACGGTTCCTATCTCTTTCCGTGGAAAGGCGTATGCCGATATCCATTATCTTTTCAAAATCCTCGTATTGCACATGCATTTTAGTCTTCCCTCTCCCTTTCCATCGGATAGATTCCGTAATGTTTCATGTACTGCAGCGATTCCTTCTGCGCCTCGTAACCGCTTACCTCCACAAGCACCGACGCCTCTATCCGGTACTGTCTGATTAGATTGTCAAATTCCTGCCAGTCCAGCATTCCGGCGCCCACCGCCTGATGCAGATCGTTATGCAGATCATTGTCATTGATATGGATATGACGAATATAGGGCGCCAGCGCCTCCATCCACTCCCGCCCCGAACATTTGGAAAAAAGCATGGCATGGGCATAGTCAAGACAAACGCCGAAATTTTTGACATCCCGCATCCTCTCCGCCAGCCCCGCCAGAATGTCCGGCGCTTCATCGAACATGTTCTCCATGTAAATCTGCTGCCCCGGATATTTGTCCGCAAGCTCCGCAAAAAACGCTGCGTTTCTGTCCCGCCAGTTTTTCAGATAACCATCCGCCCGAAAACCGGCAAGGCGTCCCGTGTGGAACACAGCGCCCTTTAGTCCCATGTCCTTCGCCATTTCCATAGACTGACGCACCCGCAGCATGGACGCGTCCCGGATTAAGGGGTCGTCGCTGTGAATCGTCACGTCAAGGAATGCGCCGTGCATGGTATCGCCGTCAAATCCGCTCCTGTGCTTTTGATAATCCGCAATGATTTCTGCCTGCGCTTCGGGATTGTCCATAACCCTTGGCAAATAAAAATCATTGTATTCAAACGCGCATCCGTACTCCGCCGCCAGCGCACACATCCGCTCCATATCTTTCCTGTCGGGAACCAAATATAGTTTACTCATTCTGCAGGCTCTCCCTCCTGACACTGTCTATCTGGTAGACAAAAACGCCGTTGCTCTTTCCCTTCAGGGGAATCTCTCCAATCGGCGTTACCGCCACTCGTTCCTTTACCGCTTCATAAACATCCTTACTTATCAAAATCTGTCCAGGTTTCGCATTGCTCTCCAACCTTGCCGCTGTATTGACCGTATCACCGATGGCGGTATAGTCCATTCGGAAATCACAGCCGATATTTCCCACAACAGCATTGCCGCAGTTCACACCGATTCCGAAGGATACGCTTTTTCCATATCTTTCCCGGAACTTCTCCGCAATCGCTTCCGCACCCGCCTGCATGTCCCATGCGGTGGCAACGGCACGGAAAATATAATCGTCCAAATCAAACGGCGCGTTAAAGACCGCCATGGTCGCGTCTCCTACGAACTTGTCTAACGTCCCGCCGTTGTCGAAAATCGCCTTTGTGGTGAGTCCCAGATACTCATTCAAAATCTCCACCACTTCCTCCGGCTTTAAACTTTCCGACATGGTCGTAAAGCCCCGAATATCCACAAACAACACCGCAATATGACGGTTTTCTCCGCCAATCACTAACTCAAAATCCTTGTCCCTGCTGATTTTATCCACCACCTGCGGCGCCACATACTGTTTAAACACGCCGACCACGCGACGCCTTCTCATAATCTCCGCCAGATACCCGCGCACCATCAGTACCAGATAAATGACCAACAGACAAAGCGGCAGAAGAATACTCGGAACAATCCACCCTTTCCCATACATGACTTTTACAAAGACAAGGTCGAGAATCATCAATACCGCCAGTACAATCGTATCGTACAGCATCCTCACTTTTTCGCCGAAAACATAGAATGCACCGCACAGAAGCGCCGCCGCCAGCGCATAGACAAAAGGCTGTATCGGAAGCTGGGTCTTCCCCTCCAACAAAGCCTCTATGATATTGGCGTGTATTTCCACCCCGTACATCTGACTGTTGTGGGCAATGGCGGGCATATAGGAATCCTGCATACCCACAGCATACGCGCCCACCAGCACCACCGCATCCTGAAAAATTGCCGGATTCACCGTACCGTCCAGCACATCCGCCATAGAGACGACACTGTAACCGCCCGGTCTGCCCGAATAGGTGAAATAAAAGCGGTTATTTCTTCCGTAAACGGCAGGAAACACCGCCTCTTCTCCCCTGCTTTCCTGATACCTTTGATAGACCTGCGAGGAGAGACTGTACTCCCTGACCCCTTCATGATCCAGATATGCCATCGCCTGACGCACATAGCCGTCCGTATCCACAAAGGTATTGGCAAACCCGCACATAACCGCATTCTTTAAACTGTCATACGGTTCGATCACATAATCCACATGATAGGGATTATAGACGATTTTTCCATCCGCCCCCTGCTCGGGCTGCTCCTTAAAAGAAAAGCTCATGGCGACGACGACATTTCCCGCTTCCCTGCACACATCGGCAAAGGCATCATCCGCCTGCCGCCCGGCATCTTCACTGTAAATCACATCGAAGCCGATGACTGCCGGACGCCCGTCCCCTTCCCCGTTTAACAGGGACACCAGTTTTGCCGGTATCTCCCTGCTCCATGTGTTGACGGGACCGTACTGCTCCAGCGTCTTGTCGTCGATTCCTATGATATAAATTTTTTTGTTGGTGACGCTCTCCCGCTGGTTCAGCTTGTCGGATATGCCAATATCCACAAAATTTGCCGCGCCAAAATACAAAAAAGCGAACGAAATCAGAATAACGGCGGCAGTAACCGCCGCCGTTTTCCTTGTGTTAACATATTTCTCCATTTTTGTCTGTCGTTCCTCTTGTGTCCGTTTTTTCTCCGGAAATTATTGCGCCTTCCATGTTATCGTCGTATTCGCCTGAATTTTCGTCTCAAAATCAAAATCCCAAGCGCCGCTTGTCGCCGGAACCAGTACGGGCGCCGCCGCCTTCTCTCCCTGCTTTACGCGCTGCGTCGCAAATACCTGACCCTGATACTCGAAGGTCACCGTGTAAGTCTTCGGTTTGGAAGGTTTCTTCTTATCCTTCTTATCATCATCCGATTTCTCTTCGTCAGAAGCATTTTCATTTTCGTTCTGAGAACCTTCTCCCTCTGTGTTCCCATTATCGATACTACCGTTGTCCGCCGGCTTTGTCGGCTTGATCACCGGAGCCTGCGGCTTGGGCACGGGCTGTCCCGCCGACGGTTCAGGCGTCGGCACATTCTGCTTCTCTCCGCTCCGTTTTGCCGGCGTATTTTTCACCGTCTCCCTCTTTGTATGTATCTGCGCATCCGTCTGCCCGACCGTTTCGTCAGACTCCTCTTCCGTCGCTTCTTCCTGCGCAGGCTCATTCTGCTGCGGCTGTTTCGCTTCGCTCTCCGAAGTCTTGCTTACTTTCTCCGTCTCTGAAGAAAGCTGCGCCAAAGTTTCCTGAGAAACACCCGTCAGCTCCTGACCGTTCTCCATCATGTCAAGCAGATTTGCGACCGCCTGCAGGGGAAGCTCCTCATACGCAATATCCTGAATATCGCTCGTCGTTCCGTCCTGATATACAATCAATTCGCTGCCTGCCGGCACCAATATCTCCTCTCCGTAAGTACCGTCCGGAAGCACGGGTTTCACGCCGACTTTCCCCTGAAAGCAGCACAGCTTTGTGTTCTGTCCCCCGTTCTCATCCGCATATAATTCCACACGATAAACGGTTCCGCGAACCGCCATCACGGAATTGGGCGTGGAGGTTTCAAACCGGGAGCCTTCGCTCAGAGGATTCTGTATCTCATTGGTAATTGCGCCCTGCTCCAGCGCAATCATCGTTCGGGAATCCGCATCCGTCCCCTCCACCTGCACGGAAAAAATCGTATTCTCTTCCGCCATCACGTACTTATCGTCATCCAGCTTCATGCGCATACGGGAAGCTGCCGCAACGCTCACACGGTCGCCCGATTCCAGATATAAATTCTCCGCCGCGTTCATTTCTCCCACGTTCTCCCGCGCAATCACGGCGTTTCCTTCCACATCATAGACCATGATGGAGCGGAATGTCTCTTCTTTATTCGCCAACAATGCAATGACCGCCGCAACGGTCACAGCCACCGCAGCGCAGGCACAAATGATAAGTTTTTTATTTGCTATCAGTTTTTTCATGATCCGACACGCCCCTATTTCGTAAATTGATAACTGCCGTCCGCCGTTACATAAAAATCAATGCCACCCTGATAAACCGACTTGTCGCCGCCGACTTTCCAGCTTCCTGCTCCCAGATGATATTTCACACCCGCTTTCAGCGCATATTCACCGCTCTCCAAAATGACATTACTGTCATCCGGTGTTTCCGGTCCCGGCGTCTCACTGCCGAATACGGTAACGCTGCAAGTCTCCTCGTTACCCGCCTTGTCCCTTGCCCGAATCATGCAGGACGTGCCGTTTGCCGCCACCTTATAATTCCCGTTTTCAGGCGCTGCCGGCTGCTCATTCACCAGCACATAATCAAGGTTGGCATCCTCCACCTGAAACAGCGTACCCTCCGGATAGGTCTTTCCGGACTCGACGCCCTTTATCACAGGTTTCTGTGTGTCTGCCACGATTCCGCTGGAACGCGCGTAATATTTCTGTCCTTCCGCTTCCACTTTTACATATACGACATAAGCCCCATCCTGCGAGAGAAGAATACTTTCGGACGCGGACTGTTGCTCTGTCCAGCCCAAAGAATCCATCTGTTCTTCCGTTTTCGCTTCTGCTTCCAAGTCCGTCACATTTTCCTTATACCAAAAAACAGAAACCGCCTGTCCACTCTGGCTTACGGATATCTCCAATCGCGGTCCCCAATGATTGACATATTCAAAGGTAATCTTACCGCCCAGACTACAGGTGCTGTTGTTTCCATCCCTTGTAATGGTAATCTCCGGCGCATTCTGTTCCTGTGAAGTCTCCGCCTCTTTTATCTCCGCTGCCGGCTCTATTTCCTCTGCCGCAAAGATGCTGACATTCTCTTCCTCATAAAGCACATCATTATCCGAGACAGAGCTTACCGCATTCTCCGCGTCATCCTCCGCCGCCAGCATCGTGCTCATGGGCATCATACACCCGAGTGCCACTGCCAGGCCCAATGCCGCTGCCTTTTTTCGATTTCCGTACATATTCACCGCCTCCAGTTCTCACACTTGAAACGCAGACCGTTTTCATAATACACACACTTCTATATTTATATCGCCATTTCTATTACAATATTTTACATGGAATCCATAATTTGGTCAATTAGTAACATACGAAAACGCCCCGGAGGATTCTCCCCCGGAGCGCACGTCACCTGATTATAAATATTTCTTAAGCGCATCCACCTTGTCAAGCTTCTCCCATGGCAAATCCAAGTCGTTTCTGCCGAAATGTCCGTATGCCGCGGTCTGCTTGTAAATCGGACGGCGAAGGTCAAGCATCTTGATGATGCCCGCGGGTCTCAAGTCAAAATTCTCGCGCACAATTTCCACGAGTTTTTCATCCGCAACCTTACCCGTACCGAAGGTATCTACCATAATAGAAGTAGGCTGTGCCACACCGATGGCGTAAGAAAGCTGAATCTCGCACTTGTCCGCAATGCCCGCCGCCACAATGTTCTTCGCCACATAGCGCGCCGCGTAAGCTGCGGAGCGGTCCACCTTCGTGCAGTCCTTGCCGGAAAATGCGCCGCCGCCGTGACGTGCATATCCGCCGTAGGTGTCCACAATAATCTTACGTCCCGTCAGTCCCGCGTCGCCGTGAGGACCGCCGATTACGAAACGTCCCGTAGGATTGATGAAAAACTTGGTCTTATCGTCAATCAGCTCCTTCGGCAGAACGGGGTCAAACACATACTTTTTGATATCCTCGTGAATCTGCTCCTGCGTCACGTCATCGTCATGCTGGGTAGACAGCACGACCGCTTCCAGGCGAACCGGCTTACCCGCCTCGTCGTACTCCACGGAAACCTGACTCTTGCCGTCGGGTCTTAAATACTTGAGAATGCCGTCCTTACGGACTTCCGTCAGCTTCTTTGCCAGCTTATGTGCCAGTGAAATCGGATAAGGCATGTACTCCTCCGTCTCGTTGGTCGCATAGCCGAACATCATGCCCTGATCGCCCGCGCCCGTGTCCAAATCGTCCGTTTGCTCGCCCTTTTTCGCTTCCAGAGCCTTGTCCACGCCCATCGCAATATCCGCCGACTGCTCGTCAATCGCTACAAACACCGCGCAGGTGTTGCCGTCAAAACCATACTCGGACTTGGTATAACCGATTTCCTTCACGGTATCTCGCACGATTTTCTGCATATCTACATACGCATTAGTGGTAATCTCACCGGTCACCAGCACGAAGCCGGTGCAGACCGCCGTCTCACAAGCCACACGGCTCATGGGATCCTTTTCCATGCAGGCGTCTAAGATCGCGTCAGAAATCGCATCGCAGACTTTGTCGGGATGCCCCTCAGTTACAGACTCGGATGTAAATAATCTTTTCTCCATTTTTCCTCTCCTTTTTTTGTTTTATATTTTTAAATATAATAAGAAAAGCCCTCTTATTTCTCTTCGAAATAAGGGGACTCGACATACAACCACCAAATCCTCTTATTGTTCGATCATGCTGCGCTAACAGCTTCGCTCAGGTTGGCACCTTCCTTGACAGGGGTTGCCGTGGCTTCATCGATCCTATGTATCTCCACCACTCTGAATAAGAGAAAGATATTACAATATGAAATTTATCTAAAACAAAGATACACCAGCATAGCGGCTCTGTCAAGCCCCAGATGCCAACTTTTTTACGAGCCGGGACGATGCGCACCCGCCAGCCGGTTTCCGGTCAGCCGACCTTTAATTTGAACTTCTGCAGCTCCCTGTCCGTGGTCACCAAATCAATCTGCGCTCCCAGACGCTGCAGCTTTAAATGGAAGTCCTCATAACCACGCTGAATATATTTAATGTCGTCCACCGTACTGATACCATCCGCCGCCAACGCCGCAATCACAAGCGCCGCACCCGCCCGCAAATCCGGCGCGGTAATATGCGCTCCGGTATATTTGGACACGCCGTCAATGATTGCGGTATTGCTCTCCACCTTGATGTTCGCGCCCATGCAGGTCAGCTCGTCCACATATTTAAACCGATTCTCAAAAATACTCTCCGTCACAATGCTGGTGCCGGCGGAAAGTCCCAATGCCACCGTAATCTGCGGCTGCATATCCGTGGGAAATCCGGGGTAAGGCAGCGTCTTTACATGGGTGTGTCCCAAGGGCTTCGCCGCCACCACACGCACGGCGTCGTCGGACTCCTCAATCTCACAGCCAATCTCCAAAAGCTTCGCGCTGATGGACTCCAAATGCTTCGGGATCACATTCTTCACCGTCACATCGCCCTTCGTCACCGCCGCCGCGAACATAAACGTGCCCGCCTCAATCTGGTCGGGAATAATGCCATACTCCGTCCCATGCAGCTTCGCCACGCCCTTAATACGAATCACATCCGTACCTGCGCCTTTGATATTCGCACCCATACTGTTCAAAAAGTTCGCCAAATCAACGACATGAGGTTCCTTCGCCGCGTTCTCAATCACGGTAGTTCCCTCCGCCATGACTGCCGCCATCATCACATTCATAGTCGCGCCCACAGTCACCACATCCATGTAGATATGGTTTCCTTTCAGCTTTGGCGCCTCCGCACTGATGCGTCCGTAGCCGATTCCGACCGTGGCGCCAAGCGCACGAAAGCCCTTGATATGCTGGTCGATGGGGCGCAGCCCGATATTACAGCCGCCCGGCAGAACCACCTCCGCCTTGCTGTATTTGCCAAGCAGAGAACCTAACAGATAATAGGATGCTCTGATTTTTTTAATATAGTCGCCCTCAATCACAAGAGCGTTAACCTGTGAAGCATTGATTTTTACCGTATGTCTGTCTATGCGGTTAATCACTACGCCAATGCTTTCCATAGCCTGCATCATGACATTGGTGTCTCTGACGTCAGGCACATTCTCTATCAATACGGTTTCGTCCGTCATAATGGCAGCCGCAAGAATCGCCAGCGCCGCATTTTTCGCACCGCTGATCTCCACCTCGCCGACTAACGGATTCCCACCTTTAATCGCATATTGTTCCATCTATGTTTACTTGCCTTTCTTCATCGAAAAAACTCAAACATTAAAATACAGTATACCAGATTTTGGAGGTTTGTAAACCCCCGCTGTTCAGCACGCACCATTCGCAATGCATGGCTGAACTATTAATTCAGATAGTCAAACGGGTTCACCTGCGTCCCGTTTATGAGGATTTCAAAGTGAATATGCGGTCCCGTACTTACGCCCGTATTTCCGCTCAGGGCAATCTTCTGTCCCTGACTCACCGTCTGTCCCTGTTTTACCAGCACCTTGCTCAAATGCCCGTAACGGGTCTGCCTGCCGTCCGCATGGTTAATATAGACCACATAGCCGTAGCCGCGTCCCCAGCCTGCCTTTGCAACGGTTCCCGTACAGGAAGCCATGACTGCCGTGCCTACCGGTGTCGCCCAGTCTATCCCCTTATGGTAGGTGCTCGCCCCTCTTGTCGGCGCTTTCCGCCTGCCGAATCCGGAAGTAAACCTTCCACCCGAAATGGGCTTCAGATAAGTGGGCGGAATCTTCGTGCCGCGCTCCACAATTTTAGGCACAGCCGCATAAGTGATTTCCTCCTTCAGAATTTCCCGGGAAACCTCCTCCTTGTTGCGATAGGACACATCCGCCACCACCTTGCGGTGACCCGCAGAAGGCTCCTGCAGCGTCTGCGTCTGGTTCGTATACCAGTCGTCGTTATCTACATAGATAACGTCCGCCTCGTAATCCTCTTCATAGTACATCTGCTCCGTGCGCTCTACGGAAAGCTCCGGCTCCGGCACGGTCACGATCAGCTCGTCGCCCACGCGGATCATAGAGTTTTCATCCTCTATCGTCTCGTTCATGGCAATCAGCTCAGCCAAAGGTATCTCATTTTTTTCGGCAATCTGGGAGAGCGTGTCCCCTGCCACCACCTCATAAATCTGTTCCTTTTCCTGATCCTTCGTCACTTCGTCGATTGCCTGCTCAAGCGGTGTCAACTCATCATCCAGCAGATAGGACTCCACCACTTCCACCGTGTCACCGAAGTTCAGATCCAGAAGCCCCAGCTCATAATCGGAAAACTCTTTCTCCGAAGCCGGCTCGATATCCGCGAAAATATCATCCAGCACCGCGTTAATGCCCGCGCTGGTCATCGTCTCCTCCGCTTCCTCCGCTTCTTCCTTCTGCTCCTTTGCCGAATATATCTGCGTCGTCAGCACGTTAAGCTCTCTGTCGGAGTCCATCACGAGATCCGCGTAATAGTGATTGCCGCTGTCATATTTTTTGATGGAAGCCTGCAAAAGCGCAAGCACCTCCTGCGTACTCGCCAGATTCACCGTGTACTCGTTGATCTTCACGGTATAGGAACGGTTCAGGGTTTCTTTCACGCTGCCCCGCAGCGCAGCGAGCATATTCGCAGTTATGACACTCTTGTCATCTACGGCGCCCCAAAGCACCTCTTCCCCTTCCCAGCTTATGTCACTCTCCGCAAGCACCATCTCGTCACTGCTTGCCGCAAGCGTTTTTCTCGCCGCGATCAGACACTCGTCCGCTTCCTCGACATCCCCCATCACGCCTATCGGCATCCCGTTTAAATATACCGTAAAGAGGTTGTCCCCTTCGCTTTCAAGCGGTTGAAAGCAGGGTAGGAAAAAGGCTGCCGCAATGCTTGCAAACACCGCAACCTTAATATATGCAATTTTCATTTTTTTATAATGTCTGCTCAATATTTTCATAAGGATAACATTCGTTTTTTCTTAGTGGTCTTTTTTAGCTTAACCTCAAAACCATTTCACATTCATCATGTTAAGAGCAAGCGGAACAAGCGTGACCGCGATATCGACTATCACGCCCACCAGAATCACAATGGAAAGCCACAGCGGCGTCCCCCGCCCCTTTGCCGTTTTTTCCTGTTCAGCCTGCTTGGCAAACTCCTCGGTAAACGCCGCCTGCACGTTGCGGTATACCTTGACGTTTTCCCTGTGCATGAACTCCTCGGACTGCGCCAGCCGCTCCTCTAAAAGACTCCTGATTCCGGCAAGCTGCTTTTCCACGTCCTCCGCCTGCCCACTCTCCGTCTCCAGCGCTTCCAGCTTTTCCATGCACTGTGTCAGCACGTCACGCACATTGTCCACATTCTCCGCGGTCTTGATATTTACCCTGCGGATTTCCTGCATCAGCTCATCGTACGCCTTCATCTGTTTCTGCATCTGATCCATCTTCGCCGCTTCCGCAGCGGAGTTCGCGCGAATCATCTCCTGTGCATTTTTCTTCTGTGCCAGCTTATCTATAAAAGTATCCATGCCTGTCTCCGTTTCCTTTATCTCTATGTTTGCCGCAAAACAGAAAAACCATGTCTGCATTTTATCATCTTTCCGCCTTTATGACAACAGCGAAAAAGAGAGACGTTTATGCAATTTGCACATAATTGTTCTCTCATTTTTTACATATTTATAAATATTTACTATATCTTTACACTTTGTTCATAATTTGTTCACATTCAAGAAGTATACTCAATTTATACAAAACAACACGAGATGTCGTGTAACTATCGTACACATAGATAAATTTTTTCATAATAGCCCGGGTGCCGAAAGGCGCTCGGGCACTCCTCATTTTTAGGGGCATATGCACACCGCAAATCCGTTCCTTCCAAGGCAGCTTCCCTCCACTCTCTCCTGCAGCAAAATCTCTCCGCCTGCAAGATACGACGTCACATCCACCTTGTCTCCTCCCTGATGAATCATTACCCTCACCCGATTTTTTCCCGCTCTCTCAAAAACCAGAAGGTTTTCCGCCGCATCTGCCACTGTCACACGCCACGCGGCAGAGGGTTCAATCCACTTTTGACGTATCCCGATTACCGCCCTTACAAACTGCTCTGTTTCCGTGTGCTCCTCTCCCCACGGCATCGCTTTTCTGTAATCGTTCTCGCGTATACCGCTGATTTTACACTCATCTCCGTAAAATACGCTCGGTACGCCCGGCGCCATGCACAGATACAGGAATGCAGCCTGCCACCGCTCATAGTCCTCCCCGCACAGGCTGAAGAAGCGCGGAACGTCATGACTGTCCAAAAGATTGAGCTGCCCCCTGCTTATCTGTTCCGGGTATCGCAGAAACATATCCGTCATCCCCCATGCAAAGCCGTCCGCCCTCGTTTTGTGCAGGGCAAAAAAATCGCGGCAGTGTTTTCTGAAATCATAGTTCATGACAGAATCAAACATATCTCCTTTCAACCAGACTTCCGCGTTCTCCCACACCTCTCCAATCAGAACGGCTTCCGAATTAGCGGAGCGCACAGCCGCCCTGAATTTACGCCAGAAATTTTTATCCACTTCATTGGCAACATCGAGCCGCCAGCCATCCACCTGAAATTCCTCCACCCAGTAACGTCCCACTCTCGCAAAATAATCCTGCACATGAATATTGGCGGTATTCAGCTTTGGCATTTTCCGCTCATAGGCGAAGCAGGCATATCCCGGCGTTTCCTTCTCCGTATCGGGACGCCGCACCGGAAACTCCAACTCATAAAACCAATCACAATAAAGGGAGCCCTTCCCCTTTTTTACCACATCCTCAAACTGTGGAAAATACCAGCTGCAATGATTAAAAACACCATCTATGATAATATGCATTCCGCGCGCATGGACCGACTCCACCAGCAGACGGAAATCCTCGTCGCTTCCCATACAGGGGTCCACATGAAAATAATCGAGAATATCATACTTGTGGTACTCTCCCGCACGGAAAATCGGATTCAAATACAGACAGTTGAATCCAAGGCTGCGGATATAGTCCAAATTATCCAAAATGCCGCGAATCGTACCTCCCAGACGCCTTCTACTGACCCTGCCGTCCGTTCCCTTCACTTCCCCGGATTGACAGGACAGACTGCCTGCGCCATCAGCAAAGCTGTCCGGAAAAATATTATAGACCACCGCTTCCTGAAACCACCCTGGCAGCCGCTGCACTTCCGATCGCAGAATATAAGGATACTGATAATATTCACTGCGCCCCTCTACGACAAACCCGTCCGCCATAACCAAATCAGGCAGCTCCTCATAAAAAGCGTCCGCATAGTAATAGATGCTTTCTTTCCCCTTCCTCAGTTCAAAATAATAGCATATCCGCGCAGGACAGGGAGCAATCGCCACCTCATAGAAGTCAAACAATTCATCCTGATACCGCCTTTCCATACCAATCTTTGTAAACTGCACAGGTGAAACCGTACATGCCCTGTCACCGTAAAAAAGTGCACACTCGTCTAAATCCCCCTTTGCCGTCCGCAGACGAATGACAAACACATCCTCCTCCGCTGCAAAAGCATACTGAGACATAGGTATATGTAAAACCGCACTCCTGTTCATATTTTTCCTCCGTTTCAGTCATTCTCCAAACACTACTGTTTCACGCCGCCCGCAGTCAATCCCGATACCATATATTTCTGAACGCAGAAGAACACAATCAGAATCGGCACGGAAACCAGCATTGCCGCGGCCGAAAACAACGGCCAGCTTCGGCTGTAGTCATTTGCCTGAAGCTGATACAGACCGCCAGCCAGTGTATAACTCTCCTCCCGCATCATAAAAGTTGTGGCAAAAAGATATTCGTTCCAGACAAAAATCAGTATCATCACCGCCGTCACGATAATGGCAGGACGCGCCAGCGGCAGAATAATTTTTACAATCAACTGCAGATTGCCTGCACCGTCAATTTTTGACGCTTCCTCAATCTCGATGGGAATGGAATCAAAATATCCCTTCATATTCCAAATGCCGAAAATACACATGCTACCCGCGTAAACGAATATCAATCCCCCGTGGGAGTCCAGCAGATTTAACAGACGAAACAGTCTGAATATGGCAAACATGGAAAGAATCTGCGGGAATGCATTGAGCAGCAAAAGAAGCTGCATGGCGGTATTTCTCCCGCGAAAGCGGAATCTTGAAAAAGCATAGGACGCCGTCACACTCGTTCCCATAGCGATTACCATGGTTCCCACACTCAGCACAATGGAATTGAAAAGCCATTTCAGAAACGGTTCCTCCACAAGAATCCGCCGGTAATTTTCCAGCGTGAGCCTCTCCGGCAAAATGGACGCTCCCGTCGTCAGCGCGCCGCTTCCGCCGCTGACAGACAGCAGCAGGATATATAAAATCGGCACCAGCCCCAACAGGCAGACACAGCTATAAAACAGATGCAGCGCCGCAAGCTTTATTTTTCTGTTGATGGATTTTCCCATAACCTCTCCCTTCCGAAGCCTTTACGCCTCTGTTGTCTTCCTGTTTGTCCAGAGCGAAAATGCAATAATAATGACAAAAATCACAATGGATACCGCCGAGGACAAGCCGTAATTATTGGAAACAAACGCATTCTGATGCGCGTAGGTAATAATCGTCTGCATCGTGGAGCCCGACACTGATCCCTTCTGCATCGTCAACAGATACACGATGTCAAACTGTTTAAAGGTCGTAAAAGTCGTCATGACTACCACAGGCGCCATAATTTTCTTCAGGGAAGGAATGGTAATATACAGGTTCTTCTGCCAGACATTCGCTCCCTCCAGCTCCGCGCTCTCATACATGCTCCTGTCAATGCTCTGCAGCGCGCCGTCAAACATGGTGATCATATAAGGCAGCGACATCCAAAGGTTCAGCACCATGCAGGAGAGGAAAGCGGGCACATTTTTTGACAAAAAGTCCATCTTTGTCCCGCCAAGAGCGACCAACAGCTTGTTTAACAGACCGAATTCCGTATTGAACATACCCACTCTCCACACAAGAATGGAGACATATGCAGGCATTGCCCACGGAAAGATTAACAGCGTTTTGTATACCCGTTTCGCACGCAGTCCCTCCGTATTCAGTCCCACAGCCAGCACATAGGACACCGCCACGTCAAGCAGCATATTCACCACGGTCCACACGATGGTCGTCCACAACGCCGCAAGGAATCCCGAATCTATTTTCCCAAGCGCCCGCATATAATTCTCAAGCCCCACAAAACCGTAATCCTGCCAGTGGTAGAGATTCATATTGGTCAGGGAAATATATCCCGTATACAGAATCGGAAACAGCACGATGGCTCCAATCAGCACATAGGCAGGAAAACTATACAGCCACGGCAGCATTCCCTTCTTTATCCTTTTCATCCCGTTCTCCCCTCTCAGGCTGCCGGGGCGCGCCGTTTTCGGCACGCCGCCGCCACGCACATTTACTGCATATCCTTGATTGCCTGCAGCGCTTCCTCCTGATATTTTGCCGCAGCTGCTTCCACATCCTCACCAGATTTATTTACCGCCGCAAGCAGAGACTCCGCCGGTCCCCACATGACGCTCATCTCAGGGATATTAGACATGGGAACCGCTTTCTCCGCGCTCTTTTCCATGGCAAGAATCATCTCATTGGACGCCACCTCTGCATCCTCATAAGCCTTGCTGTTTGCCGGAGCGCAGTTAAAGCCTTTTGCCAGTGTCACGCCGACTTCCGGCTCCGCAAGCGCCTCCAGCACTTTTGTGAGCGCTTCGCCCTTGCTCTCGGCAGCATATTTTAAGACACCGAGACACTGCACACCCGAATACGGCACCATCACACCGCCGTTGGGAAGTTCAAAATCACAGAGGGATTTGATACCCAGATTGATGCCCGCTTCCTGTATGCCGGAGACAAGCCACGGTCCACCGATAATAGCTGCCGCCTTGCCCTCGTTAAACAGCGCCGTCACCGTATTGTAATCTCCGTCCGCCTGCAGCTTGGCAAACTTCTGGTTGTAACGAATCGCTTCCACCGTCGCCTGCGCATCCAGCCCCGGATTCCCTTCCGCGTCAATAATATAGCCGCCGAAACCGTTGATAAAAGGCGCCACGTTATAAGAATTGGAATGCTGGTTTACAAGCGCATAGGTTCCCGCATTCTCATCTGTATGAGCCGTCATATACTCATAAAGCTCCTCTGTGGTGGAAGGCACCTCCCCCTCCCACAGGTCCTTATTGTACATAAAAAGAAGCGTCTCATAATAAACCGGCATCAAATACTGTTCCCCTTTATAGCTTGCCGCTTCTATCGTCATCGGCAAAAGATCCGTCTCCTTATCCGCCGCAATCAGATTTCCCACAGGCTCCAGAATCCCCATCTCCGCAAACCCGCCCAGTGAGTCATGGGCAAACAAATACATGTCGGGACCGTTTGCCGCATCCGTTCCGTACAGCCTGATCTGTCCGCTCACATCGCTCTTCTTCTCAAAGCGAAGCGTGATATTATCCCCCTTTAATTTTTCATTTACCACGTCTGCCAGTGCATTCATCATCGCTTCGTCGTTATCATGCCACGCGACAATCTCCACCGCATCAGCGGACGGCTCCTCCGGCTGTCCATCCGTCCCGGCATCCGCAGCCGCTGTGTTCTGCGCCGCATCTGTCCCGGTATCCGCAGCCGGCGCACCGCCTTCCGCACCCTGACTGCCACAGCCAGACAAAAGTCCCAACGTCAAAATCCCTGTCAACAACAGGCTTATTTTCTTCTTCATTTTTCCTCCGTTCCGAAGCCGTTCCCTTTTTGGCTTCCTTCTTTCCATGTTTGTGAAACCATTTTCCTAATTCTTTTCCTTTTCTGATAGCTGCGCGCGTTTTATCTGTTATTTTTATATCACTAAATCCATGGATTAGCCAAGTTTTTTGGTATCATTATATTGACTTTGTTAGGAAACCGCTATACTATATAATAAAATTTGTACGATTTTTAACCGGAGGATTATCATGTCTGTAACGATACGGGATGTAGCAAGAGAAGCCGGGGTTTCTACATCCACGGTTTCCAAGGTATTAAACAACTGGGCTTCTATTTCAGCGGAGACATGCGCACGCGTACACGCCGCCATTGAGAAGCTGCATTACACGCCTAATGCACGGGCTGTCAGCTTCGCCAGAGGAGCAACAAGAAATATTCTGTTCCTCTCCAGCCTGATGAAAGAGGAAGCCTATCACAATCCGCATATGTTTGATATTTTATGCGGTGTGCAGAAAGAGCTGTCCTTCCACGGCTATACGCTTATGCTGACAGACATCCCCGAAGATGTCTCGCCGGAAGAATTTCTTACCGGGCAGATTTCCTCCCGAATCGCAGACGGTATTTTAATCCACGGTTCCTGCGTTATCCCTAATATGTCCCGAATTTTGCTGGAAACACAATTTCCGCATATATACATAGGACACCCGAACCGTAGAAGCAACCTCTGCTGGATTGATACCAACCACGGACTTGCCGGACAGTTCGCTGCGCAGCACATGCTGGAATGTCATTATGAAAAGATCGCTTTCATAGCAGAACGCCGCACAGACGATATCTCCACGCGGCGTTTAAACGGTTTTCTCGGCAGTATGTACGATTACGGCTACAGGATTCCCGAGGAATATATATGCTATACGGATTCTTCTAAAGAAAACGCCTATCTGCAGGCTCTTGCGCTCCTTTCTCTGCCGGAGCCGCCCCGCGCCATCATCTGCGAAAACAATCTGCTCGCCCTCAGTCTTTGCAAAGCGCTGCAGGAAAAGCACCTGCGGGTTCCCGACGACGTCGCTTTCCTCACCTTTGACAGCTACCCTTACTCCGCCCTGATTGAGCCGTCTCCTACCATTGTGGACATAGACGTCTATGATTTGGGCGTACAGGCCGCCGTCATGCTTCTTCGCAAACTGGAAAACCCATCTCTGCTGGTACAAAGCTACACAACACTGCCCGTACTGCGGCAGGGCGATACCACAAGAAAGGAGCCGTAACGCGTACGGCTCCTTTTTTACCTCTTTTCCTCTTCCTCCTGCCCGATATGTAGGATTTCCTCATTCAGTGACATCATCCTCGCGTCCAGCGCGGCGACCATCTGCGCGCATTCTACAAGCTGTTCCTTGATGTGTTCCGGTGCGTTTCCTTCAAACTTATAGTGAATCTTGTGCTCCAGACTTGCCCAGAAATCCATCGCCACCGTACGGATTTGGATCTCCACCTTCGTGTCCGCAATCCTGTCGGAAAGATAGACGGGCACCGTCACCAGCATGTGATAACTCTTATACCCGCTTGCCTTCGGATTCACGATATAATCCTTAACCGATATGACACGAATGTCGCTTTGATTGCTGATCATCTCCGCAATCTGGTAAATATCCGACGCAAAGGAACAAATCACGCGAATACCCGCAATGTCGTTGACATGACTCACCATGTTGTCGATGGTAGATTCATAGCCATGCTTTTTCAGCTTCTTCACGATGCTCTCCGGCGTCTTGATCCGCCACTTGATATGCTCGATCGGATTGTATCTGTGCACATGCTGAAACTCGTCGTTCAAAATCTCCAGCTTCGTGGAAATCTGCTTCAAAGCGGAATTATAAATCAGCTGTACCTCTTTCCAGCTGTCTATATCGCCGTCTTTTTCTCTATCAACTACTACTTCCATTCCAAGAATCCCCCGAATTCTATTTTCTGACTTTCATTAAACTAGCCAATCCGCAGTGCACACTCGAAAAACCTTCGGTTTTCCTCGTTCGCGGGCATTCGCCCTATCACTCCGTAATCCGACAAATTCATCTGCAAGCAGCTGATTTGTCAAATTACTCCATGGCACTGCTCATTGCTATCGCGTATATTATATCACAGTTCTCATCAAAAACGTATATTTTAGACAAAATTTTCGTAAAATTTAATATTTTATTGTCTATTTTCACTTTTCTTTCATTTCTCATCCAACATAAGGCATGGCAATATGACGGGAATCGTCACCATCATTGGGTAAATATACCGTACAAGCACAGTCGGAGACAGCAAAAGCGTCAGACCATAAGCTGCAAGAAATACCACCGGCAGCGCCTCCCGATATTTTTTCCTGTAAAAAGCCGTCACAATGTACAAATACAACAGCCACCCATACAGCGCCGGCGCAAAAAGAAGCCTGAGCAGGGGTATTTTACGGTACGCGTTATCCGACACGATCTTTTCCATAAAGGCGCGCAGCTCCGGAAGCAGACTGTGCTCCTCCACCTCAAATCCGGCAGGCATGACGCGGTTATCCGTAGAGAGGTAGCCAAAACCGCTCTCCGTACCGATTCCGTAAATCTCCGCATGGGAAGTGTCCCACAAATACCAGAGACCGAGAGAATTATCGAAAAACGCGTCAATGTAAATGGCGGGATGCGCAAGCCCCAGCCTAATCCACGTCCGAATTAATCCCGCGGGATCATCGTGAATCACGGCGCGGTTTTTCACCGGATCCGCCAGATGGGGATTGTACGCCGCGAAAACCCATTCGGATGGTATATATTTTTCCAGCTCCTGCCGCATGGACGGCTCGATTTTTTCTTCCGCTTTTACTCTGGTGCGCGCCATCTGCTGCAGCGGTACGCTCAGCATTTCCCGCGGGCTGCCGTTCTGTGCGTGGGTTATCGCTTTAAGGGAAAAGGCACAAATACCATACAACACAAGCGTAAGCAGCGTCATATACAAATACCGTTTTCGCGCCAAGCCGCTACGTGCTGCGTTCCGTCCTCCCGATTCTTCGCCCTGCGTTCTCCCGCCGAGTCCGAGGTACACAACCGGCGCACTGACCACAAAAGCATATACCGCATTGTTCCGAAACAGCAGCATGAGAACAGCCCAGAAAACACAGGCTGCCATTTCCTTTCCGCCCACCTTTTCGCTCTGTCCATGCGCCGTGTTCCGTCCGCTTCCCGGACCTTGACTACATGCCACACGATAAAGCCACAGCGTATAAACCAACACCAGCGCCGCGAAAAGCACATCCTTTGTGGTACTCAGCGCCAGCACGGAATTGGCGGGAAAGACTGCAAAAAAAAGAAGCAGCGCCGCACGCACCCGCCCGGAAACCCGTCTTTGGTATAAGAAGGAAACTGCCCAGCCGAAAGCACATGCCATCAGCGCCATCTGCACCACCGAGTGCACCGCCATGCCCGCAGAGACAGAACCACGCGCAATACCAAGCCGAAAAAATGCTCCCAGAAATAAAGTATGCAGAAGCGGGTGATGTGTGCTGTAATCTGCCGCTAACACCTGATAGAGCTGCCCTTCCGCATCATAGGCAAACACCGAAGGATAGTAAGCGAGAAATACTGGCAGCCAGCACAGAAAAATCAACAGGCTGTAGAAAAGCCATGCCTGCCATACGGGACGCTGCCGCGCCTCCTGTGCTTTCCCGGAAACCGCGCTGCTCAGCCCTCGTTCTTTCCCCCTCGCAATACCCTGCAGTCCTTCGCCACGTTTCCGTACTCCGCCGCACATAACGACCGCCGCAAAAACTGCCGCCGGCACGAACAAAACCGTGGTTTCCAACAGGAACAGCAACAAGCTGCCCACATAAGCCGCCGCAGAGCCGCCCCGTCCGAATACCGTTCCCTCTTGTACGAGCCGCCATCCCAGCACGCAGGACATAGCAAACGGAATGCCCCAGACGAGGGCATGACAAAGAAGCCTTTTATTTTCCACTAACAATATATATATGCCCGATTTTTGCATATATGACATTTTCTTTTCGTTTTTCATGGGAACAGTATATCATAAAAAGAAGTCCCTGCAAAACATTTATACGAGAGGGCTTTACATTTGCTGCCGGGCTTTGTATATTGGTAGGAGGGCGGCTGGATGGCAGCGCGGAAAAGAGGTTCGATATGTTTCGTCTATGGGCAAAAGAATTTAAGGATAACCGGATGATAAAAGATACCGTGATTGAGGACGCGCGCGAGGAAACACGCACTCACAAGGTATTTGATGCGTTGGATGAGATCTGCCTGCAGTTCGATCTTGGGAAACCGATCTGGCTGGAAAGCACCGTCTCCGAATTTAAGCGGCACAGCAAGGCGCGTTTCAACCAGGACAATTTTATAGAAGAAATAGAGTTCGATTTTCTGGAAATTCATGTGATCGAGGAGGACTAAAACTGTCGAGATTTATGAATACATTTTTTCTATAAACTGCATTGCCTGTTTTGCATTATTACAGATCGTATATTTTCTTCCATATTTGGATAACGATTCAATAATCGTTTCTCGTTCTCCATTAAATTCAAATACCCACTTAATATTGTAATAGAGAAATTTAAGTGTTGGTCTGGAATTGTACTTTTCTTTTCCGGTTCTTTGTCTGATCCAACGTCTAAACACCCAAAATAATCTGTTACATGTATTGATATCAAGCATAATAATATAATCACAATACAGAAAACTTTCCTTAAGACTTTTTCTAGGCGAACCTTCTACAATCCAGTCCCTGCTCTCTATAATTTCTTTAAAAATCCTGTCTCTCTCTTCGGGACTTCTTTTCTTATCTCCATTCGGAGTACGCTCCCATATAATATTATCTTTTTCATAAAATGGGATTTTATATTTTTCAGATATTTCTCTTGCCAAAGTAGTTTTGCCACTGGCAACTGAACCAATGATATCTAATCTCAAAATATTACCTCCGCAGAACAATCATTTTCCGATTTTTAGTGAAATACCCCGCGGCAATGCTCATGTACGGTAAAGAAGCAAGCAACCGAAAACAAGAGATAGACCGCCA
>CAJUMV010000016.1 GCA_910587715.1 uncultured Lachnospiraceae bacterium | reverse complement strand
TTTAAAAATATACCGGGAGATATATTGACAAATTTCAAATATTGAGATAGGAGGAAAACAACATGAAAAAACGAAAATATAATTCATTTCAACAACTATTTTCAAAAAAGACTTTTGGTGATACAATATCCTCAAATATAAATTTGGAGGATACAGAGATGTTGTCAAGAGTTCATTTCTATAACACAATATATTTGTATGGAGCTTTTGAAAATAGTGTAGCACAAGATATAGTAGGTAGAAACGCTGCTAAATTACCATTGTACTTATATGAAACTCCTAAGACTGCATATGTGATGGCAAAAGATAGGTTACAAAATCCTGTTATATTGAGATTTGCGGTTAATATTGCAATGTCAGAAAATGTGTTAGCATACGATAGTTTAATAGCCGAAACGAAAGATATAATAAATAAGACTCATTTAAAAAAAGATGAATACATGAAAAAGTGTAATTACATAAGGGAAATCAAGACAGTACATCGTAATTTTCAAGTAATACAGTATAAAATTCAAAATACACAAATAATAGAAAATGTGCAACATATTTAAACAAAAATAAGCAAAAAAATAGTAAGTAATCATATTTGTTGAAAGATAAAAATATGATTACTTACTTAGATTAAATAATTGAAAAACATTTCAAATATAAATATTTATCATATCAAATAGGCATATAAAGAATTTTTCAATACATTCCCGATACATTAGGTGTTTTCCTGCATAATCAAAAATAATGGGTTTGTTGGTGGTAAATTGGAGGAGGGGCAAAATTTTTGCAGACTGCTTCCGAACAATCTTTTTCTACATTGCCCAAAATCGGTCAATACAGTATTTCAAAAACAAGGGATACATTGAGGGGTAAAATTTTTTGATAAATTTTGGAATAGATAAAGAACCGATTTTCTCTGGGTAAAGACCAGTTTCCAAGGACATTATTTATCAAAAAAAGCATATCGAAAATCCCTTGACTTCCCATAGTCCAAGCGTTACCCTCTTACTCCCAAGTGGAGAAAGGAGGCAGGCATATGAGTCAATCAGAAAACAAAATCAATGTGGAGGAGGCAAGAGAAAATCTGCAAGATGCACTTAGTCTGTTGATTATCCTCGAAAATGATTTAGCAACACAGCAGTCAGACGAAATTTACCTACGGGCAGTCAGAGTCATACATAATCTATTAAGAGATGTACAAGCAGAATTGACAGGGTAAGCAATAGATTATTTGTTTATACTGGAAAGAAAATATTGCAGGCGGGATATTTGTTCATCATCAAGCATTGACACATCAATACTTGCACGGGATGTTTTTTCAATACCGAGAAGATAATCAACAGAACAATGGTAAAGGTTTGCAAGCGCCATAAGTTTCTCAAGGCTTGGGGTGCGCTCATTCTTCTCATAATTTGAGATGATGCTGTAAGAAACCCCGATCGCCTCAGCCGCTTCTTTTTGTGATATTTTCAAACCAGACCTTTTCTGTTGCAGCCGCTCACCTAAACCCTGTACCATAGTCAAAACCTCCATAATAGAATTGTATGACAATAAACTTTTCTCTGGGACAAAATAAATATGCCGAAAGCATTGTAAAATTTGCTGAAAGAATATATAATTAAATAAAAACACAGGAGAAAGGTTTATGAATACACAACTAAATCAAAAAGAACAGCAAGTGTTGGTAATGGAAATCGTGGATGCCTGCATAAAGTATTCTAAGGAAAACTATCTGGAATTTGCAGAAGTACTTACGGAACAGGTGTTTGCCAATAAGGCAGACGCAGAATTTACAGAGATGGTTTGTAAAACAATAGAAACCCTTCATGCGCAAGGCTATCTAAATGGAACGGTGGAACTTGAATATGAGTTGGAATTTGATGCAGAAACGTTAGAAGAAAGTAGCACAGACAAGATAGATTCTGGAATGTCAACATTTGCTGATATCAGTATTACCCCTAAGGGGAAAGAACTTATGGGGGAAAAAACCTTCCAAGAGTTAGGCAAAAGCTTTCTTGAAAAAGCCAAGCCGGCAATAAAATGTATCGCTACAACAGCATTTCAGGCAACAGTTGAGACGGCGGTCTGTGTAGCTTTAAAAGCAGTTGGATTTTCAGTATAAGCATAGAATGAGACATTTTCCTAAAAAGAAGTATATTTTAATTTTATATTGTTTATTTTGGGGGCATCATTGGATGCCCTCAATCATTATTGAGAAAGCGAGGTACCTCACATGAGTGGAAGATTTATGACCATCAAGAGAATCGTAATACCAACTATAACAATGGTAATCATTGCAAGTCAGTTAATGGGCTGCGCGGCAGTCACCCAATCCGAACTCCTACAGATGATAAACCAAGGTGACGCAATCGAGATAGAGGTTGCGACTCCCATCAATCAAGAGCAGGGAACGGAATCAGCCTTAGACTGGCAGGAATTGGCAAGTTTATCTACCAATCCAGACCTAAGGAAATCATGGGACGATATCCTCATGATTACCCCTACAGACACTGGTAAAAATGGAGTCCTCTATGTCAATGCAGAGGGCAACAACGAGCCAAACAATACCTTGCGTGTAGCACTTCACAACAGCGAGTTCTTAAAGTACCTTGACAGCGAAGCGGACAGTTTACAGTTATCCAATGCAGTACAGGGAAATTACGCTGACCTTGAAGAAAATGACACAACAAGAGCATTGTACATGGGAATCAATGGTTACTTCAATCTGTTACCGGACGCGAATCCGAATTACGCCAATCCAGACAGCACCTTACAGCGAAATGAGTTTATGGCGATGGTATTCAGAGCGGAAACACCCGTCCAAGACTTAACAGCAGACAGCGCCTTTTCCGATGCAGTCGGACAAAGCGATTATAACATCTATGCCCAAGGTTTAGCAGGGAACAGTTACCTCGACACAGCGAGCAAGAGCCTTAACAACCTCACAGCCAACGGCACAATCACCAGAGCCGAAGCCCTGTACCTCTTAGTGAGCCGCTACTTCTCCGATGATATGGCGAGCGTAGATGTAAAAACCGCAACATTCAATGACGCAAAAGACGGTGGCGACATAGCATCCAAACAAAAGTTTATAGAGGACGGCACCAAAAAGGACTACTGGAAATCCTACGAACTCACCTATGCAATCCAAAATCCCAATGATGGTTTACCGACAGACCTTTACAAAGCCTTGATAGTTGCAAAATCCAAAGGGCTTATAGGAGATGTAACCCGTTGGGATGAAGCCCTCACCCGTTCAGAGGCAATAGAGTTCTTGGTCAAAACATTACGCCAAGAAAAAGGCATCACCCAATTCAATGCAAAACAAGCTAAAATAGAGGGTCACGAAGTAAAAGAAGAGACAGCGGAGCCCGAACAGGCAACAATCGAAGATGGTATCAATTCGACTCATACCGACATAATCTTAGGTGATGACGAGTACAAAGGTGACAGCGGAGTAGATGCATTACAATCTGAATATGACAGTTTATCGGAAGAAGATCAAGCGGTAGTCAAGCAGATTGAGGAGGAACTAAAGAAAGAGCATCCAGAATGGTTTGCAGACACCGCGCCCTCTACAAGTGAGGGCAATTACGAAGATGTCGGCACCCCCGACAACACAGCAAATACACCTCAATTTCAATTTGATCCAAATGATACAGATGGTTTGTCAACAGACGTAACCGTATATTAGCATATGATAAAGATAAAAATGATGTACTACTTTGGATTTGTAGTGCATCATTTTTATTTTAATGTTAATATTATATTAAATCTAATAATAAAGAATAAAAATGTATTTTTATTTTAGAGGAGTACATATATGAGTGACTTATATACATGGTGCCAAAACAATGGAGAATTTGGACAGCAATTATTATCAGAATGGGTTGGACTAGATGAAAATAGTAATATTATAGATATACATAAAATCGGAAGTGGTTCAACAATGAAGGTTAAATGGCACTGTCCTAAATGCAATTATGAATGGATAAAAAGAATTTGTGATAGAACATATTTTAAATATGGATGCAAAGAGTGTAGCAAGAATAAACGTATAAAACAAGGCATCAATGACTTATATACATGGTGTCAAAACAATGGAGAGTATGGGAAAAGGTTATTATCGGAATGGATGGGGCTAGATGAAAACAATAACTCAGTGGAAATACATAATATAGCAAAAGGATCAAGTAAAGAAGTAAAGTGGCAATGCCAGAGATGCAACAATATTTGGATAGCACCAGTTTTTAGAAGAACATCAGGTATATGTGGATGTAAAATATGTAGTGCGGCTTTAAAATCCAATGTAGTGAATCAAAATCAAGTGACAATTGAAGACAATACATTGTATGCATGGTGTCTGCAAAATGGAGAATATGGCAGGCAACTCCTATCTGAATGGACTGGTTTAGATGAAAATGATAAGCCAGTAGATATACACTTCATATCAAGGGGTGCACGTAAGAAAATGAAGTGGAGATGTAAGAAAGGTCACGAATGGAGTTCCACTATTAAAAGTAGAACAACCCAAAAAGCAGGATGCAGACTATGTAGTTACGCAGGAACATCATACCCAGAGCAATTTATTTATTGGTCACTCAAACAGATATTTCCAAATACGGAAAATAGATGTAGAGTGCTCAAATCATCAGAATATCCACAGGGAATAGAATTTGATATCGGAGTACCAAGTATTCCACTCTGTATAGAGTACTCTCCGCTTAAAACACATACAGACAAAGAAGATATAGATAGCTATAAAAAAGAGATATGTAAACAATACAATGTGAGATTTATTTATGTAGTAGGAGATCATACACAAAGCAACTTATTTGAAGCCAATGGAGATTACATAAAATTTTCAACAAAAACCCATCAAGATGAAATGTTAACCAAAGTAGTAGATTATATATTAAAGAGTTTAGGACACAGTATAAATGAGATAAACATAAATTTATCAAAGGACAACGCATTAGTATATAGCAGAGACAAAATAGAATATGAGAAATCAATTGCATATTTATATCCAGAGTTAGCAAAAGAATGGGATTACGAAGAAAATGGAAGACTACAACCTTCAGATGTAACAAAAGGCAGTAGTTTAAAAGTACATTGGAAATGTACGAAATGTAATCATAGATGGGAAGCCCAGGTGGTTAGGCGTACAGCCAAAGGCTATGAAACAGGTTGTCCAAAATGTAGATACCATTGGTCGGATCAAAAGATACATACACACTCTAGGAGTAGGGTAATACCAAGGCGTAAATGACCTTGCATCACAATATCCAGAACTTGCAAAAGAATGGCATCCAACATTAAATGAAATAAGACCAACAGAGGTAAAAAGTAGAGCACACAAAATAGTTTATTGGCAATGTACTAAATGTGGCTATGGTTCAGATGGAGAATGGCAAGCAAACATAAACAGACGCACAGCCAAAGGCTATGAAACAGGTTGTCCAAAATGCAGATATAACTGGTCAAAGCATATGTGATATTAGTGTGATATATTATAATAAAAATATTTTCAATTCCGCGCACACATGGGTTTGATATTTCAATAAAAATCTGTTATAATATAAGTGAAAAATTAGAGAAAGGAGAACTCACTATGACACTCCAAGACAAACTTAACATTATTCAAAATCAATTCCACCTTGAAATAGAAGAAATTGAGCCTACGGTATACAAAGTTATCAACACCGACCAAGAAGTAAACATAGATAAACTTCAATGGGCATTAGAAGAATGTATTTTAATTACATCTACAAAAAGAGGGAGAGAGCGACTGAAAAATGGAGTTAGCACAATAATATCAAATGTTTATTACATTATAATAGCACATGATATTGATGTAGCATTAAAATACGAAAAGAAGTCTTTGAAAAATCACACTGATACAACTTTGATTGAGTATAAATATTCTGAAAACAATATTGAAACAATAGATACGTTATATAAAGTAGAGGTGGAATAAGATGTCAAATTTAAGATCGGAGTTAACAAGATCTAATCCTCCATATAAGATAAATACAAACAATAGATTTTCATATTATACAACTATTGAGTTTGTAATTGATAATATGAGACGTCATATTCAATTTAAAGTTGATACAGGTTCACCACATACTATTATAGGGATAGAATTACTTGCGAAGAAGGGAGTACATATAGATCAAAGAATTCTACAGAATACACCTTCTACTAATTTAAAAGCTGCAACAGATAGTGATGTGAATATATACCCATATACAGTTAAAGAGTTTCAACTAACGGATGAAATTTGTTTTGAAAATATACAAATATATTTATCTTACGAAATAAAATATAGAGCAGTCTTAGGGATGGATATATTGAGTTTATTCGATTTTCAATATAAACATGAAAAGGGAAATATGCTTGGAACATTTTGGATTAACAATTATGAAGAACATTTACAAAAAATAAATAACATATTAAAAAGAAAAAACTTAGATTATGTGGATGTAGAGCAGATATTTTTATTAGATGAATCAGAAAAGAAATCAGTCAACTATACGCAACAAGACTTAGAAGCAAATTTTATACAAAATCAGATAAATCAAATACCTGATAAATAAATCATAACCACAAATAGAATTACAAGAGGATTTATGCTTATACAAAAATCATGTAAAGTATGAATCCTTTTTTCATACCCAAAATTCATGTTGAAATAAAATTAAAAATTTTAGAAATTTTGAAGAAAGGCAGGCAAGCGTATGAAATTCCAATCACACATCCCCAAACCTCCATTACTCAGCAGGCTAAGGCTATTATCAGTAGGTTTGTTTACAGCACTAACCTGTTTACTCATCAATCCAATCACAGCCCACGCCGACCCTGTAGATGATGTAGTAAGAGCAGTCGGAGCCACTTATAACGGTACAAGTGACAATAACCACGGCGGCACTTCTGCTATCCCAAATGGTGTAGCCTACACCCGTACCGGCTACCTTTGTTACCTCCTCACCAAAGACGGCTCCCCCACAGGTGATCCCGCCTACGCTTTCTATAGCCCCGGCTACAATGGCATAGCAGGCTCCCAATGGGTTTGTACCTCTCGCAGAGGTCACACAGTCAGTGGTTGGAGTGGAGAAGCATTTTGGGGAGTCACTCCGTGGGAAAATGGTGGTAGCCCATCAAATGAAGTAAAGATCCGAGATTGGTTCCTAGACGCATCAAGTGGAGTAACTAATGCACAGATTTTTGTAAAGCGTGTTTGGGGAGAGGCGGCGGTTAAGAACTTCGAGTCCGACGAATACATCCTAGTTATCGAAACCATCATGAATTTCCAATACAGCGTCAAGGGAGGTTCAAGTTCGAGTGGTAATGATATAATAGACTCCACACTTAGAAATGCAATCATAAATTCATGTTATTTACAAGCGCGATTAGAAGTAAATAAGATACCATCCTCAACATTAAATGGTATGCTTTCATCAAGGGGGATAAGCAAAGAAGCTTATATAAAAGAAGTAGCAAAAGAGGCATCAGAGATACTTTTAGCACAATTGGGAGGAAACGCAGGAACCAATCGTACCTTCACCTCCCCACCCCTCATAGGCACCGTCCCCAACCTCATCACCTACAAAAAAGGCAACACTGTTTTTGATTCCTATACGAACAAAGTAGCCCCTCATTCTGAGAAAATAAAGGTAAATGAGGCAGGGTTTACAGCATACACAGGCACAGGTGCATTAAGTGATTCCGAAGTCCAATCCTATGGTGTAGCGATGTTGATTATCCATTGTAAAAGTGACGCCATCCACACCTACTGGGAGGTATCCCCTGGCAATCCAGAGCCACGTATCCCCAATAAAACGGGAACATGTAATATAGTAAAGGGTTATTATAAAGAAAATCTCACTACAGGAGCGAAACAATCCCTAGGAGTTTATTACGAATTAGATGTAACAAGTAACATCATAGTAAGTGGCGAACCCACCTTTGAATTAGTGGAGTGGCGAGTCACAACAGCCACATCCACTGGTGTCAACCCCATAGCATGGAATCCCCCTGGCACCACATCACAACAAGGTAAGGCAGGCGCGACCCTTTCCCTCAAAGACCCCGAAGATTGTGTTTATGTTTTGTTATTTTAATCGTCCAAAACGTATTATTCAAAAATTAAATCACCCCGTCAGATATCCCATCAAAAAGTTTCGTTAAAATAACCAACGCCTTTTTTGCATAACGCCCTCTTAGCTTTTCCCAACGCATCGAGCATAGGTTTACATAACAATAAAATCAATCCAAATTCTTCTGCCATTCTGCCAATGGACGGCAGGATTTTTTTATGCTACCTTACAGAAAAAGGGAGGGTACAAGAATGGGAGAAGAATGTATCGAAGGCGGATTCAAACTAAAAATCGGGAGAAGGCGGACGCATGTTACAACCTATGAAAATATGATACTACAAACGACACAGCCTGTCAAAAAGGATAAGCAAAAGAAAATTAAACGGAGCATACCAAGCGACTATGCAAATTTTAACTATTACAATCGGATGAAAAAAAGACGGCAGGAAATCCGCGAAATATGTTGGAATAACTTTGACCTGCCCGATGTTGTAATGCTGACACTTACCTTTGACCAGAAAGGCAATGTGGAAAAGAATTTTACACAGCTTGAAGACGCGCATCGGGAGTTCAAAAAGTTTATCCAACGGGTAAACAGCCATTACGAGAATTTCAGATATCTTGCAACATTTAGCAGACAAAGAAACGGAAATTGGCACTACCATGTAATGTGCAATTTCCAACATAGCATTGCCAATAAAGAAATTACGAAGCTTTGGAAGAACGGTATTACATATGTCTCTTATGTAAATACACGAGAAAAGTACAATAGTGCGGTTCACTATCTCACCCATAATATGAACGAATCGGCAGACGCATTAAAGGGTAAACATGGGTATCTTTGTTCGCGGTCGGTTGAGCGGGATATCAAACTTGTTTCATGGAGAGCAGAGCAAAGTGATGAGTTTGAGGAGGCATTTAAGAAAGTTAAGCAGGAAAGAATCAAGATTTTGTATGAGACAAGAAATCCTTTGGGAGTCAAAGGTACCCGTGTAGATGAGGAGACAGGGGAGGCTTTCGATATACACCTGCGGGACAGGGAACTCACTCCGGCACTAGAGGATGCAGGCTACGAGAAATGGGAAAGCATTTACACCCACCTGACATCTTGGGCGGATTTTTCAGACAAGTTTGAGCCCCTCAAACCAGCTACACTCCGTCCTAAAAAATTCAAGCGGACTAATCCGTAATAACGGCAGGACGGTATACCGAGACATTCGATTCAATTTAATATATACGTCCCCTCTAAAGCGTTGGTGGACACTGATTACAAAAGATGGCAAAGAGACAGTGTGAGAAAACGGATAACCAAGTCCTCTGGTCAGATAACAGTATGGTAAAGGTGTAAAGTAAAAACCACTGACAGCCAAAACAGCAATTATGTGATAGGAAAGCAAAAAATTTGATGGAGGGAAAGTGAAATGTTTTACACACCGTTTCTTTATGAGATGAATCAATTAAGGATAGGCATACGCACGAATGTCAGACCATCAGCCACAATGACTTTGTGCTTTAGAAGTCCTCATGCCTCATGTAAGACAGACAACTGGCTCGGCTGCAAGCTGCTCAGACTGTACACTGCTTATTACAAAAAAGTTATGCGGGAATCGGGAGGAAAATTCTGGGACACGGATACGGGAAAGCAGGAGAAAGACTTGTATAACACTTGACGGAGGTAAATTGACATATGATGGGGATCAAATTAAAAAGTCAGCGCAGCGGTAACTGGATAGGTATAGCGATTGTTTATCCGAGTGGAGCAATGGAAACAGTCGCAATGATTCTGATGCCGCCGGACAATGACTGGCGTGCCACCATAGAATTTTATGACGAACTAATCAGATTATATAAAAAACGTCTCAGCAAATGTTTATAGCTTCTAATGCTATAGGTATACAGCATTGACCGAAAAGAAAGCCTGCTCTCATACGCAAAGGCTTTCTTTTTGCGTGTATGACAATATTCCCAGAATAAAGAAGAGAGAGTTTTATATACAAACCTCTATTTCTCATTTTATGAAATGCCCAAAATGGATTTTAATATTATTTTATGAAAACACAAATTTTGAGCCATTGGGTAAGTTTTATTTTTTGAAAAAGGAATGAAGAAATGGGGGTTCCAAGGAGGTCAGCGCGCAGAAATGGAAAAGGTGGAAAAGATGGTGGAGAAAGTTTATCCTATTTCATTTGCCGGCATTGTCCGATGTGCAGACAACAATCCAATTTTTCAATTAACCCAGATAGCGGCATGGTTTATGGGGCATTGGTCAAGGAACAGGGATAGCGATAGAGTAAACAGGATAGACAATCACAATTCACCCAACGTAAATATCAGCCATGCCACAATCTGAAATATCAGCCGACTCCTAAAGAAAAATAACCAATACATACCGAATCAGTCGGTCTCGTCACGCCGCTGTTTGACCTTTTTGCAAAAAACTTCGCCTCGTCCGTGTTCAGTGCGGACTCGTACCCCTAAAACAGGAGGATAAAGAAACAGGGCTTATGGATATAGGTGTTATCTTTTTATATTTTGGAGGTAACACTTATGTATCGCAGCGAGGCAGATTCAGAACTGGCAAATAGTGCAGAATACGGGAAATCAAAGCCACATAACTATGTAAAGAGTAATCGGCTAAGAGATGTTTACATGGATTTAGGAACAGAGAACAAAGTAGTTTGTTCGTTAACGTATCAAAACAGGCAGGTGCAGGTTACTCTTGCATTTCCCGAACAGACAGACACGAAAGCGGAGCAGGATTTTGTCAGCAGGCTCAAAATGGTTTATCTTGAAAAAATCAAAACAGAGGCTTGCCAAAAGGAGAATTTGGCGTTACCATCTCCCACCACGAAGGAAAAGGAGGGAAATGGTCATGCCTAAAAAAGTGAGAACCTTGTTGAGAGTATCATCAAAGCAACAGTTACATGATGACGACATACCCGTGCAGAGGGCGGAGGCGAAGCAGTACATAGCCAGGCGCGATGACTGGGAGTTTGACAGGGAGTATATTGAAAAAGCGGTATCGGCATACAAGAACAATGTGGAGGAGCGGGAAGTTTTGCAGGAAATACTGTCGGATGCCCGTGACCATCAGTTTGATGTTCTGCTAACCTATATGTCGGACAGGATCGGCAGGCAGGAAGAATACAGCTTCTATGTAGCCACACTGAATCAGCTCGGCATAGAGGTCTGGACAATCAAGGACGGTCAGTTAAAAACAGAGGAACATATAGACAAACTGTTAAACTATATCCGATTCTGGCAGAATGAGGGGGAAAGCAAAAAGACAAGTATGCGTGTGAAAGATACGCAGAAAGAGTTGGTAAAGTCTGGAAAGTTTGTGGGTGGAAAAGCGCCATACGGCTATCGGTTAGTCCCTTCCGGCATGGTCAGCAATCACGGGAGACTGCTCAAGAAACTTGAGATTGTGGAAGAAAACGCACGGGTAGTCAGATTGATATACAGTTTGGCAGTTAACAAAGGCATGGGATATGAGAAAATAGCGAATGAGTTAAATGCGCGAAACATTCCGGCGATTACGACAGACAAGTGGAAAGCAGGAACCATAAGAAGTATCTTGACAAATCCTGTCTATATGGGCTATCTGGCAATAAACAGGAGAATCAACCATAACGGGTTTATCAGATTAGACAGGAAGGACTGGATTTATTCAGAGGAACAGATATCGGAACTTGTCATTGTTTCTCAGCAGACATGGGAGAAAGCGCAGGAAATCAGAGAAGCCCGAAAAAATAAAATCAATACCTCAAAACAGATATCCGCTAAGGAGTATAAAGAGCAGTACAATGTGCCGTTTTCCACAAAAGGGAAACTTGCACTGATTGGTCTTGCCACTTGTGGATATTGCGGGAAACGCTTAAAGAACGGGAGTTATTGCAACCACTGGACGACAAAGGCGGGAGAAAAGAAAATATCCTACGCGGGCAGATATGTATGCCCGTCAAAATGTGAAAAGCGCAGCAGTTATTCGCAGAATTATCTGGAGGGGATCGTGTTTGGGGTGGTTGAAACTTATATGGAGCATCTGAGATCCATAGATATCACGGAAGAAATAGAAAAAATGCAAAGTCAGCAAAGACAGGGCATAGAGAAGGAACTGGGAACCATTCATAAAAAACAACAAACCTTACAAACAGATATCCGAACACTGGAAGAAAAGATACCAGAAGCAATCAGAGGGGAATATTATTTCAGTGCCGAGAAACTTTCTGCCATGATCAAGGAAAAGGAACAGGAAATGGTGGCGTTAGACAAAGAAGCGGAACAGGCAAAGAACAGGCTGTCACAGGTGGTAAATCAAAATAGCGATATGGAGAAGTTTATCACCATGGTGCCAAATTGGAAGGAGGAATTTCAAAATGCAGATACGCAGACCAAAAAGATGTTGCTTTCTGCCCTCATTGACCAAATAGAGGTAAAAAACGATGATATCAATATCAAATTTAGGATACGTCTGGAGGACTTTGTTTTACCTGAAAGTATTGGTTTACCTACCACTCGGTGTAGACGCGGTTTAAGGTAAAGGACATGATCGCCAGCGTGTTCGCGTAGATGGCGCTCTCCGGCCATGTAGCGTAGATTTCGGAGGACACCACATTTTTGATATAATCCCGATAGCGCACATAGTAGTTGGGGGCGGTGGAGTCGTTAGGAACGCCGTCGTGCACGATGATGAACTCGGGTATTACCACTCGGCTTAGGACGATCTCGCCGGACTCATCCATGGGTTTGATCTCGTCCTCGGGGATTTTGGGCGGGTAGTCGCCGTAGAGGGTGTGATCGGGAATGGCGATGATTTCCTCCGTATCCTCGCTCGTCTCCGTGGGTGTCATCTCGATATTCTGGATGGCGGTTACATCCGGCAGCACCTCCACGCCGGAGACGATAACGGGCTCATATCCGGGAGCGCTTACGGAGAGGGTGTACTCTGCGTAGGGCATGGGGGAGTTGGGGGTCAGGCTGTACTGTAAGGGCGGCGTCTTTAGGTCCACCGTGTCAGTCTGTCCGGAAGAATCTGTCGTGAGCGTCTCCAGCGTAGAATCCGGCTCGCCGGTAAAGGAAATGGTAATCGATGCATTTTCTATCGGGATGAGTCCCACGTTTGCGGTGACGTTAATTTGTAGTCTGCCGACCGTATCAGTTCCTGCCGTGGCGGCGTTTTCGGTCTGTGTATTTCCTGTGCTTAGTCCTTCTCTGTTTATGTCCATACGGATACCTCGTTCTGGAAAAGCATTTCTCTTACCCCTATGATATGCAATGAGGGTTGCACATGCTACCCGGAAAATGATATACTATCGGTATGGTTGTGGATGAGATTTTAGAAGGCAAATTTCATACCGGTGACGGTTCTCTAGATTTTTCCTGCCCGCGCGTTACTCTGTCCCTTCAGGCAGACACGGTCTCCGAGGGGTCTTTTTTCGTGTACGGACCGGAGGGGGCGGTGACGGAAGGGACAGTGACTGCTTCCGACCTGCGCATGACCTGTGTCACGAAGCGTTTCGGCGGCAGCGAGGATGAGATCCTTTACCGTTTTGACGCGGCGGGCATGGAGGCGGGGCAGGAGATTTCCGGCTCTTTTTCCATTGTCTCAAATCAGGGAGAGTACGAACTGCCTTTTCAGGTGACGGTGCTTCCTGATGAAATTATTTCCAGTCTCGGGGAGATACGGAATCTCTTTCACTTTACGAATCTGGCGAGAAGCAACTGGGCTGAGGCGGTGGCGCTCTTTTACGAGCCGCGCTTCCGGAAGGTGTTTACGGGACATGACAGGCAGCACTTTGCCGCTTATAAGGGGCTGTCCGCCGTGCCAAACAACGAGCATAATGTGGAGGAGTTCCTGCAGGAAATTCATAAGAAAAAGCAGGTGGAGTTTCTGCCGGAGGAGAGTGAGATTCGGCTGGAGGATCCGGCGGGGGACGCGCGGTACGCCCTTGTGATAAACAGGAACGGCTGGGGGTATACGAGACTGCGTTTTCGGACGGAAGGGGAATTTCTGAAGCTGCAGGAGGAGTCGGCGGATGAGGATTCTTTTTCGGATAACCTTTACCGGCTTTATTATGAGATAGATAAGGAAAAGCTGCACGGCGGCATAAACCTGGGCGCGATTTTGCTTGTGCGGGAGAACGGGACGATACGGATTCCCGTCACCGTGGTGCAGCGCGTGCCCGCGGGCAGAACGCTTGGAATAGAGCGGGAAAAGAAACAGCTTACGGTGCAGCTGATGGCATATTATCAGGCGCACCGCCTGAAAAAAATCGGAACCTCCACATGGCTGGCGGAGACGGGGAGACTATTGACGCGTATGGAGCAGCTCGACGATAAGGATATCGCCGTGAAGCTGTTTCGGGGTCAGCTTCTGATGTCCCAGGAGCGTGGAAACGAGGCGAAATGGCAGTTAGAGAAGCTGCGGGAGCGGGTGAGCGCCGAGCGGGAAGAAAATCCGGCGCTGTGGTGCTATTACCTTTATCTGACGACGCTTGTCAGTGAGGAGGATTCCTATGTGGACGAGGTGGCGGAGACGGTTGCGCAGATTTACGGCAGAAGGCGGGGAGACTGGCGGATTGCCTGGCTGTTACTGTATCTGTCTGAGGAGTATGTGGAGAGCGTTTCCCGCAGATGGCTGCTTTTGGAGGATTTGTTTATCCATCACTGCACGTCTCCGATGATTTATATGGAAGCGTGGAATATTCTCTGCATGAATCCGGCAATGCTGCGCAAGCTGGAGCTTTTTGAGGAACAGGTATTGTGCTTTGCGGTGAAAAACGGGGTGATGCAGGAGGAGATTCTCCTGCAGGTGGTGTACCTTGCCGGGCAGAAACGGAATTATTCCGAGAGTCTGTTCCGTATTCTGAAAGGCTGCTATCAGCTGATTCCGCACAAGGAGGTCCTGCACGAAATATGCACGCTGCTCATCAAGGGAAACCGCAGCGGAGAGGCATACTTTCCTTGGTATCAGGAGGGGGTGGAGGAAAATCTGCGCATCACCAGACTTTATGAGTACTATATGATGTCGCTTCCCCGGAATTTTGACGGTGAGCTGCCAAAGATGGTGCTTTTGTACTTTGCTTACAGAAGTGATCTGCACTATGAGACCACCGCTTACCTTTACGCCTATGTCCACAGGCGGCGGGAGCAACTGGCGGATATTTATGTAAACTATATGGCGGCGATGGAGCGTTTTGTGCTGGAACAGATTGGCAGGGGCAGGATCAATCGGGATTTGGCTTATCTTTATGAAAATATACTGACGCTTTCCATGATTGACGAGCAGACCGCCCGCTCGCTCGTTTCCCTGCTTTTTATGCGGGAGGTCAGGACGGAGGCGGGGAACGCGAAAGAGGTGCTGCTGACCTATGCCTGCCGCTCGGATGGTAAGCGTTTTCCCATGACGGACAGCAGAGCTTATGTGCCGGTCTACGACAATGACTGCCGGGTGCTTTTGGGAGACGGGGCGGGAAATTTCTTTACGGTGGGCATGGAATATTCGCTGGAGCCGCTGATGAAGCCGGGGAGACTGGCGCCGATGATCGCTCCTTTTGTGAGAAATCATCTGGGTTATGCGGTTTATGCCTGCTATGCCAAACAGCACACGTTTACGGTGCAGGAGGACAATGTGGATCTCTTTGCGCTGCTGTCCTTATCAGAACGGGTTGAGGAAGAGGAAAAGAAAAAAATCCGTCCCATGGTGGTAGACTTTTACTATGAAAAGGACAGAATGCGGGAGTTAGATGAGTACCTGGACACCCTGCACCCGGAGGATGTGAACCGGCATGACAGGGGAAAGATCGTGCGTTTTCTCGTGAGCCGGGGCATGTATGAGAAGGCTTGCGAGTGGCTCAGACGTTTCGGTCCTTATGATGTGGATGCGAAAACATTGCTTAAGCTTGGCAGCAGGCTTCTGGCGCTGACGGAGACGGAGGAGGAGCCGCTGCTTGCGGGGATGCTTCTCTATGTGGTGCAGAAGGGCAAGTATGACGATAATGTGCTCGAGTATCTGGTGAAATGGTTTTCCGGGAGCATCGGGCAGATGTATGATATATGGAAACTTTCGGATGCTTTCGGCGTAGATACATACAGGCTTTGCGAGCGGATGCTCATTCAGATGTTATATACAGGCGTCCGGGTGGAAGATTGGCTGGATATTTTCCGTTCTTATGTGAAGGGCGGCGGCAGCGAACGGGTCCGTGCCGCTTTTGTGTCGGCATGTTGTTATGATTATGTGTTGAAGGACGAGGACACGGATTTCTATGTGTTCGAGAGCGTACGGCGGCTCGCGCAGGAGGATGCGCCGTTTCATCCGGTCTGCCGTATTGCTTACCTGCGCTACTATGCGGACAAGGAGCGGGACGCTGTCGTGCAGAAACTCTGCGGCGTCTTTTTAGAGTCGCTTTTGGCGCAGGGGGTTGTGCTGCCGTTCTATCGAAAGTATTTTGGATGTGTGCCGCAGCTTGGCGCCTATCTGGACAAGACTATGGTGGAGTACCGCACAACCACCGGTGCGCGGGTGATGATTCATTACATGATTCAGGAGGAAGGCGCAGGCGGGGAGGAGTACACCCACGAGGAAATGCGGGATATGTTTGGCGGCATCTGCGTCAGGGAGTTCATTTTGTTCTTCGGGGAGCAGCTTAAATATTATATTACGGAGGAGACGGAAAACGGCGAGCTGCTTGTGGTGAGCGATGTGATTTGCAAGGGTGACGCCGGGGAGGATATTCCGGAAGGAAGATTCAGTATTTTAAATGATATTATGATTGGCAAGACGCTGCAGGATTACGACACGGTGAACGATTTGCTGTTTGCGTATTTCAGGCAGGAGCATATGGTGGAGCAAATATTCACAGTCAGGTAGGGCATTCCCCGTAACTGAAGGAGAACTATGTTTTTAGGGACAAAAGAAGACGGCAAACTGCATAAAGGAAGTGTGCTTGTGGGGTATGATTTGGGGGAGCGGTATGCCCAGATCAGTTATTGTCTCTATGAGGACGGGGATGTGGAGACGCTTGCGCCTGTTGTGGGGACGAAGCAGTATAATATCCCGTTTATATTATGTAAACGAAAAGGGACGAACCAATGGCTCTATGGCAAGGAGGCGGTAAAGGGCGCGGAGGAGGAGAGCATGTGCCCGGTGGAGGACATTCTGACTCTTGCCAGAAAAGGAATCAAGGTCGAACTGGACGGGGAGACCTATGACCCGGTGGCGCTTCTGACCCTGTTTATCAGAAGAAGTCTGGGACTGATGAGTTTTATCATCCCGGTGGAGCACATTGCCGCCTTTCTGTTTACGGTGGATAAAATGGACGACCGCATGGTGGAGGTTCTTTTGCAGGTGGCGGCAAACCTGCAGGTAAAGACGGAACATATTTATTTCCAAAGCCACACAGAGAGCCTTTATTCTTTTATGTTGTACCAGCCCCCGGAGCTGTGGGCGTATCAGGTGGTGGTCTGCGAGCACGACGGCAGGTACTTAAAGACTTACCGTATGGAGTGCAACAAGCGGACCACGCCCATTGTGGCGCTGATTGAGGAAGCGGGCTACGAGACGGTCGTGGTGCCTGAGGAGGATGAGGAAGAGCGGGTAAAGGAGGACGCGTTCCGGCTGGCGGACGAGCGTTTTCTGGGGATTTTGGAGAAACTCTGCGAAGGGAGGATCGTCTCTTCGGCGTATCTTCTGGGAGACGGTTTTCGTGAAGAGTGGCATAAAAAGTCATTGCAGTTTCTCTGCCGCAACAGGCGTGTGTTTCAGGGCAATAATCTGTACAGCCGGGGCGCGGTCTACAGCCTTTTGGAGAAATTTGACCCCTCCGAGGCGGGAAAGAGCCATATCTTTCTCGGGGAAGATAAATTGAAGGCAAATATCGGTATGCGCCTGCTGCGGCAGGGAAAGGAATCCTATTACGCGCTTTTGGATGCCGGGGAAAACTGGTACGAGCTGCATAAGTCCTGCGAGATTCTTCTCGGTAAGGAGAAGGAGGTTTCTTTCGTGGTCACGCCGCTTAACGGGAAAAACGTGGAGACGAGGAGCATTCCCCTTACGGGGGCGAGGGAGACGGGCGCGCCATTTACCAGATACGCGTTAGATGTGGCGATGGCTTCTGCCGACACGGTGACAGTGACGGTGACGGACCTGGGGCTGGGCGAGTTCTTTCCGGCAAGCGGGCAGAAATGGGAAGAAGAGTTTCGGATTTTCTAAGTGGACGCTGCCGACGCGGGAAACACGTGAAGCAGCGGTTCCCGAAGCGATGAGGGACGAAAGAGAAGATGGATGGGCAGATGATTCTAGGAACAGGGAGAAGGGCTGAAAATCCCTATTATATGGAAAGGTTTTATGTAAACCTTTATTCGGTGGAGGAATTGTGCTTTCTCCTTGTGGACAGGGCGGAGCTTCTGGACGCGGAAGTCATGCAGCGGGATATGGTCAGGTGGCTGGAGCAGGAGTGTTCTTTAAGTGAGCTGGCGCACACGCTGGATGCACTGCTGAACAGGCGGGGCTCCACAGCGGCTTATGTGGGCGCGGTTCTGGAGTATGTGAATATTTATCCGCCGGATGTCATCGAACGGACAGAGGAGATTGTGCGGGGCAACGACGGCTTAAGCCCTTACGAGCGGCAGAAGGCGAAGGCGGATTACCTGCTGGGGGAGAAGCGGTATCTAGCGGCGCTGCAGCAGTACCAGAGTCTGGCGGCGGAGGTGCCGGGGAACGAAAAGTTGCTTTTGGCGAGACTTTATCACAATATGGGCGTTGCCTGTGCGGGCATGTTTCTCTACGGACAGGCGGCGGACTGGTTTATGAAGTCTTATCAGACCGACGGAAAAAAAGAGGGGCTTAAGATGTATCTAGCGGCGCTGCGTATGGGGCAGCAGGAGAACGCATATATTGATTATATCGCGGCGCATCCCGAGTTCCATGAGCTGTCTTTGGAGGTGGAGCGGATGGTGAAGCGGGCGGAAGGCTCTTTTGAGGGAACGGACGAAAACAGGATGCTTGTCACCTATCAGGTGATGAAGGAGGAGGGCGCGGGCGCGCTTGGCGGCTCCACACCTTATTATGAAGAAATCGGGAAACTGACGGCGGGGTTAATAGAAAAGTACCGCAGGAGCATGAGATAGAGAACGATAAACGGTTCTGATGTGGAGGAGAAAAATGGGCTTTATTAAAAGACTGCTTAACAGATTCCGCAGAGACTACGATGAGTATGACGAGGAAGAGTGGGAAGAGGAGGAGTCCTCGCGGGAGATAGACTTCGACAATAAGGAGCAGAGAAACGACTATGTAAAAAACTGTCTGGAGAAGATTGCGGATGCTACGAAAGAGCTGGAAAATCTGAACTTTGAGTACAATATGGTCACCTCCTACTTAAAGGATATGGAGGAGATCGAGGCGCTGCCGCCGGAGGAGAGCGACCAGCTTAAGGACTGCGCGAAGCGGGTGTCTCTCCTGCAGGAGAGAAAGACGGATTTCATGGGCAGACCCCACCGGATTACGGACGAGAAGTACCGTATGGTGGAGCGCATGGAAGACGAGATAGAGGAGGCTTTTAAAAAAATCACTGACGCGGAGAATTATCAGGAGTTAATCCGCAAGGACTTAAGCCGTCTCGAGGGCGAAAAGCACGCTTATCTCTATCGTAAAAATGAGGTGATGCGGCTGATTTCCGATACCAAAGGCATGACCATTATCTGCGTGACCGCGCTGGGACTTTGCGTACTGTTACTCATGTTTTTGCAGTTTTTTCTGGAGATGGATACAAAGCTGGGATATCTTGCTACGGCGGGCGTGGCGGCGGTGGTAATCACGCTGATTTATGTGAAGCATATGGACGCCAGAAAGGAGCTGCGGAGAGTCGAGACCGGGATTAATAAGATAATTCTTTTGCAAAATAAAGTAAAAATCCGCTATGTGAATAACACGCATCTTCTCGAATATTTATATATGAAGTATGGCGTGAACAGTGCCAAAGAATTGACTGAAACGTGGGAAAATTACAAGGTTGAGAAGGAGGAGCGGGAGAAATTCCGCAGGGCGGAGCTGGATTTGGATTACAGTGAGCAGGAGCTTCTGCAGATATTGAAATGCTATCAGATACAGGACCCGGCTATCTGGCTGCATCAGACGGAGGCCATTCTGGACTCCAAGGAGATGGTGGAGATAAGACATAATCTAATTATCCGCAGGCAGTCCTTAAGACGGCGTATGGATTATAATCGGGAAGTGGTGGCGGGAACATCCCAGAGGGATATCAAGGCGCTGGTGGAGCGGTATCCGAAGTACGCGAAGGAGATTATGCAGACGGTGGAGGAATATGAGCAGAAGTTTAGTTCCTGATCATAGATAGGTGATTGCGAAATTTCACGATAGAAAGGAAAGGGAAAGATGAGTACAGACAGATATGTGAGCCCCCTGTCGGAACGGTATGCAAGTAAGGAGATGCAGTATATTTTCTCCCCGGATATGAAGTTTCGGACGTGGCGGCGGCTTTGGATCGCGCTGGCGGAGACGGAGATGGAGCTGGGACTCTCCCAGAACGGGAAACCCGTTATTACGCAGGAGCAGATTGACGAGCTTAAAAAGTATGCGGAGGATATCAATTACGATGTGGCGAAGGCGAGGGAGAAAGAGGTTCGGCATGACGTGATGAGTCATGTCTACGCCTATGGGCAGCAGTGTCCCAAGGCGGCGGGCATCATCCATCTCGGCGCCACCTCCTGCTATGTGGGGGACAACACGGACATTATCGTAATGCGCGAGGCGCTTACCCTGGTGAAGAAAAAGCTGGTGAACGTGATTGCGGAGCTGGCAAAGTTTGCGCAGGAGTATAAGGATCTGCCGACGCTGGCGTTTACCCATTTCCAGCCCGCGCAGCCTACCACCGTCGGGAAGCGGGCGACCCTGTGGGCGCAGGAATTCTGTCTCGATTTGGAAGATTTGGACTATGTGCTGGGGAGTCTGAAACTACTCGGTTCCAAGGGCACCACGGGCACGCAGGCGTCTTTTCAGGAGCTGTTTGACGGCGATCAGGAGACCATTGATAAGATCGATCCCATGATCGCTGCGAAAATGGGATTTGAGAAATGCTATCCCGTGTCCGGGCAGACATATTCCCGCAAGGTGGACACGAGAGTATGCAACATTCTGGCGGGCATCGCGGCTTCCGCCCACAAGATGTCGAACGACATCCGCCTGCTCCAGCACTTGAAGGAAGTGGAGGAGCCTTTTGAGAAGAGCCAGATCGGTTCCTCAGCGATGGCTTACAAGAGAAACCCCATGCGCAGCGAGCGCATCGCCTCCCTGGCACGGTTCGTGATGGTGGACGCCTTGAATCCGGCGATCACTTCCTCTGTCCAGTGGTTTGAGCGGACGCTGGACGATTCGGCGAACAAGCGGCTTTCCGTTCCCGAGGCGTTTCTCGCGGTGGACGGGATTCTGGACCTGTGCCTGAATGTGGTGGATGGTCTGGTTGTGTACGATAAAGTGATAACAAAACGCCTGATGAGCGAACTGCCCTTTATGGCGACGGAAAATATTATGATGGACGCCGTCAAAGCTGGGGGCAACAGACAGGAGCTGCACGAGAAGATCAGGGAGCTCTCCATGATCGCGGGCGCCAATGTGAAGAGAGAAGGAAAGGAAAATAACCTGCTGGAGCTGATCGCGGCGGACCCGGCTTTCAACATGAGTCTGGAAGACCTGCAGAAGACCATGGAGCCGTCTAACTATGTGGGGCGCGCGCCGCTGCAGGTGGAGAAGTTCTTGAAAGAAATCGTGAATCCGATTCTCACGGAGAATAAGGAGCTGCTGGGGGTGACGGCGGAGATCACAGTCTAGGTTGTCCTCACGCGGGAGAATGCCCATAAAACGGGCATTCTCCTATGCAGCATTTTATACCAGCATAATCTTCTTATACTCTGCAGTCCGGTTTCGGAAGCTTGCGGCATTCGGGTTGCTTTTTACAAATTCGTAATCCGAGAAGATGCGCGCGGTTTCTTCCTTGATTTTGGGCTCGTCCGCTACGTCCGTGTCGGATGTGCGGTAGTAGTAGTCCGTCATAAGCCCGCCCGCCGCAAATTCCATCTTGATATCATCTTCATCCACTTCATCAAAGATAAAATGCGAGAGCACATAAACCGCCGCGCCAAAGAGGAACGTCCCGTCTCCGCCTTCTAAGTCCGCCGGGACAAAACTCTCCAGCTCCCCGAACGCCTCAAACTCCGGGAGAAGGGAAGTGTAGGTAAAAAGCCGGCAAAATCTGGACATGGTCAAAAGCAGCCATTGGAGCTTCTGCGGCGTGTTTAAATCCTCCGCCTTTTCCAAAACCTGTTCCTGTATCGTTTTTTCATAAGGCATATGTTCTTCTTCCAGTTCCTCGATCCACTCGCATGCCTGATCGTCCTTTTTGGCAAATTTGTCATACGGGCTGTCCATCCCGCCGACGAGATTGTCAAAACGGTTCAGGTAATAAAGCGCCTTTGCGGTCATGCCCTTTTTCCTGTACTCTTTTCCAAGCTGCAGATAGTATTTTGCCACGCTCTCATAATCCTGCTTTTCCTGCGCGGTTTTCAGCGCATCCAGTAATCCGTCCGTGTTTTTTGTAATCATGTTTGCCTCCGTTTTTCAATTTCCCGTTCTGAGTCTGCCGCCAGGCATATTCATGGGCGCCGTGGGCAAAATCTCAGATTATTCACACTTATTTCAGAAATTTGCAGTTGTTTTCAGTATATAAAATGTGTGGTAAAAAGGCAATATTTTTGTGCGGTCTGTTTTGCAAAGAGCGGGGGCGTAGGGATAAGAGCGACGGCAGCCTGTGTAAGTTAGCTTAGACGAACTGCCGATACTTTATCTGTGAAAAAACAAAGAAAAGGCTTGCGCGGGGAGGGCGGATGTGGTAGATTAGAGTGAAATATATTTTGGAAAGCAAGGTGCATTGATTGAAAAAGGAAGAGGAATTTGAGCGGGTCGCCATGCGCGTCTCGGCGGTCAGCATTGTCGCAAACTTTGGGCTGACCGTATTTAAGATGTTGGCGGGTATCTTGGCACACTCCGGCGCGATCATCTCCGACGCGATTCACTCGGCGTCTGATGTGTTCAGCACCGTTGTGGTTATCATTGGCATTCGGATATCGAGGAAGGAATCGGATAAAAACCACCCTTACGGGCATGAGCGGCTGGAGTGCGTGGCGGCGATTGTGCTTGCCACCATTCTTGCCTTTACGGGTCTGGGAATCGGGTATTCGGCGCTCAGACAGATTACGGGCGGAGATTACGCCAGTCTGACGGTGCCGGGGCGGCTCGCGCTTGTGGCGGCGGCGGTTTCCATCGTCGTGAAGGAGGCGATGTACCAATACACGAAGGTACATGCCAGAAGAATCGATTCCGGCGCGCTGATGGCGGACGCCTGGCATCACCGTTCTGACGCCCTCTCCTCGGTGGGTGCTCTGATCGGCATTGGCGGCGCGAGGCTGGGGTTTCCGATTTTAGACCCGGTGGCAAGCGTGGTGATCTGCGTGTTTATCGAGAAAGCGGCATACGAGATCTTTATGGACGCGGTGGATAAGATGGTAGACAAGGCGTGCGACGAGGAGACGGAAGCCGCGCTTCGGGAATGCGCGGCGGCGCAGGAGGGTGTGCTCGGCGTAGACCTTTTGCACACGAGAGTTTTCGGCAACAAAATTTATGTGGACATCGAGATACGCGCCGATGGGGAAGAGACGCTTCGGCGCGCTCACGAGACGGCGGAGCGGGTGCACGATTCCATCGAAAAGAATTTTCCCAAGGTGAAGCATATCATGGTGCATGTGAATCCGGGGGAAGAGTAGACAAAACTGTCTGGCGCTGCAAATTCTGGATAGAAATGCATAAGACTGCACGGACAGAAAACTTGTGCGGCAGCGAAAAATAGCATATAATAGAGAAAGGACAACATCAGTTCTGGGAGGAGTGCGGCGACGTATCGCCAGTGTCTCGGTTCACACACAGAAAATCCCGGAGAACACTTGGCGGTTGATGTTGTCCTTTAATTTGCGCGCATAAGCAGAGCCAGAAAGCGCCAGAGACAGGATGCGTGCTTGCATGCAAGACTGTCTATGACGATTTATGGCGAGCAATGCGAACGAGAAATGCGAAGCATTTCGAGTCTGCTTATGGGAGCAGCATAAAAATATACCTTGACAAACGAATGAATATATGTTTGAATGTTCATATAAAGTGATATAGACACAGGGGGGAAAACAGATGACAAGAAAACAGAAGAAGGTTTTTATCAGAATTTTAATCGCCGCCGTTCTTGTAGTCGGGCTGATTTTCGTACCGCTCGAGAACCCGTGGCTTAAGTTTGCACTCTTTATGGTGCCCTATCTGGTAATCGGCTATGACATTTTGCGAAAAGCCTTTCTGGGCGTGATTCACGGGGAAGTTTTCGACGAGAATTTTCTGATGGCGGTTGCCACCGTGGGAGCCATTCTGCTGGGGGAATATACGGAGGGTGTGGCGGTTATGCTCTTTTACCAGATTGGCGAGCTTTTCCAGAGCTACGCGGTGGGAAAGAGCCGGGGGAACATTGCGAAGCTGATGGATATCCGCCCGGACTACGCCAACATAGAGGTGGATGGACGTGTAGAGCAGGTAGACCCGGACGAGGTGGAGATTGGCACGCTCATCACGGTCATGCCCGGTGAGAAGGTGCCGATTGACGGTATCGTGGAGGAGGGCGAAGCATCCCTGAACACGAGCGCGCTGACGGGGGAGAGCCTGCCCAGACAGGTGGGCGCGGGCGATCAGGTTATCAGCGGCAGTGTCAATATGTCGGGCGTATTAAAATTGCGCACCACAAAGGAGTTTGGGGAGTCAACAGTTTCCAAAATTCTGGAACTTGTGGAAAATTCCAGCATGAAAAAATCCCGTTCCGAGAATTTTATCACCCGTTTTGCCAGATACTATACGCCAGCAGTCTGCTACGGCGCACTGGCGTTGGCGCTTTTGCCGCCGGTTTTATCTCTTCTTTTCGGATATGATCCGCACTGGTCGATGTGGGTGACAAGGGCATTGACTACATTAGTCATAAGCTGCCCCTGCGCGCTGGTGATTTCCATTCCTTTAAGCTTTTTCGGAGGAATCGGCGGCGCATCCGCCAAGGGTATTCTGGTGAAGGGTTCCAACTATCTGGAAGCGCTTTCCGAGACGAAATATGTGGTCTGTGATAAGACGGGAACATTGACGAAGGGTGTGTTTGAGGTGACCGCGAAAAAGGCGGCGGCAGATTTTTCCGAGGAGGCGCTTATTGAGTACGCCGCCTGCGCGGAGAGTTATTCTAGCCATCCCATCAGCAAAAGTCTGCGTGAAGCGTACGGAAAAGAGATTGACAGGAGTCGAGTGAAGGATGTGGAGGAAATCGGCGGTCACGGTGTCTGTGCCTATGTGGACGGGCGGCTTGTGGCGGCGGGGAACCGCAGGCTGATGGAGCGGCTGCAGATTACGCCGGAGGAGATTTCCGAAACCGGCACGCAGGTGTATGTGGCGGTGGACGGCGCGTATGCCGGATGTATTCTGATTTCCGATGTGGTGAAGCCGGGTGCGAAAGAAGCGCTTGCCGCGCTCAAAAAAGCGGGAGTGCGGAGAATAATTATGTTAACCGGAGACGCAAAACCCGTAGCGGAAGCGGTGGCGCGGGAGCTTGGCGTGGACGAGGTGCGAAGCGAGCTTCTGCCCGCGGATAAAGTGGATGAGGTGGAAAAACTCCTGACGGCGAAGGGGAAAAAGGAGAAATTGGCATTTGTGGGGGACGGCATCAATGACGCGCCGGTGCTTTCCCGGGCGGATTTAGGCATTGCTATGGGGGCGCTGGGGTCCGATGCGGCGATTGAGGCGGCGGATATCGTGCTGATGGACGACGAGCCGGCGAAAATTGCGCTGGCAATGCGGATTTCCAGAAAGACCTTACGGATTGTTCACGAAAATATCGTCTTTGCGCTGGCGGTGAAGCTCGCTTGTCTGGCATTGGGCGCTGTAGGCGTGGTCGGTATGTGGTGGGCGATTTTCGCGGATGTGGGCGTGATGGTTTTGGCGGTGCTCAACGCGACGCGGGCGCTTGCGGTGGGGAAAAAATAGCGTACAGGCAATATTTGTTTTAAAAAATACTCTGTCTTTCTTGCGCAATATGTGTTAAAATAAAACGGATGAGTGGAGGTGACCTTATTTATGAGCACAGATTTGCGCAAGAGAAAGATCACTTATACGATAATTTTAACTTCCGATTCTCCCGCGGCGAACTATCGGAGAATGCACATTAAGACGGGCGCGCTGGCGGTAGTTTCCTTTGTGGTGTTTGTGGCGGTAATCTGTTATGCGGTTTACACGACTATTACCATGGGAGGCTACATAGAGCGGAATGCCAAGCAGCTTGAGCAGCTCGTCCAGATGAAAACGGAGAACGAAACGCTTGCGGCGGAAAAGGAAAGCCTTGCAGGGAAGGTGTCTTCGCTGGAGGAGACGTTGAGCCGTAAGGAAGAGCAGGAGCACGAGCTGGTGGCGGCACATGAGGAAAATTATATTCCCAGAGGCTTCCCCATGAGCGGCGCGGCGCAGATTAAGGAAGAGGATACGGCGGCGCAGGATGAGCAGGATGAGACGGACGAAAATGAGAACACGCTGAAGGTTGAGGCGAACAAGGAGTGGAAGGAACTCATTTTCGTGGCGGCTGAAGGTACGAAAGTGGTAGCCACCGCACCCGGTACGGTGAAAGAAGTTCGGGAAGCGGAGGGCGAAGTAAGCTACGTGATAATCGACCATGGAAACGGGTATGTCACCACCTATCGGAATCTGGGCAGTCCTATTGTGGAGGAAGGCAGTCAGATTGTGAAGGGTGTGGCTCTTTTTCTGGTTGGTGAAGATAATACGGAGACGGGCTACAGTATCCGCAAGGATGACAGCTACGTGGACCCGCTCGAGCTGATTGAGATCAAAGGATAGGGAGGAAGCTATGTTGGGGAAAAAGTCGGTAGAACAGATTAACGCGAAAATCAGCAGTATCATAGGCGCTGATATGGTGGTGGATGGCGATATCCGCGCAAAAGAGGCAGTCCGCGTGGAGGGAAGTGTAACCGGGGATGTGGAAACGGAGGGCGCGCTCATTATCAGTTCCAGCGGTAAGGTGAAAGGAAACGTGAAGGGAAGCAGCATTATTATCGGCGGTTCTCTGGAAGGCGATTTAACTTCCGGCGGCAGAACCGAGGTGGCTTCTACAGGTAAGGTGATTGGCAATATCCGCACGAAGAGTCTGGTTGTGGACGAGAACGCGGTATTCCAGGGACAGTGTATCATGAATACAGAAGGGCTTGCGTCTCTGCCGGAAACTTCCTCCAATGTATCTGAGACGGAAGAGCAGAAGGAGGAGGACTCCAAAAAGGATAACAACAATAACAACAAATGGAATAAGAGATAAATAACGTGGATCAGATATCTTTATTTGACAGAGAGATGCCGCAGCCTCTGGCGGCGAAGCTTCGACCGGGCACGTTGGAGGAATATGTGGGGCAGGCGCATCTGCTGGGACAAGGCAAGGTGCTGAGAAAGCTGATTGAGCAGGATCAGATTTCCTCCATGATTTTTTGGGGACCGCCGGGGGTGGGAAAGACTACACTTGCGAGGATCATTGCCAATAAGACCAAGTCTTCCTTTATTGATTTTTCCGCAGTGACCAGCGGCATCAAAGAAATCAGGACCGTCATGGAGCAGGCGGAGAAGAACCGCCAGTACGGCGTTCGGACAATTTTGTTTGTAGACGAGATACATCGTTTTAATAAGGCGCAGCAGGACGCATTTCTTCCCTTCGTGGAGAAAGGGAGCATTATCCTCATTGGCGCCACCACCGAAAATCCTTCTTTTGAGATTAACAGCGCTCTTTTGTCCCGCTGCAAGGTGTTTGTGCTGCAGGCGCTCACCACGCAGGAGATCAAAGAGCTTTTGTCGCATGCCCTGAAAGACGCGAGAGGATTCGGAAATCAGACCGTTTATATCGACGATGAGACGTTAGAAATGATCGCGGTTTTTGCGAACGGTGATGCCAGAAACGCGCTTTCCACGTTGGAGATGGTTGTATTAAACGGGGAGATGGACGCGGATGGCGCCGTCACGGTGACGAAGGAAACGCTGGAACAGTGCACCATGCGTAAATCTCTTTTATATGATAAAAAAGGAGAGGAGCATTACAACCTCATTTCCGCCTTACATAAATCCATGCGCAATTCAGACCCGGACGCAGCGGTTTACTGGCTGGCCCGCATGCTGGAGGCGGGGGAGGATCCGCTCTATGTGGCAAGGCGTGTGGTGCGTTTCGCCAGCGAGGATGTGGGGCTGGCCGATCCGCGGGCGCTCCAGATAGCTGTGGCGGCTTATCAGGCTTGTCATTTTCTGGGTATGCCGGAGTGCAACGTCCATCTGACGCAGGCGGTGGTCTATGTGGCGCTTGCGCCCAAGTCGAACGCCATGGAGGTGTCTTACAATATGGCGAAGGAGGACGCCGTCAAGGATTTGGCAGAGCCGGTGCCCCTTGTGATAAGGAACGGCGTGACGGGGCTTATGCGTGATCTGGAATATGGAAAGGGTTACCAGTACGCCCACGATACGGAGGAGAAGCTGACCAATATGCAATGCCTGCCAGACGCCCTTCTGGGACGGGAGTATTATCAGCCCGCGGGTATGGGCGAGGAGAAGGCGCTGAAGAAACGCCTTGCCGAGATTAAGGCGTGGAAAAAGGCGCATGGCGCGAAAACGGGCGAATAGGCAGAAGGGAAAAGTATTGATTTAGGAAGTGTTTTGCTTTATAATGTGAAAGTAAGAAACAAAGACCGGTTTTTTACAACCGGTCTTTTACGCGTATGGGCAGAATCAGAAAGCATCACAGGCAGGCTGCATGCTTGCATGCATGCAAGACAGTCTGTGATGGTTTATGACGAGCAACGCGAATGAGAAATGCGAAGCATTTCGAGTCTGCCCTGCTCAATCTGCTTATGTGAAATAAGGAGGAGTGTATTATGGTAAAAGCGGTAGTGGGCGCCAACTGGGGCGACGAGGGAAAAGGCAAGATTACGGATTCGCTGGCGGAGAAAGCGGATATCGTGGTTCGTTTTCAGGGAGGTGCGAACGCGGGGCACACGATTGTGAATAATTACGGCAAGTTTGCGCTGCACAGTCTGCCGTCCGGCGTGTTTTACGGGCATACTACAAGTATTATCGGCAACGGTGTTGCTCTTAACATTCCGATTCTGGTGGATGAGATTAAGTCCCTTACGGACAGGGGTGTGCCGATGCCGAAAATTTTGGTGTCCGACCGCTGTCAGATTGTGATGCCTTACCATATTTTATTTGACCAGTACGAGGAAGAGAGACTCGGCGGAAAGTCCTTCGGCTCCACGAAGTCCGGGATTGCGCCTTTTTATTCAGATAAATACGCTAAGATTGGCTTTCAGGTGAGCGAGCTTTTCGACGATGATGTTTTGAAGGAGAAGCTGGAGCGGGTGTGCGAGACGAAAAATGTGCTTTTAGAGCATCTTTACCATAAGCCTGCCGTTGACCCGAAGGAGCTGTTAACTACGATGCAGCAGTACCGGGAGATGATCGCGCCGTATGTGTGCGATGTGTCCTCTTATCTGCATCAGGCGTTAAAGGATGGCAAGACCGTGCTGTTAGAGGGACAGCTCGGCACGCTCAAGGATCCTGACCACGGCATTTACCCGATGGTGACGTCCTCCTCCACGCTGGCGGCTTTCGGCGCGATTGGCGCAGGGATTCCGCCTTATGAAATCAAGCAGATTATTACCGTGTGCAAGGCATATTCCTCCGCAGTGGGCGCAGGTGCGTTCGTGTCGGAGATTTTCGGCGACGAGGCGGATGAACTGCGCAGACGCGGCGGCGATGGCGGCGAGTTCGGTGCGACTACGGGACGCCCGAGAAGAATGGGCTGGTTTGACTGCGTGGCGTCCAAGTACGGCTGCCGCCTGCAGGGCACTACCGACGTTGCGTTCACGGTGCTCGACGTGCTCGGTTATCTGGACGAGATTCCGGTGTGCGTGGGCTATGAGGTGGATGGCGAGGTGATCACGGATTTCCCCGTGACATGTAAGCTGGAGAAGGCGAAGCCCGTACTGAAAAAACTGCCCGGCTGGAAGTGTGAGATCCGCGGCGTCAAAAAGTATGAGGAGCTGCCGGAAAACTGCCGCAACTATGTGGAGTTTATTGAGGAGCAGATCGGGTATCCTATTACTATGGTATCGAACGGACCCGGCAGAGAGGATATCATATATAGAGAAAGTCCGCTGAAAAAATAGACGCAGAGTACGAACGAGAAAAAGGCAATGGGGATAGCAGAACAAAATAAAAGAGGAGGGAAAACTATGTTACTGGAGAACAAGGTTGCGATTGTGACGGGCGGCAGCAGAGGAATCGGCTATGCGACCGTCGAGGCTTTCTTGCAGGAGGGCGCGAAGGTCGTGCTGTGTGCAAGCCGTCAGGAGACTGCGGACAAGGCGGTGGCGAAGCTGAAAGAGACCTATCCGGACGCGGCGGTGGAGGGCATTTTCCCGAACCTTTCCGATTACGCGGCGGTAAAGGCGGCGTTTGACGGCGTGGCACAAAAGTACGGAAACATTGACATTCTCGTGAATAACGCGGGCGTGTCGGAGAGTACCCCTTTTACGGACTATACGGCGGAAACCTTTGAGAAGGTAATGGACTTAAACATCAAGGGCGTGTATAACTGTTCTAAGGCGGCAAGCGAGCATATGATCGCGGCGGGGAGCGGCGTGATTCTGAACACATCCTCCATGGTGAGCCGGGACGGGCAGCCCGCGGGAATCGCTTATCCCACATCCAAATTTGCGGTGAACGGTTTTACCCTGTCTCTGGCGAGAGAGCTGGGACCGAAGGGCATCCGGGTCAACGCGGTTGCGCCGGGCATCACTTACACGGATATGATGAGACAGGTGCCCAAAGAGGTGATCGATCCCATGATCGCGCAGATTCCGCTGCGGAGAATGGGACAGCCGGAGGATATCGCCAACGCTTTCGTGTTTCTCGCATCGGACAGGGCGTCCTACATCAGCGGAGAGGTGCTGCATGTGGACGGTCTGATGAGAACTTGATGAATCCTGACATTATGTAAATTCAAGTGGAAATGCGAAACTCATATATGGTGTTGAAATTGTACAAATAGCATAATCAACGCAGACGCGCTTATGATAATGCTATTTGCGCAATTAGGGAAATGTTGTGATGAGTTTCGCAGTTATCGCTATATGCAAAGGATATATGAGGAAAAGGAAGATGATTACGACAATCATATTTGATATCGGGAATGTGCTGGCGGATTTTACGTGGGAGGCGCATTACCGCAGCTTCGGATACAACGAGGAAATTTTTGAGCGATTGGCGAACGCTACGGTCAGGAACCCTTTTTGGAACGAGTGCGACAGAGGCGTTTTGAGCGACGAGGAGCTTCTGCAGGGATTTATCGAAAACGACCCCGGCATCGAGAAGGAAATCCGTGAGACACAGCATGACAAGTCAACGATTGTAAGCCGGAATGACTATGCGATTCCCTGGATACAGGAGTTGAAGGGAAAAGGTTACCGCTGTCTCTATCTGTCCAATTTTTCAAGGAAAGCCCATAAGGACTGCGCGGCGGCTCTCGACTTTCTTCCTTATATGGACGGCGGCATCCTATCCTATCAGGAAAAAATCATTAAGCCCATGCCGGAAATCTATCAGCTTTTGATTGACCGTTACGGGCTGGTGCCGGAGGAATGCGTGTTTTTGGACGATACGCAGAAAAATCTGGACGGAGCGCAGAAGTTTGGCATACATACGATTCTCTTTCGGAATCAGGCGCAGGCGGTGGAGGAACTGCGCAGGCTGGGGGTGGAGGCGTAGGAGCGACGCATATCCTAATGGTATCGGAAGCCATAGTCTTGCAGACAAGAAGTAAATCACTGAACAAGGAAATAGAAAAAAAGCGGTTCCCTGTGAAAAGGAGCCGCTTTTTGAACGCGTATATTTTATGGAAGAGACGGCTAATTTGTACAGAGTTCCTCCGCCAGCGCCTCAATCTGTGCGATATTCTCTTCGTTTAAGGCGGAGCGTATCTGCACCGTGTTCTCCGTGAAGGTGATATCCTTGCAGCCCTCCAGTCTTGTCCGCATCGCCTTTGCTGCCATGGGCGCCCAGGAGCCGTTCTCCATCAGGGCGATGGTGCGCTTCTGATAGTTGTGGGAAATCAGCTCGTCAATAAATTCCCGCATAAAGGGGAACATTTCCGTATTGTAGGTGGTGGTGGCGAGCACCAGCTTGCCGTAGCGGAATGCATCCTCCACACATTCTGCCATATCCTCCCTTGCGAGGTCCGCGACAACTACCTTCGGACAGCCTTTTTCGGTCAGTTTTTCCGCCAGCAGTCCGGCGGCTTTTTTTGTATTGCCGTAGACGGAAGTGTAGGCGATCATAATGCCCTCCGACTCCACGCCGTAGGAGGACCATGTCTGATATAAGTTTACATAATATTCCAAGTTTTCTTTCAGGACAGGACCGTGCAGCGGGCAGATAATCTGGATGTCGAGTGCCGCCGCCTTTTTCAGAAGGTTCTGCACCTGCATACCGTATTTGCCCACGATACCGAAGTAGTAGCGGCGCGCCTCGCACGCCCAGTCCTCGTCCGCGTCGAGGGCGCCGAATTTGCCGAAGCCGTCCGCGGAGAAGAGCACCTTGTCTTTTGCGTCATAGGTGACCATGACCTCGGGCCAGTGCACCATCGGCGCGGCGACAAACTGCAACGTGTGTGCGCCAAGGGAAAGGGAATCGCCCTCCTTGATGACCTGCCGCTTTTCGGCGTAGTCCGTGCCGAAAAACTGTTTCATCATGGTGAAAGCGGGCGCGGACGCCACGATCACCGTCTCCGGGTACGCCTTGACAAATGCGTCTATGCTGGCGGAGTGGTCGGGCTCCATGTGCTGGACGATCAGATAGTCCGGCGTGCGACCGTTTAATGCGGTTTTCAGGTTCCCAAGCCACTCTTCCTCAAAGTTGGTGTCAACCGTGTCCATCACGGCGATCTTCTCGTCTATGATGACGTAGGAATTGTATGCCATGCCGTTTTCTACAATATATTGTCCCTCGAAGAGGTCGATGTCGTGGTCGTTTACGCCTATGTAATGAATGTCGTTTGTGATTTGCATTGTTGTATCTCCTTTTTATTGTTTTAGATTGCCTGCGATTTAACTATAGTACATGTTGTAAAAGTCTGCAACAGTAACAATACAACTTTCTTTTGGATAATGTTTTGTGTTGCCTGTGATAAGCGGCGCATGACAGAATTTAGCTACTTCATAAAATTTTCGGTCGCTTTCATCCGTAAATGGAATATCCTTAATCGGGTCGGCTATGATAGAAATACCATTGGACGTGATGTGAGCGAGCAGACTTTGAATTTCCCATTCCTCAAAATGGAATTTTGGACGTTTTAGTACAGTATAGTATTCGCTTATAATACGGTAATCATAGCAGGCTGTAAAACGGCGGCTGAGAACACCGTTTATAATGATGGCGGGTTTACTGTCAGCAGACCATAAAGCAGAGACAAGGACATTGGTATCCAGAACAATATTCATAGAGTCAATCTCCTTTTCTGGCGGCATCTATTTCTGCTTCAATTTCTTCTTCACTCATAAGTCCATTGGCGAGGGAGCGGCTTCGCATATTGTTGAAGGCAATCATGGCTTTTGCCTGTCTGACTGCCTGCAGCATTACCTCGAAATTATCTTCGGAAATATCCAGCAGGAGCGCGGAGGGCTTGCCGTTATTTGTGATGATAGCCTCTCCATTTCCTTTAAGGTTTTCCCAAATTGACTTGGAATCATTTCTAAAATCGCGTACAGAATAAAAATTCATGTCGTCACCTCCTGTTACTATCTATGATACACGATTGTCACCATATTATCAACAAAATGTGCACAGACTTGCCCACTGTCAGAAAAGCGTGATAGAATAAAGAATAATTGACTTGGGATAGAGGGTATCATTTATGCAGTCCACTGATTTTTCACAGGGCAAGGTCTGGCGCAACATTGTCGCGCAGTCCATTCCCCTGATTCTGGCACAGCTTGTGCAGCTTTTATATAATGTGGTAGACCGTATCTACATCGGGCACCTGCCGGGTGCGGACAGCATGGCGCTGACGGGTATCGGTCTGGTGTTTCCGCTGACGACCCTGATCGCGGCGCTCACCTTCCTGTTCGGGACGGGCGGCACGCCGCTTTTCTCTATTGCCAGAGGAGCGGGGCAGGAAGAGCGGGCGGGGAAAATCCTCGGCAATACGTTTTCCCTTCTGCTTGGCACATCGGTGGAGATGTTCGTTCTCGGCTATCTGTTTCGCAGACCGGTGCTCTATCTGTTTGGCGCGAGCGACGCCTCCTATCTGTACGCGGATGCATACCTTAAGATTTATCTGTGGGGCACAACCTTTACCATGCTGGCAACGGGATTAAACGGATTTATTAACGCGCAGGGCTTTCCACGTATGGGCATGATGACGACGCTGCTTGGCGCATTATTGAATCTGGTGCTGGATCCGGTTTTTATCTTCGGGCTGGATATGGGTGTGGGTGGCGCGGCGCTTGCCACGGTGCTTAGTCAGGCGGTTTCCTGTATCTGGGTGCTTTTGTTTCTGACGGGGAAAAAGGCGCTGATTCCCATAAAAAGAGAGAACCTGCGGACTGACGGGAGACTGGCGAAAGAGATTATGACGCTGGGGATGTCCGGCTTTATCATGCAGGGAACGAACTGTCTGGTGCAGGTGGTGTGCAATGCAACGCTCAAGGTTTACGGCGGCGATCTCTATGTGGGCGTGATGACGGTAATCAATTCCACAAGGGAGATTCTGGCGCTGCCGGTCAGCGGCATCACAAGCGGCGCGCAGCCGGTGCTTGGATATAATTACGGTGCGAAAGCATACGGAAGAGTCAGGCAGGGGATTCGTTTCACCGCCGCGCTTGGAATCGGGTATACGCTGTTTGCGTGGCTTCTGGTGCTCTTGACGCCGCATCTGTTACTTTCCATATTTACGGAGGACGCCGCCATGATCGAGGCGGGCGTGGGCGCCATGCGGCTGTATTTTTTCGGGTTCTTCTTTATGGCGTTTCAGTTTACGGGGCAGTCAGCCTTTACCGCGCTGGGGGATTCCCGCCACGCCATCTTTTTCTCCCTGCTTCGCAAGGCGGTGATCGTGGCGCCGCTGACGGTGCTTTTGCCGAAAATCGGGTTCGGTGTGGACGGGGTCTTTCTGGCGGAGCCGATTTCTAATGCCGTCGGCGGTCTGGCGTGTTTCGTGACGATGTATGTGACGCTTTATCGGAAGTTGGGGTGCAAGAGGAAAGTCTGACATAATAGAAGAGTTTCTTGAGAGAGGAAGGAAATATGCATTATAATTATTGCCCAAAGTGTGGAATGAAACTGAAAGACAAAACGGCAGGGGATGATGGAAAGGTACCGTTCTGTGAACAGTGTAACCAATATTGGTTTGACTCGTTTGCAAGCTGCTGTATTGTTTTAGTGGCAAATCAATACCATGAGATTGCGCTGTTAAGACAGACGTATATGTCCGACCGATTTACATCCTTTGTTTCGGGTTATATCACACCCAGAGAAAACGCGGAGGAGACTGCAGTTAGAGAAGTCAAGGAGGAGCTGGGGATTGATATTGAAAAATTGGAATATGCGGGAACCTATTGGTTTGATGCAAAGGAGCTGCTTATGCACGGATTTATAGGGTTTGCCTCAAAAGCGGATTTTCGACTTTCCGGTGAAGTGGATTCAGCGGCGTGGGTTCCTGCCTTAAAGGCGCCTGAAACCATGTTTCCGGACAGACCCGGTAATGCTATGCATCCAATCTACAGACAATATTTGAAGAGAGTCGGGTTATCGGATGAGTGATGTTTGATAAAATGGATAAAAGTATGATATAAAAAGAGCGCTTTGAAAGGAAGAAACATGCAGGAAGAATTTAGCAGAACAGAAATGCTTTTGGGTGCAGATGCGATGGACAGACTCGCCTACTCACGGGTGGCAGTCTTTGGCGTGGGCGGCGTGGGCGGCTATGTGTGCGAGGCGCTTGCGCGAAGCGGCGTGGGTGCCCTTGACCTGATCGACAAGGACAAGGTGGCGCTCTCAAATATCAACCGACAGATCATCGCCACGCGGGAGACGGTGGGAAGGGAGAAAACGGATGTGATGCGGGAGCGGATTCTCTCCGTCAACCCACAGGCGCAGGTGCGGGTTTACCCCTGTTTTTTCCTGCCGGAAAATGCGGACAGCTTTCCTTTTGGCGAATACGATTATGTGGTGGACGCGGTGGACACCGTGACGGCGAAGATCGAGCTGGTGATGCGCGCGAAAGATGCGGGTGTGCCTGTTATCAGCAGCATGGGGGCGGGAAACAAGCTGGATGCCACGGCTTTTCGCGTGGCGGATATCTATGAGACAAAGGTGTGCCCGCTGGCGCGCGTGATGCGCAGGGAATTGAAAAAGCGGAACGTGGAGCACTTGAAGGTGGTGTATTCGGAGGAAAAACCGATTGTTCCCGCGGAGAAATATGGGGTGCAGCAGGAGGCGGGTTTTTCGCATGACGATGCGGCAGGTCAGACTGCAGAAGAAGGGGGAAGCAATGTGGCGCGCCGCCAAACACCCGGCAGTGTCGCTTTCGTCCCTTCTGTGGCGGGACTTATCATTGCCGGGGAAGTGGTGAAAGATCTGGCGTTGGCAGCACAGCGCTAATTGACAGGCAGATAAAATTTCGTGATGAGATCGGTATTCCGATGGGCAAAAATCTCACCATTACCAGTTGTGAGATTGTAAAGAACGCTCCATTGCAGCTTGTCCGTGTCACCGTTAAAAACGCCGACTTCGGACAGTAATTGAACTGCCTGATGTTCCTCAAGTATACCGCCATTTGTCTCTATCGCAGTTTGCACCATATCGTAGCGTTCAAATTCCGTAAAACCTTCTCCGATATTCAATCCTTCATAGGCGATAAAATTGGAGGCGATTTGATATGTGGCATCCGCGTCCACAACACAAAGCTCTTTGTTGATATATTCTGCAATGACAGAACGTCCGCTTGCATCAGCGATCAGATAATGACATTCGATTCCTCCGGCACTGCAAGCAGGGCGATCGCAAGTCCTTTTTCGTTCATTCCATCAAAAGGAAGAAACGGTGCCGTCAATGTCAGGAAACGAAGTTTCTTCCAAACATAATTTCGCCGTTCGCATTTTTCACGACGAAGGCAGTACAGCCGTCCCCCGTAACCCCTAAATCGATTGGTAGTCCTTTCAACAGCCGTTTGGTGACAAAGGCTTCAATGTCCGCATCGCTTTTGGCGCCGACTTCCAGAAATTCATCAAAACCATAGTCGCCGTAATAAGACATATGATACATGCCGTAATCGTCAATCTTTTTCAAAGACATAAGGGAACGCAGTTCATTCCAGAACAGAATCAATGTGGGGATTGCAATGATTAGCAAGGTTATTCCCAAGCCGATTAAAAATCGAAGAGCTGTTTTCTTCTCTTTTTGTATCATATCGTCCACGCTTTCCATTTACTCTGCCCCGATTCCGGCGTCTGTATCCTGCGGCGGGCGGTTATCGTCCCGCCGTTTTTTCATCAGCTCAATCGACCAGATCAAAAGCCAGAGCAGAATCGGCATACCGATGGTGGCGACCAGACATCCGGCAAAGAGCCGTCCGGAGTCGCCGAGATCTAAGCAGGCGACAATAAACGCGCCGATATACATGCCGACCAGAAGGACGACGCAGACGAGCGCGGCGATCTGTCTTGGGGTTGTTTTTCTTTTCGGGTTTTCCTGTTTGCCGTTTTGCGTTTCCGGCTGTTTGGTCAGTTGAGACATGTCGCATGCTCCTTTATCTTTTCTTGCCATTTATCTGAATCATTTATAGCTGTTAAATGGATAGACTTAATTATAAAGTATGTGTCTGTCATTTACAACGTATATTTATAAGCAGAAATGAATCGAGCAGACGAAAGATGCGCCGCCGATTGTATTTCCCCCACGCATATGGTAGAATAAAAACCGTTATGTGACAGAAGAGAAACCGGATACCGGAGCTGAAAACGGAGTGATGCAGGATGAACAAAACGGGAACGGAAACCATGAAAAAAAGAAAAAGGAACAGTATTTATCATATATTTTATGCGGTTATGGTGGTCAGCTTTGCGGTGATGCTGATATGGGCGGCGGCAGCCAACGGGGAACAGTCGCCGGCAGCGCTGCTGTCGGAAGGAAATATTCCTTTCGAGGAGGGTTGGTATCTGGCGGACGGCAGTGCGGCGGACATGTCGCATCTGCATAAGATGCCTTCCGTGGAGCCTTATCGGGAGGAAAGCGTGTACCATGCGCTGCCAGATGATCTGGGAGAGGGAAAGTCATTATGTTTTCGGACGAAAAACATTAATTTCAAGGTCTATGTGGACGGTGAGCTGCGCTATGAGCCGCAGGCACGGGAAAGCCGCGTCTACAACCGTTCTCTCGGGACGAGATGGAGTTATGTGCCGCTTGGCAGGGAGGATGCGGGCGCGACCGCGGAGATTCGTTTTCAGACCGTATACAGAAACGCGCGGGCTTGTGTGGACCATCTGGTTCTCGGCACGGCGGCAGGGGAGATTGTAAGCACGTTTACGGGGAAATCGGTTGCCGTGGCGACCTGTCTGCTTTTGCTGTTTGCGGGGCTGGTTCTGATGATTGCGGATATTCCGGCGAACATGCAGCTTAATAAGAACCATGAACTGCTCTATTTGGGACTGTTTGCGATCAGCATCGCGGTCTGGTGTCTTGCGGAGACGAATCTGCTGCAGTTTTACACGGATGACAGCAGGCTGTTACAGACGCTGTCCTGCTGTTCGCTGATGATGATTCCCATTCCGCTTGTGCTTTATCTGGACGCGGCTTTCGGGTTTCAGAGAAAGTGGGTGGTGCAGGTCATCTGCGGGATTTCGGCGACGGAGTTTGTCCTCTGTACCACCCTGCATTTTGCGGGAATGATGGATTACCATGAAACGCTGACGCTGACCCACATTATGCTGGCAGTTTCGGCGGCCCTTCTGTTTTATTCGATAGTAAAAAATGCGTTTGCCGTGCGTGAGAGCAACGTGAGAAATGTCTACAAGGCGATAAGGTCTGTGGGACTTGTGAGTATCTGTTTTGCCACCGGTATAGATATTGTCAGATATTACCGCGGGCATAACAGCGATAGCGCCATGTTTGTGCGCATCGGTCTGCTGATATTTATTCTCTGCTACGGCAGCGCCAGTCTGGAGAGAATGGTAAATGCGGTCAAGCTCGGCATGCAGGCGGAATTTGTCAGCCAGCTTGCCTACCATGACGGTTTGACGGGCGTGGGCAACCGGACGGCTTTTCAGGAGCGCCTTGAGGAGCTGGAGGGACAGAAGAGGGAGCTTTCCGGAATTGCCATTATGATGTTTGATGTGAACGATTTAAAATATGTCAACGACCATCTGGGGCACCAGCGCGGTGATGATTTAATCGTGGGCTGTGCGGATATTATAAGAAGTGCGCTGGAAAAGGAGAGCGGCGCCTGCTTCCGGATTGGCGGGGACGAGTTCGCGGGGGTTATCGTCGGAGATGATGCCGTCGAACGCTGCGAGAGGGTACTGACACTGTTTCGGGATGCGATGGACAGTTATAACGCGGTGCCGAATCAGAAGATACGCATCAGCATTGCGGGCGGTTACGCGGTTTATGACGCGGCGCAGGAGGATGAAATGCTGATGGACGTCTATCAACAGGCGGATGTGCGCATGTATGAAAACAAAAAGCAGATTAAGAGCGTGCAGGTAAAACCGGCGGAGTTCTACAGGAACCGCTAGAAAAAAGGAGAGCAAAAATGCAAAAAATGACTTTAAACGGTGACAACTGGCGGATGCGGATTGTCGGGGAAAAGGATGTGTACGGGGTAAACGGGAAGACACTTCCGGCGAAGATTCCCGGCTCGGTCTACGGAAATCTGCTGGCGCAGGGATTGATGCCGGACCCGTATGACAGGATGAACGAGCTTACCGCGCTGCCATTGATGGACAATGATTTTACTTTTGAGACGGATTTTACGCTGACAGAGGAACAGCTTGCGGGTGATTTCCTGATTCTGCGCTTCGACGGGGTGGATACGCTGGCAAAAGTCTACCTTAATGGGAGACTTTTGGGACACACCGATAATATGCACCGTGTCTGGGAGTTTTTGATCGCGCACACGGCGAAAGTGGGGGAGAATGCGCTTCGCGTGGAGATTGCTTCGCCGACCCGCTTTATTGAGGAAGAAAATCGGAAAGTTTTTACCGGCGGCTCCACGGATGCCATGAGGGGATTCCCTCATCTGCGCAAAGCGCACTGCATGTTCGGCTGGGATTGGGGTCCGCGGCTGCCTGACGCGGGTATTTTTCGGGAAGTGTCAGTCTTATCCGGAAAGAAGTCGAGAATTGAGCAGGTTTATATCACGCAACGCTGGAATGCAGCGGAGAGCGAAGGGCATTGCGAAACAGTTAACATAAATCAGGACACAGAACATGGGCAGAATGGCGCACGGGATTCGGTTGACATAACATTCGATATTACCTGCCGCATCTTCGGGGGCATGGACGATTATGGGGATAGGAATGAACTGCGCATAGCGCTTTACGATCCGGACGGTGCGATGGTTGCGGAGAAGTCCTCGAAGAGCGGGACGGTGCGCATACCGGAGGAGCAAGCGGGAAGCGCGGAAGGAGCAGGAGAGGTGGACGATTGGGATACCATCACCGTGCACAACCCGAGACGCTGGTGGCCAAACGGCTTCGGGGAGCAGCCCCTTTACCGGGCGGAAGTGACGCTTTTAGACGAAGCGGGCAATGTGCTTGACGAATGGAGCCGCCGGATTGGTCTGCGCACCATGACCGTGAACACGGACAAGGACGAGTGGGGGACGTGCTTTGCCCATGAGGTGAACGGCGTGAAAATCTTTGCCATGGGCGCGGACTACATTCCCGAGGATAATCTTTTTTCCAGAATCACACCGGAGCGCACCTGCCGTCTTTTGGAGGACGCGGCAGCGGCGCACTACAACTGCATCCGCGTGTGGGGCGGCGGCTATTATCCGGACGACTGGTTTTTTGACATCTGCGACGAGCTGGGGCTGATTGTATGGCAGGACTTTATGTTTGCCTGCGCGTCCTACGAGCTGGATGACGAATTCGAGCGCAATATCAGCGCGGAGATTCGGGACAATGTGCGCCGGATCCGCCACCATGCCTGTCTCGGACTCTGGTGCGGCAACAACGAGATGGAGACGCAGACCCTGGACGGGGCGTGGCAGCCTTCCGTTAAGCAAAAATGCGATTATATTAAGATTTTTGAATATATCATTCCAAAGATTCTAAAGGAGGAGGACCCGGTTACCTTTTACTGGCCGTCCTCGCCTTCGTCGGGCGGAAATTACGACGATCCGTGGAATGAGAATCGGGGCGATACCCATTATTGGGCGGTCTGGCATGGGAACAAGCCTTTTACCGATTATCGGAACTATTATTTCCGCTATATGTCCGAGTTCGGGTTCCAGTCCTTCCCCTGCTTAAAGACGGTGGAAAGTTTTACGGCGCCGGAGGACCGCAATATTTTCTCCCGCGTGATGGAGATGCACCAGCGGAACGTGGCGGCAAACGGCAAGATTATGACTTACCTCTCCGCAACCTACCTTTATCCCACGGATTTTGAGATGCTTTTGTACGCGTCCCAGCTTTTGCAGGCGGACGCCATCCGCTACGGCATCGAGCATTTCCGCAGGAACCGGGGCAGATGCATGGGCGCGGTGGTCTGGCAGTTAAACGATATCTGGCCGGTGGCTTCCTGGGCGAGCATTGATTACTTTGGCAGGTGGAAAGCGCTGCACTATGCGGAGAAGAGAGCTTTTGCGCCGGTGATGATTTCCTGCGAGGAAGTCGGCGAATTATCCGAGAGACCTTTCTGCGTGGCGCAGCCTGCGCCAATCGAGAAGTCCGCGAGACTGCATGTAGCCAATGAGACGATGGCGCATGTGGACGGCACAGTGAGATGGAGCCTGAGAAGAGCGGACGGCGAAGTGCTGTTAAAAGGCGGGAAGGAGGTCAGCGTGGAGCCGCTGTCTGGTGTATGGCTGGAAAAGATGGATTTCTCCGACTATGACGAGTTGGAGGTTTATATTAGTTACTCCTTTGAAAAGGACGGCGAGGTTGTTTCCGAGAATACCATGCTGTTTACCGCGCCGAAGCATTTCCGTTTCCGTGATCCGAAACTGTCCTGGCGCAGGGAGGGAAACGCCCTCGTTGTCAGCGCCGCGGCTTACGCAAAGAATGTGGAGATCGAGGGCACAGACGGGGATGTGAAGCTCTCCGACAACTTCTTCGACATGAACCCGGGGGAGAAACGGGTAGAGATTTTAGAGGGTGACGCGGCGGACTTTACCTTGAAATCGGTGTATCAGATACGGTAGGGCGGGGGATTATCGCCCCTCATCCAAATCCTTCATCAACAGAAAAACAAACAAAGTTTTCAGTTCTAGTGAAAACTTTTCCGAAAAGTAAAAAAGTTTTCACTAGAACACTGAAAAACAGCTTGAAATATAATATTATGTAAACTAAACTTAAAATCTATACCCAAAAAAGCGCGATCTATACCAAATCCCTTTTTTTCTTTTTTATTCCATATATAATCCTGTTAAAGAGACGGCTCACCCGCAGAGTGTCCATACGGCATGTGAAAGTGAAAAGTAGAATCGCAGTAACGGTTTGACCATGCGCACACGTAAGGGCTGGGACGAGTCACGGACAGGATAAACGGAATGAGATTGACAGAAGGAGTGAGGTTTGCCATGAATAGGAAAGACGATCATAACAGCGGCATGCATACAAGGGGAAGGAAAACCGGGCGACGGGGACGATAGCGGGGAACAGACCCCGGGCGACAGCGGAGAGCAGAATCCGGGTGGCGGGGACGACAGCGGGGAGCAGGCCCGGGCGACGGAGACGACAGCGGAGAGCAGAATCCGGGCGACGGCGGCGACAGCGGAGAACAGGAACCCGGCGGTGGGCGGACACAAAGGCGTGGATTTTAAGGTGGCTGCTGGACGCCAGAGAAAATCAGAGAATTGTGGCAGACGGCGGAGATCCGAATCGGGGATTTGGCGGCAGTCCCAGCGTCAGCGTGGACGTGGGTGCGCAGGATCATATCTCCGGGCTGGGGACAAAGAAGCTGACGGTGCGCTACACGGTGGAGGCGCAGCAGAGCAATTCCTTCACGGTGGGGGACTATACCATCGGCATCAACAATGCCGCTGTGGCGGACAAGGCGGGAAAACAGGTGGGCGGAAATCCGAAAGCGGCAGTCTTTCATGTGATTGCGCCGCCCATGCAGATTACCGGTCCGGACAATCTCGTGATTCCGCAGGGAGAGACAGGTGCGCTCTCTGTGTCGGCGTCTTCTACGGACGGGAAGAGCTATACTTATCAGTACCAGTGGTATCAGAAAAAGGGCGGTGTTTACGAGAAAGTGACGGGGCTACCGGCGCCGTTTACACATTGCCTCCGACGGTGACCGGCACACCCGGGGAGTATACTTACCGGTGTGAGGTTATTACAAAAGGGCGTCCGGAGTTTTGGATGTGCTCGGAGGATGCGCTTGTGACGGTGGAGAATGGAATTGCCATCGATATGCCGACCGCCACGGTAATTGCCGGGAAGGACTGCGACTATACTCTGTTCACCACCCTTCTGGAAGCGGGCAGCGAGCGGATCGTGGAGACCGGCTTCGTGTGGGGGAGTGTGGGAACCCCGACTCTTTCCGCCAGTAACGGCAGCGCCAAAACGGCGTCCCCGGTGACGGCGGCGAATCAGAAAATATCTGTTGCGGCCACGGGATTGACTAAAACGGTCACTTACTACGGGCGCGCCTATGTGAAGACGGCGGGAGGAAACGTGGTCTACAGCAATGTCGGACCGGCAAAATATACTGCCAGATGGGAAACAGAAAATGGAAAAAACATGACAGTGACTGTCCCGGGGGCAGGTGAAAGAAGCAATGTATATGATTTTAATACACAGGTGCGAAGCGGCGCCGTAGAGGGTGATTATCTGGTCTTTGGTCGGGATGACACGGCAAATATATGGTTTGCGGCGACAGGGGCAAAGGAAGATATATGGATTATGCTTACATATAAGGACTGGACGAAGATTAAGGACGAGACGGAACCCCGTCTTCTCGGCGTCGCGCCCATGGCGCAGACTTCCTACGCCATCGGGGACAGTATCACCATCGCGCTCGTCTTTGACGAGATTGTGGATGTGAAAAATTCCACCCTTGGCAGCGTAAAGATACAGACCAACGTGACAAACGACTTAAGCTACAGCGGCGGCGGAGATACCAACGTGCTGTATTTTACGGGTAAGGTGACGACGGAATTTAAGGGCGGCTACATCCAGCTTAAGGGCATCACCGGCTCTTCCTATATCAAGGATATGTGTGACACAATCGGGACGGCAAACACGAATACCTCCGGCAGTACGCCGATTACGACGACGGGTACGTCTGCGCCGAAAATCACGCTGACCAACAACGGTGTGACGGATGGTATGGCAAAAGCGCAGATCAGCGCGCAGAATGCCGACCTGCTCCAGTACTGTTTTACGCAGGACAGCGGTATGCCTACGGCGGGATGGATGAAAGCGGGCAGTTTAAACTACACGGCGACAAATCCTGCGCTGATGGCGGGGACGTATTATCTGCACGCTATGGCGCTCAACAAGGCTACGGGTGAGGCGGCATATGAGAGAACTTCCTTCACCGTGACACAAAAAGACCAGCAGGAACAGGAGCAGAAGCTTATCCTGACTGCTGATACGGATAACAGCCATTGGGCGAGAAGCCGCACGATCTTATTGGAGAAAAAAGGAAGCGGCACACTGACCCTGAGCGTGAAAAAGCCGGACGGGACGACCCAGACCGTAACGGGGAACAGCTACACCGCCACCGCGAACGGCGCGTATACCTTTACGTTATCAAACGGTACGAAGACGGTGACGCAGAAAGTGACCGTGTCCAAAATCGACCGCACAAATCCGAAGGTGACGGTGAGTGCGATCCCGACCGCGTGGCAGGCGTCGGCTCCGACAGTCACCATAAGCGGCGCGGACACGAGCGGCAGCGGGATTGCCAGCTTACAGTACAAGTGGGTGACCGCAAAGGATGCGTATCCCACAAGCGGTCTGATTTCCCTCGGGAAAACAGGAGCAAGTGTCAGCGGAACAGTGGCAGAGTCCGGGGTGACTGACGGAGTCAACTACCGGTATTACAAGGCGGTGGACGGTGTGGGCAACACGGTGCAGGGGTACAGCAGTGCCCTGCATCTGGATCGGATCACACCCACGATCACACTGGGAGCGGCGCAGGTGGACGGGCCAAATGCCGTCTTTTCCGTGACGGTCACCTACGGCCCGTCCGCAGGCAGGACGGTCTGTCAGAAGCAGGGAGAGGACGCTTCCTTGTCAGTGCGGGGAAATTCCTCATTTTCAAGCGGGACGGGGAAATATACTTTTAAAGCCGCTCATGGCGTCAATGAGTCGGGGATCTATACGTTTACCGCTGCTTCCGGCGCGGGAAAGACAGCGGCGAAGACTGCGCCGGGGATTCATCAGGTGACGCTTGACGCTGGGGAGGGCGTATTCCAGAGTGATCTGCCGGGGGAAGGGGAGGTGCAGGTGAAGATAACCACGGTTGACAATGCGGGAAACAGTGAGAGCGAAACGGTGACGATAAAGATCAAAGGAAAGGAACAGACGCCGGATGCAGTGCCCGATTACCCCGGGGAAAAGCTGACAGGGCTTTTGCAAAACACAGCGTATCTGATCAGACTGCCGGACGGGACGGAGATTTACAAAAATACGGGTGCCGAAGGGCATATCAGCATACAGGATGACTGGTTCGGCGGGACCATCTCTGTGATAAAGAAGGGCGATGGCGTCAATACCGAGGACAGTGTTCCCCAGAGCCTTGCGCTGGCGGCACGTCCCGCGGCGCCAAGCCTCGCAAAGAGCGATGAGACAATAAAAGGAAAGAAGGACGGACAGATTACGGGACTGACGACGGCTATGGAGTACAGTACGGACGGCGGCAGGACATGGACGGCGGCTGCGGGGAATTTCACAGATGTATCTGCGGGAAAATATCTTGTGCGGCTGTCTGCAACGCAGACTGCGCCTCACGGAAAGACGACGGAGGCGGTGGTCGGCGAGGGCAGAACCCTCACCGTGACCTTTGATTTGCAGGGAGGCAGCAGCGTTTCTCCAGTGGCTGGCTTGTCGTGGCGGGTGACGGTTGCGAAGCCTGCCGACCCGGAAAAAGCGGATATGGTCTTTGCGGGATGGTTTAAAGAGGCATCCTGCGCGAACCCTTGGCATTTTGCGTCGGAGGACGCGGTGGACCGGGTGGAGGCGGATGTCACCCTCTATGCGAAGTGGCTGCCGAAGGCTGCGCTATGTGGCGACGGATACGGCTTTCACGTCGGAAATTGTCGTAAAGACGGTCAAAAAGTACAGCCTGCCGAAAGATGACGGAGACAAGAAGGATGAGGACAATGGAGGAACGGGAGATGTGGGCGGTAATCCCGGCGGAGATGACACAGGCGGCGGCAGAAAACCGGGAGACAGCAGGAACCCGGGCGGTGGCATAGATACGGGAGACGGAACAAAGCCGGTCGGCGGGGAAACGAATCCGGTCGACGGAACAATCCCGAAACATACGGTAGAGGATGGCAGAATTGTGCCAATACCGGGCAACGGCACGGGCAATGACGGAGCCGGTACAGCCGGAAACGGCGCGGTCATCGTGACCGTCAACAATGTGGATGAGGCGCTGTGTACGGCGCAGGCGGCGGACGCTGTGGCGGTGGCAAACGCGGTTCTGACAGAGGAGGAGATCAGACGAGTAGGGCAGGGGGAAACCATTGAAATCCGTATTGACGTGGAACGGATCGACGACAAGGTGAGCGAACAGGAAAAATCGGTAATCGAGAAGGGAATCGGGGACGCACAGAAGGAAGTGCCCGGTCTGACGGTGGGGATGTATGTAGATATTTCCATGTTCCTCCGACAGGGAAAAGGCGAGTGGAATGCTGTCCACAGAATTGACGAACCGGTGGAAATTGTGATAGATATGCCGGAGGCGCTTCGGGAACTTTCCGCAGACTTTTATATCGTCCGGGCGCACGAGGGAGAATGCACCCTGTTAGACGATCTGGACGACGCGGCTAAGACTATTACCATCAAGACGGAGCGGTTTTCCACTTATGCGATCGCGTACCAAATGCTTGCGGATAAGAACGGCGTTAGATGTGGCTTGTGCCATATCTGTCCGACGTTTTTGGGGATATGCTGCTTTATCTGGCTGCTTTTGATTGCGGCGGCGGTGATTTTGCTGTTTGTCATATTGCGGCGGCGGAAAGAAAGGGAAACGCAGGATGAGGGCTGAGACTCTAAGAAGTTGGCAGTTTTGCACATTCATGTGGTTTGATGTAAATAAATTAAAAATATTCATGTATTTTGATGTTGATAGAACGGGAAAATATATTGATTTTGACATGAATAAATATTATACTATAGGTACACCTTTTATAGAAGCAGGCATATAAGTAAAGGCGAGGGGTACTTATGTATAGAAAGATTGTGAAATATCTGGAAGAATGGAAGGAAAGCGAACACCGCAAACCGTTGATTCTGCAGGGGGCAAGGCAGGTCGGAAAAACCTATGCGATTCTGGAATTTGGACGCACCCATTATGACAATGTCGCCTACTTTAACTTTGAGACAAACCCGAAGCTGGCGGAGACTTTTGCCGAGGATATCAGCCCCGATTATCTGCTGCCGATTCTTTCCCGCATAGCGGGGCAGACCATTGTGCGGGAGCGGACGCTGCTTGTGCTGGATGAGATACAGCTCTGTGAGCGCGCGTTGACGGCGCTTAAATATTTCTGCGAGGAGGCGCCTGAGAACCATGTGATCGTGGCGGGAAGCCTTCTCGGTGTGGCGGTGAACCGGTCGCAGTTTTCCTTCCCGGTGGGGAAGGTGGATATCAAAACGCTGTATCCTATGGATATGGAGGAATTTCTGCTTGCTGTGGGTGAGGCGGAACTGGTGAAGCGTATCAGGGAATGCTTTGCGACAAATACGCCCATGCCCGCGGCTTTGCATGACGCGGCGATGGCGCTTTACCGAAAATATCTCGTGGTGGGCGGGATGCCGGAGTGTGTGAAGCAGTTTGCCGAGACGGGGGACTATACGCTGGTCAGGCATACGCAGGACACGATTCTGACCAGTTATCTGAACGATATGAGCAAGTACAATCAGGTAAACGAGATCAAAAAGACGCGGCTCGCCTACGACAATATTACCGTCCAGCTTTCCAAAAAGAATACCCGCTTTCAGTATAAACTGATCAAGAAAGGCGGTCGTGCGGCGGAGTTTGAGAACGCCATCGAGTGGTTGACACTGTCGGGTATTGTATCGCAGGTTTACCGTGTGGAACAGGTAAAAAAGCCGCTTGAAAATTACCGGGACATTGACGCGTTTAAAATCTATGTGTCCGATTCCGGGCTTCTCTGCGCGAAGAAGGAGTTGGTGCCGGACGATATTCTCTATATGACGGAGGAATTGAATGATTTCAAGGGCGGCATGGTGGAGAATTACGTCCACGTACAGCTTGCGATCAACGGCTACACTGCCTACTACTGGGAGTCGCCGCGGGGCGCGGAGATTGATTTTGTGATTCAAAGAGAAGGGCAGTTAATACCGATCGAGGTGAAGTCAGCGGACAACACAAAGGCAAAAAGCCTGAAAGTTTATATGGAGACGTACCACCCGCCCTATGCCATGAAAGTATCCTCGAAAAACTTCGGAATTGCGGACGGAAAAAAGACGGTGCCGCTGTATGCGGCGTTCTGTATTTAAATGCTATGAAATACGGATAAACAAATGATTCCCCGAAACTATAAACAGGTTTGGGGAATTTTGTCATTTCATGATATAAGGCTTGATAAAAGTCAGCTCCTTGGGAGCATCCGGATGGTTGATGCGGAACAAAAGCTGCAGCGCCATCCGCTTGCCGAGAAGCCCGGTAGGGACGTTTGCAGTGATGATGCGCCCTCGGACGTTCGCGTATTCGTCCGTGTTGTCAAAGCCTGTCAGCGTGACGGGGTGCGGGAGCTTCTGCGGATTTTCATCCATGTACCCCTGCACGAAGCTTGCCACATAATCGCTGGCGCAGACAAACGCAGTGGGCCACTCGGTCAGGGAATCCAAAAAACGATCGATCTCACTCTTATAAGAAAAAACGTCAATGCTCTGAATCATCAAGTATTCCGGGCGGATGGCGAGTTTGTAACAATCCATACTGTCGCGATAGCCCAGATAACGTTCTTTGTTTGCCTGGGCATAATTGATATCTCCCATGAAACCGATCTCCTTGAGCCCGGGCATATTGGCGTCGATTATAAGTTTATGTCCAGCCAGCCCCAGCTCTACGCCTTTTTGAAGGCGCGCTATCCCGAGCTTTACGAGAAGGCGAAGGAGCGTATCAAGGAGGGACGTTGGGAGGCGGAGGGCGGCATGTGGCTGGAAGCCGACTGCAACCTGACCTCCGGGGAGTCTCTGGTGAGACAGTTCATGCACGGCAAGCGGTTCTTCAAGGAAGAGTTCGGCGTGGACAATAAAATTTTGTGGCTGCCCGATGTGTTCGGCTATTCCGGGGCATTGCCGCAGATCATGGAAAAGTGCGGCATTGAGTATTTCATGACCACAAAGCTTGCATGGAACCAGTTTAACAAGATCCCCTACGATACCATGATCTGGCGCGGTATCGACGGCTCGGAGGTGCTGACCCATCTGATCACTACCTTGGGCGTCAGCCAGCCGATCAAGGACTATTTTACGACCTACAACGGTATGCTCCATCCCGACTCGATCATGGACGGCTGGATGCGTTACCAGAATAAGGATATCAACAACGACATTCTCGTATCTTACGGCTACGGGGACGGAGGCGGCGGCCCCACCAGAGAGATGCTTGAGACGTCGATCCGCATGGAGAAGGGCGTCAAGGGCATTCCAAAAGTGCGGCAGGCGTTTGCGCGTACCTACTTTGACGAGCTGAAGGAGCGCGTGAAGGACAATAAGCGGCTGCCGGTCTGGGAGGGCGAGTTCTATTTCGAGTACCACAGGGGGACGCTCACTTCTATGGCGAGAAACAAGCAATCCAACCGGAAGTCGGAGCTTGGACTGATGGAGCTGGAGCTCCTTAGCGTGCTGACCGCGGAGGAAATGGGATATCCGGCAAAAGAATTGGACGATATGTGGAAGCTTGTACTGTTAAATCAGTTCCACGACACCCTGCCCGGCTCCGCCATCCACGAAGTGTACGAGGTGACGAAGAAGGAGTACGCCGAGCTTGCGGCGCAGCTTTATGGAATGAGCAACAAACGCAGACGCGCCCTTGCGGGCACGGGCGAGGCGGTCACGATCTTTAATCCGGTCGGCAGAGTGCGTGACGATATCGTCGATCCCGGCGACTTTGACGGGGAGGCGCTGGAGGACGAGGACGGCAACGTTTATCCTGTGCAGCGGACGAAGGAGGGGAGCGTCGCCTTTGTGCAGAACCTCCCGTCTAAGGGTTACCGCTCCTTCCGGACAGTGAAAGCGGAGGAGCAGGTCAAGTCCTTTATTTTAAACGGGGAGCGGGAACTGGAAACGCCTTTCTATACCGTTTCATTTGACGAGGACGGCATGTTCACGCGTATCTACGATAAGGAGAACGACCGCGAAGTGTTACAGTCCGGCGCACAGGCAAACCTGCTGCGGATGTACGAGGACAAACCGATTTACTTTGACAACTGGGATATTGATATTTTCTACACCGAAAAATTCTGGGATGTGGATCAGGTGGAGCGTATGGAGTGGACGGAGATGGGACCGGTGCGCGCTGTGCTTGAGATCGAGCGGAAGGCTTCCAATTCCACGTTCACCCAGAAGATCATCTTCTACGCGAAGAGCCGCAGGATTGACTTTATCACCCATGTGGACTGGAAGGAGCACCAGACCTTGCTGAAGGTACATTTCCCTGTGGCGGTGCACACGGACGAGGCGGCTTTTGATATCCAGTTCGGCAGTCTGACGAGGAAAACCCATCAGAACACAAGCTGGGATGTGGCGCGATTTGAGAGCTGCGGGCAGAAGTGGATGGATCTGTCGGAAGGGCACTATGGGGTTTCTCTGCTGAATGACTGCAAGTACGGACATTCCGTGAAGGACTCCAACATGGCGCTGACACTCATTAAGTCCGGCACAGAGTCGAACCCGGTGGCAGATCAGGAGGAGCATGTTTTTACCTACGCGCTCTATCCCCATGCCGAAGGGTGGCGTACGGCGCGCACCGTGGACGAAGGCTATAAGCTGAACCAGCCGCTGACGGCTCTGACGGGCACGCAGGGTGGAAAGGACTTCTCCTTTGCCTCCGTGGCGCACAGCAATGTGGTGATTGAGACGATCAAACGGGCTGAGGACGGCGAAGGCGTTGTCGTTCGCATGTACGAGTCAGAAAACTCTTATACGAAGACAAAGCTGACGGTTAACACGCCGTTTGAGAAGGTGTATATCTGCAACCTGCTGGAGGAGCCGGAGAGCGAGGCGGCGGTATCGTGCGACGGCATTGACGTGGTGCTTAAGCCGTACGAGGTTGTGACGGTGCTTTTGCAGTAGGGGGAGGAAATTTATATAGAGAAAGGAAAAGCCCCTGTTCCCGCAGCGCTTGCGGGACGGGGCTTTTCCTTATTAGGGGAGGATAAGTATTTCTTATCTTTTGCTTGGTATTATTGTTGTCCGTTTTCAAAAGGTTATACATGAAAAATATAATTTTGGATAAATTTTTTTACAGAGCAATCTGTCTTCAGGTGATTTTCAGGTGATTTTAAGGAAATATAAATTTACTTTTTATAAAAAATGTTATATACTTAGTTGATAAATGCGGTGACGCGTGGACGGACTGCGGCGGCATGTGAGACGACGCGGATCCGGAATACAGGATAAAGGTGGTACGGTACTATGGCATTATTACAGCAGTGGCACGATATGGCGTATTCGGAGACGGCGAACAAAGGAGATTTACAGAGACTCTGGTCCGACTATTTCCAGAAGGAGAAGGAAATCTACGCACAGCTTTTGAAGACTCCGGACAAGGCGGTAAAGGGCACGGTCAAGGAGCTGGCGGATAAATACGAAGTGGATCTGATGACCATGACAGGCTTTCTGGACGGCATCAATGACAGCTTGAAGAAAGCAAACCCCATCGAGGAGATGGAGGAGGACACGAAGGTAAGTCTCGGCTTTGACAAGGAGCTGCTCTACAAGAACATGGTGGGAGCCGGCGCAGACTGGCTCTACAATCTGGAAGAGTGGAATGAGATCTTCGACGAGGATAAGAGAAAAGCGCTTTACAGGGAGCAGAAGGAGTCTACTACCGTTCATAAGGATAAGAAGATTTATCCCAACGACCCCTGTCCCTGCGGCAGCGGCAAGAAGTATAAGAAGTGCTGTGGGAAGAACGCGTAAACTGTCGGAGATGGGATGAGGAAAGTTATGTAAACTATTTGCCGGGCGTTTGCCAATAAAAGATGGTAAAAAGAAAAAATTAGCACTTTACTTTTATGATAGTCTGGCATAGAATAGGGATATCATTGATAAGAGAACAAGAATAACACGTTGACGAGAAGAGTAGGATGCGGAACGCAGCAGAGAGAAGCGCCTTGGGCTGAGAGCGCTTTTGCGGGAAACATTTGAAAACCGGCTCTGAGTGGTCTTAATACGACCCGCTGACTTGCGTTACAGTCGAATGAGAGGTTCCGTTGCCGAAAAGGCGCACGGAGCAAGCGAGGTGGAACCGCGTAAACATACGTCCTCTGCACAGTCTGACTGACAGTGCAGGGGATAATTTTTTGCGCGAATAAGTTTTACGGCGGAGCATTTCGAGTCTGCTTATTCGCGCAATCGAAGACAGAAACGAAAAAGGAGGGAAAAGGCATGGAAATGACAGAATGGAAGGAAACGGCAGTGGAGGCGAAGAACCGGGTGCTTGACACCATAACCGATGATTTTACGCTCACAAAACTGGATTTCTGCCTGATCGGGGCGAACTGCTTTCTGGCGGGAATCTGCATCGGGCTGTTGACCGCGCCGCTCACGCATGGCGTCGGAATCAAAATAGGCAGCGATAACGGCAGTAATAATACGGGAAACGGCTGTCATAACGGCAGTGAGAACGGAAATAATGAAAGCCATACTTGTTGAATGTATGATAAGTAATCAGGGCAAAGAGGACAAACAAAAATGAGAGGATGAAACAGGAAGAGGTATGAGAATTTCCTGCTTCAGAAAGGAAGGAAAGACATGAAAATTACATTGAAAGACGGCTCATGTAAAGAATACGCGCAGGCGATGAGCATTTACGATATTGCGCTTGATATCTCCGAGGGGCTGGCGCGCGCGGCCTGCGCCGGGGAAGTGGATGGCAAAGTGGAGGACCTGCGCACGGTCATTGACCGGGACTGCAGCCTGAACATTTTGACGGCGAATGACCCGGAAGGGCTTAAAGTGGTCAGACATACGGCTTCCCATGTGCTGGCGGAGGCGGTGAAACGTCTGTTCCCGGAGGCGAAGGTGACCATCGGACCCGCTATTGAGGAGGGCTTTTACTACGATTTCGACGCCGCGCCTTTTTCCAGAGAAGATTTGGATAAGCTGGAAGCGGAGATGAAGAAGATTATCAAGGAAGGGCACAAGCTGGAGCGTTTTACCCTGCCGAGAGCGGAAGCGATCAAATATATGGAGGAGAGAAACGAGCCTTACAAGGTGGAGCTGATTCAGGATTTACCGGAGGATGCGGAGATTTCCTTCTATGACCAGGGCGGTTTCGTGGATCTGTGCGCGGGACCTCACCTGATGAGCACGAAAAACATCAAGGCATACAAGTTGACTTCCTCTTCTATGGCGTATTGGCGGGGCGACTCCAATAAGGCGCAGTTACAGCGTATTTACGGTACGGCTTTCCAGAAGAAGGAGGAGCTGGAGGCTTATCTGGAGCATCTGGAGGATATCAAGCGCCGTGACCACAACAAGCTGGGGCGGGAGATGGAGCTGTTTACCACGGTGGATGTAATCGGGCAGGGGCTGCCGTTACTTTTGCCGAAGGGCACAAAGATGGTGATGAAGCTGCAGCGCTGGATTGAGGACTTGGAGGATAAGGAGTGGGGCTACGTGAGGACAAAGACCCCGCTGATGGCAAAGAGCGACCTGTACAAAATGTCCGGACATTGGGATCATTACAAGGACGGTATGTTTGTGCTGGGGGATGAGGAGAAAGACAAGGAAGTGTTTGCGCTTCGTCCGATGACCTGCCCGTTCCAGTATTATTGCTATAAGAACACGCAGCATTCCTACCGGGATCTGCCCATCCGTTACGGCGAAACGTCCACCCTTTTCCGGAATGAGGATTCCGGCGAAATGCACGGGTTGACCCGCGTGCGTCAGTTTACGATTTCCGAAGGGCATTTGATTATGCGCCCGGACCAGATGGTGGAGGAGTTTAAGAATTGTATCGCGTTGGCAAAATATATTATGTCAACTTTGGGGCTGCTGGACGATATCACATGGCATCTGTCCAAGTGGGATCCGGAAAATCCGGAGAAATATATCGGCGAGCCGGAGGTTTGGAACGAGACGGAGGCGCATATCCGCAGCATTCTTGAGGAGCTGGAAATCCCCTTTACGGAGGACGTGGGAGAGGCAGCCTTTTACGGACCGAAGGTGGACATCAACGCCCGCAATGTGTACGGCAAGGAGGACACCATGATTACGGTGCAGTGGGATGCCCTTCTGGCGGAGCAGTTTGACATGTATTATATTGACCAGAACGGAGACAAGGTGCGCCCGGGCATTATCCATAGGACGTCGCTTGGCTGCTATGAGCGGACGCTGGCATGGCTGATTGAGAAATACGCGGGTAAGTTCCCGACTTGGCTGTGTCCGGAGCAGGTGCGCGTGCTTACGATTTCCGAAAAGTATGACGAGTACGCGGAGGAGATCAGGAAAGAGCTTGCGAGAAACGATATCGATGTGACGGTGGATAACCGCTCGGAGAAGATCGGCTTTAAGATTCGCGAGGCGAGACTGCAGAAGGTGCCTTACATGCTCGTAGTCGGCGCGCAGGAGGCGGAGGATAAGACGGTGTCTGTCAGAAGCCGCTACGCGGGCGACGAGGGCGTGAAGCCGCTGGGCGACTTTATCGATCAGATCTGCAAGGAGATCCGCACGAAGGAAATCAGGCAGGAAATGGTGCAGGAAGAGCAGAAGAAATAAAATTTTACGCCGGATGAATGAGGGTATTAAGTGGGAGCAATGTCTGTAAAGGCAGACAATATGGTAGCGATAAAGGGAAATATATGGAAAAAAAACGGAAATGTTCGGGCAGGGATATCGCGGGATTTCTCCTGCTCGGACTGAGCCTTATCATGCTAGGCAAAAGCGTGATGCTGTGCTTTAGCAGCGATATCTGGTATGATGAATTGTTCACCGTGGGGCTTGCGGAACATTCCTATGGTGAATTGGTTCGCCTTACAGCGGCAGACGTGCATCCGCCGCTGTATTATTGTATTGTCAAATTGTTTGCAGACTTATGTAAACTAATCGTGCCGGAAGTGGGGACAATTATTTCGGTGAAGATTGCGTCGGTGCTGCCATATTTTATTCTGATGATTTATGCGGTCACATTTCTGCGGAAGCGGTTCGGTCTGTTTGTAGGCGGCATGTTTCTATTCTGCGTGACGGCAATGCCCCAGCTTCCCGCCTACACGGTGGAGATGCGGATGTACGGCTGGGCGCTGCTTTTCGTGATGGCGGCGTTTCTGCACGGTTATGCGCTGACTGAAAGTTATGTAAACTATAACTCCGGCTCGAAAAAAAGCGGTGCGGGTGTAGCGGCTTCGACGGAGACGGCAGCCGGGCGGCATGCGCATTCACTTCACGGCGCAGCCTTTGTCCTCTACGGGCTTGCCGCCGCTTACACCCAGTATTTCGCCTGCGTGGCGGTGGTGATGGTTTACTTTTTTGTGCTGCTTGCATTCTGGTTCCGGGACAGGCGGCGCATCCGGAAATGGCTTCTTTACGTGATAATATCCGTGGTCTGTTATGTGCCGTGGTTGTTTACTTTGGTGCGGCAGCTCGGGACGGTGCGGGAAAATTACTGGATTCTGCCGCTGACGTGGCGATCCCTTGGCGGGTGCGTGAAATTCCTGATGAAGCCTGCCTTTGCGGACGAAAGGGTGAATACGGTTTTGGCGGTGGTTTTGTTTGTGGCATACCTCGGTTTGTGGTGTCGATGGTTGTCAAAACTCTACTATAATGGGAGAGAAAAAGCGGTAAATGTCATAAAAATGCGAAGCAGGGAACCAAAAGAAGGCGATAAAAAATTTAGGAATGGCGGAAACAAAGAAAGTCGTGACAGCCTTGCAGATGGAGAGGGAAGAGAAAGCCCGGCTGTGTCACGTAGTGAGGATGAGGAAGAAGAGATGGCGCGGTTCTGGCTTGCCTCGGCGGGCATCGGCGTTCTGGTCGGGCTGGTGGCGTTCGGATTCGCGGCGTCGTTCCTGCTCCGTCCAATCTTTGTGTACCGCTATATGATACCTGCGATCGGGTGCTTCTGGCTGGGATTTGCACTCTGTCTAAATGATGCATTATGTAAACTGAAAGCCGAGCAGAATGACTTTTACGGTGGTGGTGATGCGAGTGAAGAGTTATGTAAACTTAATTCCGCGCAGCATGCTAAAAAAGCTGATAATATAGGTAGACATAATATAGGAAGAAACACATTCTCCCGCGCGGCGGGAATCGCCCTCACGATTTTCGTTGTCATAGTCGGTCTGCGCGACTACCGCGCGTTTATGGGCGAAGAGGAATACAAAATCCGACTGATGACGGAGACGGAAGAGGCGCTTGCGCTGATCGGTCCGCAGGACTGCGTTGTCTATAACTTTGATCAGGTGCAGGCGGTGACGGGCTATTATCTGCCGGAGACGACGGCGCGCTTTTTATGGCGCGCGGAAGGGGAGAAGCTGATTCAGGAAATCACCTTGCCCTGCGGCACGGTGGAAGAGACGGAAGAACTCAGGGAAATGCTTGGTACGGCGGGAGAGGAAGACAGGGGAAAAAATTTATGGTTTATCGGCAGTTTTAACAGCCGGGAGGACATTGCTGCCGAGTGGCGCGAGGACGGACTTGAGGTGGAAGAGATGGGGAGCTTTTTGCTGGAAAGGTACTGGTTTAATTTGTATAAAATTTCATAGTTTCGACCATACTATCTGAGAATAGGCGATTGCGAAACTCATTTTTTTGTTGTAACTGTACAAATAGCAATGAGATGAGTTCCGCAATCGCCCGTATCGAATCATAAAAAAGCAGGAGGTATATTCAGGTATGGCGGAATTAAAATGTGGCGTGGAAAACTGCAGTTACAATCAGGAAAATTATTGCTGTAAAGGGGATATCATGGTGGGAGGCAGTCATGCCTGCGACTGTGAGGGCACTTGCTGCGAGAGCTTTTCCCAGAGGCGTGACGACGCTTATGTAAGCTCATTGGAGCACCCCTGCCGCACGATCAGTATTGACTGCGAAGCGGAAAAGTGCGTGTACAATTCCAATTACAAGTGTCATGCGGAGCATGTGGATATCAGAGGCTGCGGCGCGTGCGACTGCAGACAGACCCAGTGCGCGACCTTCAAGGAGGCGTAGGCGGAAGTATATTTGGCGCACGCAGGTTTCAAGAGAACGCATAATAGGGCGTTGCCAGTTTTGCGTTTTTATATTACAATGGATGTGTTGGACGCAGGCCGTTTGGCTTGCGTCCTCTGATGATAAAGGGAAAGGCAAATTGGAATATGCATGGAATAAAAGGAAAATGTCTTCTGCTGGCATTAAGTGCGGCGGTCTTTGTGGGCTGCGGCGATGCAGATGCGGTACATACAAGCGCGGCGCTTTCCGAAGCGGCGGCGCAGTCTGCGGATAGCGGGGTGGCGGACGCGGAAACGGAAGAAACGGAAGAGGCAAAAACCACGGAAGGGGAAGAAGCGGAAAACGGGGAAGCGCAGGAGGAAGATGCCTCTGATACGGAGGAAAGCGCGGAGCCGATTGCAGACGCAAACTTTATGGCGCCGGTAGAAATGGACGAAACTTTGAAAAACCAACTGGCGGAAGAAATGTTAGAGGAAAACGAGATGGACACTTCTGTGGTGGAGAGCGCGCCCGTCACCAAGGGCTGCAGCTTTACCCTGCCGGAAGCGTTTTCGGAATCCGAGGATATCGAGGGCATGTATGTGACCAGACGTTATCCGATTGACGCTTCCACCATATATTATGTGGCGCTCGGCAGGGATGTGGCGCTGCAGCTTATGACCGAGGAAACCTTTAAGGCGCAGGCGGAGGAAAATTTTCGCAAGGAGTACGGGGAAGAGATCGAGGTGACCATCGACAGCTTTGAGAGCATCCGCATAGACGGCTGTCCGGCTTTTCGCATTCTTTGCCATTATCAGGTGGGCGATACGCAGATTTCACAGCTTGAATACGCCATTAACGCGGATAAAAGCTATGTGATTACCTACTCCCAAACTTCCGACTATGACCGGATGGAAGAGTATGAGGCAAGCGCGGAAACGATTCATCTGGAATTTTGATGACAAATTTTGGAAGTTCTGTAAAACTCTATTGATATAGGGTGAGGTAATATTTACAATCTTTCGTAAGGTCATAAAAGTTTTGACCCTGCATATGTTATAATTATCAGCACATTTGTGTTGATAGAAGCCACACATGATTGAAAATGAAGGAGGATGAAGGAAATGAAAAAAATTTTAGCATTAAGTTTTGCGTTGGCGCTTACTTTCTCTACTACTGTATGCGCAGCAGAAACCGTAGTACCGGAGAAGCAGTTCCCGGAGCTTGATACACTGGCTTATTGCGCGGAGAAGTCTCTTCCCGAGTATACTTCCAACGCAGTGGCGGAGATGGACGGCGTCCGCGATCAGGCGAAGATTGCTTCCGGCAGCAATATGGTTACGGAAGGCGCAGAGACCAACGCTACCTGCATTGTAGACAAGGTAGGCGTAGGCGCGATCAGATATGCGCAGAATAAGGCGGCTGAAGTTGGCGGCACGATGCTGACCGTGGTAGAGCTTTCCGCACCCGGCGTTCATCTTGAGAATGCGCAGGTTGCACTGAGAATCGAAGGCGTAAAGGCAGGCGATGCCGTTACCGCTTACAGAAGCGTAAAGGGCGAGTGGGTAGCAGTGAATGTTACCGCGGTAGCTGACGACAGCGTTACGATTGACTTCCCCGGTAAAGGCATCTACACATTTATCAAATAATTGACAACGCTCATCATGCGATAATATGCAGGACAAATGGGGATATGTGAGCCGGTCTTATCAGATCGGCTCATTTTTTTATGAAAAAAGCCTATTGACAATGCGGATGGTAAATTTTACAATCTAACATAAGGTCATAAAGGTTTTGACCTTTGGGACTTTAAACATATCGGCACATTTGTGTTGATATACACCACACTTGAAAATTGAAGGAGGATTTAAGGAAATGAAGAAATTTTTAGCATTAAGCTTTGCACTGGCACTTACTTTCTCTACTACCGTATGTGCGGCAGAGACCGTAGTACCGACCAAGGATTTCCCGAGAATGGACACACTGTCCACCAATGTTGAGAAGGCTCTTCCTGAGTATACTTCTAACGCAGTTTCCGAGATGGACGGCGTTCGTGACCTTCCCGCTATTGCTTCCGCAAGCAATGTGGTAACCGAAGGCGCAGAGACCAACGCTACCTGTGTTGTGGACAAGGTAGACGTAGGCGCAATCAGATATGCGCAGAATAAGGCTGCTGAGGTTGGCGGCACGATGCTGGCGGTTGCAGAGCTTTCCGCACCCGGCGTTAACCTTGTTGACGCGCAGGTTGCACTGACCATCGAAGGCGTTGCAGCAGGCGATGCTGTTTCCGTATTCAAGAGCGTAAAGGGCGAGTGGGTAGCAGTAGACGTTGTAGCAGTAGCTGAGAACACTGTTACTATCAAGTTTGATTCTCAGGGCATCTACACTGTTATCAAATAAGAAAACAGAAATATCAACTATAACATATTATATAAATGACAAGTGCGGACATATGGACCGGTCTTTCGGGACCGGTTCATTTTTTCGAATTTTTAGCAATAAAAAAAGAAGTTGACATATGCCTGTATCATGTGATATAGTTTCAAATGTGCGAGAGCACAGACATTCAAGCAGAGCATCCGCTCTCACCTTGCAACGATTTCAGTTCGCAAGCGTTCATAGCCTTCTTACTGCCGTCAGGCGTAAGTGTAACGGGCATTTATGAGCGGGTGGACAGCAAGGTTGTCTGCTCCTTTTTTTACGCGCATAAGCAGAGAAGAAAGTTTCTTTATGGGAGGGTAAAACAATTAGCGACTTATTTATCAATGAGCAGATCAGAGACAGAGAAGTACGAGTAATTGGTGTTGACGGGGAACAGCTCGGCGTTATGCCGACGAAGGAAGCGATGAGACTTGCCGAAGAAGCAGGGGTGGATCTCGTGAAGATTGCGCCTACGGCAAAGCCGCCTGTGTGCAAGATCGTGGACTACGGCAAGTTTAAGTATGAGCAGGCAAGAAAAGACAAGGAAGCAAAGAAAAAGCAGAAGATTGTTGAGATTAAGGAGATTCGTCTTTCACCCAATATTGATACCAACGATTTGAATACGAAGGTGAATGCGGCGAGAAAGTTCATCAGTAAGGGTGACAGGGTGAAAGTTACCCTGCGTTTCCGCGGTCGTGAGATGGCGCATATGAACACAAGCAAGCATATTCTGGATGACTTTGCACAGGCTCTTTCCGATATCGCGGTGATGGATAAGGCACCGAAGGTGGAAGGCAGAAGCATGACTATGTTTTTAGCTGAGAAGCGATAAGCGATCGGTTAAAATAAATGATATCTCAGATTGATATCTCGTAACAGGAATAAAAATACAGGAGGAACAGTAAAATGCCGAAAATGAAAACCAGCAGAGCTGCTGCAAAACGTTTCAAGGTAACCGGAACGGGTAAATTAAAGAGAAATAAAGCGTACAAGCGCCATATCTTGACCAAGAAGACGACGAAGAACAAGAGAAATCTCAGAAAGCCGACGATGACCGATAAGACGAATGTAAAGAATATGAAGAAGATTCTGCCTTATCTGTAGGACGGGCATAGACGAGGGAGTTTGAAATTTAGGAGGGAAAAGACATGGCAAGAATAAAGGGCGGCATGAACGCCAAAAAGAAACATAACAGAGTATTAAAGCTCGCGAAGGGTTACAGAGGCGCGAGATCCAAGCAGTACAGAGTGGCAAAGCAGTCCGTAATGAGAGCGCTGGCATCATCTTATGCCGGCAGAAAAGAGAGAAAGCGCCAGTTCAGACAGCTTTGGATAGCACGTATCAATGCAGCAGCGAGAATGAACGGTTTGTCTTACAGTAAATTTATGTACGGTCTGAAGAATGCGGGCGTTGATATGAACAGAAAGATGCTCGCGGAAATGGCAGTCAATGATGCGGCAGGTTTTACCAGCCTGGCGGAGCTTGCAAAAGCAAACCTGAAATAAGGAAGAAAATGGAGGGCATGGCGTATACGCCGTGTCCTTCCTTGTTATATTATTGATTAACAGAGCACAGAAAACAGGAGGCATTTATGGGAGCATTGGACGGATTACAGCCGGAACGCGTATTTCATTTTTTTGAGGAGATTAGCCGCATTCCCCACGGCTCCGGGAATACTCGGGCAATCAGCGATTATCTGAGAGATTTTGCCGGGAAGAGAGGGCTTTTTTGCAGGCAGGATGCGCTTGGCAATGTCATTATCATAAAGGAAGCCGCTCCGGCAAGACAAGAGGAGGAGCCGTACATTCTGCAGGCGCATATGGATATGGTGGCGGTGAGCGCGCCGGATGCGCAGATTGACATGAAAACCGAACCGCTCAGACTGAAAGTGCAGGACGGCAGAATCTTTGCCGTGGGTACCAGTCTTGGAGGAGACGACGGGATCGGCGTGGCTTACTGCCTGGCGCTTTTGGACACGGAGGCGCTTCCTCTGCCCCGTCTGGAAGTGATTTTGACGGTGGATGAGGAGACCGGCATGGAGGGGGCGACAGACATCGATCTTTCCATGCTGCGCGGCAGACGCATGATCAATCTGGATCAGGAAGAGGAAGGCGTGTTTATTACAAGCTGCGCCGGCGGCGCCAGAGTGGATGTGGAGATACCTATGGAGCGGGAAGAGACGAGCGGGGAAGTGTACCGGCTTGTGGAGCTTCGCATCACGGGGCTTGCGGGCGGTCACTCCGGCATGGAAATCGGCAAAGGGCTCGGCAATGCCATCCGGCTTCTGGGCGCGTTTCTTAGCGGTCTGTCCCGGGACTTTCCTATCCGGCTGGTGAGGATGAAAGGCGGGCTTGCGGATAACGCCATTCCGCGGGAAGCGGAAGCGGCGGTTCTCGTGCGGGAAACGGACATAGCGGAAATCCGGTCTTATGTGGAGAGAGAGGAGCAAAAGCTCAGGGAGACATGGCTGGAAAAGGAGCCCGGTTTCCGATTGGAAAAAGTCTACTATAATGACAGAGTTTTAGAAGAAACATACACAAGTGAGGCAACGGAGCGGGCGCTTACCTGTCTTGGTCAGCTGCCAAACGGCGTTGTTGCCATGAGCGAAGATGTGGAGGGGTTGGTGCAGACCTCCCTCAATCTGGGCGTTTTGTCCCTGCAGGATGATTGTCTGCGCTTGTCCTATGCGGTCAGAAGCAGCGTGGACGCGGACAAGGAGGCGCTTTGCGGGCAAATGTGCCAGATCGCGGAGCGTGCCGGTGCAAAAGCGGCTGTCAGGAATGCCTATCCCGGCTGGGCTTATCGCAAGGATTCGCCCCTGAGGGAAAAGATGGTGCGCGTTTATGAGGAAATGTACGGGAAAAAGCCGGTTTTGGAGGCGATTCACGCGGGACTGGAGTGCGGCATTCTGGCGGGCAAGATTCCGGGTCTGGACTGTGTCAGCATCGGACCGGATCTTAAGAATGTGCATACGGCGGAGGAGAGTATGGATGTCGCATCCGTGGGGCGGGTGTGGGATTATCTTTTAAAAGTCCTATAAATCGGTGCGGGTGCGGAGAATGCCGTATTTTAATTGTTGACAGATATTGACAGATACGGGATAAAATCGTAGAGTATAGTTGTTGGGGTTATTCTGCGGGAAATATAAGATTCAGGGTGAAAACGGTTATGAAGGATGTATTGACGGGACTGGACCAGTACGAGGTTTTTCTGGAGAAACTGCAAAAGGAAATAGACCGGATCGGTGATGATCGGATTATCATTGTATATACGGACATTAAGCATTTTAAGTATATCAACGATACTTACGGCTATAAGGTGGGCGATGCGCTCCTGCAGGATTTTGTCGAAGAATTTATGGGCAAAACAGATATCATTATCTGCGCCGCCAGAGTTTATTCCGACAATTTCGTGGTGGCGAACAGGGTGCCCCCTGATTATTATACCAACGAGGAATTTCGCGATTTGATTTATCAGCTCAATCAGGAGCGCGAAGCAAAATTCCGTGAGAAATATTTAAACAGCAGACTGCAGTTTTGCACGGGGATCAGCGTGATTGATAAAAACAGCCGCAGTCTTGACGCAGAGACCGCCGTTTCCAATGCCAATCTGGCGCGAAAAGTTGCGAAGGAGATGGAGACCGACAGCTGCGTGCTCTTCGACCAGAGCATGATGGAGGGAATCAGGCGGGAAGTAGAAATCACGTCCTCGATACCCAAGGCGCTGAAGCAAAAGGAATTTCAGGTGTATTTCCAGCCGAAGATTGATACGGATACGCTGGAGCTAATCGGCGCGGAAGCGCTGGTGCGCTGGCAGAAGCCAGATGGCAGCTTCGTCTATCCCGACGAGTTCATCCCGCTGATCGAGCGGAGCGGACAGGTTATTGATGTGGATTACTATGTATACAGAGAGGTATTCTGTTTCCTCGCCAAACGCCTGAAGGAAGGCAAAAAGGTGGTGCCGATTTCCCTGAATGTGTCCAGAGTGCATCTGCAGAAAATGCACATTCTGACGTATGTGAAGGAGCTGCTTGAGGAATTTCAGATTCCCTGCTCGCTGGTGGAGTTTGAATTGACGGAAAGCATTTATCTGGATAATACGGAGCAGGCGCTGGCATTGATTAAAGGTTTACATAAAATGGGAATCAAAGTGTCCATGGATGATTTCGGCTCCGGGTATTCGTCCTTAAATCTGCTCAGTAAGCTGCCCATCGACATCATTAAGCTGGACAGGGTTTTCCTGAAAGAGGGTGAAATGCAGGAGAGCGATCGAATCATTATTTCCTGCGTGGTGGATATGGCGAAGAAGCTGAAAATCACTTCCCTGTGTGAAGGCGTGGAAACGCAGGAGCAGAGTGATTACCTGAAGGAAGTCGGCTGCCAAATGCAGCAGGGATTTTATTTTTCCAGACCGATTCCGCAGGAGGTTTTTGAAAATCTGATTGAAAAGTGATGGCGGTGGAAAGGCGCGTAAAAACCTTCGTGAAAAATTTCGGGAATAAGGCTTGCATTTCTGTTTGGAATCAGATATAATAGTAAAGGTTTTTCGGGGTGTGGCTCAGGTGGTAGAGCGCTACTTTAGGGAAGTAGAGGCCGCAAGTTCAAGTCTTGTCACTCCGATAATAAAAAACCTTGAAAGCATGGGGCTTTCAAGGTTTTTTGCGTCTTAAAATAGTAATAAAAATAGGCGAAATTTAGTAAAAAACGAGTGCGTTCCAACAAAATTCCAACAAAATTTAAGGATATGAGCAGCCGGGGAAGGGTTTGGTGACCTTTCACCCGGTTCATTTTTTATTTGATTTATGCAAAACAAGCCCTGTTTCGTGCGGCATTATGAATTTTTCAATGCAGTCTGTAAAAATAACATGGATTGGAATTGATGTTATAAAAATTTTGTGTTGAAGGAGGTTTTTATAACATGGACAGGGACGCGATAAAGGCGGTAGGATACGTCAGAGTATCGACGGACAGCCAAGTCAGGCATGGGTATTCATTGGACGAGCAGAGGGAGGAGATAGTAAGATACTGTAATAATCAGCAATACGCCCTGTTGGAGATATTTTCGGACGAGGGGGTCAGTGGGGCGAAGGCGGACGAGGACGAAATGACGATTGCGCGTGACGGGCTGTTGGATATGTTGGTTTATGTGAAAGAAAGAGGAGTACGTTATATTGTGGTACTCAGTACGAGCCGATTATGGCGTAGTGACATGGTGCGGGTGCTGATCCACAGGGAACTCAAAAAATGTAACGTGGATGTTAAGGCGATTGACCGTCCACAGTATTCGATTTATACACAGAATCCAAATGAAGTGCTTGTAAACGGGATGCTTGAGCTTTTGGATGTTTATGAGCGGTTGGAGATTGCATTGAAGTTAAAGCGCGGACGATTACAGAAGGCGAAGGAAGGGGGATATGCCGGTGGGGGCGTCCCCTACGGCTATAATTGCCCTCGCGGCTATAAACGGCTATTGGTGAATCAGAAAGAAGCACAGGCGGTCAGAAAGGTCTTTCAGTTAAAGAAAATCCTGCCCAATATTACGTTGGAGCGGATTGCCTATTACATGAATCAATCGGGTTACACAGGGAGAAACGGGAAGGACTTCAATCCGATGCTAGTTAAGCGTATTCTGGACAGGGAGGACTTTTATCGGGGAAAATACCGTTACGGTGACATCAAAAGCGTGGGGGACTACGAACCGATTTTAGGAGGCATGGTTTTGCGTTGATAACGTGAGTGACATTACAACACAATACAGAAATTTCCGGACAGTGAATGTGACACACACAACATGCCGGATTTACTGATAACATTGACACACAAGACCAGACGGTTACGGCGACATGAAGATATACATTGAATATATATATATTTGTACAATTCCCCTAAATATGGCAAAAAATTGACTAAATTAACTATATAAGAACAAGGGTGACAAAAAAATACTTTATGAAAACCTTATGCTACAATCGATCAAATATCCCTAACTTTTAACACCTTGTGGGTTTACAGTGCATTTGCCACCTAAATAGTTTCGCTGAACATGAGGGGACTTTATTGTAGCAACAGCATTTTACAGTATACAGAATAGAACCAGAACACAGCACAGGCAGTTTAAAGTGGAGCAGTAACCAAAATAGTGAGCAGTTTTTGGTTACTGTAATGTTCAGTATATGACAAGGGTACATCACAAAAACATGGGCAGTTTCTTTAGATACATGAGAGCAGTTATTATATAGCAATAGCATTTTACAGTATACAATACGGAATCAGAACATAAGCACGGGAAGTTCTTTTAGATACATGAGAGAAAATATTATATAACAATAGTAATTTACAGTATACAATGCGGACACAGAGTATGAGCATGGACAGTTTATTGTAAAGCATGAAAGAAATCTTATGTAGCAATAGCAATTTGCGATATACAGAACAGAACCAGAGAATCAGCATGGGCAGTTTAAAGTGGAGCAGTAACCAAAATAATGAGCAGTTTTTGGTTACTGGAACATGAGAGAAATTCCTATAATAGCAACGGCATTTTGCGATATACAATGCGGACATAAGGTATGAACGTGGTTAGTTTATTGAAAAGCATCAAAGAAATCTTATGTAGCAATAGTGATTTGCGATATACAGAACAGAACCAGAACATGAGCATGGACAGTTTATTGAAAAGCATAAAAGAAATCTTATGTAACAATAGTGATTTGCGATATACAGAACAGAACCAGAGCATGAACAGTGGATGGTTTATTAAAAAGCATAAAAGAAATCTTATGTAGCAATAGCAATTTGCGATATACAGAACAGAACCAGAACATGAGCATGGGCAGTTTAATATAGAGCGAGTAACCAAAATAATGAGCAGTTTTTGGTTACTGGTTATTGGCAAGGTATACGGTGTGGCAGAAGTAGGTGCTTGGATGATCGAGAGGATATAATTGCAAAATAGGGCTATACATTTTTTACAGCATGGTTTTGTGTATGTGGTGACATTTCAAAATTTAGTGGAATACTTGATATCGTAGCATGGTGGAAATTTGTGTATACATTTCCGATACATGGGGATGTTGCCTACATTATTGAGAATTATTGTTTATTGATGGTAAATTGAAGGAAGGGTAAATTTTTTGAGAAATACATCTGAATGATTGTACACTACGTTGTCAAAAAATAATTATTACATGAGCCCAAAAATTGGGTATACATTAAGGGTGAAATTTTTGGGTGAATTTTGGGAGGTTTCTATGACGTATTTTCAGTGTAGAAGGAGATATTTTCGATACATTATTGCCCGGATGAGCATTGTATAAATTGACTGGCATTATTATGACAATGTTTGATTCTGATAATACAATGGGATGTACAGATGTACACATAATGCGATTTAATAGGTACAAGGCAGAAAGAAAGTGTAGCATTTCTGTCAAACTTATAATGACTTGTTTAATTCAGATATTTCATTAAGATGTACAGATGTACACATAATGCAATTTAATATGTAACATAGCGAAAGGAAGTGAAACATTTGCAAAATAGATGGTTTGCATGGAGTAAGAAGCCTGACCAAGATAAAAGAATGGAATTACAGAGGGTGGGTATTGGTTCTAAATATATAAAGTATGATGACATTGAAGATCAAGTGGATATGGCAGAGTATTTTATTGACCAACTTTCAAAACATCAGGAGGTGAATAAAGAAGACATCATTGAGGGGCTTTGTAGAAGGTGGGGGCGTATAGAAATGGAAAAGAAAGCATGTTTGTCACAGGAACAGACAGTACAAAATGAGGAGTTTGCGTCAGAAATGATGGAAACCCCTCAGGCGAATGGAATAAGTGCGGCGGGTAAATATAAAAAGAAAGATGACAACACGGTTAATGAGGTTTGCAGGCTTTTGGTTCACGGCAATAACTACAGTGAGATTGCGCGGGAACTGCATATTGATAGGCGGACAGTAAAAAAGATAGCAGTTAAGCATGGGTTTACAAAAGAATGACGTTGAAAATATTGGAATTTCCTTGACTTCCCATAGTCCAAGCGTTACCCTCTTACTCCCAAGTGGAGAAAGGAGGCGGGCATATGAGCCAATCAGAAAACAGTAATATCAATTTAGAAAACGTGGTGGACAATTTGCAGGACGCGCTGAGCCTGTTAATCATCCTCGAAAATGATTTATCGACACAGCAGGCAGACGAGATTTACCTACGGGCAGTCAGAATGATACATGAGATTCTGAGAAAAGTACTGGATGGTTTGAAAATGTGAGCAACGAGAACTTCCTTGGTGGCAACAGAACAATGCTAAAAGCATTGCGAAATTTGCTTAAAGGCGATATAATGGGAACGTGGAAAAGAAAGATTGTTTGCTGTGGGGGTGTCGTTAGATACCCTCAATCGTTATCAAACCATGTGATAAAAGGAGAAAGAGCATGAGCGAAGAAAATAAGCAGGAAAAGGAAAAATCGAGTGCAGTAATAAAGATTATAAATACAATAGCGTGTATTGGTATTGTCGTAAGTGTTTGTATCAATGTATACCAATATAGAGATAGTAGTACATTAAAAAGCCAGATCGCCGCGTTAGAATCAGAAATAAAAACATTGGAGACAGAAAACGATACACTTAATAAAGAGATTGAGTCCAAGAAAACCGAAGAATCAGACCTATCCAAGCAGATAGAGGACTTACAGAAGAAAATAAAGCAGTTGGAGGCGGACAATAGAAGCTTATCAGATAGCTTGAAGGCTTTAGAAGATGGTATCAACTCCACTCATACCGATGTTGAACTCGGTGATGATGAATACAAAGGTGACACAGGCGCGGACGCATTACAATCTGAATATGACAGTTTATCAGAAGAAGAGCAAGAAATGGTAGACCAAATAGTTGAGGACATGATGAAGGAGCATCCCGAATGGTTTACAGACGATTCCTCTGGCACAAGCCCAGCACCATATCAAGGTCCTGCCGTAGGCACTCCCGATAATGGTATTATTCCAGAGTTTAAGTTTGGCGAAGCAACATCCGATGTACCCGCAGGAACTGTATACTAACCACAAAATAACTATAGAAGGGATATTTACACTATGAGAAAGAAAATAATAACAGCAATATTATCAATAACGCTTCTGGTTTGTGTAGGCGGGAACATCTACCAAAATATGACGGCATCAAAACTGCGTGAAAGTTTATCTGAACTAGCAAATGCAAAAAATGAACTTACAGCGGAAATAGAGAATAAAACGATAGAGTTAAATACTGTTACATCAGAAATAGAAACAGCAAACACCACTATTGAAGAATTGACAGAAAAAGTGGATAGTTTAACATCTGCAATAAATACAACACAGTCAAAAATTGATAGTATCAACTCAACTCATACCGACATAATCTTAGGTGATGACGAGTACAAAGGTGACACGGGCGCGGACGCAATAAGAGCAGAATTAGACAAGTTATCGCCAGAAGAAAAAGCAGAGATAGATGCAGCGCTTGAGAGAGCGATGAAGGAGCACCCAGATTGGTTTACGGACGATTCTTCTGGCACAAGCCCAGCACCATATCAAGGTCCTCCGGTCGGCACTCCTTCCACCGGTGAACTTCCCGGGAAACTGGAATTGGATGGGGATTACTCTCAATATCAAGGGGCTACAGTATATTAACCATTCAGAAATGTGGAAAGTCACCAAACATTGTAGGTGACCTTCCACATTTCAATAAAAAACATGTTCAATTCCGCGCATACATGAGTTTGATATTTCAAAAAAATCTAATATATTCGATCACAAGATTTCACAATCCCAAGCATAGCATTCAAAAATTCAGTTACATTCCCCTTTCAGTTATGGCATTAAGAGATTTCTTAAAATTAACAGTGTACTGTTAAAATTAGAAAATTAAAGGTGCACTGCCAAAATGTCGGCATTCCCGTGACAGGTCAGGAAAAAGGGAAGGGGAGGTCGGGCATGTTATCGGAGCAGAATAAATTTCTGGAAACAGCTTACCGGGTACTGAACCACATTTATTTCGCGGACGAACTGCCGGAGGTGGTCATTACAATACAATCGTCACAGCGTACCTACGGGCACATTACGGTGAGAAAAATATGGAGGGACGGGTGGGACTGTTACCATGAAATCAATATCAGCGCGGAACACCTTAACCGACCGATTGAAAACATAATCGCAACGCTTTTGCATGAGTGTAGCCATCTGTATGCAATGGAAAACGATATCCGCGACACATCGAACGGGGGACGCTACCATAATAAACGGTTCAAGCAGATTGCGGAGGAACGTGACCTTAAGATAAGCCATGCACAGTATATCGGGTGGAGCGTGACCGAGCCGACCGAAAGATTGAAGAAAAATATTAAAAAATACAACTTAGACACACAATTCGATTACGTCCGAATGGGGGAAACCATGCAGACAGGCGGCGGGCAGGACGGGGCAGGCGGTACGGACGGTGCGGGAGGAAAAATGCCTAGAAAAAAGAGCAGTACACGGAAATACCTTTGCACTGGCTGTCATAACAGTGTGCGGGCAACAAAGGATGTGAACATCATGTGCATGGACTGTATGCTCCAAATGATTAAGCAGGAATAGTAAGGATGCCGGAATCCAGTAGCATAAGCCCCGTTAAAATAATTGTAGATTTTTGGACGGAATGGCGTTACCCTCACACCCTGATAAAACAGGGATAGGTGAGGGTATTTTTATGTAACCAGTCAATTTAGATTATAATACATTCTCTCTGGGATAATTGGGAAATGGGAAAAATCAATAGAGACTAGAATTGTCTTATGGGCAAGCGTGTCAAGGGCATGGTTTAAGGCTGATATCGTAAGATACCTGAGTATTTCACAATTATAATTCGCCGGTGGCAGGAGTTATGCGCCGGTCACGTCAATTCGGCATAGGGAAGGAGGGCGGTCTTTCCACCTACCCCGGTTTTATCAAATTTTTACATGGAGGACAGATTATAGTGAGCATTGAATTATCGGAAGTGCAATGGGAAAAGATTTTGAAGGGCATGGAGGAAGTGATCGCCGTTTCCGTGTTATTGGAGAATGACTTGGGGACACAGAAAGATTTCCTGTCAGCTAATGCAGTGTGCATGATAAAAGAAAAAAGCAAAGAAGTAAAGGATATGCTGATACTTATGGGGGAATGCAGAAACAGCCGCGCCCGCATGACTGGCGGAGACAGGACAGGGAGGAGATTTATATTTCACCACGGGAAGAAAAAGAAAAGCGTGAAAAGAAAGCGCGGGGTATCCTAAAAAGCCCACCGTCACTTTGTACAATATTTTGCATAAACCCCGGCTATTCCCACTACATACAGAAAGATTACCCGGCGTTAAGATGTAGTTGCAGTTAAGAAATGAAACAAAAAAACTTAGAAAATGGAGGAAAACGGTATGTGCATGTATTTAACTAATGGGAACTTTTTGGGACAGAGGCTGATCGGGTATGACTGCTATGAGAGCAAGAGCAAGGGATTTATCGGAATGAGCGAGAAGCAGATCATTGACAAGCTGAAAAAGGGCGAGCGGGTTTACGGTTTTGTACTCGGCAGGGAAGAGGATAAGGACGCGCTTGTTCTGGATGCAGACGGTTTCAATATGACCAATCTGCAGTTAAAGACGGGAGTAAACAACCTGTCATGGATGAATGAAAACGCTGAGTGCGATATGAACATCGCGCTGGTGGTGGTGACGGTGTCCGAGGAAAACGGCAAGCGGATGTATGAAGCGGTCAATGCCCGCCATGCAAGGGTATGGTATGACGAGAGCAAGTTGAAAATGCTCATGGAACTGGGTGTGCCGGTTGCAGGGGTTAAACTGGTGAAGAATAAGCTGACGGCATGTGAAGGGGTTGCCGTGAACGGCAAGGAAGGAGAGGAGAAGGAAAGCGCCTGAACCGGGCGCTTTCCCCATCCGGGGACAGCCTGAAACCTTGGGAAAGCCGGGTAAAGGAGGGGTGATACATGGAAGGGCTGACAATGCTGATTGTGATAACACTCACGAACATCAGCTTATGCTGTGGTGTTTATCTGGGAAAGACAATATTAAAAGCGATATGTAAAATCGTGGAGATCAAAGAACTTTTGGACGAAAAAGAATAGACGGCGGAAAATACCGGCGGGCAAAAACAACCGCCGGTATTTTTCGCCCTCATTCGGGAGAAAACGCTGTTTTTGTGTATGGTTATTCAGGGGGCGGTATACAAACGGGGATGCGCCTGCAAGTATCGGCAACTGCGTCATACGGGGCATACGGGTGAATAAAAAATAAAAAAGATTTTGAGGAGGTGACGTATGAGTCCACAGGAACAGCTTAACATGATGTGCAAACAGCTTGAAATGATTCAGAAACAGCTTGCCGATTTGTGGAAGATGGTGTCTCCTAAAAACGGGGGCGCGCCGAAGGTGGTGTACAAGCCGGTGGTTGTCGGTGTGAAAGATGTCAGTTCTGCCCAACTTTTTGATGCCTATAAAAAAGGGTTGAACCTAGAGCAACTCTGCCAACTTGCCGATGGGAAGTATACGGCGGAGCAGATCGTTAAAAAACTACAGAAAATGGGGGGTACGATAACATGGGCGCGGTAATAAAAGTAAATGGTATGGAAGTGCCGGAGAGTCTGGCGATCATTGACACGGCAAACAACACGGTGACGTTACAGACAATGTTAATCAGTGAGCAGGAGTTGGATGTTGATAAAATCCATGCGGAAGTCAATCTGTTCGGGGAGATTGAACTGTAAAGATATGACGGAAGGGCACAAGAGAACCAGACGCGACAGTGATTGAAAGTTGCGGTTGATTCTCTTTTTCTTTTAAGTTTGTGAAGTGAGTTTTTACACACTTGTTTTTTTAACATACACTTGCTAAAGGTGTGTGTTATTTTTTTTTCGAGCGAAAAGAGAGGGGGTGTGTGGTGAAATCATTAGTATTTTGAAAAAAGATATAAAAGGGGCGGAAGATCAGGGAGGGCATAAAGGGGGCAGCTGAAAAACGACTGGTTGAGAAAACCGCCTGCCTTTCCGGGTACATGGTCAGCCAGAAATGGCTTAACAGGATGGTTTTCATGGAGTAACCCGGATAAAGGCGGGGCAGTTTCTACCTTATTATATATGCGGGCTGACTGCATAAAAAATGAGAGGGGCAGGATAAGAAGTCGGAAACGCGGCGGCTTGTATCGGTCATTGGATGAGTGGAAGGGAGGGCATTGTGAAAAATAAAAATAGTTACAAAATCCGGGCTAGTTGAGAAGGACAGCCGACATGAGGAGAGGGTGGGGAGTTAAAAAGGTTAAAAATAGCCGCCGGGGATTTGACCATTGCGATACTTTTGGTTTATCATGGAATTGTAATGTTGCAGTAACCAAAATAAGGAGTGCTTTTTGGTTACCATGATTATAACAAAGTCAAAGGATGGGTTGGGCATGGTAGAAATTGATATACAACAGGAAGAGCCGAGCGATGCGGAAAAACGATTCAATAGTCAAGTGAATTATATAATTATAGAGAAGCTGTGGAAGTATATGCACCCACATGAAGACATCCAAAACTTGTATGAACTGCTTGACATCAACAAAAACGCCTACAGCCGTATCAGGACGGCGAATGAATTTCAGCAGGTCGATTTAGAAAAGCGTTGGAACAGAAAAAACAGCCCTATCAGTTCGATGGGGCTGTCAAGGGAGATTATGACGGGACAAGTTATGATGGAAATTGATGGAATCAAATGGGAGGAATGGGATAAGTACATCAGGTACCGTTATGAGGAAAAAGAGGAGGAAGACAAAAAAGGGAAGGAAGACAAAAAAAAGCGGATCAGATACATGCAGAACTTTAACAGGAAACTCCATGAGGTATTCAGGGAACTGACGATAAACAAAAGTGATAAAAGAGACATAGCCAAGCTTTTTTATTTTTTTACTTACGGCAGGGCTGTTAATGCTGATATAGACGACATCGAGATGTTGGAACTGAAGGACAGTCTCAACAATGTTAATGTTGAAAAAATGAAAATATGTGATATGGAGTTAAAAAAGGAAGTATGCAGACTGTTGAGAGAGAAGTATAAGCAACTGAATATTATCGTCGGCTATCAAGAATTATAAATCCGACCTTTTAGGCACCCGTTTCGGGTGCTTTTTTTGTGAATAAAAAACTTTTTGAAAATTTTTTGAGAAATTTTGGGGCAAATATACTCATAAAGACAGAAAGAAAAAAACACGAGTGACATAATTTGTTTAATGAGTGACAAGTGTAAATATAATGAGTGATATGAAGATATAAGGAGGTATATAAAGGTGTTAGTATGTGGACGCATGACATAAAAATAGTGACGTGGTAAAATAAAATCATCAGGTGAGGGGAACAGACAGAAGGGAGGAAGGACATTGACAAATACATACCGCCGGCAGTCGACTGATCGGGGTGCGGGGGATGTCATATGGAACTGTAAACGAGCAAAAGGAGAATGGAGGAACAAATTATGGCTGATGCAATTTTTACGAACGAAAAAGGATACGAAGTATACGCGGTCGCGATGAAAGATATAGCAAGTACCCGGGTTTCGGTGGAATGTTACGTTAAGTCGCCGGAAGGCGAGATGTCGGAAATCTTTTCAGTCCGCAGACGGGATTTGGTGACCGGAAAAAATACGCTGGATTTTTTCCTCGACCTTGACGGGGGATTCGAAAACGCCGAGGTTGATTCACTCAGCGGTATTTTTCGGAACATGGTAGATACGGACGGTAAAATGACCATCCAGAGCAAGGCGACACCGCCTGAGATGTATCATGAGATAAGCGCGTATATCAAGGAATATGTAAAGCAATGGAAAAATAATCCGATGTCAGGCATGTTTATCAGGGGCGAATACGGGTATCTGGAAACCAGGCTGATGGACCGAATGGTCTTGGATAACAAAGAGCTTGGTTACAAGCGGAAAGATATACTGAAAACCCTTAAGATTATGGGTGTTCTGAAAACTGGTGCGAACCGTCCGTATGATAACATGGTCGCTGTGAACGGCGAAAAGAAACGGGTTTACATAATTGAACTCGCAAAAGAGGATAACGATACGGTGGATGAGGAGATTGCGGTATGAAAATTAAATTTTTTAGGTGGTACGGGGGTAAAATCCGTCTGGTAGAAACGCTCAAGCTGCTCATCCCGGAGCATGTGGAATATGTCGAGCCCTTCGCGGGCTCGGCAGCCCTGCTCCTGAATCACTCGAGGAGCAGGGAGGAAGTCATAAATGACAAGGATGCGGATGTTGCGTTTTTATTGCAAACGATGGCTGACCATGAAAAGGGAAGCAAACTGGAAGAACGGCTGTGTTCACTGCAATATGACAGGTTCGTTTTTGAGGCGGCTGTTGAAGCGCGAAGGCGGCAGTATAGCGGCATGAATGATATTGAAAAGGCTACCATGATTTTTATAACGATTACGCAGAGTTTCAACTGTACACGGAAAACCTTTTCCGAAAAGGCTTTTGCGGGGACAAGAGCGTACCAGAGGGATATCCGATTCCATATCCCCAATGTATACCGACGATTGCAGGGAGTCCGCGTCCAGAATAGGGACGGGATTGAACTGCTACAAGAGATTTCTGACAATCCGGATGCGTTCGCCTTTGTAGACCCGCCGTACCGTTGGGAATTGCGGGGAGCCGGTGCGGACAGGGCTTACGCCTGTGAAATGCCGCAATGGGAGCATGTCCGGCTGTTGGAAACTGTGCAGGATGCGAAGTGCAAGGTCATGCTGTGCGGGTACAGGTCGGAAACGGGGGCGGATCTGTACGACATTTATTTGAAACCTTACGGGTGGAAATGCTATAAAGTGGGGGAATATGCGAAATCCTGTCAGGTCAAAAAGAAACACCGGGATATGGGTCATGAGTTCATCTGGGTTAATTACGAATTGCCGGTTGTGGCGAAGTATATAAGCGGCATGAAAGAATATTAGAAAAGCGGGATAACGAAGTTTTTACTATTGACAAAACGTTAAAACGGCGTTATCCCTATTCATAAACATTGTAGAAACGGAGGCAGGGATTATGAATAGTGGTAAAGAAGTCAGCGGGTGCCTGATTGAGAGGGCGGGAAGGTATTATGCGGTCGTGTATTATTATGTGGAGGATCAGAGAGTTACCGAAACCAAGTCAACGGGGATAGCGGTTAATGAGCACAAAAAACGGGAAGCTGAAAAGATTAAAAATCAGTTGATTGCAGAAAAAAGGGCGGCGTTAGAACAGCCGGGGCAGGGAAAGGCGGCGGAGTTACACCCGGTTGCATCCTGTCTGGAACGGTGGGTTGATTATAAGTCAAAATATATAGAAAATACGACCAATGACAGTTACCATTTCAAATTGCAATCCACAATCAGGTATTTTCAAAAAAATAATATGATGATTGAGAACTTAAAGCCCCGTGATATTCTGGCATATTATGAATGGGAACTGGCTCACGGCAGACAGAATATATGTAAGGATGGGAAAACATCGTTAAGCCGCCGGACTGTCAGTGACAAGGCGGTGTTGTTCAAGCGCTTTCTGGGAGATGCGGTATTACAGGGGGTGATATCGGTCAATCCCGCCGAACAGGTGTCGGTGCCAAGGGTGAAAGAAAACAAGGTTGAGAAAATCACGTTCATGGACTTGGGGCAGGCACAATGTTTTCTGAATTTTGTCAAAAGTGAACCGCGATTTGAGGTATTGTATTATATAGGGAAGATTGGATTCTACTATGGTCTTAGACGTTCGGAACTGCTTGGGTTAAGGTGGTCTGCAATAAATTTCAATAGCAATGAAATTGAGATAAACCATACCGTTGTCAGAACCAAGCATCAGCCGGAACACCGCGATACGGTCAAGTCAAAGGCTTCACACCGCTATCTTCCGTTGTTAGAAGATGTTAAGGGATGCCTGATGGAATTAAGGGAAAACCAGAAACGGCTGGGGATATATGACGACAAAGGGTATGTGTTCTTATGGAACGATGGAAGGGAGTACAATCCCGATTATATAACAAAACTATTTGTAAAAGCTGTGAAAGCCTGTCCGGGTGATATTCCGAGGGAAATAACTTTGCATGGACTTAGGCACAGCTGTTGTGCTATACTGTTTGAAAAGAAGTGGGATATTGCCGAGGTGCAACAGTGGGTCGGGCATAGTGACATTCAGATAACGGCGAATATTTATAACCATGTGAGCAAGAAGTGGAAAAATGAGCATGGGAAAAAGATAGACGGTTTTTTTAAGTAATGGATTGGGCTTTAGAGCAGGAGGCGGGTGTTCCAACAGAATTCCAACAGACTTTGGGAAAAGTGCAGGGACACGCCCCCAAGGGGTAAAATGGACGGGATTGGGGGCTAATAATAGGTATTATCAGGTGTTTGGGGACGGGTAGGGGTATCTTTCAGGGAGACTGCCCGTTAGGGAAGTAGAGGCCGCAAGTTCAAGTCTTGTCACTCCGATAATAAAAAACCT
>CAJUMV010000015.1 GCA_910587715.1 uncultured Lachnospiraceae bacterium | reverse complement strand
TTATTACAGTGACCGCCCCTCCCACAACAAAACCGAGGTTCTCCAGATGTGCCTTGACTTCCTGTTTTCCTCCGATTTTTCTGATAATGTTTTCCTCTCCGACTTCTGCTAATGTAAGCGGCATCATGTATTCACCTTCTTTTGAATATGTATTAGTTTTCACTAACCTTATGTGTTAAACATAAGTTAGCATTCGCTAACCTTATATTATAATATGACCTTCCTTCATTCCTGTCAATGCTATTTTCATAACTTACCCAAGTTTCATCATACTAACCAATACGTTAGGGAATGCTAACTTATTATTTTGTGCAAAATTTATATCATTTTATTATTTCGGGTTATATATAAACCGGCTCTATATGCATTTCTCCTTTTCCTCCACGGGATAATCCCGTGCGAGCCTGCAAAGCAGCGCTCGTGCAGATAATTGCGAAGGAATTTACTGCGGTTAGCCGCGCGGATGCGCCTTCGCGTACACTTCCCTGATATGATTGTGGTTTAAGTTCGCGTAAATCTGCGTGGTGGAAATATCGGAGTGTCCCAGCATTTCCTGCACGCTCCGAAGATCCGCGCCATTCTCCACCAGATGCGCCGCAAAGGAATGGCGCAGCGTGTGCGGTGTGATATCTGCCTGAATATCCGCTTTCTTCGCGTAATGCTTGATCAGTTTCCAAAACCCCTGCCTGCTCATAGGCTGTCCGGAGCAATTCGCAAACAGCACCTCCGACTTTTTATTCTCGAGCATTTCCTCTCTCGTACCGTCCAGATATCTGGCAAGCGCATTCTTTGCCGCCGCACCGAAAGGAATGATTCGCTCTTTGTTGCGGTCACGGCAGAGAATGAAGCTCATCTGCATATTCACATCGGAAAGGTTCAGCGTGATCAGCTCCGTCACACGAATACCCGTGGCATAGAGAAGCTCCAGCATCGCCTTGTCGCGGATTTCCTTCGGGCTGTCACCCGATGGCTGCTCTAAAAGCCGCACCACCTCATCCGGCGACATAATCTCCGGCACTTTTTTCTCAATCTTAGGCGCCTTAAGCTTATCGGCAATATCCTCCTCCACCAGCCCTTCCTGTACCATATAATGATAGAACGCTTTCAGGGACGCGATATTACGGGACACCGTAGCCGCCGCAAACTTACTGCTCTCCAAAAACTTCACATAATCAGCCAAATCCTGCGCCTTGATATCTTTCGTCTCATGGATGTCCCTCGACTCCATAAAATGGGATACCTTTTCCAAATCTCTTTTGTAAGACATCTCCGTATTCTCGGAGGTATTCTTCACATTATGTAAATACGTGATAAATGCACCAATCTCTTTTTCCATTTACTCGGAGGCCCTTCCCTGTGCGTTCTCTTTATGTAAATCAAACCACTGTCTGAGTACCATTATAATCAGATTTTTTTAGAAAAGCAAATGGAATTTCTCTTGATTTTACGGGCATTTGCGCCCTTTTTTAGTCAAAGCACAACATATCGTCCGTATATGATTTTATGTCTACTACATCTTGAAAAAAAGAACAAAAAATTTTTTCTAAAAGATTTTCAGGACGAATTGCAGAATACCAGGATTGACATAACTCTCCAACAGGCATCCCATTATGACAACTGCCATAATGCCAATGAGCTGCGTCCCCTTTTTCAGATAAAAACGACTGCTGAACCGCTCGTACCCCTCCAGCTGCGTTCTCGGCGCATAGAGTGTCCGGTTGACATCCGCCGCCCAGAAAAAGAGCAGGACATACGCCGGAACGAGCAGCAGCGCCTGCGGAAACAGAACCGCCGCCATAAACAGAAGCCCCTTAAGCCCGTAACGCACCACTGCCACAGACAGCAGGCACCCCGCAGAAAGCCCCATATAGCAGATATAAACGCAAAGAAACGGCATTCCTGCCAGAGTCGTAGATACCAGACATAAAAGACAGCCCATAGAGAGCCGGTGCCTGAGAATATACCCCACCAAGCCCTCTCCCGCCGGTCTGCTGTTTTTCAGTCTGTTCATCATCTCCGCCCCCAGCAGGCTGCCGTTTCTAATCCAGGTATCGTGCCCCAGATTGACAAGCAGAATGCCCATAAAAAGACCGAGCAAAAACAGATATGCCATATGATAACCGTTCTTAATTCCAAACTGTCTGCGCAAGACTGCACCGCCTCTTCCAAGCTCCTATAGGACAGTATATGTCCGAAAAGGACGAGACATGACTAGCATCTCCCTCACCGGTTTTATCTGTCAAAAACTCTGCCGGTCGGCTTAAAATCCTGCCGGTCAAAGCGGTTTCCCTCCAGTTCGTACTCCACCATATGATCCTCATCACGGTATTCATACCAGAGCACCTGTCGTTTTCTGTCAGGCTCAATCCCACGGAATAGTTCTCCGCCCTTTTTCCCGTTAAGCAGTTCCATATAGGCATCCATCAAATCCATATGAGAAACCGGTACATCCGATTCAACAAGCTCGTGTGATTCTCCATATCCCTTGACCAGGAAAACCGGATGAAACCGTCTCAGAATATCCTCCCCATGATCATCGAATGAATCATCAACATACCCCCTGTCATAGTAGCCATGATCCGCCATGACCACAATCACGGAATTGTCATAGACACCGCTGTTTTTCAATCTGGAAAGCCATGTATCGACTACCTTTATCGTCGCTTCAATCTTCTGAGAATAGGTTCCCTTTTCAATCGGATTCAAGTCCTTATCATATTCAAAGGGCAGATGCGCTCCTTCCAAATGTACGAATTGAAATACATTCCTGTCTGTCTTTACAAGCTCCGGATTCTCGAGCATTAAGTTATATGCCCCCTCATACCGATAATTGTACATCTCCAGAGCCATGCCGAAATCAAAGCCCTCGATCTGCGAATACTGTTTATAGGCATAGGGCAGATATTTAAACAGGATATACTTCATCTCCTGCCTGAAATACATAACGAAATCCATATTCTCATAAGGCGAAGCCATATCGTTTTTAATATCATTCGTTATGCGAAACCGCCGCTCCCCGTACCAGACCGGCTCCGCCATATAAATGCCGATATCATAGTTTTCCGCATCCAGCCTTTCAAACAACGGGGAATTGTTGTATGCTTCGCTGGCAAACACCCCAAACTCTTTTTCATTTCTGTTCACCGCCCCTGACAGGATCAGCGGCATACTGTCGCGGGTAAAAGGATACACGGAAGCCGTGTTGGAGTAATAGGTAAAGTCCTTAAAAACATCCCTGTATTCCTCATTACTCTCAAGCACTGCTTCAAAGTGTTCTGCTTCCACCGCATCCACCAGCAGAATCAGGAAATTTTTCTCCGCGGAAATATCATTAAAATGGGCATTGGTCGTAATCAGGGCGTCCTTTTTCTCAAATGCGTTGTGCGCAACCATCTGCGGCAGCAATCCTGCCAACAGCATAACCAAAATGGCGGCAGAAATCCGCGACTCCCATTTCACCACGGGTTCTGTGCCGAATTTAACGATCAATCCAATTGCCGCCGTCTCGAAAATCACCCAGAGAGCCACTGTAATCAGATCTTCTTTCAGATATTGATCCCAGTCAATGATTTCTCCCGTCAGCACCGGAAGTGAAGTGCTCAGATAAACGCCCTGAATATAAGTGGCAAGAAAAGCCACAAACAGAGCCGTCACCACGCATTGGTACAACCCTGTTTTTCCCTTTGAAAGTTTTACTATCCCAAAATAAAACGCCGTAATAAGCACTGCCCCTGCAAGCAGGAACAGCGCAAATATCACCAGCGTCGGAAGTATCATAATCCCGAAATCAAACCAAAAATCGTTTTTATTGGTACTGTACATCAGCAAAGGCTCATAGACAAACAGCATGAAGCAAAATACGAACCATATCACATATGCCGATCCAAGCTGTCTGAAATGTTCCCAAAATCTTCCGTCCGTTTTCCCCAGATGTCTGTTCATTGCAATTCCCCAAGTCTGTCTCTAATGTCTGTGAATCTTATTATAATATGCCAAAATCGCGGACACCGTCTTTCCATCCTGAATCTTGCAGTCGTAAATCATCTGCACCAGCTCGTCAAGGTCATGGCTCTCCGCATTTAAAAACTCATCCTCATCCAGATGCTGTTTTCCCGATTTTAAATCCGTCGCCAGATACACGTCTATCTTTTCGTTGCAGAAAGCAACGGTCGTCCGCAGCGTCAAAAGAAGCTCCAACTTTCCCGCCACATAACCTGTCTCCTCCTCCAGCTCCCTTGCCGCCGCTTCCTTTGTCGGCTCATCCGCACTGTTCAAACCGCCTGCCGGAATTTCCAAAGTCTCCCGGTCCAAAGCGTTGCGGTACTGTCTTACCATCAAAAGTTTCCCGTCGTCCTTCACTGCCACAACAGCCGCCGCGCCCTTGTGGGAGATCAAATCCCACTTCACCACATTGCCGTTTTCCACGCGTATCGTATCCTGATAATAATCAATGATTGCGCCCTTGTGTATCAATTCCCTGCCCAAACGCTCGTAATGATTGTCCGCCATTTTATCCGTATCCTCTTCCCAAACAATTATTTTTCCGTATCCAAAGTCTCTTCGTCAAACGGGCTGTCTTCCCGCTTCCCTTCAAGCGGTTTCTGCAACCGTCTCCTGCAGCAGCTTCTCTACGCTGACTAACTTCACGCACAGCACAAACACATCCGTCGCCTGCGCCATCTCCGCCGCCGACGGATAAGTGGGCGCGATACGGATATTGCTGTCTTTCGGGTCTTTTCCGTAAGGGAAAGTCGCACCCGCGCCGGTCAGAACCACGCCAAGCTCCTTACATTTCGCCACAATCTCCTTCGCACAGCCCTCCATCGCTTCAAAGGAAATGAAATAGCCGCCTAACGGTTTTGTCCACTCGCCGATTCCCAAACCGCCAAGCTCCTGCTCCAGAACCGAGAGTACCGCCTCAAACTTAGGTCTGATGATGTCCGCATGCTTCTTCATGTGGGCGGTCATCCCCTCCAGATTCTTAAAATATCTGGCATGGCGCAGCTGGTTCACCTTGTCATAACCAATCGTCCGCAGCGTCAGCGTCTTCTTGATATCCGTCAGATTCGCCAAAGAAGAAGCCATCGCCGCTATGCCCGCGCCGGAAAAAGTAATCTTGGAGGTGGAGCAGAACTCATAAACCATATCCGGGCTGCCCGCCTTCTCACACTCGCTCATAATATCAAGGAGCGTATCCTGTTTATCCTCGTAAAGATGATGGATTGCGTAAGCGTTATCCCAATAAATGCGGAAATCCTCAGCCGCCGGTTTCAGCGCCGCAAACCGTTTCACGGTCTCGTCGGAATAAGTGATTCCCTGCGGATTGGAATACTTGGGCACACACCAGATTCCCTTCACCGCCGCATCCGTCGTCACATATTTTTCCACCAGATCCATATCCGGTCCGTCAGCTGTCATCGGAATCGTAATCATCTCAATCCCAAAATGCTGGGTAATCGCAAAATGCCTGTCATAACCCGGCACCGGACATAAAAATTTTACTTTATCTAACTTACACCACGGGGTAGAGCCCATAACACCGTGGGTAACAGAACGGGAAATCATATCGTACATAATAGAAAGGCTGGAATTTCCGAATACAATCACGTTATCCGCGGAAACGCCCATCACATCCGCCATCAGATGCTTTGCCTCCGTGATGCCATCCAGGAGACCGTAGTTTCTCGTATCCACGCCTTCCATACATTTCATATCCGAACCGGAATTTAAAACATCCAAAAGACCCATGCCCATATCGAGCTGTGTCGGCTCCGGCTTTCCTCTGGACATATCAAGCTTTAAACCCTTTCCCTTCGCCTCAGCAAATTGTTTGTTCAGCTCTGCTCTCTCTGCCGCGAGTTCTTTTCTGGTCATCGCATTGTACGCTTTCATAGTTCCCTCCTGCATCCTTGTAATCACTCTATTGAATAATTGTATACAATCATACATCGATATTTATTCTACTATAAGTATGCTGATTTCACAAGTATGCATATACAACAATTTTCTATATTTCTAAGCCCATTTTATGGTAAAAATGTTAAATGGGTACCAGTCTTATACATGAATAAACCCCGCAGCATAAAATCTGCGGGGTTTTGTACTATTTGGCATAGTCTATGACACGGCTCTCTCGGATTACATTGACCTTAATCTGTCCGGGATATTCCAATTCAGCTTCAATCTGCTTAGAAATATCTCTCGCGAGCAGTACCATATCAGAATCACTGATCTGTTCCGGAACTACCATTACACGAATCTCTCTACCTGCCTGAATAGCAAAAGATTTGTCCACACCTTTGAAATTGTTTGTGATGTCTTCCAATTGTTTTAATCTTGTTGTATATGTCTCTAATGTCTCTCTTCTTGCACCCGGTCTCGCTGCGGATATCGTATCGGCAGCCTGTACCAGACATGCAATCAACGTCTGCGCCTCCACATCTCCATGATGGGATTCTACCGCATTGATGACAACCGGGCCTTCTTTATACTTTCTGCAAAGATCTACGCCCAGCTGGATATGAGATCCTTCCATCTCATGATCCACCGCTTTACCGATATCGTGCAGTAAACCCGCACGCTTCGCCATTCTGACATCCAGTCCCATCTCTGCCGCCAGCAGACCGGACAGCTGCGCCACCTCAATAGAATGCTTCAACGCATTCTGCCCATAGCTGGTTCTGAACTTCATCTTACCAAGCAGTCTCACCAGCTCCGGATGGATACCATGTACACCGACCTCAAGGGTGGCCGCTTCGCCCTCCTCTTTGATCATGACTTCGACTTCCTTCTGCGCCTTCTCGACCATCTCTTCGATTCTGGCTGGGTGAATACGCCCGTCCACAATGAGCTTTTCAAGTGCGATCCTTGCAACCTCTCTTCGGATCGGATCAAAGCCGGAGAGAATAACCGCTTCGGGCGTATCGTCAATGATCAGATCTACGCCCGTCATCGTCTCAAGAGTTCTGATATTTCGTCCCTCTCTGCCGATGATCCTGCCTTTCATCTCATCATTGGGAAGCTGTACCACCGAAATAGTGGTCTCCGACACATGGTCAGCCGCGCATTTCTGAATGGCAGTAACCACATATTCCTTGGCCTTCTTGTCCGCTTCCTCTTTCGCCCTGCTCTCCATCTCCTTGATCAGGACAGCAGTTTCGTGTTTCACTTCATCTTCAACAATTTTCAACAGATAATCTTTTGCCTGTTCGGAGGTTAATCCAGAGATTCGTTCCAGTTCCTGTAATCTTTGTTCGCTCAGTTTGGAAATTTCTTCGCGCTGCCTGGCTAACGCTTCTTCCTTCTCTGCCAGACTCGCTTCTTTCTTCTCAATAGCATCCGCCTTCTTGTCGATGTTCTCTTCCTTCTGCTGAACCCGACGCTCATAACGCTGTGCCTCAGCACGCCGTTCCTTGATCTCCTTGTCCAATTCATTCTTGGTACGAATGGACTCTTCCTTGACTTCAAGCAGCGACTCGCGTTTCTTCGTCTCAGCAGCTTTGAGAGCTTCGTCGATAATCTCCCTGGCTTTCTCATCCGCGTTGCCGAGCTTCGCTTCCACCATCTTCTTCTGATAGCTTGTTGCGATCAGGGCAGCGGCGGGAACAGCGATCACCAGCGTGACGACTATTGCTACCACAACTTGCCACATTACAGGAGCACCTCCTTATTTAGTTTTCATTGTACATTACCAAATCTATTGACGGCTGTCATCATCTTCCAAATACTGACAACCCGATAGTTAGCAAAACTACAACATATTAATTCTATACTGAATTTTATGTTATGTCAAGCAAAAGAGCTTTGTTAATCGCTTCGGCATGAAATCCCTTGCGGTAGAGAAAAGCGTACATTCTTTGTTTTTCCTGTCCGTCAGCCATTTTCGCGTCGTATTTTTTCTTTTCCAGGAGACGCTGTATCATAGCCATTTCATTCTGCTTCGTCCCCTCTTCCTCCAATTCTTCAAAGAGACTGCGAATCATATCTTTACGAATCCCCTTCCGCATCAGATCCTGTTCTATCCGCATTCGGCTCTTTCTATCCAGATTATAGACAATAAAATCCCTTGCGTAGCGCAAATCGTCCACATAACCGTAAGACTGCACATAAGCAAGCGCTTCCTCGATACACATCTCCGGATAATCTCCGTCCCGCAGCTTTTCACGCAGGGCGGCAGCCGTATACTCTCTTTTCTGCAGCAGATTCATGGCACGCTTCTTCGCCCGCAGCGGCAGAATCTCTTCCCTGATTTCACGCAGACATTCCTGCGTGATTTCTTCCCCTTCCCTGATGCCCAGACGGTTCAATTCTCCCCGATACAGTGCAAAAGCCGGGCGTTCCTCTATGTATACCTTATAACGACCCTTTCCCATATCCGTAAGCTGTGTGACGATCATAGTCTTTTCCCCGCGGTCTATGCCTGTCGAAGCCGTTTTCGCGGCAGGCTTGCGTTCACCGGCGTTCCCTTTTCATACTTTCTGAAATGTTTTTACTTCTCGCTTCCCTTAGCAGCTTTGGTTTCTTTCGCGGGTTTCGCCGCCGTCTCGGCAGACACATCGCCCGCCGGACTCTCATCCGCGCTGTCCGTCTCCATATTGAAAAGCTCCCTGACCTTTCTCTCCACCTCGGCACAAATCTGCGGATTGTCTTTCAAATACTGCTTCGCGTTCTCTCTGCCCTGTCCAATTTTATTCCCGCCATAGGCATACCATGCGCCGCTCTTGTTGATAATATTATTCTCAGCCGCCAAATCCAGAATATCGCCCTGTGTAGAAATGCCCTCGCCGAACATAATATCAAACTCCGCTTCCTTAAAAGGCGGCGCCACCTTATTCTTAACGACCTTAACGCGCGTTCTGTTTCCAATCACCTCGCCGCCCTGTTTCAACGCCTCGATCCTGCGGACATCCAGTCTGACAGAAGAGTAAAATTTCAGAGCGCGGCCACCCGTAGTTGTCTCCGGATTTCCGAACATCACGCCTACTTTCTCGCGCAGCTGGTTGATAAAAATAACCGTACAGTTTGACTTACTGATAACCGCCGTCAGCTTTCTGAGCGCCTGCGACATCAGTCTTGCCTGCAGACCTACATGGCTGTCACCCATATCGCCGTCAATCTCCGCCTTCGGCACCAGCGCCGCCACGGAGTCCACCACGATAATGTCCACCGCACCCGAACGCACCATCGTCTCCGTAATCTCCAGCGCCTGCTCGCCGCAGTCCGGCTGGGAAATATATAAGTTATCAATATCCACACCGATATTTTTCGCATAGACAGGGTCTAACGCATGCTCCGCATCGATAAATCCGGCAATGCCTCCCCGCTTCTGCACCTCCGCGATCATATGCAGGGTAACCGTCGTCTTACCGCTGGATTCGGGACCGTAAATCTCAATCACTCTCCCCTTCGGAATACCGCCAAGTCCCAGTGCAATATCCAGACTCAAAGAACCGGTCGGTATCGTCTCCACATTCATCTGCACGGAAGGGTCGCCCAGCTTCATAACGGCTCCCTTTCCGAACTGTCTCTCTATCTGCCCTAATGCCGCGTCCAATGCTTTTAATTTTTCATCTCTTTCCATAGCTTCCTCCATGTCAAGGCGGTTTTCGCCTTTGATTGCAGAACGTCTGTTCTTATCTTAGAATAAAACAAACGTTCGTTTTTGTCAACTTCAAATTTAATAAAATGAGTATATCACGTTTCATGTCCCATAAATGACACTTTACCCTCCTTTCCTCTCTAAAATTTGAAAACATGGAATTCGTGGCGAAATGCCGGACATGCACATGCATAACAGATTCCACTTTCTCAGATAAATCCAGTTTACCAGAGAACGCGCGCCTTCGCAAGTGTTTCTTTCCAAAGCGGACAGACCCTTGTCAGAAAAAGCAGGGGCGCCGGTATCTGTCGATACCTGCGCCCTTAAAGCCCTGTTAAAATACTTTCAGGTATTTCTCATACTCCTCGTAAGTGACCGTCACCCAGCCCTCCTCGTAGTTAAATCCAATCTCCATGCCATTCGGCGTATAAAAAACAATGATATCGTCGGACTTAAAATAATCCGTAATCTGCTGGTCCGTCATATAGGTAAGATATGAAATTTCCCCGTTCTGTTCGTCGTTCTTCTGACGGAACTCCACCGAAAATTCGTCATCAACCGCGAGGATATCCTTATTATCCATGATAACACCATTTTTCATATCCACATTAACGCTGCGTAAGAATACGCCGCCTTCCCTGTCGCTGTACCTCTCCTCCTGCCAAGCAATACTCAGCTTATCTTCATCCATATAGGCAACATAGCCGGTCAGAGACGCCACAAAATAATTCTCCTCGCTCTCCTTAATATGCGACTCGTACTCCGACTCAAAAAGCGTCGTCATCGCATCCACTTCTTTACGGATGTCTTTATTGATTTTATCGAGATTCGGCACATCTTCACCGGAAACAACGGGAATACTCGCCATAATAATGACGTTCTCATAATCCGACTCATACTCAAAGTCTTCCAGCTCTACCTGATAGGACAGATCCGAGCGGATTTCATTATGCAGGTCATAGTACCTCTCGTCGTACTCCGGGTCATCGGCATAATCATAATTATAGTCATCGCCGTAACCATATAAATCGTCATCACTGAAAAAATCGCTGTAATCATAGCCGTCGTCATAATCATAATCGTAATCAAAATTAAAGTCATAATCATTCTTATTATCGTCATAATTATAATCGTCGCTGAAATCATACACATCCCTGCGCAGATCTTCTTTTTCCTTCTCGGAGAGCAGATTCACCGCCTTGCTTGCCAGCGCAAATACCGCCACCAGGAACAAAACAATGATGCCGATGACAATGCCGACAATCAGCCCTGTGTTCTGCTTTTTCTGCGGCATAGCATAAGGACTGTATGGATTATCGTAAGGCGGCTGTCCGCCAAAGGGAGGCTGCCCGCCATAACCGCCTGCCTGCTGATTTCCGTAAGGAGGCTGACTGCCGTAATTTCCCTGCTGGTTTCCGTAAGGAGACTGCGTGCCATAGCCGCCTGCCTGGTTTCCGTAAGGAGGCTGCGTGCCATAGCCGCCGTTCTGATTTTGATTCCCATAAGAGGGCTGTACACTGTAACTGCCCTGCTGACCCTGATTTTCATAAGGAGACTGCGCGCCGTAACTGCCCTGCTGGATCTGGTTTTCATAAGGGGGCTGTACACTGTAGCTACTCTGCTGGTTTTGACTCCCATAAGGGGGCTGTGCGCCATAACCGCCCTGCTGGTTCTGATTCTCGTAAGGAGTCTGTACACTGTAGCTGCTCTGCTGGTTTTGACTCCCATAAGGGGGCTGTGCGCCATAACCGCCCTGCTGGTTCTGATTCTCGTAAGGAGACTGTACGCCATAACCGCCCGCCGGATTCCCGTATGTAGGCGGCACACCGCAGCCGTCGTTCCCATTCCCGTAAGAAGGCTGGCTCTGTGCCTGATTTCCGGAGAAAAGTCCGTGGGTATCGGGCACCACCTCCGCCGTCTCCGTTTCCTCTACGACAACGGCTGTCTCCACCACTTCCGGCGTTGTATAAATATCATTGCTGCTCTCCGATACATAAGGGTCCGTATAAACGTCATTCCCCCTGCTTTCGTTCTCCTGCAGCCCTTCTAACTTATCCGATTCGTTCATTCTTCTCTCCTTTACTATTCAGCCTGCCCTTCTTCTACTTCTCCTTGCCGCCGAAAGTCACTTCGCTGTAATACTGCAAAATGCATTCCCGCATCAGGGACAACGCCGCGGAAACTGTGCTCTCCCGAATCTTTTCGCGGCTTCCATGGAAATGACACTCCTTCACGGTAATTCTTCCGCATACATTGCACCCGATATACACAAGTCCCACCGGCTTTTCGGGCGTGCCGCCGTCCGGTCCCGCAATGCCTGTGGTGGAGACGCTCACATCCGTTCTGGCAAGGGACGCCGCCGTCTTCGCCATCTCTCTCGCAATCTGCTCACTGACCGCGCCGTGCTTCATCAAAATATTCTTCTTGATTCCCAGCAGCCTGCGCTTGGATTTATTGGAATACGTCACATAGCCGGACTTAAACACCTCCGACACGCCGGGCACGTTAATCAGTCTTGCGGAAAGCATACCGCCCGTGCAGGACTCCACCGTACACGCCGTCAGCTTATTCGCCGCAAGCAAATCCACCACAGCTTTCTCCAGCGTCACCTCACTGTCCGTCGTATATACATGGTTGCCGAAACGCCCTTTCAATTCCTTGACCATGGGCTTTACCAGTTTTTTCGCCTCTTTTTCGTCGGGCGCCGTAGCCGTCACCCGCAGGTGTACCTCTCCTGTCTTGGCATAGGTCGCAAGGGTGGGATTACTCTGTGCGTCAACCAGATCCTCCACCATGCTCTCCGCCTTGCTCTCTCCCACACCACAGATTTTCACGGTCTGAGAATAAATAACACCCGTTGTCATTCCTGCCAGATAAGGCATGATCGACTTTTCAAACATGGGAATCAGCTCCCCGGGCGGTCCCGGCATCAGCACCACATGCTTTCCGTTCTCCGCCATAATGATGCCAGGCGCGGTGCCGCCCGGATTTTCCACCACGATACAGCCTTCCGGCACCATAGCCTGCTTCCAGTTATTTTCCGTTATCTCCAGATTCCGCTCCGCAAAAAACTGCCGAATTGCTTCCTTGGAAGGCTCATGCTGATACAGCGCTTTCCCCATCACCTTCGCCGCCGCTTCTTTCGTCAAATCATCCTGCGTGGGACCTAAGCCTCCGGAGAGCAGAATGATATCCGCTCTGGTGAGCGCCAGACGAAGGGTCTCCATTAACCGCTCTTCGTTATCGCCGACCACATCCTGATGATAACAGGAAAGCCCTAGCCCCGCACATTTTTCCGCCAGATAAGCAGCGTTTGTGTTTACGATATTTCCGAGCAATATCTCTGTTCCGACTGCAATAATCTCAACTGTCATAGTCTCATCATCCCTCTTTGTCAAAACATGGTAACTATTCCTTACCTTCACATTTGCAAAACATTACACCCGTTACTGTATTTTATTTCTTATTTTCCCGCATCACACCCTTATTCTTGATCAGATAATCCACGAGAGAAACCACCGTCAACACGAGCGCCACCCACATCACAATCTGCGTCACAAGGGCAAGCGGCGGAAGGTCCGCAATCATCAGGCAAATCATCACCATCTGGAACACCGTCTTAAACTTCCCCCAGTAGCTGGCGGCAATCACCACCCCGTTGTCCGAGGCTACCAGCCGGAAGCCGCTGATGATAAACTCTCTCGCGATAATGACGATGACAACCCACGCCGGAATCCTTGAAAGCTCCACCAGACAGATCATCGCCGAACAGACAAGCAGCTTATCCGCAAGCGGATCCATAAACTTGCCGAAATTCGTCACCAGATTGTATTTTCTGGCGATATGACCGTCGAGAAAATCCGTCAGACTGGCAATAATAAAAATCGCCAGCGCAATCCACTTATCGTAAGCCGTGATATCAAACAGCAGAAGCACCACAAAAAAGGGAATTAATATCACACGAAAAATCGTTAATTTATTCGGCAGATTCATCTTCCAACTCTCCCATCAAATCATATTCGTGGGAACCGGTAATCCGCACCCGTACAAAATCGCCGGTCATCAGCTCCCTGTCCGTCTGTACGAACAAATAGCCGTCCACATCCGGCGCATCCTTATAAGTCCGCGCCACATAGACGTCCTCGTCCGCCACCTTGCCTTCAATCATCGCCATCACGAGACGCCCCGCCATATCCGCCGCCGCATCGAAGGCAATCTCCTGCTGCAGCGCCATCAGTTCGTCACAGCGCGCCTGCTTTACTTCGTCAGGAATCTGGTCCGGCATATCCGCCGCCGGTGTATCTTCTTCCTGCGAATAAGGGAAAACGCCCAATCGGTCAAACGCCGTCTCCTCCACAAAAGTAAAAAGCGTCTCGAAGTCTCTCTCCGTTTCCCCCGGAAATCCGGCAATCAGCGTCGTTCTCAGGCAGATATCGGGAATTTCCCGCCGCAGTTTTTTGACTATATCAGTCAGTTCCTTCCGGTCTGTCCTGCGTCCCATACGCTTTAATACCGCATCGGAGGCATGCTGCACCGGTATGTCAAGATAATGGCAAATCTTTTCCTCTTTCTGCATGACCCGAATCAATGCATCGTCTATCTCCTCGGGATAGCAGTAGAGAATCCGAATCCATACAAGCCCCTCTATCCGGCAAAGCTTTGTAAGAAGCTCCGGCAATGCCTTATGCCCGTAGAGATCCTGTCCGTAGACCGTCGTCTCCTGCGCCACCAGAATCAGTTCCTTCACGCCCTGCGCTGCCAGCTCCTGCGCTTCCCGCAGCAGACTTTCCACGGGAACGCTTCTGTAAGGTCCTCTTACCTTCGGAATAATGCAGTAGGTGCAGTGTTTATCGCACCCCTCCGCAATCTTCAGATAAGCAAAATGACCGCCGGTAGTCAGGATGCGCTTCTTATCCGTAAGCGGTCTCTCGTCAAGGCTGTGATAGCAGTCCTGCGCATTTCCCGCAAAAGCGGAGTCCAGAACCGCTGGCAGCTCTTCTATGGCGGAAGTGCCGATTACGGCATCCACCTCCTCGATTTCCCTGCGGATTTCCTCCCGGTATCTCTGTGCCAGACAGCCCGTCACAACGAGCGCCTGTATCTGCCCGCTTTTTTTCAGTTCCGCCATCTCCAGAATCGTATTGACGCTTTCCTCCTTGGCATCCCCGATAAAGCAGCAGGTATTCACCACCACGGCGTCCGCTTCGGCTTCGTCATCCGTAAAGGAGTAGCCGCGCTCCGCCAGCATACCGAGCATCATCTCGGAATCCACCAGATTCTTGTCACACCCAAGAGACTGGAACAGTATCTTTTTCTTCATATCATAAATACCTGTGCCTTACTTAAACCCCGGCGGCATCCTCCCGCGCCGTCTCCGCTTCCGGCATCTGGGCGCTTTCCTGCGCTGCATCCGCATCCGGCGTTTCCGTCTCAGGAGCTTCTTCCGTCTCCTCCCCGAACTCGTCGGTCAGAATCCGGATTTTTCCCTGATTCAATTCCTCAACCGCCACAGATAACGGTTTTTTCCCTCTGCCGTCCACCAGCTCATCGTCGCCGGCGATAATCTGTCTCGCCCGCTTGGATGTCGCCATCACGATGGAATAACGGCTGCTCACTACCGGCTCTTCTCCCTCTTCCACTCCGCTGTTTACTACCTTGATCAAATCTGCATAAGATGGATGTAACATAGATTATTCTCCTTCCAATTCTCTCCTCATTTTCTCTATGAACTCTTCATTCCGCACGGGCGCGCGGTGCGCCGCAGCGATAATGCCATGAAGCTCCTTCACACATGTCTCTAAATCATCGTTAATCACGATATAATCGTATGCCTCTATGCCCTCGGCTTCCTTTGCCGCACGGCGGATTCTCTTCTGGATGACCTCTTCCGTCTCCGTTCCCCTTCCGGCAAGTCTGCGGCGCAGCTCCGCCGCATCCGGCGTCGATACGAACACCAGAAGCGCTTCGGGATACTGCTCCTTAATCTTAAGCGCTCCCTGAATCTCAATCTCCAGAATGACGTCCCTGCCCTCCGCCAGCTTCTTCTCCACATAATCCCGGGGCGTCCCGTAATAATTACCGCAGTACTCGGCATGTTCAATCAGCGCATGATCCGCAATCCGTTTCTCAAACTGTTCTCTGGACAGGAAAAAATATTCCCTGCCGTCCTCTTCGCCCGCACGCGGTTCTCTGGTCGTCGCGGAGATGGACAGCGCATAGCCGTCATACTCCTCTACCAGCCGCTTCATCAAAGTACCTTTGCCCGCCCCCGAAAAACCGGAGACCACAATCAGTATTCCTTCATTCCTCATCTGTCTGCCCATCCTCAGTCTGCGCCCTGCCCGATATGGTTTCCGGCAAAAGCGCCGAAAGCACAATCTGGCTGTTTTCCATCACCAGCACCGCCTTGGTCTTTCGCCCCTGCGTGGCGTCAATCGCCATCCCCGTCTCCTTCGCCTTCTGCACCATGCGCTTCACCGGCGCGGAATCGGGACTGACAATCGCGATAATCTTCCCTGTGTTCACCACATTGCCAAAGCCTATATGAATCAGTTTACCCATAACAGCATTCCTATTCGATATTCTGTATCTGTTCCCGAACCTTCTCTATCTCCGTTTTCAACTCGATGGCTCTGTTTGACGTTTCTAAATCGGTCGTCTTTGAGAGTATCGTGTTTGCCTCGCGGTTCATCTCCTGCGCCAGAAAATCCAGCTTTCGCCCGATGCTGCCACCTTCCGTAAGGTCGCCCTTCATGGTGGTGATGTGGCTGCGCAGGCGCACCAGCTCCTCATCCACACACACCTTATCCGCAAAAAGCGTTACCTCCGTCAGCAGTCTCGCTTCATCGATCTGGGTGTCTTCCAGAAGCTCTTTCACCTTATCCTTAAGCTTCTGCTTGTACTCCGTAATAATCTGCGGCGCACGGTGCTCGATAAATTCTACCCCCGCCAGCATGACGTTCAGCTTCGCAAGCAGATCGTCGCGGATGTTTTCGCCTTCCCTGATTCTCGTCTCCACAAAAGCCTGTGCCGCGCCGCGCACCGCCTTCTCCAGAAACTGCCAGAGCTCTTCCTCATCGACCGTCTGCTCTTCCATGGTCAGTACTTCCGGATATCGGGACAGCGTGGATACCCGCACGTCATTGTCCAGCGAAAAATCCTCCGACATCTGCCAGAGATATTTCATATATTCCGCCGCCAGCTCCCTGTTGTATTTCACACAGAGATTAGACTCCGTCATATCCTCGTAGGTAATAAAAATATCTACCTTTCCCCTCTGCACATAATTTTTGAGCTCGTTCCTAATCGCCGTCTCAAAAAAATTCAGCTTCTTCGGCATCTTGATATTGACGTCCAGATACCTGTGATTGACGGATTTCATCTCCACGGTAATCTTCCGCGCGCCTTCCGCCACTTCACATCTTCCGAATCCGGTCATGCTCTTAATCATCGTCATACTCTTCTTTCTCCGCAACTGTTCTGTACTTCACAGCTCCTGTACCAATTAGTTACCTTTCTTCCATAAGTATGCGTACACGCGAAAGGACCCACGCATACAGTTTTTATTATAGTGTAAAGAGAAAAAATAGTCAAGAATCCCGCTGCGATTGAAAAAAGCCGCCGTTTATGCTATAGTTTTATGCTGTAAAAAGAAACACACGGGAAATCGGAAAAAGCAAAAAGGCGGAAAAGATTATGGCATTTGACGGCATCACCATTGCAAATATCACAAAGGAGCTTTCGGAGACGCTCCCCGGCGGACGCATCTACAAGATCGCCCAGCCGGAAAGCGACGAGCTGCTCCTCACCATCAAAAATAACGGCGGACAGTACCGTCTGCTGTTGTCGGCGGACGCATCTCTTCCTATGGTCTATCTGACGGAAAATAACAAGCCCAGCCCCATGACTGCGCCGGGCTTTTGTATGCTGCTGCGCAAGCATCTGCAGAACGCCCGCATCACTGCCGTCTCCCAGCCCGGACTCGAGCGCGTCATCCATCTGCAGTTAGAGCACCTAAACGAGCTGGGCGACTTGTGTGAGAAAAAGCTGATTGTGGAAATCATGGGCAAACACAGCAATATCATCTTCTGTGACGACAAAGACCAGATCATAGACAGCATTAAACATATTTCCGGCATGGTCAGTTCCGTGCGGGAGGTGCTGCCGGGACGCCCCTATTTTCTCCCGCAGACACAGGATAAACAGAATCCCCTGCGATTTTCCGAAACATATACCAGAGAGAACCCTGCCCTCTTTCTCAAATCCTCTGTGGACAGCGAAGCTTTAACTTATGTAAACCTATGCGCGCACATGCGGGAAAAACCGATGCCGCTCTACAAAGCGTTGTATACCACATACACCGGTCTTTCGCCCATCATCGCCCAGGAGCTGTGCTACCGCGCAGGCATCGACGCGGACATGCCCGCCAATGTGCTGGAGGAGCCGGCTTTACAGGCATTATATCAAACGCTTTCCGCTATGATGGAACAGACTATCGCCGGAAAATTCTCCCCCGTTATCATCTATGACGGCAGGGAGCCTTTGGAGTATGCGGCGTTTCCCCTGACCCTCTACAGTGACAAAACATCGCAGGCTTTCTCTTCTGTCAGCGATGTGCTGGAGCGCTACTACGCGGAGCGCAGCATCGTGACCCGTATTCGCCAGAAATCCGTGGATTTGCGAAAGATCGTCCAGACCGCCTTAGAGCGCAACGTCAAAAAATACGATCTGCAGATGCGGCAGATGAAGGATACGGAAAAACGCGACAAATACAAGATTTACGGCGAACTGATCAACACCTACGGCTACAACGTGGAGCCGGAAGCGAAATCCATGGAAGCGTTGAATTATTACACCAACGAAACCGTCACGATTCCGTTAGACAATACATTGACACCGCAGGAAAATGCGCAGAAATATTTTGATAAGTACGGAAAGCTGAAACGGACTTACGAGGCGCTCTCGGAATTGACTGTTCAGGTCAAAGAAGAAATCGAGCATCTGGAATCCATCCTCGCCGCGCTGGATATCGCCATGCAGGAAGAGGATTTGGTACAAATTCGGGAAGAGCTGATCGAGAGCGGCTACATCCGCCGGAAAGGCGGCTCCAAAAAAGTGAAAATCACCAGCAAGCCCTTCCACTATGTGAGCAGCGACGGCTTTCATATTTATGTGGGGAAAAATAATTTCCAGAACGACGAGCTCACCTTCAAATTCGCCAATGGGGGCGACTGGTGGTTCCACGCCAAACAGATTCCCGGCTCACATGTGGTGTTAAAAACCGAGGGTGCCGAGGTGCCGGATCGCGCCTTCGAGGAAGCCGCAAGACTCGCCGCCTACTATTCCAAAGGACGTGAGCAGGACAAGGTGGAGATCGACTATGTGCAGAAAAAGCATGTGAAGAAACCGGCGGGCGCAAAGCCGGGTTTCGTGGTGTACTACACGAATTACTCTATGGCGATTGATTCTGATATTTCCGGACTGACGGAAATCTGACTCACCTGCAGGTTTTTCCCATCGGAGACAGCCGTCACGACACCTTCATCCGTGTAATACACCTCGCACCCATAGTCATCCAACAGCGCCACCGTCTCCTCCTCCACCCGCAGCCGCTCCGGGTCCGCGGTGAGGACGGCATAGCGGGGCTTTGCCGTCTCAAACAGCGTTTCCAGATTCTTCGTGTAATTCCCGTGATGCGGCATCTTAATCAGGTCATACCGCTCTTTCGCCGCTTTCGTCTCCAAAAATTCCCCCGTCCGCTGTTTCTTGGCATCCCCCATCAGCAGGAAACGGGTATCTCCACGCATAACGCATGTTATTAATGAATAATTGTTATCGTTGTCATAGACCCGCTCGCGGGGCGCATCCACAGAAAAATCGGTTCCCTCCAGAGAAAAAGTAAAGCCCTCCCGCAGCCGTCGGCTCTCCGTTCCCGTCGCCTCGAGCGCACGCATCAGGGCAAGGTAAGGTTCCGACTCCTCCTCATAATCCGGCATGAGTACACAGCCCACCTCATAGCGGGAAACCAGCGCCGCCGCGCTGCCAATATGATCTTTGTCAAAATGACTCAATATCAAATAAGCAATCTGCGTCTTTCCCCGTTCATCCAGAAACGCGCAGATTGTCTCCGTATCGTCCGCATCCGCCGTATCGTTCACCACCACGCTCTCTCCCGCTTCGATTATGATGCAGTCCGATTTGCCCGTATCCAGAAAAGTCATGGTAAGCAGGGCGCCGGTTTCTTTTTCCCTGCCACAGCCTGCCAGGAAAAAAACGAGACATAACACAAGCGCCAAAAGCCGGTTTCTCTTCCTCATAAAGACGCGCGCTCCTTTTTCCGCTTCTTTTTCTTTTTTCTCCGCCGCTTCTTTCCCCGCTTCGTCTCATCGGGTAACAGGTGCAATTTTTCCGCGATATGCACCAGCGTGTACCCTCTGGGGAAAGCCTGGAGCTCCTCACGGCTTACCCCGCCGATAAGAAGCAGCACCGCTCCGTAAACGCACACCCCGATACCGATGGCAGCTAACAGTACCACCCGGCTTACCGGAATGAGCAGAATCAGTCCGTGATACACACCGTAAGCCACCGCGCCCATGATAACCGCCGCAAACAACGGTTTCAAAAACAGCTTCACCACATCTATGCGATATTCCAAATTCTTTCTCACGGATAATTGGTTCAAAATACACATCAACAGAGAATAAATGACATTTGCCGCCACCAGCGCATACAGCCCCAGATCCGTAAAAATCAGAAGCGCAAGCAGTCCCGCCACCTGAATCACCAGAGCAATCGACGCATGGATGACCGGCGTGTTAACCTTGCCGATACCCTGTAAAATCGCATTGGTCAGGGTCGAAAGACTGTAGAGCACGACCGTCACAGACAGCGCCGCCAAAAGCTCGGACGCCATGTCCAGAGACTCTTTCTGTGGAAAGATAAACTGCATAATGGGTCTTGGCAGCACGGCAATCCCCACCGCTGCCGGAATCGCAATCAGCATGGTCATCTGAATCGCACGCGTGACCTGTTTTCTCGTCTGCCCCACCGTTCCCTTCACGTAGGAGGACGCTACGCCCGGAATGATGGCGGAGGACATGGCGGAAGCGATGGCAATCGGAATGTTCACCACCGCCACGGCTAGCCCTGAAAAAATGCCGTAATAATTATTAGCCAGTATCGCGTCCACCTTCTTATAATCCACCATGACGTGAGAATAGATCGTCATATTGACTGCCGTCGTGCAGTTATAAATGAAGGTGCTCAAAATAAAAGGAGTGACAATGGTGAAAATCACCTTGAAAATCTCCCCGTAACTTTCCTCATGCCATGTTTTGTCCCGCTCTACCCGCCTTTTGATAATACTACCGTTAAGCTGGTACATCCCGAACATAAAAAGAAGACCGACCAGCACGCCCGCGCCTGTCCCCAGCGCCGAGCCCGCCGAGCCGTAGATAGCGCGCGTGGTAGCATCTCCGTCTTCCACAAACCCAATCAGAAGTTTTGCCGCAAGAATACTGACCACCGCGTTTAAAATCTGCTCCAACACCTGTGAAATGGAAGTGTGCACCATAGAACCGTGCGCCTGAAAAAAGCCGCGAAACACCCCCAGAAATCCCGAAAAAAAGATAGTCGGCGACAGCACACGAAGCGCTATCACCGCATTCTGGTTCTTCCCCACGAGAAAAGGCGCTCCCACGAAAGTCAGAATCGAGGCAACGCCGCCCACTACCAGAACATAGAGAAGTGCACAGACAAAAACTCTCTGTGCATTCCGGTATTCCTTAAATGCAAGCCGCTGGGCAATCACCTTGGAAATTGCCGAGGGGATGCTGTAAGAGGAAATCAATAATATAATTGTGTAGATATTGATTGCCGCAATATAATACCCATTGCCCTCGACTCCGATAATCGAAAGAAGCGGGCTCCTGTATATCAGGCTAATCACTTTGACGAGCATTCCGGCAGCCGCCAGAATGCCCGCCTGAAGCACAAACGTGCTTTTCTTCTTCGGATCTTCCATGTCCCTATCCAATCAGCCAGTCATACATTTCCTGATATTTCGACGCAGATACATGCCACGAGAAATCTGCCGCCATGCCCCTGTCCACAATCTTATTCCATTCCCGCTTCTTGTCATAGTAAATATGCTCTGCGTAGCGGATCGTCCCTAACATCTCATGGGCATTGTAATTCGTAAAGGAAAAGCCGGTTCCTGTACCCTCATACTCATTGTATGCCTGTACCGTATCTTTCAGACCACCCGTCTCACGCACAATCGGCACCGTGCCGTAGCGCAGGGACATGAGCTGGCTCAAGCCGCAGGGCTCAAAGAGCGACGGCATGAGGAACGCGTCGCTGGACGCGTAAATTTTATGGGAAAGCGCATCCGAATAGTAAATATTCGCCGACACCTTGCCGTGATACTTCCAGTCAAAGTGGCGGAACATGTTTTCGTACTGCTCCTCGCCTGTACCGAGCACCACAATCTGTACATTATCCTGACACAGCTCATCCATGATATAGGCGATCAGATCAAAGCCTTTCTGCCCTGTCAGTCTCGATACAATACCGATCATCATGGACCTGTCGTCCTGATTTAAACCGAGCTGCTCCTGCAGCGCGCGCTTGTTCTTTACTTTTTCTTTGCGGAAGTTCGCCGCATTGTACCTGAAATCTATGTGCTTATCCGTCTCCGGATTAAAGTCATCATAATCGATGCCGTTCACGATACCGCGCAAATCCCCTGCCCTCGCACAGAGCAGACCATTTAAGCCCTCGCCGTAGAACGCTGTCTTAATCTCCTCCGCGTAAGTGTCGCTGACCGTGGTGATGGCATCCGCGTAAACCAAACCGCCTTTTAAGAGGTTCGCATCCTTGTACGCTTCCAGCTTATCCGCCGTAAAGAAATACCCCGGCAGTCCCGTGATCTCCTTGACCTCCTTCACGCTCCACTTTCCTTGGAATTTCAGGTTGTGAATCGTCATAACAGTCTTAATGCCCCGGTAGAACTCTCCGCCTTGGAAACGTTCCTTTAAGTATACCGGAATCAGTCCGGTCTGCCAGTCATGACAGTGAATCAAATCCGGTCTGAAATCAATCACCGGGAGAATGCAAAGCGCCGCCTTACAGAAAAAGGCATACTTTTCAATCTCAAACAGCGCATTATCGCTGTAAGGCTGGAAACCGTTAAAATAACTCTCGTTATCAACAAAATAATACTTTACACCATCGACTTCCGCTTCCAGAATCCCCACATACTCCTCTTTCCAGTGAAAATCCATGTAGAAGTGAGTCTTGTAAGTGAGCTTATCCTTCATTTCCTGCTTCATGCAGGTGTACTTCGGCAAGATAACCCGCACATCAAAATACTGCTTGTCAATACACTTGGGCAGAGAGCCGACCACGTCCGCCAACCCGCCTGTTTTGATAAAAGGTACGCCTTCCGACGCGACAAATAAAATTTTTTTCATGACAACCCTCCAACTGTAGCTCGCTATTCTTAATACAGGCAGTCCCTAAGAACTCCTAAATAACAGTATACAATATTTCGGGTGGCAATAAAAGGATTATTTTACAAACGTAAAAAATTATTAACGGCGGTACTGCAGCCTGATCTTGTCTGCAATCAGCGCGATAAATTCCGAATTGGTAGGCTTGCCTTTTCCCGTATTGATCGTATACCCGAAAAGCGCGTCAAGCGTCTCCATCCGCCCTCTCGACCACGCTACCTCTATGGCGTGGCGGATGGCGCGTTCTACCCGGCTCGGTGTCGTCTGGTATTTTTTGGCAATAGTAGGATAAAGGATCTTCGTAATGGAACCGAGCATTTCCACATCCTCCACTGACATCATAATCGCCTCCCGCAGATACTGGTAACCCTTGATATGGGCGGGCACGCCAATCTCGTGAATCATGTCCGTCACATCCTTTTCCAAGTCCCGTCCCTCTGTTTCCGGCATATCCTCCGCCATATTCGCTATCTCCACCTGTTCCGTTCCTTTATCCCCCGAGGGAACGGTAATCAGTATCCGAAACTCCTTGTTCGTACTGATCAAATTATCCAAAATCCGGTAAATCTGCTCCTGATCCCTCGCAGCTGTCACATTCAATGTCTCCATTCTTTATTCCCCCTATATTGTTTATTGGACTGCTTTACGGAGAATGCCTCGTTTCAGGCATTCTCTTGAGTGAAACGGAGTTGCCATGCAACTCCTAGAACTTCTTAACGAAGCAGCCACTGCTGCTGAGTTCTGGAAGTTCTTTTCACTCTATTATAAACAATAATCAGGGTATGGGGAATATTTAGGCATCGCATGACTCCGTGATCCGTTTCACCGACTCCCGCTCAATCAGTTTACAGGGAATACTCCGCTCCAAAACGGTGTTAGGCAGGCTCTCCTCCTCCGTCTCCAGCCGCTCCAGAAGAATTGCCGCCGCCTCCGTCCCTATTTCCGTAAGCGGCAGAGCCATCGTTGTCAATCCCGGCGTAAAATACTGGGCAATTTCCTGATTATCAAATCCCATCACGGAAATATCCTCCCCTACCTGTATGCCATGCTCCCTGCAGTAGTCATATACACCGCCCGCCATCCGATCATTCATGCAGAGAATTGCTGTCACGCCACAGTCAAGCAGTTCTCCCGCGAACCGATAGCCGGAGTCCCGATCCCAGTCACCGTAACGCACCCATCCGGGGTTATACAAAATATTTTCCTCAAACAAAGCCTTCTGATGCCCTCTCAGACGACTTCCCGTATGTATATTATCCGCCTTGCCCGCAAGGATTCCTATTTTGCGGTGTCCCATGGAGATCAGGTACCTTGTCATTGCACATGCCGCATTTTCGTCATCCAAAACCACAACCGGCGTGTACGTCGCATGGGTGTAGGCGTAAGCAACCACCGTCGGCATCGCCATCACCTCGTTAAAATAGCGCACGACTCTGGCGTGCCCCGCCACGTAGAGCAGCCCGTCTACTTTGAACGATATCATTTCCTGTATGATAGGATTCAGGATGGAGCGGTACGCATTGTCGTTTTCATACCAAAATTCGCCCCATCTGGCATACAGGCGCAGATTCTGGATCACGGTGCGATAATTTTTTTGCTCGCAGTATCTCATGATCCCTTCCATGATTGCCGGCGTGGAAAACTGACAGATATCCTCCGCGACAATGCCGATCATATTGGTCTTTTTCTTTCTCAGTCCTCTCGCTACATAATCCGGCTGGTAGCCTGTCCGTCTGACCGCATCCAACACCCTTTTCCTTGTCTCCACACTCACGTTGGATCTTCCGTTTATGACATTGGATACCGTGGCAACGGAAACGCCGCACTCCGCCGCTATTTCCTTGATTGTTACCATAAACCTGCCCTGCCTTTCTCACCGCCTTTGCGCGGCGCAAAAAAGGTTTTATCCCCTATAACGGCAAACGGACGCCGGTTGATGCCTGCGCCCATTTGCCATTGTAAATCCCCATGGATTTATCTGTGAAATCTGCCCACAATCTCTCCGAGATGATCCGCCATCTCCCTGTTCTGTATGGATTGATCCTGCGTCGTTCCCGCAATCTTCGCCGTCTCCGCGTTTTTCTCCACAATTGTACCGATAGCGGTCTGGTTTTCCGACATAATCACGCCTACGTCGCTGGCGTTCTCCGCGATCTGCGTCACGGATCGCTCCAGTCTTCCCACTGCGTTAAGCATCTCGTCCAACTTATCCTTGATCCCGCTCACGGCCTCGCTGTAATCGGTGGATTTCTCCGCAAAGCCCTTAAACTGCACCACCACTTCCTGTTCAATAAAAGAAATAATGGATTCAAAGCAGGTATTCACGGTAGCGATACTGCTGTTCGCCTCTCCGCATATATCCTGAATGGAAGAAGCCGTCTCCTTGGAAGTATCCGCCAGATTGGCAATAGAACCTGCCACCACGGCAAATCCTTTCCCTGCCTCGCCTGCCCTCGCCGCCTCGATCGAAGCGTTGAGAGACAGCAGATTGGTCTTTCCGGCTATGCTTAAAATCTCAGCCGCCAGCTCGTTGATCTTGGTCAGGCTCTTTAACTTCTCAATTGCCTCCTCGACAGCCGCCTTCGTCTCATGCAGCTTTTCTTCCCCGTTCCGATATGCAAAGTTCGCCTCATCCTTCATATCTATGGCGCTGCCGATCACCTGATCGCTTGTGCTCACGGAGGCTTTGATTCCCTCCAAAATGTCGTCAACCAGATGGTTGATGCTGTCAATTTCCGTAGTTACGTTCTGAACAAGCGTGTTCGTGTTATCCATGGACGCCGACAACTCCTGCGTAACCGCAATGTTATCCGACGTGCCGTCCGCCAAATTCTCCGCGGAATCACGCATGCTCTCAGCCTTCTCGTTGAGGGATCTTGAACAGTCGTTCAAGGTGTCCGATATGGTCTGCAGAGAATGGATCAGCCCATCCGTCGCCTCCGCAATGCTGCCGAGCTCATCGCCGCGTTTAATATGCTTTTGAATCACCGGGTTATCCGCAATATTGAACTTCTGCAGAGCCACTATGCTCTCCTCAATGGAGCGGAGCGGATTCATAAGCCCCCTGATGATTACGCCGGAAGCCACCAGAAGAACAACCAGCGTCGCAATCGCCCAAAACATCATGGTCTGTTTGAGCCGATCTGTCGTCGCAAAAATCTCCGCCGCGCTGTCAGACACAATAAAGAGCCAGCCCCGGTTCGCCATATAGTAGTAGGTGGCGATATTCTCCCGCCCGTCTTCCGTATACTCCGTAAATCCCATGACGTTTGCGGCAGCGCCGCTGTATTGCGCACACAGATTGCGGATATACTCTTCCTCCGCCTCCGTCGCCACCTTTTCACTGTCCTCACAGAATATGTACTGCCCGTTCGCCACATTTACCATGCAGTACTCTGCATTCTCCATACCCTGCATGGTCAGGGAATCCAAAAGCTGGATCAGCCCTGTGGTGAACACGCCGCCGCCGACCAGTCCGACGGGATTGCCGCTCTCGTCAAAAACTGCCCGGTATATGGACACGATCTGCTGCCCGCTCGCAGGAGATATGATAATTCCTGTATTATATACGCCGTCCGCCGCAAGCATCGCATCCTGCAATGCCTTGAGCGGATCGCCCTCTCTGGTGGTGATGCCCACCACCGCCGCGTTGGTATGCGCCAGCACGTGGGTATTCCACTCACTCACATAAAGCCCTTCCAGATTGCTCACATCCGCCGAAAACTTTTCCGTGTAAGCCTGTGCAGCCGCAACCGCCGCCTCGTCGGTGGGATTTTTCAGCACATCCAATATCTCTCCCGCCCGGCTGTACGCCGTGAGCTTCTGCTCTACTTCCTGTACATAATTCTCAATGATCCGGCTGCGTTCCTCCACGACCGTCTCCATGTTGTTCGTGGTACTCCGTCTCGTATTATTGGTAATCGCATTACCGATAAAAAGCACCATCGCCGCCATAACAACAATCTGCACCGTTAAAATACATGCCGTAATCTTAGTACTTAAACCAAATTTCAAGCTCTTCATGTCTTTCGCCCCTCGTTCTGATTAATTTTTTCATACTGTATGACATTATATTAAACGTTTTACTTGTATTAAAAAAATTATATAGAAAAAACCCTTTTCTTGTCAACGAAAAGTTTTCCACATATATTGCTAAATGCGTATCTGATGTTACAATTCACACCTACGCCAGATTCCGCACTAATTTACGATTATCCGGTGTGAATTGCAACGATGATGCACACAAAATGCCAAAAAACAGGCATTTTGGCGCTGGCTCCGACACCATGCAGCAAGTGCATGGTGCGGGTGTGAAAAGTAACTATCTAATACCCCGCCGGAAAAGTAACCGCATACGCACTTCCATACACCTTTTCAAGCGCCTTATGGCTGTTAAACTCCTCCGTCAGCACAAAACCCTTGCTCCAGGTCATATAATAACACCACGGCATGCGGCTCTTTTCCAACAGCTCCATATCCGGCAAAATTCCAATCTCCGCCAGAGCCATGGGCTTCTCTGCCCTCGTAAGTGACCTTAGCTGCGCATACTCTTTCTGATAGTCCGTTTTCGTCCCTTTCTCCACATAGCAGTCGCAGGACAGAATGTCCACCACATCATCCCCCGGATACCCTTCCGCAAGCGGGCAGTTCCAAACCCAAATCAAATTATGTAAACTATATTTTCCCACAAAATATTCATATAGCATACGGAAAAGCCGCGCCGCCACAGCAGGACCTTTTCTGCCCCACCAAAACCAATCCCCCTCGGATTCATGGAAGGGTCGCCACAAAATCGGAATGTCCTCTAAAAGAAACGGCTTTAAGTACCCAGCCATTACATCCAACTCCTGATAAAAGGCTGCTCTCTCCGGCGTGCCTTCCTGCAGAACCCGCTCCGGGTCAAAATCTGTATTCCGGCTGTAAAAGCTTTTGTCAAAACCGCCCATAGGAGAAAACCAGTGCCACGTAAAAGCCAGAATCCCGCCACCCCTGCCAAAAGCAAGCGCCTGCGCAAGTGTCCCGCGATTCTCGTCAATCTCTGTCCGACAGGCAGTATCTCCCGATTCATAACGGATATTCTGAGAATAAGACAAAAGCTCAAATCCCCGCAGCGCAGGCTCCCTTCCCGTGATTTTTCTTATCTCCCCAATCTCTTCCATTGCCACAGTCTGGGTATGCTGCCCTGTGATAATGCCGCTGCCGCCCATGGAGGATAAATACTGCAATAATCTGCGCGCGTTCGGCGTCGCGTTTTTGTTTACCGGTTCCATATGAATATCCGTTCCCCCTTTGTTTCATTTATCATATCATAATACTAATGATACCCTTTTTCTTTACAGTACGCAAAGTAATCTTTCCTTAATTTCCCCACAGTACGCAGACTATCAGTGCGTCAGCATCTCCTCAATAAAAATCCCGTACCCTTTCGTGGAATCGTTCACCAGCACATGGGTCACCGCCCCTGCCAGCTTGCCGTTCTGGATGATGGGGCTGCCGCTCATGCCCTGAATGATACCGCCTGTCAGCATCAGCAGCTTTTCGTCCACCACGCGGATCACGATTCCCCTGTTCACATTCTCGTGCTCCAGATTGACCTCCACAATCTCCACGTCATAAAATTCCGGCTCCCCGGAGACGGAACAGATAATCTGTGCCGGACCCAGCGCAATCTCCTGCTTTAAGGCAATCGGCACCGGCTCAAAGGCAGCGGCTGCCACCAGCTCCTCGTCGCAGACACCAAAAATTCCCTCCGCTGTATTTTCCGTAATTTCCCCAATCACATTGTCGCTGTCATATTCAATGTATCCCGTCAACTCTCCGGGCGCGCCGTTGGCGCCTCTGGTGATGCCCACTATCTCTGTCCGGTAAAGTGTCCCTTCCTCCAGATTCATCAGAATCGACGTGTCCACATCATTGATGCCGTGTCCCAGCGCGCCGAAGGTGCTGTCCGTACCCTCATAGGTCATGGTACCGATTCCCTGCGCGTTGTCCCGGATCCAGATTCCCAGCTTCCATTCCTCCATCCGATTTTTCCCGGCATTGATACAAACATCTGTTATTTCATTGTTTCTCCGGATGGTAAGCACCATATCTTCGCCCTCAGATGCCTCCACCATGCTGATAAACTGCTTCTTATTCTCCACGGGTTCCCCGTTGCTCTCCAGAATATAGTCGCCTTTTTGCAGCACATATTTTGCCGGGGATATAGTTTCCCCGCCGTTATCCTCAAACTCTCCGATTCCTACCACCAGTACGCCGTCCGTCTTCACGTAAATACCGATGGGAATACCGGAGGGAATCAGCATTTTATCCTGAATCACCTCGATATCCACATTTTTATACGGAAACACGCCGAACAGTTTCAAATCCATCTGATAAGTGTCAATCTCATTCGCCTTCAGTTTTACCGTCCGTGCAAAATCCACATGAATACTCTCCGGGCGTTTATCCTCATTTGCCAGAAGATATGCTTCGTCCTCTTCCGCCACATCCGTCACGGACGCCACCGGCGCTGCTTCCTCCGCCCTGCGATAAATCTCCCCCGACACGGGGACACGGAAATCAAACTCCTGCTCTACCCCGGCACGAATCCTAATTTGGGACGGAATCTTATTCCAATAGGATAAGTATATGGTAAAAAGAAGCGCAGCTACACCTGCCAGAAGGAGCAGCCACAAAAAAACTCTGTATTTTCTCTCCTGTTGTTCAGTCATATATATTGAATTGCCCACTCTTCACATTCCTCTCCATTTTTCTATGTGCATGTGCATTTGCGCATAAGCAGAATCGAAATGCAGCGCTTATGCGCGCAAATGCGAAAGGACACACTTTACAGTATGTCCTTTCTAGTATGTGAAGAATCTTATTTTTTAATTTTGTATTATTTGGTTTTTGCTGCCAATTCTTTCATTTCTTCCGCATTTTTTAATGCGTTCTCCGTAATCACGTCGCCGCCCAGCATTCTTGCCAGCTCCTCCACGCTCTTCTCCTGCTTAAGCTCCCTGATTCGGGTAATGGAACGGTTGTCCTCCACCTGCTTCTCTATCACGAAATGCGTATCAGCCATAGCCGCAATCTGGGGCAGATGGGTAATGCAGATCAGTTGATGCCCTTTTCCTAAAATTCCCATTTTTTCCGACACTTTCCACGCCGTCCTGCCGCTGATCCCGGTATCAATCTCATCAAAAATCAGCGTTTCGATGTCGTCCTTGTCCGCCAGCACTGTTTTAAGCGCCAGCATAATACGGGAAAGCTCTCCGCCGCTCGCCACCTGCGACAGCTCCTTCACCGGTTCTCCGGGATTTGTGGAAATCAAAAAACGCACTTTATCATAACCGTTTTCGGAAAGTCTTTCCTCCTCGGCATCCACCGCAATGTCAAAAACCGCCTGCTCAAAATTGAGATCCGAAAGCGCTTCCCGCATCTTTTCTGACAGCGTCTGTGCATTTTCTTTTCGCAGAGCGGAAATCTCCCCCGAAAGCGAAAGCGCATTTTCTTTAAGCGTCGCCGTCTCCTGTGCAAGAGCCGCCCTGTACGCGTCGTAATCCTGATACTTTTCCAGTGTTTCCAGCGCGCGCTCCCGATATGCCAAAATCTCCTCCACGGTATTTCCATATTTTGACTTTAAACGGTTTAAGAGATTCAGGCGCGTTTCCGTCTGCTCAAACTGCCCGGCATCAAACTCCAACCCCGAGAGGTACTCCGCCATTCCCCTGTTGTAATCGTTTAAAAGACCGTCAATATCTAAAAGCTGCTTCTCATACTCTTTCAGCGTCTCGTCGTACGCAGAGACAGAACGAATTTCCTTAAGCGCCCTCGCAATCACGCTGCCGGCGCCGTTATTTTCATAACCGCACAGTGCATGGGCGCTTAATGCCGCCTCTTCAATCTTTCTGGCATTACTCATGCGTTGGTAAGCACGTTCCACCTCTGCATCCTCCCCCGGAACAAGCGCCGCTTCTTCGATCTCCCTGCACTCAAACTCCGCCAGAGAACACTCTCTTTTCCGCGTCTCTTCATCCGTCTCATTCTCGGACAATTCTCTGCATTTATCCCGGTACTGCCGATGTACATCGCCCAAACGTTCCTTTTTCTCCGAAATGCTGCTCCCCGCGTAAGCATCCAGTATTTCAAGCTGTTTTGCTTCTTTTAACAGAGACTGATGCTCATGCTGCCCGTGAATATCAATTAGAATCTCCGCAAGCTGCCTAAGCTGCTTTGCCGTCACGGTCTCCCCGCAGACCTTGCACTGGCTGCGGTTCTCCATAATCTTTCTCTGTAATATGAGCTGTCCTTCCTCCAGCGAAAGCTCCATATCCTGTATGGCTTTTATCTGCGCCGGATTCTCCACGGTAAATACCAGCTCCACCAGCGCATACTCCGCTCCGGAACGAATCATTTCCTTATCCGCTTTCGCACCCAGCGCCAGATTGATGGAGCCGATGATAATAGATTTCCCGGCTCCGGTTTCCCCGGTCAGAATATTGAGCCCTTCTCCAAAGGTTACTTCCGTCTCATCAATCAATGCCAGATTTTTCACATGTAAGCTCTGTAACATTCTATCCTCTTTTCACTCTAACATTCTGCCAATCTTCTCCATCACGATTCTGGCATCCTGCTCGCTTCTCATCGCCATCATCACCGTATTATCCCCGGCAATACAGCCCACGACCTCCTCAATCTTCATCGCGTCCACCGCCGCTGCCACAGCCATCGCCATGCCGGACACGGTTTTCAGCACAAGAAGGTTCTGCGCCAGTTCCATGGACACATACCCTTCCTTCAAAACCCTGCCGTACTTATCGCCCAGATGTACTTCTTCTCCGCCAAACGCCACATATTTCTGCCGTCCCCTGCCGTTGGGAATTTTGGAAAGTTTTAGTTCCCTGATATCTCTGGACACGGTAGCCTGCGTGACCTCGTACCCGTCCGCCCGAAGCCGTTCCACCAGCTCCTCCTGCGTCTCTATCTCATGCTGTGTGATCAGTTCCGTAATCCTCTCGTGTCTTTTCTTTTTCATAACACGTTCAAATCCTTTTCTATGCTTCACTCATTTTTTTATGGAGAACCGTCAAAAAGCTTTCTGTATTCAGCCGGACAATTCCGGTCGTCTTATCGGAGCGGCGAATCCTGATACGCTCGCCGGTCCTAAGCGTTATCGTATTGCTGCCGTCAAAATTTGCCTCCACCACCTGCTCGTGCCCGTCCTTCCCCTCGGGAATCTCCACCGTGATTTCATCCTCCGGCGAAAACACGATACTGCGCGTATTTAACGTATGCGGACAGATCGGCGTCAAGAGCAGAAGCCTTGCCGACGGCTCCACAATGGGACCGCCCGCCGAGAGATTATATCCCGTAGATCCTGTGGGCGTTGCCACAATCACGCCGTCCGCACAGTAATCATTTAAAAATCGGTCATTCACATAGATGCGGACATTCAAAATCTGCAGGGAACCGCAGCGCGAAATCACAATATCATTGAGCGCATACCGCTCCTCTCTCGCCGTCACCCTGCCGGAGAGCATCATTCGCTCCTCCCTGACAAATTCATCCTTCAAAAGCATTTCCAACGACTCTTCGGCACAGGTGCTCTCCACCTCCGCCAGATAGCCAAGCGTCCCGAGATTGATGCCGAGAAGGGGAATATCGCTGTCCATCATATTTCCCGCCGCCCGAAGTAACGTCCCGTCTCCGCCAAGCACAAGCGCACAGTCTATCCCTGCCATACCTTTTTCCGCCAGCGCTTGTCTCTCATTTTTCACGCAGATGGCTTCCCCGCCATGCTTTTCAATAAATGTCGTTATTTTATTTGTAAACGCGCCATCGGGGTCTTTCGCCTCGTTGGTAATCAAAAAAAACTTCTTCATCTGCTATTTCGCCTCATCCAAGGCGCCGTGCGCCTCCTCCACCAACGCTTCTATGCGCGCCGCCCATCCTACTTCCCGGGAAATACCTTCCCCGCTCTCAGACAACGCAAGCAGCGCGTCAATCGCTTCTTTTTCTGTCATATCCAGAATCTCCTGCGAAATTTCAGACCGTTTTTCCAGCCACATCAGATACTCGATGTTTCCTTCCGGTCCCTTAATCGGCGAGTAGGTCAGCCCCTTCACCGAAAAACCAATCAGTTCGGCGTAATCAACCATCCGACACACCACCTCGCTATGCACCTTCCGCTCCCTCACCACGCCTTTTTTCCCGACTTTATCACGTCCGGCTTCAAATTGGGGCTTGATCAGGCAGACCATCTCTCCCCCTTGTTTCAAAAGTTTCCTTGCGGGAATCAATATTTTGGTAAGGGAAATAAAGGACACATCCACGGACGCAAAATCAATCGGCTCCCTGATGTCCTCGTCTGTCACATAGCGGAAGTTCGTCTTTTCCATGCAGACGACCCGCTCGTCGTTCCTAAGTTTCCAATCAAGCTGTCCGTGCCCCACGTCTATGGCATACACCTTTCCCGCGCCGTTTTGCAGCATACAGTCCGTAAACCCGCCGGTGGATGCGCCAATATCCATACAGACCCTGCCCTGTAACGTAATCGGAAACTGTCCGATGGCACGCTCCAGCTTAAGCCCTCCCCGGCTCACATAGGGAAGCAGCTTCCCCTTCACCTCAATCTTTATTTTACTCTCGTCAAACAGCGTACCCGCCTTATCTTCGCGCTGGTTATCTACAAACACATTTCCCGCCATAAGAAGCGTTTTCGCCCTTTCTCTGGAGGGCGCGTATCCCTGTCTGACCAGAATGACGTCCAGTCTTTCCTTCATAATCCCTGCTTATCGGTCCTTGCCTGCCATGCCGCAGCCACCTTTTCCTCCACAGACACCGCGTCAATGCCCGTCTCCTGCTTCAAAAGCTCTACATTTCCATGCTCCACATACTCATCCGGAATAGAGATGCCAAGCACTTTCGTTTCCATATCCAAAGAATCCACAAACGCCCTCACCCGTTCCCCAAAGCCGCCGCTCGCCACATTCTCCTCCATGGTAACAATCAGGCTGTGGGTCTTACATGCCTCCCGAATCAGCTCCTCGTCAATGGGCTTTACAAAGCGGGCGTTTGCAAGCGTACAGGAAAGCCCTCTTTCTTTCAGTTTCTCCCGCACCGCAAGCGCCACCTTCACCATACTGCCCACCGCCAGAAGAAGAATATCCTTCTCCATAAAAAGCGGCTCGCTCTTCCCATAGACAATGGACGCCCTGTATTCCTTCAGCCCGTCATACGCTTCGCCTCTCGGGTAGCGGATGGCGATGGGACCGCCAAACTCCACCGCAAACTTAATCATATCGGAAAGCTCCCACTTATTTTTGGGCGCCATCACATGCATATTCGGTATGGACGACAGATAAGAGAGGTCAAACAATCCCTGATGCGTCTCCCCGTCGCTCCCCACAAGCCCGGCACGGTCGATGCAGAACACCACTGGCAGGTTCTGGATACAGACATCGTGCAGAATCTGGTCGTAAGATCGCTGCAGGAAGGACGAATAAATCGCCACAATGGGTTTCAGACCACCAGCCGCCAGCCCCGCCGCAAAGGTCACCGCATGTTCCTCCGCAATCCCCACGTCGAAAAACCGCTCCGGGTACATATTGCGGAAGCGTTTCAGACCCACGCCGTCCGGCATCGCCGCCGTAATCGCCACCACTTTTTCATCCCGCTGCCCCAGCTTACACATGACCGTGGAAAAAATGTCCGTGTAATTCGCCTTCGCCTTGGGGGAGCTGGGTATGCCCGTCTCGATATCAAAAGGCTCCGCGCCGTGGAATCTGGCGGGATGCCGCTCCGCAGGCGCATATCCTCTGCCCTTCTGGGTAATAACATGGACGAGCACCGCCTTTTTGACCTTCCTTGCCTCGCGGAAGATATGTACCATTTCCTGAATGTTGTGACCGTCCACGGGACCCAGATAGGTGATGCCCATATCCTCAAAAAGCATCCCCGGCACAACAAGCTGCTTAAAGCTGCTCTTAGCGCGTCTGATTTGGCTTACCACCTTATCCCCGTATTTTGGTTTGCTGCGCAGAGAATTGTAAATGCCCTCCTTCAAATCCAGATACATGTCCGCCGTGCGGATATTGTTCAAATACTTGGAAACGCCGCCCACATTTTCGGAAATGGACATGTTATTGTCATTTAAAACAATGATAAAATTCGTCTCCAGACGGGATGCGTTATTTAACGCCTCATAAGCCATACCGCCCGTCAGCGACCCGTCCCCGATCACAGAGACAATGGTGTTATTTCCACCCTGGATATCCCGTGCCTTCACCATGCCGAGCCCCGCCGAAATGGAGGTGGAACTGTGTCCCGTGTCAAAACAGTCGCAGTCGCTCTCCTTCCTCTTCGGGAAACCGCTCATACCGCCGAATTTCCGCAGATTTACAAAACCGTCCCTGCGTCCTGTCAGAATCTTATGGGTGTAGGACTGGTGCCCCACATCCCAAATCAGCTTATCCTCCGGCAGATTCAAAAATAAATGGAGCGCCATGGTCAGTTCCACCGCCCCCAGATTAGAACCGAGATGCCCGCCGGTCACGCTGATGCTCTGAATCAGGAATTTTCTGATTTCCTCCGCCAGCACTCCATAATCCTCCGGCGCAATCTGCTTAATATCATTTGTCTGTGTTATCTGCTCAAGTAACATATGAACCCCTTATTTTTCTCTGTAGATTAACTGCTCCACCAAAGTTTCCAGAAAAACATTCCTGTGCGGAAACACTCTCAGAATCCCGACTGCCTCCTCGGAAAGCGCCTTTACCTGCTTCTTCGACTCATCCAGACCATGCATCGTAACATAGGTCAGCTTATGATTCTTTTCATCGCTTCCCGTCGGTTTACCGAGCACTTCCAGACTGCTTGTCACATCCAGAATGTCATCCTGAATCTGGAAAGCGACACCGATATTTTCCGCACACCGTTCAAGCTGCTCTACTGCCTTTTCCTCTGCGCCCGCAAGCACGGCGCCTATCGTCATTGCCGCCTGAATCAGCGCGGCGGTTTTATTCCTATGGATATACAGGAGCATCTCTTCCGTCACTTCCGACTCTGGCTTCTCCGCCAGAAGATCCGCACACTGTCCGCCGACCATGCCGTAAACGCCCGCCTTCCGTCCCAAAATACGCATGGCGCACTCGGTCCGCTGATAGTCGTCCAGTGTCACCGCTTTCCCAAAAGCGCGGGAAGCCGTCTCATACGCATAGTTCAAAAGCCCGTCCCCCGCGATCACGGCGATATCCTCCCCGTAGACCACATGGGTCGTTTTCCTGCCCCTGCGGTAATCGTCATTGTCTAACGCCGGCAGGTCGTCGTGTATGAGCGAATAGGTGTGAATAAATTCAAGGGCTGCCATAAACACAGGCAGCGCCCCCACTGTGGCAGACTTAGGCACTCCAGTCCCGTCCGTCTGCCACACTTCCTCCGCCTCCACAAACAAAGCGGCGCTCTCTGCCATCATCAGCGGGCGCAGCCTCTTTCCTCCCGCCGACACCGCATACGTCATAGCCTCCAGCACTTTGCTCTGAAATCCCTCCGGTTTTGGCAGATACGCCGCCAGGATTTCCTCCACTTTCCCGGTTTTCTTCTCCAGCTCCTCTTTAAAATTCATCCAGTCCACCGTCCTCGTTCATCTTAAGCACCTTCTTCTCCACCCGGTCTATGGTTTCGTTACACTGTGCCAGAAGCGCCATGCCGCGGTTATACTCCGCAAAGGACTGCTCCAGTGTAATGTCCTCCGTCTCCAGTTGTCCGATGACTTCCTCTATCTGCGCAAACGCCTCCTCTAAGGATAACGCCTGTTCTTTTTTCTCTTCTTCCTTCTTCTTAGCCATTCTGTTTCTCCTGTACCTGCGCCAAAAGACTGCCGTCCTTCACATAGACCCGAATCTGTTCTCCCACTGCCACCTGCGCCACGGAGGACAGGGTTCTTCCGGAAGCATCGGATGCGTAAGCATACCCCTGACTCAGCTTTTCCAAAGGCGAGAGTCCTTTCATCTGCGCCGCGTAGAGCGCGAGCCTGTGCCTCGTCTCCCGCAGTCTTTTCTCCATCGCCGCCTGCAGACGCTCCTCCAGTGTTACCGACTGTGTTTTTTTCGAGCGCAAAATATACAGGGGGCTTAAATAACGCAGCCGCACGCCATACTGCGCCGCCCTGTTCCGGCAGCTCTGTATGGTCTTCCTGTACAGATGCTGCATGGTTACCGCGTACTCCTCCAGCCGCTCTTCGAGCTGCGCAAAATCGCAGACCGCCAATTCCGCCGCCGCAGACGGCGTAGGGGCGCGCAAATCCGCCACAAAATCCGTGATAGTCACATCCGTCTCATGCCCGACCGCGGAAATAATCGGAACGCTGCAGTCAAATACCGCCTGCGCGACCGCTTCCTCGTTAAACGCCCAGAGATCCTCGATGGAACCACCACCGCGCCCCACGATAATCGTGTCCACCCGCTGCTTTTCCAGCGCGCGGATTCCGTTTATGATGCTGGGCGCTGCCGCCTCCCCCTGCACAATGGCAGGATAGAGAATCACCTGCACATAAGGGTTCCTTCTGGTGGCTACATTGATAATGTCGCGCACCGCCGCACCCGTCTCGGCCGTGACCACGCCCAACGTTTTGATATAGCGGGGAATCGGTCTCTTATACTCCTGCGCAAACATCCCCCGCTCCGCAAGCTCCGCTTTCAGCCGCTCATATTTCTCATATAAGGCACCGATGCCGTCTAATTCAATCTGCCTGGCATATAACTGATATTTCCCGTCGCGCTCATAGACGTCCACACTTCCGCTTACGATAACCTGCTGACCCTCCGCCATACGAAAAGGCAGCCCCTTTCTGTCAGAAGAAAACATAACGCATGATATCGCACTTTTTTCATCTTTCAGCGTAAAATAAATATGTCCGGAGGTATGATATTTGCAGTTACTGACCTCACCCCTGATCCGGACTTTCTGCAGCATGAAATCCTGTGTGAACATATTTCTGATATAGGAATTGACCTGCGCCACTGTATATACATTCTGCATACGACTTCCTCTTATGCGAATTTTGCCAAAACGCCGTTGACGAATCCGTAAGAAGCGTCCTGCCCGAATTTTTTTGCCAGCTCCACAGCTTCGTTGATTGCAACGCCGGTAGGCACATCCTCGTCATAGCAGATTTCATAAACCGCCAGACGAAGAATGGTCAAATCGACCTTACCCATTCTGACCGTGTCCCAGCCAGACGCCTTCTCGTTCAAAAGTGCGTCAATCTCCGTCAGCTTCTCGGAAATCTTATGATATTTCTCGGAAATATAGGCGGCATCCTCATCCGCTGCAGCATCCTCACCTGCAAAGAACAGCTCCTCCTGCTCCGGCATATCTTCCATTTTATTAAATTCTACCCGAAACAGCAGCTTAAATATCTGTTCGCGCAACTCTCTTCTGCTCATAGCCTGTCACTCGTCCTATTTGTCGTTACTATTCGTAGCACTACTTATCCTTTGTCACATTAATACCGGCAATGCGGATGTTCACATCCAGCACTTCCAGTCCGGTCATGTTCTCAATCGCGCTCTTCACCTTCGTCTGCACTCTCTGGCAGGTGGCAGGAATATTGTAGCCGTATTCCATCGTAATCGCCAGCCCCACCTTGACCTTTTTTCCGGACACCTCCACCTTGGCTCCTCTCGAAAGCCCTCTGACACCGACCCGGCTCAAAAGCTCATTTGTGAGATTGCCCGCCATAGCCGCCACCCCGTCTACCTCTGTCGCCGCCAGCGCGGCAATCATCGCAACTACGTCGTCCGCAATTTTGACCGTCCCTGCCTTCTCTTCCTGTGACTCGTATCCGCTCTTTGTTTCTTCTTCCATGTTTTCCTCATTTCCGCGCCGCTTCCCGCGCATAATGCAATATTTATCCATATCGGCTTAAGTATATCAAAATTTCTTGTTTTTGCCTAGTCCCATCAAAGCCAGAAGCTTAAGCTGTACTGCTTTTCATTTTCCACATAGGACACCGCTTTGTCCGGGCAGTTCAGATAGCGGAACACCTCCTGCTGCCCGATTAGCGTCTCCTGCATTTTCCGGTAAATATCGGGCCCCTCGCATTTCAGCGTCACATAAGTGTCTCCCCGCTCATAGCTGTCCGCAAAAATTTTCTCAATTTTCTCCTCGTCAAAATCCGTAAAGTAAACGCCTTCCCGCACATAAAAGTTGGCGTCCATGGAAGTGCATTCCGGCATTTCCACCACATTTTCCTGCGTATGCGTCAGCTCCATCTGCTCCGTGGTCACACAGAGGTAGTCGTAATTGATGGTAGGTATCTTCTCAATCGGATAATCGCCGCCGCCTACAGCCTGATAAGACGCGTCTCCCCAGGTGGTATCCACATAATAGTATGCTCCGTCGATCCGCACCAGATTCCAGGCATGTCCTTCTCCGCCAACAACCCTTCCCAGCACCAGCGTCGCAAAGACACCCGCCCGGTTCAAAAGATACTGCGTCGCCTTCGCATATCCCTGACAGACCGATTTTCTCTCGAGAAAGACGGAGCATATATTTTGGCTGTCCGCCGCCGCCGCGTCATAGTCCGTATGGTGAATCAGATACTCATAGACATACTTGACCTTCTCATACTCACCCGCATCCTCCGGTATACCGGCAAGGCACTGGTTTACATAATTATCTATCTGCTGCTGTTTCTCTTTCACTTCCTCCGGGCTGAACCGATAACTGCCCGTAAAGGTAATCTTTTTCAAAATACTGCCAAGCGTATACTCCGTATAACTGTATCCCTCCACATAAAAAATCTCGGGATGGTCGTTTAACACGCACTGGACCACGCGGGAAATCTGCTCCTTATCGCAGCTGGAAAGTTTCACATTTTCCTTGAAACAGGTCAATGCCTCGAAAATCTCCAGATAAACCTTCTGCTCCTCCTCTGACAGCTTGCCGAAAGCATAACAGTCCTCCTGCTCCTTTCGCAGCTTATCGTCCGTTCGGGTGAGCACCTGCTCGGGAAGCTTTCCTTCCGTCCCTCCTGCCGCCATGTCCTCCTGCCTGTAGATACGGCTCTCACTTCGGGAGAGTTCCTGTGCCGCAAAATAGAGAGCGCCGGTCAAAACTAACATACAAAGCAGCCATATCCCTGTCTTTTTCATACGCAGCACCCTCCTTCCCGCAGGCTTTCCTATTCTCTTACGCTCTGCCGAATTCCGACAGAACCAATCCTTCATTTCTCTCCACCGTCATGCCAATGCTCCACTGGTTGACGAAAAGCAAAAGCGGATTGTCCTTCAAATCCTTAATTTTCTTCATATCCGAAGTGCCTGTCAGCTTGTCCAAATCAATATCCTTATTTTCAATCCACCGGATATACTCATATGGCAAGTTCTCCAGCTTAATCTCCACATTATATTCATTCTCCAGCCGGTATTTCAGCACATCGAACTGCAAAACGCCGACCACGCCGACAATAATCTCCTCCATGCCGGTATTAAACTCCTGAAAAATCTGAATGGCGCCCTCCTGCGCAATCTGCATGATACCCTTGACAAACTGCTTGCGCTTCATGGTATCCACCTGTCTGACCCTCGCGAAATGCTCCGGAGCAAAGGTCGGAATCCCTTCGTAGGCAAACTGCTCACCGGGCATACAGACGGTGTCCCCTATGGAAAAGATACCCGGATCAAACACGCCGATGATATCTCCCGCATATGCCTCGCTCAATATTTTGCGCTCGTCCGCCATAATCTGCTGGGGCTGGGACAGCCGCATCACCCTGCCGCCCTGCACATGCCTGACCTCCTCATTGACATCAAATCTGCCCGAGCAGATGCGCATAAACGCGATTCTGTCGCGGTGCGCCTTGTTCATATTTGCCTGAATCTTAAAGACAAACGCCGAAAAATCATGTTCCACCGGGTCAATCAATCCGATATCCGCCTTGCGCGGCAGCGGCGTAGTCGTCATCTTTAAAAAGTGCTGTAAAAAAATTTCCACGCCGAAATTCGTAAGCGCCGAGCCGAAAAATACCGGCGTCAAGTTCCCCTCCTGAACCTGTTCTAAGTCAAAGGGCGCGCTTGCGCCGTCCAAAAGATCAATCTCATCGGTAAGCTGCGCTAAAAAGTCTTCCCCAATCTGTGCTTTCAGATTCTCCGCCTCCGCAAGCGGAATCCTTGTGGCATGTCCCTCTTTCGTGCCCTTCTCCGTATCGGCATAGGTGATCACACACTGGCTCTCCCGCTCGTAAACGCCTTTAAAATTTTTCCCCGATCCAATCGGCCAGTTCACCGGACAGGTGGCAATCCCCAGCTCCTTCTCGATATCGTCCAGAAGCTCAAAGGTATCGTTGGCATCCCTGTCCATCTTATTGATAAAGGTAAAAATCGGGATATGGCGCATCACACACACTTTAAACAGCTTCCTTGTCTGCGCTTCCACACCTTTGGAAGCGTCTATCACCATCACCGCCGAATCCGCCGCCATCAGCGTCCTGTACGTGTCCTCCGAAAAATCCTGATGCCCCGGCGTATCCAGAATATTGATACAAAACCCGTCATAGGAAAACTGCAGCACGGAGGAGGTAACGGAAATTCCCCTCTCCTTCTCAATCTGCATCCAGTCGGAAACCGCATGTCTCGCCGTCGCCTTTCCCTTGACACTGCCCGCCAGATTGATCGCTCCCCCGTACAGCAGAAATTTCTCGGTAAGGGTTGTCTTACCCGCATCCGGGTGCGAAATAATCGCAAAGGTTCTTCTTCTGTTTATTTCATCCGCATAAGTTCCCACGTCTTTATCCTCCAACCGATTTTTTACAGCATGGATGTACCGGCAAATTCCGGCTTGATTCCGAAATAGGCAAGCACTGTCGCGCCGATATCCGCAAAGGTCTCCCTCGTCCCCAGGTTTCCCGGCTCCACCAGGCTGCCGTACATCAAAAACGGCGTATGCTCTCTGGAATGGTCGGTGGACACTGTATATCCCGGATCGCAGCCGTGGTCCGCCGTAATCATCAGGATATCCTCCTCCCTAAGCCTGTCCAGAATCTCCGGCAGCTTCCCGTCAAAATAGGTAAGCGCCCGGGCATACCCGTCCACATCATTGCGGTGCCCGTAAAGCATATCGTAGTCCACCAGATTGACAAAACAAAGCCCCTCGAAATCCTTTTCCATATAAGAAAGCGTCTGCTCGATGCCTTCCTCGTTTCCCTTTGTGTAAACCGCCTCCGTAATGCCTTTCCCCGCAAAAATGTCCTTGATCTTGCCGACAGAAATAACCGCCTTCCCGGCATCCTTCAACTGGTCTAACATGGTCACCGACGGCGGAAGCAAGGAAAAATCGTGTCGTCTGGGCGTCCTCGTATAGTTTCCCGATGTGCCGATAAACGGTCTGGCAATCACTCTGCCCACACCGTGCTCTCCCTGTAAGATTTCCCTCGCCTGCCTGCAGTATTCATACAGTGTTTCCACCGGCACCACATCCTCATGTGCCGCGATCTGGAACACGCTGTCCGCGGAAGTATAGACGATCAGGTCTCCCGTCCGCACATGCTCGTCGCCGTACGCCTGGATAACCTCCGTGCCGGAGTACGGCTTATTGCACAGCACCCCTTTGCCCGTCGCCCGGCTAAACGCGTCGAGCACTTCCTGCGGAAATCCGTCCGGATAGGTAGGCAGCGGTTTCTCTGACAAAATACCTGCAATCTCCCAATGTCCTATGGTCGTATCTTTGCCCTTCGACGCTTCTTTCATACGGGCGATTCTCGCTGTGGGAGAAGCAGCTCTCTCCCCGCAGGTAACGCCGTCTAAGTTGAACAGCCCGAGCGTCCTCATATTCGGCATAGCAAATTCGGGGCTTGCGGACACGGAGCGCAGCGTATTGGTTCCTTTATCGCCGTAGCTTTCCGCGTCCTCCATCTCCCCGATTCCAAAACTGTCTAACACAATCAGAAAAATTCTCTTCATCTTTTGCCTCCCTGTCGCGTGCGGTTCCCGCCGCCAAAAAATCCATACTTTACTATAGTATCATAAAACCATTGACAATGCACACAGGAATTATTCCGCCACTTATTTCTCGTCAGAATTTACCGTGCTGATAACAACCGCGTCCGCACTCACGCCGGTCTTGCGAATCACAATGTCTTCAATCTGGGCACGCTGCGCTTCCGAAAGCTCCGCCGTATTTACTACCACGTCCACACTGTCCCCGTCTATGCTGACAATAGCGTCGTCAAAGCCCTTCGCTTCTAACAGTATCTCTGCCGCCGTCTCCTTCTCCGCAATGTCCGTCATGGAAATCATGCTGCTTACGGCTTCCTGCTTCTGGGTCTCGCTGATGTTGGCATTGTTGATGATCTCCAACAGCGTCTCCTTATTCTGCACTCTCGTCTGTTCCTTCTCCAGTTTCGCACCGGAAAGGGCTGACGCTGTTTCCGCCGAGGTAAAGACCGCTTCGCCGGGCACCTCATCCATCTGTTCCTCCGCAAGCGCCTTCGCCAGCTCCTCGTCCACACTGCCGCTCTCCGCCATCGTCACATCGCTGTCCAGGCTCTCGATATCGCCGGACGCCTGCTCGATATCTTCCTCCGACAAATCCAAAAGCGCCGCGTACTCTGCCTCCGCATCCTCCTGCGTAAGTCCGGTCGCCCCCATTTCCCCGCTCACGCTCATCAGCTCCTCGTCCGTCACCTTGGTACCCGCAAAATTCAGGTACCCTGCCACCGCGATCATAATGGCAAGCGCCGTAATCATCATCTGGTTCTTCTTAATCATATTCTTCAATTTCTTCTCCCCTTCACTGATTATTTGTTTTCATTTTAATTATTGCTATTCTATTCATGTCTACATCAAATAATACCTGAATTGCTTCGATTATGTCCCTTCGTACCTGCGCCTTGTCCGCCCCCTGCGCAATCACCACAACGCCCTCCACGCAGGGCGCCACCGTCTTGACCACGAGCGGCACATTCTGCCCCCGTTCATCCACCGTGCAGACAACCGTCTTATCCATTCTGCTCTCCGATATATGGCGGTTTCCTCCCGCCGCATCCGTCTCCGTCGTATCCGAAACCTCCTCCGCGCCGTCCCTTGCCAGAATCATCTCCTCCGATCCTCCCACATAAAGCAGCACTCTGACTTTTCCCGCTCCTTCCACACACCGCAGGCTTTCTTCCAGCTTTTCTTCCCAACATGCCACATAGTCCTTGCTTATTGTTTCTTCTTTTTCAAACGTATGTTCTTTTCCTATTATAATGCCATTCGTGTCCAATAAACCGGACTTCGATTTCTCTTTTTCCACCGGCAGGGAAATGACACAAAGCAAAATGCCCGCCAGTATCAAAATCAGGCATTGGTCCTTTCTGAGCTTCTTTCCGCCGCTTACCCGCTCAAAAAACTTCTTCACCTCAGCCATCCCGCATCACCTCCACTCTTTCCTCCTCCATCCCCAAAAGCACGGCAAACCGCGTCCGATAAGAAGAAAGAGACTCGTCGTCTGCGGCTTCCAAAGACTTTCCGATCACGATTTCCGAGATCCCGCTCTGCCCGCATTCTTCCTCCTCTGCCCTCTCTTTCATCCAGATTTCCACTTCCGGCAGGAGCGCCCCCGTCTGTACATTCGCTTCCTGTGTAAAGCGGATGGAAACGCGGCTTACCACATACGCATCCGCGTGAAGCTCCCGGTTTAGCCGCTCCTTGATCTCCGCCGCCATCCGGCTGACCACTTCCTCCGTCACGCCGTCCGTCTGCAGCTTTTCTGAAAAATCCGGCATATCCGTCAGCTCCTCCCATTTCTCCAAAAGCGCCTGTGGCTCCTCCCACGCGCTCCCGGCAATCTGCAGCACCGGCTTCAAAAAAAGAAGGAGTATGATAATGCCCGACACGGATTTGATATATTTCTCGTACTGTCTTCCCGGCGCGAAATGCACAACAGCCTGCGCCGCAATCATAAAAATACCTATCTCCCTGATTGTGTCAAGCATCCTGTACCTCCGTTTAATGAATGAACTTTCCCGTGGAATAACTGATGATCGCCGCCTGAATCAAAAACATCCCCACAGAAGTCAGCGCAATCCGCAGAAGCATCAGGTTTCCCTCCCCCACTCTGCTTGCGCAGTTTGTCAGCCGTTTATCGCTTATCATGCCAATCAGCGCCGCGCCAAGCTTCATCACGCACGCCGTCATGGCGATTTTCAGAATAGGTGCTGCGCAGAGAGAAAGTAACATGAGGGTCATAAAAATCCCCAGACTGTTTTTAACAAGCACGGCAGAACCGAGCACCATCTCAAACATGCCCTCCGTCAGCCCGCCGATTCCCGGCATGGCGGAGAGCGCCTTCTTTACCGCCGACGACTGCAGCGAATCAATAACAGGTGATATCATTGACTGTAACAGACTGAATCCGGTAATCAGCCAGACAGATGCTTTCAGGCTGCCTTTTATCACCTTCTCAGAAAGCTCTAACAGCAGCGCCAGCTTTTCCTCCATCCAGATGCCGTTGATTACCGTCAGCAGGACATAGACATAAACAAACGGCACCAGCACCGAAAGATACCCCCATTCAATCAGATAAACCGCCACCAGAAGCAGCTGATAATACACCGCTGCCGAAGCAGCTCCCGAAGCGCCGCCCACAGCGAGCATATACGTAGGAATATAAATTCTCACAAAGGTAACGACACCGTTTAAAATTTCTTTCACCGCGCCCGCCGTCTGTGCAAAAAATTTGAGGAGCACCGCAATCAGCAGCAGATACACAAAATAAAAAGCGATATCCGACACCTGATGATCGTGGAACAAATCAGCGAAATTAGAAAAAAGAGCCGCCGCCACACCCAGTATGAGAATTGCAAAAAATAGCGACCGAAATTCTTCTCTTTGAAACAGGACGGAGCCCGATATGCCGCCGCACAGCTTCTTCACCGCTTCCCAGAGCTGACCGCTCATAATATCGGCAAGCACTGCCTTCCCGTCAAAGGAATAAGCGGGAAACATCCTCTCAAAGTCCCTTGCCACCGCATCCAATTCCATCTGCTCCCACACAAGTGCACTTTCCTCTGCCCCCATCCGTCTACCCCCCCATTAATTGTATACTCTCCATCAGGGAAAACAGCACCGGCATTCCCATCGATAGAATATAGAGCTTACCCAGCATCTCCACCTGCCCCGCCACACCGGCATACCCCGCGTCCTTGCAGATTCCTGCGCAGAACTCGCAGGCATAGGTAGCGCCCACCGCCTTTAACAGCAGCGCCAGATAACTGTAATTATCCTTCAGATATCCCCGCAGCATTTCCATCCCCGACAATATCTGCATAAAATAACGCATGATATATTCCAGCATGACGAAACAGACCGCCAGCGCCACATAAGCGCCGTATTCCGCCTTGTGGCTCTTGAAAGACACCGCAAGCAGCACTCCGACCACACCGATTACCCCCGCCTTCACCATATCCATACCATTCACCCCCACCGAGCCTGTGAAACAGCGCTCGCGACCATACACAGCCCACCGATCCTGCGAGGCAGCGCTCGCGATGGAATCTCCAGATTCCATCTGTTATAATTCGAACAGTGTTTGCATCATCACAAACAAATCATATATGTACGGAACAATCCATGTTAAAACAAGAATTAATCCTGCAAGGCTGATTAGAAAGGCATGATCCTCTCTTCCGCTATGTTTTAAAACTTGATTTAATATTGTGACCAAGATACCGACTGCCGCTATCTTGAAAATCAAACTAACGCTCATCCGTCCTCCTCGTCCCTCACAGCAGTAAAATTGCCAGAAGCAGCCCTGTCAGTATGCTGACGCTGTGTATCATTTTCGATTTATTTTCACAGTTTTCCTCCGCCTTCCGGTATCTGTCTTCCAGAAAAGCCGCCGCCTGCCCGACATGCCCTGCCTGTCCGTTTTCTTCCCGAAATTGCAGGTTTTTCGCAAGTTTCGCCACCGTCTGTTTCTCGTCTTCGCGCAGGGGAAACAACTCCATACACTTTTTAAGCTCTTCCTCCCAAACCTTCGGGAAATCCATACCGCGCTCTGCCGCCGTTCTCTCATAAATCCGCCTAAAGCTCTCTGAATAACAATCGTCATTTAATTCTGCCAGCAAAAGGCAGAGCTCTGGCATCGTATGCTTTCCGTAAGATATTTCGCTTTGCATCCGTGACAGCATTTGGGACAGCGTCCGTAACTGCCGCACCCGTTCCCTTTCCTGTCCCGCCAGGCTGTGACCCCATCCGGCACATCCGGCAAGAATACACAAAAACCCTACTGCCTTGTACATGGCTTCCCTTCCCTGTCATAAATCTCCACAATCCTGCAGGCGCCCTGCCTGCGCTCCAGCGTCACATACCGTTCAAACAGCTTTTGTTCCATCATATAACGCATGTAATTTTTCTGCTTTACATCCGCCAGAGAACCGCCGTGAATCGTAGCAAGCAGTTTACAGCCGCACCCGCCTGCCATCTGCAGCGCCTGCGCGTCCGCCAGACTTCCCACCTCGTCCACCGCAAGCACCTGGGGCGCCATGGAACGAATCAGGCGCATCATGCCCTCCACCTTGGGGCATCCGTCCAGCACATCCGTGCGGATTCCCACATCGTTTTGTGATACACCGAGATAACTCCCCGCAATCTCGGAGCGCTCATCCACCACACTTATGTTGACGCCCGGACCGTATGCCGTCCCGTCCGACACCTGTCTGATGAGATCCCGAAGCATTGTTGTCTTCCCGCCGCCCGGCGGCGAAATTAAAAGCGTGCTCATCACCCGCCCCTCCTCAAACAGACAGGGCATCAGCATGTCCGCGGCGCCCCGTATCTGATGGGCGATCCGAATATTTAAATAACGTATGTATTTCATATTCTTAATCCTGCCGTCCCCGTCCAGAATCACCTGTCCGGCGAGCCCCACCCTATGCCCGCCCCGCACGGTCAAAAACCCCTGTCTGATTTCATCCGCAAAGGCGTAGATGGAATATCTGCACAGGTGCCCGAGCAGCTTTTCCAGCTCTTCCGGCGCAGGTCTGTCCGCCTCCTCCGGCATGTCCACAAGACTTCCCTGCCTGTCCACAAAGCGTTCCTTATTATCAACCAGGATACTAAGCGGCATACCCGCACGAAGCCTGATTTCCTGAAGCCGCTTCGCCTGTTTCGCCACATCCCGCCATCTGTCCCGGCTTTCTTCCGGAAACAGGGAAAGAATCTCCTCTGCGCGCATTGCCATCCCCCCTTGCCGCCGTCACCATGCGACAAAGGCATGGTGCGTTGTCCCATTACAATATATGAAGCATTGTCCAAGTTATGCTTCTAAAAATAGGTACTATTTTTCTATCCTGAAAAAACCAGTAGCATTTCCTACAAAAAAGGGGTAGAATAGATAAGGAAAACGGTAAAAGAGGAATGATTATGAAGCTGGACATGCATTGTCACACAAAAGAAGGCTCCCCGGACGGGAAGCTGGAACTGTTAGAAAACATCTTGATTTTAAAGAAAAAAGGCTATCAGGGAATGCTGATCACTGACCATAACTCCTACAAAGCCTACCGCTATTATAAAAAATGTAAGGAAAAACCGGACGATTTTGTTGTCCTGAAAGGGATAGAATACGATACCATCAACGCTGGGCATATGCTCATTGTCATGCCCACCGGCGTCAACCTGCCAATCCTGGAGCTGCGGGGACTTCCCATCATTCTGCTCATAGAAATTGTGCATTTTTACGGCGGGATTATCGGACCCGCGCACCCTTGCGGGGAAAAGTTTTTGAGTATCTGCCATACGCTGCGTGGTAAGTTCTACCAACATATCTACCATAAATTCGACTTTGTGGAAGGCTATAATGCCTGCGAGGACGCGGATTCCAACATGCGCGCCATGGCGCTTGCGAAAAAATATAATCTGCCCTGCTTCGGCGGCAGCGATTCCCATAAGGAGGACTGCGCCGGTTTCGGATACACGGTACTGCAGGAAGACATTGCATCGGAAACGGATTTAATCAACTATATCCGCGCCGGCAAGCCCACCATGATCGGCGGACACCACTACATGCATACCACGAAGGCAAAACTCGGAAAAGTAAACAACGTGCTGGTGTACTCTTTCTGGCTTTACAATAAGTTCCTCGCGCTGTTTCGCCGTAAGGCGCGTAATTTTGAGCTGATGGAAAATGAACTGCTCGATTCCATCCGCGCCGGCAAGCGCAAGAACCCCCGCTATATTCCGCTGGGAGACGACTAAGGCGGACATGCTATCCTTCCTGCCCTGCCTTATCGTTTGCCATCTCCTTCAGCTCTTCAAACTCGCTCTCATATTCGTCGCTTCGCATGGTCGGATTGTTGCGGATCATATCCCGCTTGTAAAAATCAAGAAATCTGCTAAAGCCCGTCTCCCTCTCCAGATAGAGACTGAACTTACCGCGCAGTTCCGCAATCTCCTCCCTGACATTCTCTCCATACGCCGAAGGTCTGCTTAAAAACGACTCCTTTATCATGGCAAATCCCTGCTCCAGACCTGCCGTCAAATCCCGCAGGCGGGGTCCTCTGCGCTCCTCCCTGTCAAGACGCTTCTGTTCTTTCTCATCATTGCTAAACGCAATCAGCACATCCAGCCGTTTCTGCATACGCATCAATTCCGCCTTCACCTTAACGAGCCTGACCATAAGGTCGCGCAAATCGAGCGCCGCCTTGAAGGAAAGCGTAAAATCCGCCACAATATAGACCGTAAGCAGCACCGTCAGATGATGCAGCAGCTTTTCCGGCATGGCGTACATCAACTGCTCGATCGGTCTGTGTATCACCCTCGTCATCAAAATGGTAAAAAAGCCCCACGTAATCGAAGAGCGCAGACAGATATGCCCCTTATAGTTCATAAACCGTCCCGAATAATCCCAGTATCTCATCTTAAAGAGCGCTTCCATAGCGACACCCGTCACATATTCGAGCGCCGTCGCGCCTACCACGCCCGCAAAATAAGTGAGAAGCACATTGTCCACAAAAGGCATGGACACCACCAGCATCATAATCGCACCCGTACCGTACAGCGGCAAAAAGGGGCCTCTCATAAAGCCCCTGTTCACCCATTTGCGGGATTTAAGCGACACGAAGACCGATTCAAAACACCAGCCCCCAAAGCAATAGAAATAGAACAAAAACAACCATTCAAATCCTGTATAACCAAACATAATTTTAACCTTTCATCTATCAGACAAAGCTGATGATTTCCTCTTTCGGCGCCTTCGTGCGCTCCACGCTTAAGGCGTGCAGTACCGGACCTTCTCCCTGATACTGCTCAAAATATGATTGCTCTACCCGTGCCGTGACCTTCACCCACTGTTTTTCCTCAAGCGCCGCTGCCTCTCCGTACTCGCAGGCATATCCCAGAAAAGCCATATCCTCCGCGCAGCAGGTCATCGCCATGCGTCCGGGCACGAAGTAATCCTTTGGGAACTGCTTCGGCTTTAACACCATCCCCACAAAGGAAACCGTCTTGCCCTCATAGCGCTCCGGGTGATCCATGGTATCCAGATACCATATTCCATAACGCTCGTTATCCAATTCTATCACCGGCGCTTTCAAATCGTAAGGCAGATCTTCTTCCATAATCTCATTGATTTCCCCGTTGGAATCCTCGAACACAAGCTCCGCCTTGGGATTGATCGCCTTCACGTTCCGCTTATAGCTGCCAAGATCCTCCACCCCGTCACAGCGGTTAAAGATAATCAGCTCTGACTTGCGAATCTGCTCCGCAAGCAGCGACTTCATATTCGTAAAGTACATGGGAAAGGTGGATGCGTCGATCGTGGTAATCTGCTGCTCAATCTTCCAATGCCACGGCAGCTTCATCTCCTTATAATTCCACATGCCGTTATACTCAATGATAATGCGCTCCGGCTTGTGCTTTTTCTCCAATTCAATCAAGCGGTTTGGCGTAAAATCCTCCTCCCCGTCAATCAGCTCGAGCACCGTGCGGCTCTGCCGAAGGAGCGCAGGGTCATACTCGTTTTCCCCTTCCTCACAGAGAATCAGCAGGGTTTTCCCCCGCACCTGAAAATATGGCTGTGCCAGCGTGTAGGTGATAAACTCCGTCTTGCCGCTCTCCAGAAAGCCGTTAATCATATAAACCGGTTTCACTCTTCCTTCATCCCTTTCTCATTTCTTTCCAAATAATATCTATTGCTATTTATTTTTCAAACAGTGCCGCCAGCTTTTCCTCTTTCAGCTTGGAACCAATCACGCAGAATTTTCCCGTCACGCCGGGTTTTCCGTCCCTGACATTGCTCTCCTCCGGCACATAGTCAAAATAAATCCAGCCGCCCTCCGCTCCGGCAACCATGCCCTTCGCGCGGAGCACGAGCCCGTACTCTTCTTCCTTATCAAGCTCCACCAAAATATGCGCAATCTCCTCTTTCGTATAAACCGCGGGCGTCTCAAGCCCCCAGCTCGTGAAAACTTCGTCCGCATGATGGTGATGGTGGTCATGCCCGTCGTGATCATGATGATGTTCATGCTCACTGTGGTCGTGATGATGTCCATGCCCATCGTGGTCGTGATGATGTTCATGCTCACCGTGACCGTGATGATGTTCATGCTCATTGTGGTCATGATGCTCATGGTCGTGGTCGTAACAGCCACAGGTACAATCCGGTCCATGGTCATGATGGTGGTGCTCCTCCTGCATCTCCATCACCTCACGCATCAGCTCTTTCTCTAAGTCCTTCGCCCCTTCAATGGTTTCCAGAATCTCTTTTCCCTCAAGCGCATCCCAAGGCGTAGTGATGATCGTTGCCTTCGCGTTGTGCTCCCGAACCAGAGCCACACATGCCGACAGCTTTTCCTCGCTTAGCTTATCCGTCCTGCTAAGGACAATGGTTCCGGCATGTTCGATCTGATTGATAAAAAATTCCCCGAAATTCTTCATATACATCTTACATTTGCAGGCATCCACCACAGCCACCGCGCTGCTTAACTGCACGTCCCTGTCCGTCATGGCGTCCTGCACCGCCTTCATAACATCCGAAAGCTTGCCCACGCCCGAAGGCTCGATCAGAATGCGCTCCGGCGCATAAGTGTCCAGCACCTCTTTGAGGGATGTGCCAAAATCGCCTACCAGCGAGCAGCAGATACAGCCAGAATTCATCTCCTTAATCTCGATGCCGGACTCCTGCAAAAAGCCCCCGTCTATGCCAATCTCGCCAAACTCGTTCTCAATCAGCACCACCTTCGTATCCGCCAGCGCCTCTTTCAAAAGCTTGCTGATTAGCGTCGTTTTCCCGGCTCCCAGAAACCCCGAGAAAATATCAATCTTAGTCATGTTACATCCGTCCTTCCTTTTAATTATAAATATACACGGAGAATGCTGCTTCTCAGGCATTCTCCTACACGAGACTTAGTACTTCTTGGCGTCTCGTCCTATGGCGAGACGTCTTTAGAAGTACTTCTCATGTTAATCTAAATTTAGTTTTCTGTCCATCACATACCAGGTCAGGATATAGAAAATCACACAGTGGAATATCCCCGCAATCAGTGTTGTCTCCCAGTCAACGCCGAAGCCAGAAACATAACTCATGGGATATGTCTGGCTTTGAAACGCTGACCGGATGGCAAAATATACCCCCTGAAACATACTCTCTACAATATAAATACCAATATACCACGCAAAGGACAGCATCAGCTTGTGGTTAGAAGAAAGCTGCCCGAGAGAAATGCAGGCGCCCACCTTAAGCACTCTCGCAAAAAGATTGAAAATATACGCCACAATGGTCATAATCACCACAAACGCCGATATTTTCTCCTTGCTCATGTACTCGAGGACATCTACGAACCCTTCCATCATGGATTTGACAATCTCCGTCGATGTGGCAAACAAAACAATAACCGAAAAATAGATGATCAGCGAATTCATCATCACCCACAGCACGCTGACTAACGTCTTGGCGATAATAATATGATGCGTATCCACCGGCAGCGTATGCAGAAGATAGCCCTGATCGCCATAGGTGGAGGTGTAAAAGCGGTGAATCAGGTAAATCGCCGTACCGACAAACACCGCAAACATACTCGCCACATAAGTGAACAGTACCATAATCGCCATAAAATCGACCATCTGGAAATCGCTGGAATAAGGCGTCTTATCCATCAGATATACCATACCTCTGGCAAGCACCGTCATCACCACGGTCAGAAGGTTCGCAGATAAGAGCAGCTTCCATGTTGCCTTCCACTCATACTTCATCAATTTCCCTAACATGCGAACACCTCCCTGAAAAACCGATCCACGGACTTATGCTCATTCTGTCTGATTTGCTCTGCCCCTGCCTGCAGTACAATGCTTCCGTACTTGATAAACACGACCTCATCCAGAATGTTTTCCACATCCGAAATCAGATGGGTAGAAAGCAAGATCGAACCACAGCGGTTATAGTTGTTCACAATCGTATGGAGAATATAGTCTCTGGCGGCAGGGTCTACCCCCGCAATCGGCTCGTCCAGAATATAGAGATCCGCATCCCGGCTCATCACCATAATGAGCTGCACCTTCTCCTTCGTTCCTTTGGAAAGGTTTTTCAACCTCTCCTGCGGCGGAATCTGCAGTCTCGCCAGCATGTCATAAGCCCTGTCCACCCGGAAATCCGGATAAAAGTCCTGAAAATACTGCACCAGTTCAATTACCTTCATCCCCGGCTGTAAATAGGTCCGCTCCGGCAGATAGGAAATCCGCAGCTTGGTATCAACCCCCGGACGCTGCCCATTTATCAAAACTTCTCCCGCTGTCGGCTTTAACAGACCGTTCATAATCTTAATTAGCGTTGTTTTCCCGCTGCCGTTAGGTCCCAGCAGACCGATAATCCTGCCGCGCTCCAGATTTAAGTATACCTGATTCAACGCGATTTTTCTTCCATAAGTCTTCGTCAGACTCATACACTGCACCACAGGCGCCATAGTTTCCTTCCTTTCCCCGCATCACGAAACCGTGATACGATAGGACGCTTCAAAAGCCGCCCCTTCGAGTTTTTGTCCCCATTCCCGTTCCTTAAAATCTCCTGTAAAGTCTGCGCTGTCGCACCTGCCGTACCACGGCTCGATACAGATAAACGGCGCTTTCTTCTTCGGCGGCGACCACACGCCAAACAAAGGCGCGTCAAATTCCACCGTCAGATAGGGCGATCCGTCAGGTCTCACCAGCGCTACGCTGTGTGCCTGATCGCCCTCAATCACCAGCGCGTCATTGTCAAAAAGATCAGCTGTGACAGGCAGTGCGCCGTTTCGCAGGGCATAAGTCTTCTTTTCTTTACTTACCAGGCCGCCCTCAATGCAGGAAGATACCACCTGCGTCTTCGCGTCAAAAAGCAGCTTATATTGGATCTGATCCGTGCCCGGGTCAATGGGACACAGAAAAGCCGGATGCCCGCCTATGGAAAACCAGATGGGTTCTCCCGTGGGACTCGCCACCCGCCACTTCACCACTACCGTACACCCGCAGAGCTCATAGCCGATTTCCAATAAGAAAGGATACGGATATTTCTGTAACGTCTCCTCGCTAGCGCTTAACGTAAACCAGATTTCCGAAGCCACCTGACTTTTTAGCTGAAATTCCATATCTCTGGCAAAGCCGTGCTGCCCCATGGCATACTCTTTGCCGTCCACCCGGTATGTACCGTTCTTTAAACCGCCCACAATGGGAAAAAGCACCGGCGACGTCCGCCCCCAATAGGCAGGATCTCCGTGCCACATATACTCTCTCTGCTCAGGCACACTCTTTAAGGACTTAAGCTCCGCACCGAAACTGTCCACCTGTATCGTAATCTTATCATTGCTTATCTGAAATAATGCCATAGCCTCCTCCTTTTTCACATTATTGTATCACAGCTTTTCCAAAAAAGGTATCACTTAATCCCCCATAACCTCCCAATATGACTCCAGTACCTGCGTCACGGGCACTCCCGCGATCTCATTCTGATAAGTGCCTCCTGTCAAAAGCCCTATCAGCCGCCCGCAGCCGTCAAACATACCGCCGCCGCTCATTCCCTCTCTGGCAAAGCCGCGCCCGTAAAGCATTTCACTGCCGAAGGTCTCGATATATTTATCGGTGTCTTTCAAAACGGCCTCTTCCAGGAGCATCTCGTCTTCCTCCCTGCCCGCCCCCAGACAGAAAATCTCCTCGTCAACCCGCAGACCGCCATAAATACCATCTGCAAGGGCGCTGCGAAGCCCGGAAAACGCCCGCAGACCGATCTCCTCCTTCTCCACCAGCAAAAAACCGACATCATAGCTTTCCGAGCTGCCAAGCACGCGGGCGCCTGCATAATACCCTTGCGGAAACCGGACCACCCCCGTCTCCTCCTGCCAGTAGGCAAGCACATGTCTGTTGGTGGCAATCACCGCTCCGTCAGCCGTTATCCAGCAAATAACGCCGCTTCCGTATGCTTTCCCCATATCGATCCGCACCACGCTGTCTTTCACATTTTCATATGCCGCTTCCAAATCCGGCTCTTCCAGCACGGGACAATGAAACAGGTCGAGCGCGAGCATCCCCTCAACGATATCCTCGTCGCTCACACTCTGAATCAGATGCGGCGGCAGGGACGGCTCCCCCGCTTCCACAGGCAGCGCCTGAAAAAAGCAGCCCAGGAAAAATATAATAGCAGCAGATATTTTATTTATTCTCCCGTCCTTTGCCACCAGCCCCTCCTCTCACGTATACCTTTCACAAGGGCACGTGGAGGACTGCGCCTCTCCGTGCCCCTGCTCTCATATCTAATTACGCTATGTATATACAGAGAATGCCGCATTTCAGGCATTCTCTTGAGTAAGACTTAGAACTTCTTCACGAAGCAGCCTCTGCTGCGAGTGATTAGAAGTTCTTCTCACTCTGGGAGCGGAATGATAAGCCGGGTTATGTCGTGAATGATCATCTATCTAGGAGTTTCGTTGCCGAAACCCTCCAGCAACCTACCTGAGAACGGACCGGGCCGGTCATTGCTCTCTGCTTGGTCTTGCTCCGGATGGGGTTTACACAGCCCGTCCTGTTACCGTGACGGCGGTAGTCTCTTACACTGCCATTCCACCCTTACCTCGAAGTTTCGCTACGCGAAACTCCGGGCGGTATTATTTCTGTTGCACTAGCCTTGGAGTCGCCTCCACCGGATGTTATCCGGCATCCTGCCCTGTGGAGCCCGGACTTTCCTCACCTGCACCCTTTCGTCTGTGCAGCCGCGATCATTTGTTCCACTCCTTTGTTTTATAAGTTAATCCCTCCTACGCGGAGAATGCCTAAACCTCAAAGCAGCTCCCGCCTACAAACTCCCTGCACAGAGAATTCTTCGGCAGCTCCTCACTGCTGATACCGAGGAAGTATTCCAAAAACTTGAGCAGCCGCTTCGCCTCATGGTACCCCGGCTCCCCCTTCTCTATCCCGAAAAGCAGCGGCTCCGCATACTGCTTGAGAACCGACAGCTCGAAAAGCATGGCGGAGTTAAACATGGCATCCGCCTCCTCCTGAAACGGGAAAATATACTTTTCTTCTCCCCTCCTGACGGAAGGCCACATAGCGATGGTCTTTGCCGCGGTGGCGCCCCTCGTCCTTGCATCCCGCACGATACGGCGCAGCAGACGATTATCCGTGGTGGGAATCCGGTTGTGCTCATCCACATTCAGCGTAGTCAATGCACTGATATAAATTTTATATTTGCTCTGCGCCGGCAGGGAATAGGACATCTTTTCATTCAACCCGTGTATGCCCTCAATCACCAGAATATCATTTTCGCCGAGTTTCGTTATCTTCCCGCTGTATTCGCGCTTTCCGGTCTTGAAATTAAAGGTGGGAAGCTGCACGCTCTCTCCTTTTAGAAGCGCCGTCATATCCGCATTAAACTGCTCCACATCCAGCGCTTCCAGACATTCGTAATCCGGCTCACCGTCCTCATCCAGAGGGGTCTTGTCATGGTTCAGATAATAATTATCAAGCCCGATGGGGTGCGGCTTTAACCCGTAAGTCCGAAGCTGGATCGAAAGCCTGTGGGAAAAAGTCGTCTTACCGGAGGAAGAAGGACCCGCGATCATGACGAACTTCACGCCCTCACGCCTTGCAATGTCTCTGGCAATCTCGCCGATCCGTCTCTCCTGCAGCGCCTCCTGCACCAGAATCATATCGGCAATATTGCCGTCGCATATCTGGTTGTTCAGGTCGCCCACCGTGTCGATTCCCACGTCGCGCCCCCACTCTCCCGTTACAAGGAGCGTCTGGAACAGCTTTTTCTGCGGTTTAAATTCAGGCAGCTCCTCCGGATCCTCCTGCTCGGGAAGGAGCAGAATCATCCCCTCCTCGTAAGCAAACAGGTCAAACAGCCTGATATAGCCCGTACTCGGCAGCATGTAGCCGTAAAAATAATCGTAATAATCCCCCATGCAGTACACGTTAATATTAGAGCTTCTGCGGTAGCGGAACAGGGAAACCTTATCCTTCATGCCATTCTCCGCAAAGAGCGCCACAGCTTCCGCCGCCGGATAAGCCTTCTTCGTCACCAGAAGATCCATGTCTACCAGCTCGCCCATGCGCTCCTTCACTCTCTCAATGGTCTTTTCATCCAGCTTCAGACCGTTCCGGAAGGCACAGTAGTAACCCGCGCCGATGGCGAACTCCACCTTCACGTTTGCCGCCGCTTCCATGCCCGCTACATCCTTGATGGACTTTAGCATAAGCATGATCGCCGTCCGCACATAGGTCTTATGACCGATCGCGTCCGCATAGGTGATAAAGTCAAGCTCACAGTCCCTGTCCACACGTTTCATCAGCTCCTGAATCTTGCCGTTCACCGTCACCAGCGCAATCTGGCTGACAAAATCGTTCTGATGCGCTTCTGCAATGATCTCGTACTTGATGCCGTCCTCGTAACGTTTCTCTTTTCCTCCGATCATAATCGTAGCCATAGACTTTCCCCCTCCTTTTGTTGTTCTATATCTTATGTAAACTAATCCATCGATGTTCCTGCAAGGCGGTTTTCCCGCAAAAGAAGCTCCACCTCCGCATATCTGGCGCTCCGCTTTTCCTCCGCCAGCCCCTGTTCCCGCAGATTCGCAAGAATTTCCTCAAAGACGGCGGCTTCCCGCTCCAGAAAAGATAAAAATACAGGTGTTTTTTTTCGTAACAGCACAGGTCCGTATCTGTCCTCAAGTTTACATAACTCATCGCTGCAATCGGTCGTCATGGACAGTGCATCCTTCCCCGCCGCCCGGATCACCTGATAAAACTTGCCGTCCTCCTCGACCATCTCCTCATCGAGAATGCGGTAACCGTTCTCCCTGAGAAACCGCCGGAACTTCTCGATTTCCGACTGGGGCTGCAAGACCAGCTCCCGAAAGGACGCCGTCTTTTCCCGCTCCGCTTGCAGTATCCGTGTCATGAGTCCGCCGCCCATCCCGGCGCAGATCAGGGTGTCCGCTTCACCCGCTTCATAATTATGTAAACCATCCGACAGTCTCGTCTCTATCTGCTCCTCCAGCCCGTACGCCGCCACATGCTCTTTTGCCGCCCTCAGCGGTCCTTCCCGCAAATCCATTGCCAACACTTTCGGACTGATGCCCTGCTGTACGAGATAAATAGAAACGAAGCCGTGATCGCAGCCCACGTCGCAAACCCGGTTTCCCTTCGTCACCATACCTGCCACCGTACGAAGCCGCTTAGACAATGCCACCGACCGCATCAGTCCAGATAGTCCTTGAGTTTCCGGCTTCTGCTCGGGTGGCGCAGCTTTCTTAATGCCTTCGCTTCTATCTGCCTGATACGCTCACGGGTCACGTTAAACTCTTTGCCCACTTCCTCAAGCGTCCGCGCCCTGCCGTCATCTAAGCCGAAACGAAGCCGCAGCACCTTCTGTTCCCTCTCGGTCAGGGTGCCCAGCACTTCCACCAGCTGCTCCTTCAACAGCGTAAACGCCGCCGCGTCCGCGGGAACAGGCACATTGTCATCCTGAATAAAGTCTCCGAGATGGCTGTCCTCCTCCTCGCCGATGGGCGTCTCTAAAGACACCGGCTCCTGAGAAATCTTTAAGATTTCCCGCACCCGCTCCACGGGCATATTCATCTGCTCCGCAATCTCCTCCGGGGTAGGCTCCCGCCCCAGCTCCTGCAAAAGCTGCCTGCTCACCCGGATCAGCTTGTTGATCGTCTCCACCATATGCACGGGGATACGGATGGTTCTCGCCTGATCCGCGATTGCCCGCGTGATCGCCTGCCTGATCCACCACGTCGCATAGGTAGAAAATTTATATCCCTTACGATAATCGAATTTTTCCACAGCTTTAATCAGACCCAGATTTCCCTCCTGAATCAAGTCGAGAAAAAGCATACCGCGCCCCACATAACGCTTGGCGATGCTGACCACCAGACGTAAGTTCGCTTCCGCCAGACGCTGTTTCGCTTCCAGATCGCCCATTTCCATTTTTTTCGCCAGCTCAATCTCTTCCTCGGCGGAGAGAAGCGGCACCTTGCCGATTTCCTTTAAGTACATTCTGACGGGATCTTCGATGCTGATACCATCCGGCACGGTAAGGTCGATGTCCTCCACATCCACTTCGTCCTCTTCCGTAAGGATGATCTCCTCATCATCCACGTCGTCCTCCTCCGTGATGCGCAGCACATCTACATTATTCTGCTCCAGCGTCTCTAAAATTTTGTCAAACTGCTCCTCCTCCAGCGTAAGGTCAGAGAAAAAGTCGTTGATCTCCTGATACTCCAGAACATTTTTCTTCTTCTTTGCAACAGCCAGGAGATCTTTTAAACGCTCCTCAAACTTTGCCTGTACATTTTCATCCATGAATTGCTCCATCCTTCCTATGTTTCACTTCTGTCCGACTGTAAACGTGCCTTTTTTCGATTAGCTTACCCTGTTCACAGGGAAATATGCGCTTTCCGCAGCTCCTCAAGCGCCTTTTTGCCTGATATGACCTGATTTAACGCCTCCATATCCGAACCCATTCTGGCTGAATAATAGTGAAAGCTGTTGTCCTTCACCGCCACTACCACATCATGAAGCGCCTTCTCCCTCTCCTGTTTCGTGTCAAGCCGCTCCAGCTTGGTGTTGAAGATCGCCGCCACTTCCCGCTGCTCTTCCTCCTCCTCAAAAGCGCTGACAACGGACGCCGGGGAAAAGGAACCCTGCTCCAGTCCCGCAAACAGCTTGTCCGCCACCTGGCGGTACAACTCCTGCGTAAAATCAGCCGCCGATATATATGCCTTGATCTTCGGGTAAATCTCCGGCTCCTCCGAAAGCCATGTCAGAAGAATCCGCTGTGACTTCTTGATATGGTCCTCCGGGGAAGGCTTCCCTGCCGTCGTAGGCTTCGCCCGCTCTACCGGCTTCACAAGTCCCGTGCGCGCCGCATAACTGCTCACCAGCTTCCGCAGATTCTCATAGCCGATATGATACCTCTGTGCCACCGACTCGATATAGTTTTCCCGCTCCACCTCTTCCTCGAAGCTGCAGAGCTTCTTCGCAATCTCGCGGTGAAAAGCGGTCTTTGACTCCGGATCTTCCATATGGTAATCCCGTTCCAGCACCTTAAGTTCAAAGAAAAAGCCGTTCTGCGCCTGACCAATCCGCTCCTGAAACGCTTCCGCGCCGAGATTCTTGATAAATTCATCGGGATCCTTGTAGGGCTTCATATCAATCACCCTGCCCCGCAGCCCCGCTTCCTTTAAGATGCCAAGCGCCCGAAGAGCGGCATTCGTACCCGCCCCGTCGCTGTCGTAAGCGAGCAGCACCTCCTCGCCAAAACGCTTTACCAGACCTGCCTGTCCCGCCGTAAAAGCCGTCCCCAGCGACGCCACGGCTTGTCCGAAACCAGCCTGATGCAGAGCAATCACATCCATATAGCCCTCACACAAAATCAAGTTTCCCGTCCGAGAAGTCCTGGCAAAGTTCAGCCCGTAGAGATTGCGGCTTTTGTCAAAAATCGTCGTCTCCGGGGAATTTAAATATTTAGGTCTGGCGTCCCCCATGACTCTGCCGCCAAACCCGATGACCCGGTGATTGCCGTCCTGAATCGGAAACATCACCCGGTTCCAGAATTTATCATGCACGCCGCGCTTTTCGTCAAAGCCTGTCAGCCCGGCTTCCGTAATCAAATCGTCCGCATACCCTTTCGAGCGCAGATACGCCGTCAGATCGGAGCCCGCCCCGTCCGCGTAGCCAAGCCCGAACTTCTTCATGGTATCGTCCGTAAGCTCCCTGCCCGCAAGATACCGGTAACCCGTCTGTCCCCTCGGGGAACGCAGCAGATAATAGTAGTATTTCGCCGCCTGTTTGTTAACCTCTAACAGCTTGACACGTCTGCTCTCCTTACGGCGCATCTCCTCGCTGTACTCCACCTCCGGCAGCGCGACACCCGCCCGGTCGGCAAGGATCTTCAGCGCCTCCTGAAACGTGGCGTTCTCATATTCCATCAGAAAAGTAATCACGTTGCCGCCCGCCCCGCATCCGAAGCAATAATACATCTGCTTGCCCGGCGAGACTGAGAAAGAAGGAGATTTCTCATTGTGGAACGGGCATAGCCCGAAATAGCTGCTCCCCTTCTTCTGCATACGCACATAACCCGAAATCACTTCCACGATATCATTTTTCGTTCTGATCTCCTCAATCAGTTCCTCCGGATAACGCATGTTATTTTCCCTTTTTCGCTCTGTTAACCGTGCCACGTCTTTGGAATAAACAACCTCTCATACTGCGCGATGGCAAAACGGTCTGTCATGGAGCTGATATAATCGCACACAATCTTCTCAAGCGGTTCCCCCGCGTCGAGCAGCTTAAACAGGAAATTCGGCAGCTGCTCCGTGTGCACCAGATAGTGCTCATAAAGCGTGATGATCAGATTCTCCGCCTTCCCCTCCTCGCTCTTTGCGATGGGGTTCCTGTACACATGCCGGAACATAAACTCGCGCATTTTCTGCATGGCTTCCGCCACCTCCGGCGACATGCAGATATCGTCCTTATCCCGGCTGTTGGTCACAATATTATGGATAAAAAAGTCCAAACGCTGCCCGCAGCTATAGCCGATCACACTTCCAATCTCCTTCGGCACATCCGCTTCCTTCAATATCCCGGCGCGTACCGCATCGTCCATGTCATGATGAATATAGGCAATCTTGTCCGCCAGCCGCACTATCCGTCCCTCCAGCGTCTGCGGCATACCCGACGTCTGGTGGTTCAAAATGCCGTCCCGCACCTCCATGGTCAGATTGATGCCCGTGCCGTCCTTTTCCAGCAAATCTACGGTACGCACGCTCTGCTCATTGTGCTTAAATCCGTAAGGGCACACCCTGTCAAGCGCACGCTCCCCCGCATGTCCGAAGGGCGTATGCCCCAAATCATGCCCAAGGGCGATCGCTTCCACCAAATCCTCATTTAATTTCAGCGCCTTGGCGATCGTCCGCGCCGTCTGGCTTACCTCCAGCGTGTGCGTGAGCCTTGTCCTGTAATGATCCCCCTCCGGCGTCAGAAACACCTGCGTCTTATCCTTCAGGCGGCGGAAGGACTTGCTATGTATGATCCGATCCCTGTCCCTTTGAAATACGGGGCGGATATCGCACTGTTCTTCTTCCTTAAGCCTTCCCTGGGAATTCCTGCTGAGCATGGCGTAAGGACTTAAGTATTCCTTTTCCCACTGTTCCAAACTTTCCCGTATATTCATGGCTGTGCCTTTCTTTTTCTAAAAACCAACCGTCCTACTACTATTATTCGCCCTAAAACGCCGTAATCCTTTTTTTATTTTCATTAATTCAGAGTCCATACCTGCGAACAGACTTAACATCATCCCGCCATGTCAACGGCAGATATCATAAATAAACTCCGCATTCTTATCCATCGCCTCATAGGCGGTCTTGAAGGGCGACATCTGGAACACATGCCACATCCCTTTAAATACGTCCATCTTCACGCTGACATTATCCTTTAACAGCTTTTTATAGAGAAGCGCCGCGTCATCTTGCAGGATTTCGTTGCTGCCCACCTGGATATATGTGGGCGGAAACCCCTCGTAATCCCCGAACAACGGGGAGATCAGCGGGTCTGTCAGCTCCTGCCCCGCCGCGTAATTTTCTATCATCTGTTCCAAGTAGCCCGCGTTCAGCACAGGGTCAATCTCCGCCTTGGTCACATGGGACTTTCCGGAAGCTGTCAGATCCGTCCACGGTGACATGAGCACAAGTCCTCTCGGCATCAGCCGCTCCTCGCTCTTTAGCTTCAAGCACAGGGAGAGCGCCAGATTTCCGCCCGCGGAATCCCCCGCCAGAATCACATCCCTCGCGCCGTACCCCAAAAGCATCAGATAATCCCATACCTGCATGGCGTCCTGCGTCGCCGCCGGATAGGGGTTCTCGGGCGCCAGCCTGTAATCGAAGCTGAGCACGTCCATGGACGTGGAGGACGCCAGCTTCGTCGTCAGCGTTCTGGCATAGAGGCTGCTGCCCGTGGAATAACCGCCGCCATGACAGTACAGAATGATATATTTCTTCATATGCGCCCGGTTTACCGTAATCCACTCTCCATGAATCGTGCCGCTGCCCTCCCCGCGGGCGGCGATCTCCACATCCTCCACAATCACATCCCTGCTGTTCCCCAGAAGGGCGCCGAAATGATCCTGCGACTGGCGGTGCTTCTCGATATCCACATTCTCCACCACACCGTGCATCCGCTTGATCAGGTTCATCAGACCGGCGTTCTTTTTATCCGTCTTTCCCATATTTCCTCCGTTCCCTGCGCTTTTGCGCAGCTCCATTTTGCCGCGCGCTCCCTAATATGCAACAATTTTACCATAAATAAGGGAATTTGTGGTATACTTATTCCATGTACAGACATTTACCGAAAAAACAAGTAAATAAACCGGCTCTCCGGAGCAAAAAAGACGTCTGGTATAAGCTGGATTTGTCAGCCACCGTTTATCCCACCCTGCAAAGGCGGGATTTTTCCTCGGTGTACCGTCTGAGCGTGAAATTGAAGGAGCCTGTGGACCCTGCCCTTTTGCAGCAGGCATTAAACCTTACGCTGCCCCGCTTCCCCACCTACAAGGTGGCGATCCGCAAAGGGCTGTTCTGGCGGTATCTGGAACCAAACAACCGCCCCGGTCCCTTCGTGCAGGAAGATATCAAAAACCCCTGTATGCCCATGCATTTTAAGAGTAACCACCGTTATCTTATCAGGATATACTACTACGACAGCCGCATTTCTCTGGAAGCGCATCACTGTCTCGGCGACGGCACCGGCGGCATGAGCCTTTTGCAGACGCTGACCGCCGTATATCTCGAGCTTCTGGGGCACAAAATAGCCCCCGGCGGCTTTGTACTAAAGCTGGATGAGGAGCCTGATCCGGGCGAGCTGGAAGACTCCTACATGCGCTATGCCACGGCGAAAGTCAAGCCGCCGCGTCCGGCAGAAAAAACCTACCGCGTCCGCGGCACTAAAGAGCCGTTTTATACGCTGAACATCGTAAACGGAGTTTTGTCCGTAAAAGAAGTCATGGCGACAGCAAAAAAATACGGCGCTACCATCACCGAATATTTAAACGCCGTGCTGCTCTATGCCCTGCTTCAAAAGCAGCAGCAGGAGTTTCATCTGACCTATAAACCCGTGCGGATTGCCATGCCCGTGAACCTGCGCCGTTTCTTTCCCTCAAAGACCCTGCGCAATTTTATCACCATGGTATACCCGTCCATCGACCCCCGTCTCGGTGAGTACACGTTTGAGGAAATCGTTACGCAGGTACACAATTTCATGCGTTATTATATCAACGAAAAATTCTTACGCGGCGATATCACCACCAACGCCGCCACCAAACACAACTTCTTAATCCGTATCGTACCGCTTTTTATCAAAGATTTTGTGGTGCGCACCTTCTACACCCGCGTGCAGGACAAAAATTCCTCCGCCGGGCTGACCAACATGGGCGCGCTGGCGGTGCCGGAGGATATGAAGCCGTTTATCGACCGTTTCGACATCTACATGGGACAGCCCTTTTCCTCCCGTACCAACTGTGCCATCATCAGCTTTGAAGATATCCTGACCATCAACTTCGCCAGCAGTATCGTGGAAAGCGACGTGGAACGGCATTTCTTCCGCAAGCTGGTGCAGGACGGCATCCATGTAAAGATAGAGAGCAACCGCTCTTCCGAAGCATTATAACGCTCGTTATCAAGCCGAAAAATCTGGTCAAAACGTATATAAATCTTGATTTAAGAAAGGACAAGCTATGTCATACTGCGTAAACTGCGGTGTGGAGCTGGAGGCGTCCCTGCGGGAATGTCCGTTATGCCACACGCCGGTTATCAACCCACTCGAAGCGGGAAAAGCGTTTCCGCCTTCCCCCTATCCCGTCAACAAAGGACAGGTGGAGGTCGTCAAGAGAAAAGACCTCGGCATCCTGCTCTCCGTCGTGCTGACCGCCACGGGCGCCACCTGCCTGCTGTTAAACCTGCTGGTATTCGACCGTTCCCTCTGGTCTCTTCTGGTCATCGGCATCTGCATCTGCCTGTTTGTGTTTACCTTCCCGGCGGTTTTCTACAGCAAAATGCCGCCCTTCGTCTCCCTGTTTGCGGACGGCATGGCGGTGGCGGTATATCTGTACATGATTGCCTATCTTACCCCCTCCACCGCATGGTTCTGGGAGCTGGGGCTGCCCATCGTCGCCCTTGTGACGCTGGGCATGGAAGTCTTTACTTTACTTGCAAAAAAAGTGCCCTTTACGATTCTTTCAGGCGCGTTATGCCTGTTTATCGAGATTCCCCTGTTCTGTACCGCACTGGAGCTGATGATTCGCCGTATGCTCCTGTCTCCGCTGCGGCTTACATGGTCCGCCGTGGTACTGACCGTCTGCGTTATCATCGACGTGGCGCTCGTCACGATTCTCGTAAAAAAGCGCCTGCGCAACGAGGTGCGCAGACGCCTTCACTTCTGAGTGCTTATTTATTGTACCTTGCTTCCGCGTCCTCTAAAGACTGGTAGCCGTAAAACGCGGTTTCATTGGCGATAGTCTGCTTTAGCAAACTCTCGCCCCTTTCTTTTGCTTCCGCCGTCTCCTTCCAGATCAGGTTAAGTGTCCGCATGGAATACGTGTAAAGCTCGCCGCGCAGATAGCTCTCCATGGAAGAACCCGCCATAATGCCATCCTCCGCGGTAGTTGCCACCCTGCCGCGCTTTCGCAGGTTCGGGTACTCTTCCGCCATCTGCTTATCCCACGCCAGATTGACCGCTATGATCCGCTCCGCAATCTCTTTCTTTTCGGAGACGTCGGGAAGATGTCCCTTAATCTCCTCATACTCCTCCGGATAAGTGCTTTCCATCATAAAGCCGTACTTCTCAAAAATCGGGTTTCTGCCCTCTCTCACTGCGTCCCGGCAGTCCGCCTGATAGCTTAAAAGCACCTCGTCGGAGTAAACCATCCACTGACTCATGCGCATTTTAAAGAAGGTGTCCGGGTCATCCTGACAGGAAGCCCTGCCGCCCGTATTGTAGACCTGCTGGAACAATTCCCACTCCATCTGCGCAATATCAAATATCAACTGCTCCCGTTCACTGACCTGTGCCATGATACGCCGCCTCCTTTTCGCCTGCCGCCTACTCTTCTTCCGGCGCTGCCGCGTCCTCTTCCCCTCCGTCCTGCAAAGCTGTCAGATAAGTCATCAGCTCCCCGGGCGTATAGTCGGGCAGCGCTTCCGTATACGCTGCGTGGGAGGTGACAAGCGTCTCTCCCTCCACCATTATATACATCGCGTCAGCGTGATAGTTGGCAGTAAACGTGTTGACCAGGGAAGACATGATAATGCACTCCGCTTCCATAGACATGGTCATCAAATATTCCCGAAAACTCCCTGAAAGGTCCAGATAAATGAGCTTGCGCCCATCCTCTTCCCTCTCCTCCATAGAAAGCGCCTTCGTGTTCAGAAGGGGCACTATATTATGTCTCGCCAGCGCATTCAAAAGTACATCCGGCGTAATCTCTTCCGCTGTAATTACTTCCTCTAGCAGACCGGAATCCATATCCTTTCCGTAACAGATGACAGTCGCCTTCTCGTCCTCTGCCCCGTCATCCTCCGTGACCGCTTCCTTTTCTGTCTCCTCCGTCTGTGCCGTTTCTTCCCCGGCTTCCTCTCCCGTCTCATCCTCCAGCAGATATTCCAAAGAATTAACCAGCAAATCCTTCGAAGACATTTCCGGCACGACCATCTCCTCCGTCGTCACCACCGCATCCGCAGCCCTGCCGCACGCCGTCAACAGCATGACAGCCAGAAGCGCAAGCGCCGCCATGTTTCTCCTTTTCATACATTTCCTCCCCGAATGCAGATCCTCTGAATCGCTTTATTGTATCATACCGCATCCGAAAAGTAAATTAGCTATTTATTCCTGCGCCGCGCTCTTCACCGCGCGTCCCGACTTAATCACTTCAAGAAGGGCAAAATCCCCGTCTGCCAGCAGGATATCCGCACGCCGTCCCGAACGAAGCACACCGCACTCTTCGGAAAGCCCGACCGCCTCCGCCGGATTGCGCGTAGCCGCCCTGACTGCCTCCTCTTTGGGAACACCCATCTGAATCGCCGTTCTCATACAGTCATACAGATTCGTGGCACTGCCCGCAATGGTGCCGTCTTTTAATAACGCCCGGTTGCCTTTGACAATTACCGGCTGACCGCCCAGCGCGTACTCCCCGTCCTCCATGCCTGTCGCCATCATGCTGTCGCTGATTAAAACCATCCGCTCCGCTCCGAACAGCTTGAACGTGCTCTTCACCACACACGGATGGATGTGAATGCCGTCGCAGATCAGCTCTACTCTTGTTTCCTCGTTCTCCGCCGCCGCGCCGATGACGCCTGGTTTCCTGTGGGTAAAAGGCGGCATCGCATTGTACAGATGTGTCACATGGTGCGCTCCCGCTTCCATCGCTTCCTTTGCGGTCTCATAGTCGGCGCAGGTGTGGGCGATGGAAAAGCGGAACTCTCCCGCCCCTTCCCTGATTAACTCCATGGCGCCCTCCGTTTCCGGTGCGACAACCGCCATGCGGATCATCCCTTTTGCCGCCTGCTGCAGCTTTCTCAGCATGGCAAGGTCCGGCTTGTGTATATAAGCCGGATTCTGCGCCCCCTTTTTCTCCATGGAGATAAACGGTCCTTCCAGATAGATGCCCCGCAGCACATCCTTCACAGGGATTCCTTCCGGCAGGACTTCCGTCTCCGCCGCCGCACCCGCCGCACAAATCTCTAAAAGCTGCTCCTCGGAAAGCGTCATGGTAGCCGGACAGATTGTGGTCGTGCCATGGGTCATCTCGTAAGAAGCGATAGCGCGCACAGCCTCCGCCGTACCGTCGCAGAAATCATACCCCGCACAGCCGTGGAAGTGGATGTCAACCAATCCCGGAAGAATGTAGGTCCGCGTCTCTTTCTCCGTAAGCGCGCCTGCATCACACTGCTCCACTTTCTCAATCTGCTCCCCGTCTATCACAACCTCGCCCGGTTCAAAACACATCCTGTCCGTGTAAACCATTCCTCTGAGTACTCGCATTTCATCCACTCCTTTCCCTAGAAGCCCGCCAGCGCCGCCTCGTCACCCACCAGAATCACATCATTGTGAAGCTGTAATACAGATGCCGGCACCTCCGGCGTAATCGGACCGTGGAAAGCCTTCTTCACAATCTCATTCTTGCTCTCCCCGCTGACAATCACCACAATCTTCTTCGCCTGCATGATGGATTTGATACCCATAGTATATGCCTCTGTGGGCACCTCATCCATGGAAGCGAAGAAACGGGCATTTGCCTGTCTTGTCGTCTCCGTGAGCGTAACACAATGTGTCTCCTTCTCAAAAGCGCTGCCCGGCTCATTAAAGCCGATATGCCCGTTGTGCCCGAGCCCCAGAATCTGCAGGTCCACACCGCCGTGAGCGTGTATGATTTCCTCATAATCCCGGCACGCCTTTTCCTTATCCGGCTCCAGCCCGTCCGGCACATAGGTATTTTTCTTATCTATATTTATCTTGTCAAACAGATGCGTATTCATAAAATAGCGGTAGCTCTGGTCGTTCTCCGGCGAAAGCCCCCTGTATTCATCCAGATTGATGCTGTGCACCTGTGAAAAATCCAAATCCCCTTTCTCATACCAGCAAATGAGCTGCTCGTAGGTGCCGATAGGCGTGGAACCCGTCGCCAGCCCGAGCACACAATCAGGCTTCATGATTACCTGCGCTGATATAATATTCGCCGCCACACGGCTTGCATGATAATAATCCGCTGCACAATAAACTCTCATACTCTACCTCCGTTCTGTTCCGTTCCCCAGTGGGTATTTCGATACTCCCCGGCAGACATTCCTTCCATCTTCTTAAAGACACGGGAGAAATGCGCCAAATCCTGAAATCCCACCTGCTCCGCTACATCGCAGATTCTTAAGGAAGGATCTTTTAACAGTTCCTTTGACTGGTCCATGCGGGCACCGTTTAAGATATCGGAAAACGTCATTCCGGTATGCTTATTTAATAGCTTCGACAGATGCCACTGGCTGACATACACCTGATCCGCCACATCGGAAAGGCGCAGCTTCTCACGGGAATTTTCCCTGATGTACTCCAGCGCGTTCTTTACGATAAAGCTGTTCGCTTCACCGTTTTCCTCCTCTGTCTCCGCCTGTTTTGCGGGCTCCACCCCGCTTTCTGGCTCCGTCGACGAAAGAGAAAACACCGGCATCTGCGTCTGTTCCAGCCGCTTCGTTACGGCATCGACCGCCTCCTCCAGTTCATTCATCTTCGAAGGCATTAACAGAAATCTGGTCACGCCCAACTCAATCGCCTTTCTCGCATACTCAAATTCTCTGTACCCCGTCAGGATGATAAGCTGCATATCGGGAAATTCCGATTTTAAGCCCGCAATCATTTTCAATCCGTCCATCTTCGGCATACAGATATCCGTGATTACGATATCCGGGCGCTTTTCGCGAATCAGCTCCATCCCTTCCGTTCCGTCGCTTGCCGTACCCGCCACCTGACAATTCCATTTCTCCCATGCAATTGTCTTAGACAATCCCTCCACGATCAATGGTTCATCATCGATAATTGCCACTTTGTACATTTCTATCCCCCACATGGTATCCTATATTCCATGATACCCAAATCCCTCACAAATGTCCATTCGTTCTTTTATCCTATTCCACACATGCAATCTTAATCCATTGCGGAGAATGCTGCTTTTCAAGCATTCTCTTGAGCGAAACTTAGAAGTTCTCCGCGAAACAGCCATTACTGTGAGCGGCTAGAACTTCTTTTCGCTCTAACCTTTGACAGCTCCCGCGGTCATACCCTTGATGATCTGCTTCTGCAGACAGCAGTACACGATGATGACGGGAACGATGATCAGCGCTACCACAGCCGCCATCAGACCGTAGTCGGTTCCCTCCTTGGCGCTGATGTTGTTGAGCATCATGGTGATACTGTACATATCCGGTCTTCTCAGGAAGAAGGACTGGGTGAACAGATCGTTGTAGCTCCACAGGAAGGAGAAGATTGCCACCGTCGCGAAAGAGGGCTTTGTCAGCGGCATAATCACCTTAAAGTAGATCTGGAACGCGTTGCAGCCCTCCATGTAAGCCGCCTCCTCAAGCTCTATGGGCAGTCCCTTGATATAGCCGGTCAGAACCACCATCGCAAATGCCATGTTTCCGGCAATCTGCGGCAGGATTACCGACAGCATATTGAGGAACCAGCTTCCCGTGCTTGCGATGCCCCATTTGAACTCCATCTGGTACACGGAAATGACCGTTGCGAAAGCCGGGAACATCATCGCGCCTACCACAAGGGAATTGATCAGGCTGGAGCTGCGGAACCTGTATCTGGCAAGGGCATAGGCGCCCATGCCCGCAAGCAGCACCACCAGAAGAGCAACCATAGTGGAAATAAACAGGCTGGTCTTATACGCCCCGAAAATATCCGTCGTATCAAAGGCCTTTCTAAAGTTCGCCGTCGTGAACAGGTCTCCTAACGGAAGCGCGAAAGAGTTTTCCAGAATCTTGTTCTTCGCCTTAAATGAGTTCTGTATGACCCAGATGATGGGATAAACCGTTGTCAGCGCCCAAATAATCAAAATCACATACACCACGATCAGTCCGGGTGACATCTTTTTTCTCTTTGTCATAGTCTATCCCTCCTCCTAGTAATCTTTCTCTTTGAAAATGGCGTTGACCACCTTGGAGAGCACCACGCCCAGCACCACGATCAGAACCGCCAGCGCCGCGCCGTAGTCCACGTTCTTCGTCTCCATCGTCTGATAGTACATGTACGTGCCGGTCAGGAAAGTACTTTTAAGGGGCATCCCCTTGGGGAACATTACCCACGGCAGGTCGAACACCTTGAGCGCGCCGGTAACCGCCAGAACGCTGCAGGTACAGATCACATTGTGAAGCAGGGGGACCGATATGTAGCGCACCCGCTGCAGTGCCGTCGCGCCGTCGATTGTAGCCGCCTCATACAGCTCGTCGGAAATATTGTTCAGTCCCGTCACAAGGATAACGAAGTAAAATCCCACGTACTGCCACATAACCGGCGCCATCATCGTGACAAGGGCGATACCTTCCGCCTTCCAGTCCGTCAGATCCTGCTTGCCGAGCATTTCCAGAACCTGATTAACCATGCCTTTGTCCCGAAGAAAGATCAGGTTGAACATCAGACCTAATGCCGTCGCGGAAATCACGATGGGGAAGAAATAGAGCGTTCTGAAAATCTGTTTTCCCCTGCCGATATTGTCCACCATCAGCGCCAGCACGATGGCGATTCCCACCTGCCCCACCAGCGTGACAACCATCATAATGATCGTATTCTTTACGGAGGTCCACACGTTCGGATCGTGCAGCATCTCCTCGTAGTTGGTATACCAAGGCGCGTTAAACTCTGTCGCCGTCGCGCCAAGCTGTTTCAGGTGCATAAAACTGTTAATGATTGTTTTAAAGAACGGATAATAGAGGAACAGCACCATGAACAGAAACGCCGGAAGAAGAAACGCCAGTGCCGGCTTTTTATTGCGATATATATTAGCTCCCATAAGCCACCTCCACACTTTTCCAAAAGTTTTTTAAGGAAAGGGCAGGGTAAGCCCCTGCCCCTTCAAACACTCCCCTATTTGATTTACTGATTGTGATATGCGTCTAAGCCTTCTGCTACCGCATCCTCTGCTGCCACTCTGCCTGTCACGATCTCGGGCATACCGTCGAAGGTGGATACGCGGCAGTCGCCTGAGAACAGATCCTGTACCGCACCCGTAAGAGACGTGGTGCCTGCCATCATGTTCATCGCCTTAACCTGCAGAACATTGAATTCAGAAGTGTCAACCTCCGGTGCATTCTTCAGTGCAGATGCGCCGTGCTGTGCAAACTTGGGAACCTGCTCGTCAGAAGTCAGGTACTCTACAAAGCTGACTGCTGCAGCTCTCTTAGCCGGATCGTCCCATGCCTTTCTTGTGATAAAGTATCCGGAGGAAAGACCGCCAATCAGATCGGTTGCCTTTCTGCTGCCCTTGCCGGGTACATAGGTTACGTCAAACTTATCTAACTTTGCGGAATCCAGAGTTGCCGGGTCGCTCGGGTCGGACTGGCATGCGCCTACGATACCGCCCACTTTCCAGGAACCGTCGATCAGGAATGCTGCCTTGCCTTCCGTGAACATTGCGAAAGTCTCGTCGTCTGTTGCAGAGAGCGTGTTCTCCGGGAAGTATCCCAGTTCATACAGCTCCTTGATGTCGTTCATGCCCTGTACCCATGCCTGACCGTTCTCGTCACCCGCGTTCTCCGGGATTTCCAGATGGGTTGCAGGAGACTGGTTGTTGAAGATTGCGAACTCCCACCAGTAATGAGGAATGTTGCCAAGCGCTGCCGCAATCGGTGCGTAACCTGCTGCCTTGATCTTCTCGCAGTCTGCCTTGAACTGGTCCATGGTGTAGTCTGCGCCGGGCATTGCCACGCCTGCTGCCTCAAGAATCTCGGTGTTTACGAACATTGCCTCCCAGTAACCGTTTGCGGGTACCGCGTATTTCTTGTTGTCCACCAGAGAAGCTGTGATCAGGTCGTCATTCATGTTGGACGCGTAGTCCGGATACTCTGCGCGGATCTCGTCGATGGAAACCACCTTGCCTGCCTCGATGAAGCTGTTGGAGTCTGCCCCGTTGAAGAAGAACAGCACATCCGGCTCGGAACCTGTCTCAAAGTCTGTTGCCACTCTTGTCTTGAAAGTCTCGTCTGAAGTTGCGGAAGTGTCAATTACTGTGTTGCCTGTCTCCGCCTCCCAGCCTTTTACCGCATCCTTGTAGTTCTGTGCGTTGGAGTCCTCACCTGCGAAGGTGGTCGTTACTACCAGTTCTACCGGACCTTCCGCCGCTGCGGGTGCTTCCGCTGCCTCTCCTGCGTCTGCCGCCGGATCCTCTTCTTCAGCTGCCGGAGCCTCCGCTGCCGCGTCCCCTCCTGTGCTTGCAGCGCTTCCTGCGTCACCGCTGTTTCCACATGCTGTCATGGATAATACCATGGCGCCTGCAAGCATTGCTGCCATCATTCTTTTTTTCATCATACCCTTATTCCTCCCTTTCGTTTGCGTACAGACCGTTTTCGTCTGTTGTTTTCTGTTTATGTACTTATCATACTCCGTAAGGGAGAAGTAGAAAATTGTTGGTGTTGTTCTTTTTTGCCTTTTATTGTTCGCTTGGTATATCCATTTTGAGCAAAATTGTGCTGACCGTGTAATCTTCCTCATTGCCGTCTATAAATAGTCCACAATCCGCACCGTATATCATCTTCAGTCTCTGGTCAACATTACGAATTCCCAGGCTGACGCGCTTCTCTTTTGCCATTTCCGCATCCTGTGACAATATTTTATCAATCCGCTTCCTGTCCTCCGCCGTCAGATGACCGTTGTCCTCCACCTCGATGCACAGATACCCGTCCTCACGTTCAAACAGCCGCACCTCCAGCCTGCCCTGCGTGGTGATATCCATGCCGTGTTCCACCGCGTTCTCTACAATGGGCTGGATGATCAGCCTTGGCACCTGCACATTGAGCAGACGCTCGTCGATTTTTTCTTCGCACCTGAATTTCGCCCCGAACCGCTGGGATATAATGTAGAGATACGCGTCCGCATAAGCTATCTCCTCCGCCACGGAATGAAACTGCGCCTCTTTCCGGTTCATGGTTTCCCCCAGCATAGTGGAAAGCGCTTCGATCATGCCGCTCACCTTATAATTACCATTCAGGCGTGCTTCCCAGTTGATGATTTCCAGCGTATTGTTCAAAAAATGCGGGTTAATCTGGGACTGCAGCGCCATGATCTTTGCGTCACGAAGCGCCACCTCCTCCAGATAAATCTTGTCAAACTGGTTCTTCAGCCGCTGGGACATGTGGTTGAACGAATCCTTCACCTGATAAAACTCTTCATTGTCCTCCTCGTTCACAAGCTGAATACCCAGCTTCCCCTCTCTGACCGCATCAGCCGCGGCGATGATTTCCCCGAGCGGCACCGTTACCTTATTATGGAAGAAACGCATCATCTGTATAATTAGCGGCACCATAAAGACCAGTAAAATTAGGAATACATACTGCATCGTTGTCAGCTCCGCATAGGTCACACGATTGTCCAGACTGACGAGCAGCACCATAATTCCGCCGTAGGTTTCAATTCTGCGATAGGCATGGGAATACCCCCCGCTCTTGTACTCATACACCGCGTCGCGCTCTCCAAGCGCACTTACCATATCATCATAGCTGTGCTCCCGGTGTTCTCCATGGTCCTGTGTGCCCGGCACGAGCAGCTCCCCGTTCCAGTACAGAGCGGCATCCGCATACCCCCATATTCCCGTATAGCTTTTCATCAGGGAGTCCCGATTCAGCTCCAGCGCCAGCACCGCGTAGGGGACGAACTTGGAAGTCACCAGATTCCTGACCATGTAAACCCTGCCATCCACGCCGACCAGCGTCGTGCCGGTGTCGAGCGTCTGCGCAACCTCCAATATCTTCTCTCTGGCTTTCGTGTTGAAAAACTGAATGTCCTGATAAGTCCCTCCATTGCTGTAGTTTAAGGCATAGGCGGAAATATCCGGATGTTCCAGTATCACAAGCAGCGCTGCCCTGCAGTTGTCGTCATAACCGTACTGCTCCGTCAGATATTTTCTCAACTCTTTTTCAAATCCGGTTCCGTTTTTATTCCCTAAATACGCCTTATAATGCTGCATGATCACAGCTTTATAGGACGCATCCTTAGAGGCGGTCTCACAATCCTTCAACTGATACTCCATGATTTCCACCGTTTTCTCTACAGACGCCAGAATCGTGTGCTCCACCTGCCCGAGCACATTTTTCGTCATCAGAACGATAACCCCGCAAATCATTAAAAATAACGGCAAAAACCACCCAAATATGAGCCGTCTTACCATGCTCCATCTGAGTGATTTTCTCCGTCTGTGTTTTTCCACAGCCCTATTTGTCATACTGTTTATGATACCCTCCGTTTTTTTCTATCTTATCATAAACCCAGATACTCTTCAAAGACTTTACAGAACGCCGCCGCATCCTGCTTTTCCTTCATCTCGCAGAAGATGCGAAGAAGCGGCTCCGTGCCGGAGAATCTGACGGAAATCCAGCCGCCGTCTTTTAAGTAAATCTTCAAGCCGTCCAAGTAGGAAACCTTCTCCACCTCGAAGGGAATCTGCGGCAGCTCCTTATCCTGCAAAAGCTGTTTCTGGATCGCTTCCTTCTTCTGCGGGCTGAAACGGTAATCCCGCTCCTCCAGCGCCGTGCCGCCAAACTCTTTCCGGATGGTATCCATAATCTCTGAAAGCTTCATGCCCGTCACGGCAATCATCTCCACCAGAAGTGCGGAAGCGTAAATACCGTCCTTGCCCTTGATATGTCCTCTCACAGCCATGCCGCCAGAAGACTCGCCGCCGATGATGGCATCCGTAGCAAACATCTTTGCGGAAATGTGCTTGAAGCCCACCGGCACCTCGTAGCACTGTTCCCCGAAGCTCTCCGCCACCCGGTCGAGCAGGTGGGTGGTACAGATATTTCTGACTGCCGGACCGTGCCAGCCCTTATATTTCACGAGATAGTAGTACAGCAGCACCAGAATGTCGTTGGGATGCAGGAAGTTCCCCTGATCGTCGATCACGCCGATTCGGTCCGCGTCACCGTCCGTCGCCAGCCCCAGATCACAGCGTCTGTCAATCACATAGTTCTGCAGCGCGCGAAGCGTCTCCGCCGTGGGCGCGGGAAGCTTGCCCCCGAAAAGCGTATCGTGCCTCTCATGGATGGTCTCCACCTCGCATCTTGCCGTCATCAGTATTGTTTTTAAAGAAGTCTCACTCACCCCGTACATCGGGTCAAGCGCAATGCGAAGCCCCCTCGTCTTGATCTTATCCATATCCACCGTGTCAATGATGCTGTCCAGATATTCGTTGAGGGGATAAATCTCCTCAATCAGCCCCTTCTCGATGCCTTCCGCATAGTTCATCTCGTCCACGGGAATGTCCGTCACCTCGTTAATGTAACGCTCGATATCCGCCGTCTGCACCTCGTCCGCATCCCGTCCGCCGAAGGTAAATACCTTGATGCCGTTGTAAATTGCCGGGTTGTGGCTCGCGGTAATCATCATGCCGTAGTGGTACTCGTGCTTCATCACATAGAACATGACGAGCGGCGTGGGCGCCGATTTGTTGATGAGGCTTGCCTTGATCCCTTCCGCGGCAAAAACCTGCGCCGCCCACTGCATCGCCTCCTTGGAGAGGAAACGCCTGTCATAGCCGAGCACAATGCCCTCCTTCTCCACCTTCTCCTCCCGCATCTTATCGCAGATCGCCCTCGATAAAATCTGGATGTTCTCCTTCGTAAATTCATCTCCGATCACGGCTCTCCAGCCGCCCGTCCCGAATTTAATCATTGTATACCCTCCTTTTTCCTGCTGCGACTCAAATCAGCCTGTTTTTCTTTCCAGCCTGCCGCCGCATCCTCTGTTTCTATTCCGATTCGCGAAGTGCTTTCCCTGTAAACTGGATTTCTCACGATTTCTTAGGTTCTTCTTCGCCGCACATTATTTCACTCCCATCGTTACCTCAACTATATGCTTGCTGCCCGCTTCCATAGGCATTATTTTTTCTACTGTCAAGCCGTCCACTTTGATTTCCTTCACGCCTTTCATCACGCCGTCCGGGTTGCTCACCCGAATCTCATACGCTGCGCCGCGCCATACCCGCACCGCGTCAAACCCTTTCCAGTCCGCCGGAATGCACGGGTCAACAGTCAGGCTGTCATAGTCCGGCTGGATGCCCAAGATGTAACGGGTCGCCGAGAAGTAAGACCAGCCGCCGGAACCCGTCATAAAAGGATGCCTCGCCCTGCCGTACGCGCTGTGGTCTTTTCCCATAATGAACTGACAGTAAGAATACGGCTCCGACTCTCTCATTTCAATCTGGTCATTCTGGTGATACGGGCAGAGCGCGTCGTAAAATTTCATCGCCAAGTCTCCCCGTCCTCTCATACATGCCGCCGCCCACGCCCAGGGATTCGGATGGGAGAAAATCGCGCCGTTCTCCTTCACTCCGGGGTACACTCTGGTGACAAAACCGATATCGTCATCCGGCACCGTGTAGGAAGGGGTGTTGAGCAAAAGCCCGTAAGGCGTATACAGGTACTTGTCGATGGCTGCAAGGGCAGCGTCCGCTTTCTCCTCCTCCGCCGCTCCCGAAAGAACCGCCCACGCGTTGGATTCCAGATGCACTCTGCCTTCCGCGTCCGCCTGTGTGCCGATTTTCTTTCCGTTCGCCGTGATACCTCTGATAAACCACTCGCTGTCCCAGAGCTGCGTATTGCACACTTCCCGTACCTGCGCCGCAATCTGCGCGTATTTCTCCGCATCCTCCGTCCTGCCAAGCTGTTTTGCCAGACCGATAAACTGTGTCAGCGCCCAGTAGTGCAGGAAACTTACCATGGCGCTCTCGCCGCCGCCCAGGTTCAGGCAGTCGTTCCAGTCGGCGCGAAGCCCCTTGCAGATGCCTGTCTGCCCCACCTGCTCCGTGGAGAAGTCCAGAATCCTTTTCAGATGCTCATAGACCGACTCCGTCTCCTTTTTCCCTTCCAGAAACGTGTCCGCATAAGGTAACTGCATGGAGGCAAAATCCTTGTCTCCCGTCTCCTTGATGTATTCCGTCACCGCAGCCACAAGCCAAAGGGCGTCGTCTGAGCAAGCATCCTTCAGTCCGTGTATAATGCTGTTTTTGTCTGGCTCCGGAATCACCGTGGGAGACTTAAAGGGCTTTGCGCCCGTATCTTCCATAAACCATTCAGGCTGGAACAAGTGCAGACCGTAGCCTGCGCTGGTAAGCCCCCTGAGAAGCTGCTCGATCCGCTCCCTGCATTTGTCCGGATTTGAGTGGGGAATCGTCATGGCGTCCTGCGCCGTGTCCCGGTAGCCCAGCCCCACTCTGCCGCCCACCTCGATAAAAGAAGCAAACCGCGAAAACATCACATTAATCTCCGACTGGTACAGCGTCCATGTGTTGAGCAGCGTGTTCATGCCCTCATTGGGCGTCTGCACCTGTAATTTGGAGCACTTTTCTTCCCAATAATTTTTCAGATCCTCGCGTGCCGCATCCACCGCGCCGTGGTCCGCGTACTTGGCACGGATGCGCCTGCCTTCATCCCTTCTGCCCTCCCCGAGCATAAAGACAAAGCGCGCCTCCTCTCCCGGCTGCAGCGTCAGGTTTTTCTGCAGACTGCCGCAGTGGTTTCCCCCTTTTTCATAAGAAGAGAAGCACTTGCCTGCGATCACCGCCGCCGGATTGGTCTCCGTATTGTATGTACCGAGGAATCTGTCCCGCATACAATCGAAGCCGTCCGGCGTAAAGTCCGCCGTAAAATACTGGTACCCTTCCTCCTCATAGAATAAATCTTCCTCAATAATCCCGTCCTCGTAAGACGCGCCCGCGCAGTACAGACTCATCTGGAAATTCTGGTTGTCAATCATAATGTGGTGGAAGGAAAATTCCAGATAGGAAAAGAGGCTTAGGTTTCTTACCTTGTCTCCCGTATTCTTTACCTTCACATCCCAGAGCTGTACCGCCTCGCCTCTGGGAATAAACATGGTCTGGGACGCCTGTATCCCCTCATACTCGCACTCATAGACCGTGTAGGACATGCCGTGACGGCAGGTGTACTTCGCCTGATCCAGAGGCTTGCCTACCGGCTGCCATGAAACCGACCAGTAATCCGTGCTGTCATCGTCCCGCAGATACACATAGAAGCCTGGTCTGTCCATGGGCACCGCATTGCCTCGGAAACGGCTGATCCTGTGGTACTCCGGCGTCTTGTAGAAAAGATAGCCGCCCGCCGTGTGGTTCACCACCGCCGCCATATCCTCCACACCGAGATAATTCGTCCAGGAACAGGGCAAATCCACCCTGTCGATGACATACTCCCTGTTTTCATTGTCAAAATGTCCGTATTTCATGTAACCCCTCCCCGTTTGCGACGCTAATATCCGTCCTTGCGCCTTCTTATCTTCCATTATAGGGAGGAAATGTTTTCTTGGAAATAGATTAAGATGTGATAATTTGCCTTTTCTTGTGATGGTGGACAATGGCGGTCAAACGTGAAAGGACACCGCCGAAGCGATGTCCTCTATGCGTGCAGGAAAAGAGACTTGAACTCTCATGGTATTGCTACCACACGGACCTGAACCGTGCGCGTCTGCCAATTCCGCCATTCCTGCGAACAAATGTTATTTTATCTTCTTTTATGCCGCGTGTCAACCCTTTATAATAAAATTGATGATAAAATTCTTGATAAAAATATAGGAACATAGACTGTAACCTTTTTCCTTTCCGCAAAGTCTAATCTATGTCATACGGAATCGGTAAAAACAAGCGCGCACCGTTTGCGTAAAACACACCGCGGAATCCAACGAAAGGAAAAGACACCGCCTTTTTATATGTAAAAAATGAAGCGGATTCTCTCGACGCCGTGCAGGAATGCGTGACGAGAGGAATGCTCGGCATCGAAAAGCTGCGAGAACCGCGCTACTTTAAAACCTGGATTACCAGAATCCTGCTCAACTGCATCTGGCAGGAGCATAAAAACCTGCTAACAAAAGTCAAGACTTTTTAGCAGGTTTTTTATAAAT
>CAJUMV010000014.1 GCA_910587715.1 uncultured Lachnospiraceae bacterium | reverse complement strand
TTTGAAACAAAAAATGCCGTATTTATGCAGATTGAGGCGTTTCGCAAATGCCTATGAGATTTTTAATCATGAAAGGAGACTATGACAGCCTCCTTTTTGAGTTTTAACGGAATTTTTGTGTTCCATACGATATCTTGATTCAGAGTTATCTTTATAATAATGCAAATTATGAGAGAAGAGAATTAGTCGCCCTACTTGATTGTTCCTTCTAAATTTAACTGAACATCAATATGATTATTATCAATCCATGAATGCAGGAAAGATTCAATTTGGCCTAGGCAGGCGCATGTCTCTGGAACCGTAAGAGTAATGACCTTGTCATCCTGTTCCCAAAGCTTTTCAACCATTTCCCGCAGGAGTTGTTCTTGATAATACTTATAATCATATTCCATAGGTTCAGGAGACAGAACGTCCATCTGAAGCATGGTGCTGATTCTGATCAGTTCTATCTGCGTGTCCAGTAACAGACCGTAAGACAAAGTGGTATTTGTAATCATAGTATCCTTCAGCTTTAAAAAGCAAGGGTTGGCATTGCTCTCCCTGACTTCACACAAAAAGCGCATACGGTTAAGCGGAAGATATTCTCCGGTCATCCGCATGGTGATAAAGTATTGAAACATTTTGCCTGCGGGAATCACATTTAAGGAATCCCAGCATCTACGAAGCTGCAGAAAAACTTCGTCAGGTGTATACCAGTTCAAAGCCCGGCATATTGCAGTGCTGTATTCTCCAATAGACGGATAATCGCTGATATTGCCCACATATCTTGCTGCCTCAGCGACTGCATAAAATCGGGAAACAATGTCAAAATCAAACATCGAAATTTTATCTTCCCGAAGCAGTATACATTGTGGAAGAATTGGCGGTGAGAATACAATATCAAAAACGCAGATACATGACTTTAGGAAAAGTTGCTTGTCAAATTTAGATGACACCAGGTATAGTTCCAGATAACGCAGAGGGTCATAATATTCATTCCACGCCCGATGACCACCCGCGGCATCAAATTGGGACGGAAAAACAAATTCCCCAGGTACATCTACATATTCAACCACAGTTGCATAACTCTCCCACAAACTGTGATGTGTAATCTGTAATGACATCCCATTTAAACCGGATGCTGTAGCAGCTTTCAAGTTTCTCCTTGAATATAAGTCCCCGAGGTTCATATTTACGGACGGTATCTTACGGCCTATAAACTCAGACAGTCTACAGTCCAGAAAATGGTCTGCCCTGCTAAATAAACGCGGAAGAAAAAGATAATTCTCAATATCCTGTGTATGCTTGCATGCCGAATAGGACGAAAAGAAATTCTGATATTTTTTTATTTTTTCGTAGTAGGAGTCTCTCCTTTCGTCGGTCACGATTGTTAAAAAATACAAATCAAGCCACTGATCAAACAAATCCCATAGCGCTTCATCCTGAATAGTATAAAATAACTTGTCTTCTATGTATTTTTTAAATGGCGGTGATATCTTTATTTGATTTTCTTTATACAGACGGTCTGCAATCAGTTTTTCAAGCTGCTTTAGCAGTTCATTCTCATAATGGCGCATTAACTCTAAGAAAAAACCATATGGCGTCCCGACAGACTGAATCCAGTGAGCATACTCGTGGATAATAATTCTTCCTTCCTTAGATATATTGCCATAACACGCCTCTCTGACGGCATTATAATACTCGGTTTCCGTTATATCAAGATGGATTAGATTTTTATACCCTAAAAAATAATGATTGTTCTCGCTGTGAGAAAATAGCGTTGAATTGTTCATTATGTGTTCTCTTTCCTATAACCGGCATCTAATATCAGTGTTATACCATATCCTGCTCAATTCTCTCCATGCGGATACAGCCCGTTGTTTCCGTGAAGCGGGATAGGACATCTGTCCGAATTCTCAGCACTTTGTGCCAATTTCGCATTCTGGGAATCTGTTATATCTATTGTTTTAAACTCCAAAATTACTTTCTGAACCTTTTCCGAACTGACAGTATTGGTCGAAGCTGTATCCAGAGCCAGAACAGAAAAGGCATTAATGCCACCTTTAGCATCTTTACTGTCCGTTTCCGAAAATACACAGGATAGTTCAAGTGTTAATTTTTCTGTCACAAACAGTCGAGGGATTCCCTTTTGCTCACGTTCCCGCTCACTTTTTATAAGTTCGTCCTGAATATTTCTGATTGCTTCATGTAATGTAATCATTTTTCCTCCGTTCCAGACTCGTTTCTTTTACACCAGAGAAGATTCGCCTTATAATTGTACTATTATCAAAATAGAATTATAAATTCATATTTACAGTATACTATATTTATATGCTAAATGCACCTGCAAATATTTTTGTCAGTTTTTTAGGATTGCCTTCTCTTTATTTTGCTATCAACCTTTTTTCTTGTTATTTGATAAAAACTAATACACTAGATACTGGTGGCACCACAAAAATACCATATTGAAGGAATTATGGATATTTTTGTTACATGCACTTGAATAACAGTTGCAAACAGAAAAAACTTCTATGTATAATTACCGATGTTATTATTGTTGGAAGTTCGGTCATTGCGAACCGTTCAGATTATCAAGATCTCTGGGGACAGGTGGGATGCAGGAAGAATAATACCCGTATATAAGGCCTTAAGATCGTTTAGCAGAATTTTCCGACATTTTAATACTTATTTTATGTGGCAGATTTATTCAAGGAATAGTCTGTTATTTTTTATGTAGTCAGGCAGAACTGGGAGAAACAGAGGCAGACCTGACGGAAGCCAGCATGTATATAGAGAAAAGGATGGTTTCTCTACGGATGCTGGAAATTCATCATTCTCTCGTACATAGCCACCCTCCAATTTCTTTTTTCAATAACTTTATCGTAAAAGGATTTAAACAAATAAAGCACAAACGGTAAAGGGAACCGGCAAAGACAAACCGGCTCCCTTGTTTGTTTTCCTGTCATGTGGATTTGTCAGTGGGTGAAAGCGCTTACAGCTTCTCCGGCTCCGGATAATCCACCCCGAATGTCTCGACGGTAACGCTTTTCATCACCTGCTCTTCCAGCGGTCTGTCCTCAAAATCGGTGGCTGTCTCTGCGATTTTATTTACGTTTTCCAGTCCCTCGATAACCTTCCCAAACGCCGCATAAGCGCCGTCTAAATGGGGGCTTGTCTTGTGCATGATGAAGAACTGGCTGCCTGCAGAGTCGGGATGCATACTTCTCGCCATGGAGAGAACGCCCTCCGTATGCTTTAGGTCGTTTTCAACCCCATTCTGGCGAAACTCGCCTTTGATGGAATAGCCGGGACCACCCATGCCGGTGCCCTCCGGATCGCCGCCCTGAATCATAAATCCCTTGATGACCCGGTGAAAAATTAAGCCGTCATAAAAATTCTTATTGATCAGGCTGATAAAGTTGTTGACAGAAACGGGCGCAGTCTCGGGATATAATTCCGCTTTGATGACATCGCCGTTTGCCATAGTAAAAGTTACGATTGGATTCTGTGCCATATTAAAATTCCTTTCCTCTTTTCTGATTGCTGAATTCATAGTAAACTTAAATCCTACTATACAAAATACCATAGAAGTCCGGTCAAGTCAAAATTTGCTGCAGGCTGGATAATGTCTGAACGCAAATTTATCATTGGCTGTCTGGGACAGACGGGATGAAAGACAGGACGGAGAAGAGCGGTGTATGTTGAAAAAGATATGCTATCCTTCATGGGAACAGCCTTTATATATTACGGATAAGGCGCGGATTTATACGGCGCTGCGGGAGCAGGGCTGCTATGTGCTGCCCTGTCTGCATGAAAATAACCCGGGAGAATCTTTTCCGGGCGCGCTTTACGCAGTGGAAAATCTGGAGGAAATGGACGAGGAAGCTTTTGAGCTGGCTTACCGCCGCCTTGCAGGGCTTCCGTGGGAGGTTCTGACAACAGAACGTTGTATTGTGCGGGAGACGACAGTGGAGGACGTGGACAGCTTTTATCGGATTTATGCGGAGCCTTCCATTACGAAATACATGGAAAATCTTTTTACGGACAGGGATGAGGAGATTGCTTATACAAAAGAGTACAGGGAGAAGGTGTACGCTTTTTACGGGTACGGCATGTGGACGGTTTTGGAGAAGGAAAGCGGTGGAGTAATCGGCAGAGCGGGCATCAGCTGGCGGGAAGGCTATGAGCTGCCGGAGCTTGGTTTTGTGTTCGGCGTGCCGTGGCAGGGAAAGGGATATGCATATGAGGTGTGCGGCGCGATTTTGGCATATGCGCGGGAAACACTGGAAATGTCCAAGGTGCAGGCGCTTGTGCAGCCGGGGAACGAGAGGTCGCTGCGGCTGTGTGAGAAGCTGGGGTTTGCGGTGACCGGGGAGACGGAGGTTGACGGGTTAAGACATCTTTTTCTGGAGAAAGAGTTGTGAATGCAAGTCGGTTTTAGGACCGGTTGTCTGGGTGTCAATTGCCAGATAAAGGAAAAGTCTGTATTGACGGGAGCATTTGGAAGGGGGTAAACTAATTTGGGCGCGCGGAGAGTAGATAGGAAACGTTTCCCGCGTTCGGTTTGCAGGCTTAAAAATGGAGAGAACGTTATGAAAAAACCAACGATAACTTTACAGGCACGCAATTCCATGTTCCTGCTTCTCACCGCTCTTGTCTGGGGCGTAGCCTTTGTGGCGCAGCGGCAGGGCGGCGCGTCGGCGGGTCCCTATACGTTTAACTGTATCCGCTCTTTTCTCGGCGGAATGGTTCTTCTGCCAGTGATTCCTTTTTTGGACAGATATACGGCAGGCAGAAAGCCGCGGTCGCCGGAGGAGCGGCGCAGGCTGTCTCTTGGCGGCGCGCTCTGTGGGCTGGTGCTGTTTGTGGCAAGTACCTTTCAGCAGATGGGCATGTATTACGGTACCACGGCGGGCAAGGCGGGATTTCTGACGGCGTGCTATATTCTTCTGGTGCCGGTGCTGGGTATTTTTTTCGGGAAAAAATGCGGCTGGAATGTCTGGATCGGTATTCTGGTAGCGGTTGTGGGACTTTACTTCCTCTGTCTGACCGACGGATTTTCCTTTCAGTTTAGCGACGGGCTGGTGCTTGTGTGCGCGGTCTGCTTTTCTGTACATATTATGGTGGTAGACCATTTTTCGCCGCTGGTGGACGGGGTGCGCATGTCATGCATCCAGTTTTTCGTGTGCGGCGCGTGGGGGATGATTCCGATGTTTGGCGTGGAGATGCGGCAAATGGGAGCGACGGCGTGGCTGCAATCCTTCGGGAGCATCGACGTGTGGATTCCGATTTTGTATGCGGGCATCATGTCCTGCGGCGTGGGTTATACCTTACAGATTGTAGGGCAGAACGGGATTAATCCCGCCATTGCGTCCCTGCTGATGAGTCTGGAGTCGGTTTTTTCTGTACTGGCAGGCATGCTGCTTTTGCATGAGACGATGAGCAGGCGGGAAGTTCTGGGGTGTGTGCTGGTGTTTGCAGCGGTGATTTTTGCACAGATGGATTTTGGAAAACGGAAAAAGTCATAGATTGTATTTAATTGTATACAATAATACATAAATACAAAAAGTGGTTGACACTATAAAAAGACCGTGCTACAATCCAAGTCATAAAAGCAAAGGCGCTTTGAGGAAACTCAAGGCGCCTTCTTTATGTGAGGAGGAATGAAAAAATGACAGAAGAGATTATGGAGGTAATGAACGGACAGATTTTCGGCGTCTGGTTTTTAATCGGCGCGGCGCTGGTGTTCTGGATGCAGGCTGGATTTGCAATGGTCGAGACAGGATTTACCAGAGCGAAGAATGCGGGAAACATCATTATGAAGAACCTGATGGATTTCTGCATTGGTACGGTAATGTTTATTGTAATCGGTTTTGGTCTTCTGCTGGGAGAGGACATGGTCGGGCTGATTGGTAAGCCCGGGTTCGACATTTTTACGGAATATGAGAGTTTCGACTGGTCGAACTTTGTATTTAACCTGGTGTTCTGCGCGACCACGGCGACAATTGTTTCCGGCGCGATGGCGGAGCGGACAAAGTTTTTGAGCTACTGTATTTACTCCGGCGTGATTTCGGCATTGATTTATCCGATTGAAGCGCACTGGATCTGGGGCGGCGGCTGGCTTTCACAGATTGGTTTCCACGATTTCGCTGGTTCCTGCGCGATTCATATGGTGGGCGGCATTTCCGCTCTGGTGGGCGCGAAGATTTTAGGACCCCGTATCGGTAAGTTCAATACGGATAAGAACGGTAAGATTACCAAGGTAAACGCTTTTCCCGGACACAGCATTCCGCTTGGCGCGCTGGGTGTGTTTATTCTCTGGCTCGGCTGGTATGGTTTTAACGGTGCGGCGGCAACAAGCGTGGAGCAGCTTGGTTCCATCTTTGTGACGACGACGATTGCGCCGGCGGTGGCGACCGTGGTGTGTATGATTTTTACCTGGATTAAATATGGAAAGCCTGATGTGTCTATGTGCCTGAATGCTTCTTTGGCGGGTCTGGTGGCGATTACCGCTCCCTGTGACGTGACGGATGCCTTCGGCGCAATTGTAATCGGTGCGGTAGCGGGTCTGTTGGTAGTATTCGGCGTATGGCTTTTGGATTACAAGCTGCATATTGATGACCCTGTGGGTGCGGTAGCGGTACATATGATGAACGGTATCTGGGGCACGATTTCCGTAGGATTTTTTGCGACTAACACAGCGCCGGGCTATTCCATTGCGGACGCTTCCGGCACGGAGCTTACGGGTTTGTTTTATGGCGGTGGTCTGAAGCTTCTCGGATTACAGTTAATCGGTTTTGCATCGGTGGCAGCGTGGACGCTTGTGACGATTACGATTGTATTTCTGGTGATTAAAGCGACTGTCGGGCTGCGGGCGTCTCAGGAGGAGGAAATCATAGGTCTGGATGTCACGGAGCATGGTCTGGCATCGGCTTATTCCGGCTTTAGTATTATGGATGTGTCCGGTGCGATGGTGATGGATGTGAACGAAAACACCAGCCTTGGCGTGGAAGATTACGACGCGGCTTCCGCGGTACAGAAGGACGCGGCGGTGAAGGTGGCGCAGGTGCCGGTGGCTTCCGCTACGGGTATGTATAAGGTGGCAATCATTGCGAAGCTGTCCAGATACGATAAGCTGCGCAAGGCAATGAACGACTTGGGCGTGACCGGCATGACGGTGACACAGGTAATGGGATGCGGCATCCAGAAGGGTGCGGGCGAGAAATACCGCGGCGTAGAAATGGATGCAACCTTGCTGCCGAAGGTAAAAGTCGAGGTGGTAGTCAGCAAGATTCCGGTGGACACGGTGGTGGAAGCCGCGAAGAAAGCGCTCTATACGGGTCATATCGGAGACGGCAAGATTTTTGTCTACAATGTGGATAAGGTTGTTAAAATCCGCACCGGCGAAGAGGATTTCGACGCGCTGCAGGATGTCGAATAAGCTTATATCTTATATCCCTTTTTAATACATTACTTATTTTTGAATGGATGTCCCCCGGCGCTCCACCGCCGGGGGATGTCCTGTTTGTGGGTTTACACTAAATTTATCTTTTGTTATACTTATTGTGGTACTGATAAAAGCAGATATCAGCCCGAATGGGGAAGGATATATATGGCTGCAAAAAAGAAGGAAATTGAATTCCGCTATTATGAGATTCCACAGAACGAGCCGTGTATGGCGCTTCTCGGTGAAGCGTGGGTTCGCCCGTATGGCATGGATTCCCTGCATTTTCATAATTATATGGAAATCGGGTACTGTTATGACGGAATCGGCGATATGGTGTTAGATGAGGAGGTCATTCCTTATAAGGCGGGCATGTTTACGCTGATTCCCAAAAACTTTCCACACAATACAGCCAGCGATAACTTTTCCCTGAGCAGCTGGGAGTATCTGTTTATTGATGTGGAAGCGTTTTTGCGGGAAGTCTACAGGGAAGATACGCTTTATGCGGAGGATTTGGGCGCGATTATCAATAATCGGGCGTGGGCGGTGGACGCGGCGCGTTACCCCGAGACGGCGGAGCTGATTCAAAGCATTATGGACGAAATGCGCTATAAGAAGGACTTTTACACAGAGAGCGTGAAAGGACTGCAGCTGTCTCTTCTTATGAATATTGCGCGTATGAATCAGGGAAATCAGGCGAAAGTCAGGAAGCAGAGCCGGAGTGTTTCTCAAATTTCCTATGCGCTGCATTACATTGGCGCGCACTATGCGGAGGAGCTGACAATCGGGGATTTGGCGAGGGAGAGCCACATGTCGGAAACGCATTTCCGCAGAGTGTTCCAGAAGATCATGAATATGACACCCTCCGATTATCTGAATCTGGTGCGAGTGCAGATGGCGTGCGAATATATGAAGAAGCACACGGACAGTATGGAGCTGGTGGCTGAACGGTGCGGTTTTCAGTCGGTGTCTACCTTTAACAGAAATTTTAAAAAGGTTCTGGATATTACGCCCTATCAATGGAAAATTCATCCGGAGAATTATGAAGCAAAACTGCTGGATTACAAGATTTCCGCATATAAGGGCTGGTAGGGCATGGACTTAAAAGAAGAAGTTATTTGATGAAATGGTGATAAATACAGAAACGTAAACGTTTAAGGTGCAAATCAATGGTTGAATTTGCATCTTTTTTGCTTTTTAACGACAGCACACAAAGTCATTACAGAGTTATAATGCATATACAATCAGTCAAAAGGGATGTTTTGCATGTACAAAATGACGAAACAGCTTTGGAGACTGAGGGAAAGTGAAAAAGTATAGTGCACAAAATGCACAAAAAGAAAGAATGGGAGGAAACAGAAATGAAAAGAAAGATTTTAGCAGCTTTACTGGCATCTACCATGGTTCTTTCACTGGTTGGATGTGGCGGCGGTTCTTCTGAAGCGCCTGCGGCTCCCGCAGCAGACAGCGGTGCGGCGACGGAAGAGGCTCCGGCAGCGGAGGAAGCTCCTGCGGCAGATGCAGAGGCTCCCGCGGCAGCAGGCGGTGACGAGACACTGACTGTATGGTGCTGGGACCCCGCTTTCAACCTGAACGCTATGTACGAAGCAGAGAAGGTTTATCAGAAAGACCATCCGAACTTCAAGCTGAACGTAGTTGAGACCCCTTGGGATGATATCCAGACTAAGGTTACCACAGCGGCTACTTCCGGCGATCTGAGCACACTGCCTGATATCTTCCTGATGCAGGATAATGCATTCCAGAAGAACGTAATGGCTTTCCCGGATGTATGCATGGATCTGACAAACAGCGGCATTGATTATTCTCAGTTTGCAGCAGGTAAGACGGCTTACTCCGTAATTGACGGCAAGAACTACGGCGTACCTTTCGATAACGGTGCAGTAGTGGCATGCTACCGTACGGATATTCTCGAGCAGGCTGGTCTGACCATCGATGATTTCACAGACATCACTTTTGACCAGTATATTGAGAACGGTAAGAAGGTTCTGGAAGCAACCGGCAAGCCCCTCATCTCCATGCAGGCAGGTGAGTGCGACCTCATCATGATGATGCTTCAGTCCGCAGGCGCTTCCCTCTTTAACGAGGATGGCACAGCGAACATCGTTAGTAATGATACCTTAAAGACCGTTATGGAGACTTATAAGTCTCTCAAAGATGCAGGCGTACTTACCGAGGTTAACAGCTGGGATGAGTATGTAGGCGATTTCGTAAGCGGTAACGTGGCAGGCACCATCAATGGATGCTGGATTATGGCTTCCATCCAGACAGCAGAAGACCAGAAGGGTAATTGGGCGATTACCAATATGCCTAGCCTGGTAGGTGCAGCAAATGCAACCAACTATTCCAACAACGGCGGTTCTTCCTGGGCAGTAACCACGAAGTGCGCAAATCCGGATCTGGCATGTGACTTCCTTGCAAAGACTTTTGCAGGCAGCAACGAGCTGTATGACAACATCCTTCCGAGCGGCGCTCTGGCAACATGGGCACCCGCAGGTGATTCCAGCGCATACGCTGAGCCTAACGAGTTCTTCGGCGGCGACGCAGTTTCCGCTAAGATTGTAGACTTTGCGACCAAGGTTCCGACCAACATCACAGGTGCATACTACTACGAGGCACGTAACGCAGTTGCAACCGCTATCACGAACTACATCAACGGCGCGGACCTCGACACCGAGCTCCAGACCGCAGAGCAGACGGTTAACTTCAACATGCAGTAACTATGAGCCATGCGGCTTTGTGACAGAACAGACAGACGAAAGCTTGCTTTCGGATGAATGGTCTGGCATAAAGCCATAGGGCGACAGCCCGCACGAGCAAAAGACTGCGAAGCAGGATTTTGTGAGTGGGCATGGCGGAAGTTGCTAGGGCGAATGCCCGTGAGCCGACGAAGCTGCGAAGCAGGTTTGGCGGCTGGGCACGACGGAGTAAATATTATAAATAAGTAAGTAACAAGTAAAACAGGGGAATAGTTTTCTGTAAGCTGTTCCCCTTTTTCACTCCAACGATAGAGAAGGAGGGGGTTTTTTGAGCAAGCCAAAAAAAATGACGCTTAGCAAAAAACAGAATTTAATGGGGTGGGTGTTTCTTCTGCCCGGTGCAGCTTTGATTTTTATTATGAGCTTCGTACCGATGTTTAGAGCCTTACTTTTATCATTTAAGTCGGGTGTCGGCGCAAATATGAAGTGGAGCGGCATTTCCAATTATATTCGAATGTTCCAGGATACGGTGTTTGTCCAATCCATTAAAAATACATTTTTCTATCTGCTGATTCAGGTGCCGGTGATGTTGATTCTGGCGCTGATTCTGGCTTCCATATTGAATAATAAGGATTTGAAATTTAAAGGGCTTTTCCGGACGATGATTTTCCTGCCCTGTGCGACCTCGCTGGTGGCTTACGCGATTATCTTCCGCTCCCTGTTTGCAAATAATGGTCTGATTAACCTGCTTTTTGTTAAGTTGGGAATTTTGGATCAGCCCTATGCGTTTCTGACGAACACGACGAGCGCGCGTATCGTTATCATCATCGCGCTGCTCTGGCGGTGGACGGGATACAATATGGTGTTCTACCTGTCGGGGCTGCAGAACATCGAGTATTCCGTTTATGAGGCGGCTAAGATCGACGGCGCGTCCGCGGTACAGTCTTTCTTTAAGATTACCGTGCCGCTCTTAAAGCCCACGATTCTGCTGACGGCGATCATGTCCACCAACGGAACGTTACAGCTCTTCGACGAGTCGGTCAACCTGACAAACGGCGGTCCGGCGAATACGTCGATTACCATGTCGCATTACATATACGATATGTCCTTTAAGTATGTGCCGAACTTCGGTTATGCGGCGGCGATGTCCTTCTTAATTTTGGTTCTGGTTGCCGTGCTGGCATTCCTGCAGATGAAAGTAGGTGATAAGCGTGATTAAATTGAGAAAATTTGGTATGTATCTGTTTTTGTGTATCGTATCTTTTATCTCGGTGTTCCCGCTGTACTGGATGGTAAGTGCGGCGACGAACAAAAGCGCTGATGTCATTTCCGGACGATTAATTCCGGGCGGCTATTTTTTAGAGAATTGGAAAAACCTAATGGCGGCGCAGAATATAGGGAGGGCTTTCGGCAACTCGTTTAAATATGCAGCGATTCTGACGATTGTGTCACTTTTGGTCAGCTCCTTGGCGGGTTACGGATTTGAGATTTTCCATGACAAGGCAAAAGATGCGCTGATGAGCATTATCCTGCTGGCAATGATGGTGCCTTTTGTGGCTACTATGATTCCGCTGTTCCAGATGTTCTCGAAAGCGGGCTGGTTAAACACGACGATCGGATTTATCCTTCCGACGATCTCCACACCGTTTTTAATCATGATGTTTAGGCAGAGCGCGAGGTCGTTCCCGCATGACATCATGGAGGCTGCGAGAATCGACGGGTTGTCCGAGATTCGTATTTTCTTCCAGATGTTTATACCGACCATGAGATCGACCTACGCGGCGGCGATGACTATTACTTTTATGAACGCGTGGAACAGCTATCTCTGGCCGAAGGTAATCATGACGGATGCGAGCAGCCAGACAATGCCCATGATAGTGGCGAACCTGACGGAAGGTTACGTGACGGACTACGGTATGCTGATGCTTGCCGTGCTGATTTGTACCCTGCCCACCGCAATCGTATTCTTCTGCTTACAGAATGCATTCGCGGAAGGTATTACGGGCGCAGTCAAGTGACGTAGGCAATGAGCCGTGCAGATACATGGCAAGTAAGCGCGGTATAGAAAGTTTTTCAGACAATAAGGTGTCAAAAACATCTGGATATTTGGGTGCTTTTGACACCTTTGTTACAAATCAAGCTGCGCTTGATTGCGAGATCCGCTTCGGCGGACTCGGACATAAAGAAACAGGAAAGGAATAAAATATGACGCGATCTGATTATGATAAAATAAAAGACCCTCAGTTTTTTAAGGACAATGTACTCCCGGCGCATGCCGCGTTAAACTGGTATGCCGGCGAAAAGGAGGCGGCGCGGGGAGAGAGCAGTCTGATACAGTCGCTGGATGGTATCTGGAAGTTCTCTTACGCGGTGAATATTGATTCTGCGGTGAAGGGGTTTGAGCAGGAGAGTTACGACTGCAGACCGTGGGCGGATATCCGGGTGCCGGCGCACATCCAGATGGAGGGCTACGACATCCCGCAGTATGTGAACACGCAGTACCCGTGGGATGGCAGGGAGGAAATTCTGCCGGGGGAGATTCCCGAGCGGTTCAATCCCGTGGCGAGCTATGTGAAATATTTTGAAGTCCCGGCGCATATGAAAGGACAGGAAATCCGCATTGTGTTTGAGGGAGTAGAGAGCGGGATGGCGCTCTGGTGCAACGGCGCTTATGTGGGTTACAGCGAGGACAGCTTTACCCCCTCCGAGTTTGACCTCACCCCCTATCTGAAAGACGGGGAAAACAAGCTGGCGGTGCAGGTTTACAAATGGACTTCCTCAAGCTGGTGCGAGGATCAGGATTTCTACCGATTTTCCGGCATTTACCGGAGCGTGTACCTGTACGCGGTTCCTGCCGTGCATGTGGAAGATTTGACGGTGAAAACACTTTTTGAGGGTGAAAATTTTGAGCGGGCGACGCTGTCTGTGTGCGGTAAGGTAAAAGGAAACGGTATCTATAAATTCTGCTTAAAGGACGGCGGAACGGTTCTGTTTGAGAAAGAGTGGAAGATGGAAGCGGGTGCGGACAGTGAGTTCGCTTTCGAGGAAATGATCGAGAAGCCGAGGCTTTGGAGCGCGGAAGATCCCTATTTATATGCGCTGGAATCGGAATGTCTGGATGAGGCGGGAAAGACCGTGGAGTTTGTCTCACAGCCGGTCGGCTTCCGCAAGTTTGAGATGAAGAATGCCCGGATGATGTTAAACGGAAAGCGCATTGTGTTTAAGGGTGCGAACCGCCACGATTTCAGTTCTGTTTCGGGGAGACATATCTCTTACGAGGAATTGGTAAAAGATGTGGTGACCATGAAGCGCAACAACATCAACGCGATCCGCACCAGCCATTATCCCGACGACGAGCGGCTATACGAACTCTGCGACCGTTACGGGCTGTATCTGATTGCGGAGAGCAATCTGGAATCCCACGGTACATGGGACGCTTACCTGAAAGGGAAAAAGGACATGTCCTTTGTGGTGCCGGACGATAAGGCGGAATGGAAGGAAATGATGTACGACCGCATTCGCTCCTGCTACCACAGGGACAAAAACCACCCGGCGGTGCTGATCTGGTCTGTGGGAAACGAGTCCTTCGGCGGTGAGACGATCTTTGAGATGTCCGAGCTTTTCCGCAAGCTGGACGACACGAGGCTGGTGCACTATGAGGGCGTTTTCAACGACAGACGCTATAACGATTCTTCCGACATGGAGAGCCGTATGTACGCGAAAGTGGTGGATATCGAGGAATATCTGGCAAACGGCGACGGAAAACCCTTCATCTGCTGTGAGTACACGCATGCCATGGGCAATTCCTGCGGCGCGATGCATAAGTACACAGAGTTGGCGGACAAAGAAAATTCTGCTTATCAGGGCGGTTTTATCTGGGATTACATCGACCAGAGCATTTACAAAAAAGACCGTTACGGAAAGTGGTTTCAGGCTTACGGCGGCGACTTCGGGGAGCGTCCGACAGACTATAATTTCAGCGGCAACGGCATTGCCTACGGCGGAGAGCGGGAAGTGTCTCCCAAGATGCAGGAGGTAAAGTTTAATTATCAGAACATTGCGGTGGCTGTAGAAAAGGACAGTTTTGAGGTGTGGAACAAGAACCTCTTTGTTTCGACGAACCGCTTCCGTTGTGTGGCTGAGCTTCTGCGGGACGGCGTATGTGTGGAGCGTAAGGAGCTTGCGGGGATTGACGTAGAGCCGGAGAGCAGAAAATCATTTCCTGCGCCCTTCGCATTGCCGGCGTATGCGGGCGAGTATGCGGTGACCATATCCTTCCTCCTGAAAGAGGATACGCTGTGGGCGAAAGCGGGGCATGAAGTGGCTTTCGGGCAGGCGGTGATAGGAAAAGTTGATACGCTTGTGGAGGAGAAGAAGAAACCGCTCACCATCATACGTGGCAATGACAATGTGGGCGTCCGGGGAGAGCATTTTGACGTGTTGTTCTCTGAGCCAGCGGGGGCGATTTCCGCCTTTGGCATGGTCTCCTACCGCTATGCGGGCAAGGAGCTGATTGAGGAGATTCCCCGACCGAATTTCTGGCGTGCGCCTACGGACAATGATACGGGCAACCATATGATGGCAAGACAGGGACAGTGGAAGCTGGCAAGCCTTTATGCGTCCTGCAGAAAGCCCGGCGGGAGATTGAATAAAGAGGGGGAAGATTTCGAGAATCCGGAAGTCAGGGAGGAGACGGATCATGTCAGTGTGTCTTATCTTTACGACCTCAACACAACGCCTGCGGCGACCTGTCGGCTGACTTACAAGGTGTACGGGGACGGCAGCGTGCAGACCACACTCACCTATGACCCGGTGGAGGGACTGTCTGATATGCCGGAGTTCGGCGTACTGTTCAAGCTGGATGCGGACTACGACCGTCTGGAGTGGTACGGCAACGGTCCGGAGGAGACTTACGCGGATCGGGATCAAGGAGCAAAGCTGGGCGTTTACCGCAACCGCGTGGCGGACAATATGGCTGCCTACCTCGTGCCGCAGGAATGTGGAAATAAGACAAAAGTGCGCTGGGCGAAGGTGACCGATATGCGTGGGCGCGGTATGCTCTTTAGCGGAGAGGATTTGAGCTTCTCGGCATTGCCCTACACGCCCCATGAGATTGAGAATGCGAAGCATCCCTACGAGCTGCCGCCGGTGCATTATACGGTGGTGCGTGTGGCGAAGGGACAGCTGGGCGTCGGCGGCGATGACAGCTGGGGCGCGCCGGTGCACCCGGAGTATCATCTGGACGTGAGCGGGAAGGTGGAGTTTAGTTTTACGTTTCGGGGGGTATGATAGAAAGAAAAGAGAACAGTATTATAATTCGGGTCTGCGCCCGGAACGGAGGCAAACATGCGCAAAACAAAGATTGTGTGTACCCTTGGACCATCCACGGACGATGAAGAAGTGCTGCGGCAGATGATGTTAGCGGGCATGAATGTGGCAAGATGCAATTTTTCCCACGGTGTCCACGAGGACCATAAGAGAAGAATGGACGTGGTGAAAAAGCTCCGGAAGGAAGTGGGAATGCCGGTTGCAATTCTGCTTGACACAAAAGGACCGGAGGTCCGTGTAAAGAATTTTAAAGAGGGAAAGGTTGTACTGGAGGGGGGACAGCTTTTTACACTGACGGCAGACGAGGTAGAGGGCACGAAGGATATTGTGAGCGTGACTTATAACAGGCTCTATGAGGATCTGGAAGAAGGGATGCGGGTGCTCATTGACGATGGTCTGATCGAGATGACGGTGGAGAAGGTAGACAAAAGCAATATCGTCTGCCGCGTGATAAACGGCGGTGTGGTGTCAAACCATAAAGGCGTCAACGTGCCGGACGTGGACCTGTCCATGCCTTATATCAGCGAGAAGGACAGGGAGGACATTCTTTTCGGCATTGAGCAGGATGTGGATTTTATCGCGGCTTCCTTTGTACAGAAGAAGGAAGATATCTTACAGCTCCGGAAGCTCCTTGAGAAAAACGGCGGTCAGGATATCAAGATTATCTCCAAAATCGAGAACGCGCAGGGTGTGGCGAATATCGACGATATTCTGGCTGTGTCCGACGGTGTGATGGTGGCGAGAGGGGATATGGGCGTAGAGATTCCTTACGAGGATGTGCCCGTGATTCAGAAAGAGATTATCAAAAAAGTGTACCGTGCCGGAAAACAGGTCATCACCGCCACCCAGATGTTAGAGTCTATGATCAAGAATCCGCGCCCTACCCGGGCGGAGACGACTGACGTGGCAAACGCGGTTTACGACGGCACCAGCGCAATCATGCTCTCCGGGGAGACCGCGGCGGGCGCTTATCCGGTGGAAGCGGTGAAGACGATGGTCAGAATCGCGGAGCGCACGGAGCAAGATGTGGATTACCGCAAGCGTTTTTTCCTGCTGGAGCGGGAGGCAACTCCCGATGTGACGGACGCTATCTGCCACGCGACCTGCACGACGGCTCTTGACTTAAACGCAACAGCCATCGTGACGGTCACAAAATCGGGTCGTTCGGCGAGAATGATTTCCCGTTATCGCCCCAAGAGCGATATCATAAGCTGCGCCACCACGGAAAAGGTGTGCAGACAGCTCTCTCTGACATGGGGCGTGACGCCGCTTCTGATTAAAGAAGAGAAGGATGCCTATGTGCTCTTTGACAAGGCGATTGCCGCGGCGGAAAAGAAAGGGTTATTGAAAAAGGGTGATTTGACAGTCATTACCTCCGGTGTGCCGATTGGGATTTCGGGCACCACCAATATGATTAAGGTGCAGATTGTATAGGGACCGGTCCGGAAATGACCTCGCGCGCCACATAGAGGGTGCTGTCGGGGCGGGCGTTCATACTCCACTTGACCAGTGTCATATTGCCGCGCTCGATTTCAATACAGGTGATGCAGCGGGGATGAACGCAGCTTCCTGTGTTGTAGTAATTGGCGGGTTCTGCTGGCAGGATGGGGCGGTGCGTGTGCCCGGTAATCAAAATGCGGCGGTTCTCCTGTGCCCATTGCTCCAAACGGATTTCGCAGTTGTTCTTTACATGGTAATTCTTGGCGGCGCTGGTGGGGTCGAGGATACCGAGATTTTCCAGCGGGCGCCAGAGATAGCGGACGAGAAAACGGGAGAGTGGCCAGAGCGTAGAGTTTAAAAGGCTTGCCTGATGCCCGTGCGTCAGATAGAGCGATACATGCGACCTGCTTCCGGGAAGCAGGTCTGTGGTGAGAATAATGCCCTCATAAAAGGTGAGGGAGGGGAAGAGGGGCTGCATCTGCTGGGACTGCGTACAGAAATAGGTATCGCAGCTTTTGGCGGGGTAGCCCTTCTTCCGTTTTACGATGTCGTGGTTGCCGTAGAGAAGATACAGCCGCTCCTCCTGATAGAACTGTTTGAACAGCCAAAACACATTGCTGTGCACGTCAATGATATTCTTCATATTTCTGTTTTCCCAAAGTTCATCCCCGTCACCCAGCTCGATATAGGTAAAGCCCTGCCGATAATAATGTTCCAGCGCAGCAAAGTACAAATGCTGGTTTTTCAGAAAATTGTCGGAAGAGTTTCCCATACCTCTATGGCAGTCACTTATCAGGACATAGCGGGAGCGGTTGGTGAGGGGCAGCAGGGGAGCGTTTTGGAAAGCTCGGTCAAGACGCGAGGAAACGCCCATAATCATCCCTCCCTGCGGTGGCGTTTGTGACAGCGTTTGTTAAAGCGGCGCAGTCTGAGAAGTTTGCGAAATGCTGCCGGGAGATAGTAGTACAGATACAGAACCCGGTCTTCAGTACAGAGGAAGGGTCTGGTAACCCACAAATAAAGCTTGCAGAAACGTTTGTTTTTCCACTGAGAGAAGCTTCGCCAAAAACGTGTAAGGCAGTTGTATTTTGTGGAATCTTTGTGGAAAACAAAGCAGACGGTGAGTCCTCTGACAGAAAGGCAGTCCTCGGGGTACCCGGTCCGTTTCAGACCATCTACAAAAGCACAGAGCATCTCCCTGTTGGGAAAGCCGATGCAGGACTCCATGGTAAGGCAGGAGGGTTTGGAAAAGCATCCTACGAGAAAGGCAGTAAGCCACCAGTGCCGCTCGGAATTGCAGATGCATTCGTTTTCACATTTGCAGAGCTGGAAAGAACAGTCCAGCATTTCCCCTTCCTCCGCGCAGGAGAACCAGGCGGTTTTGTAATCACTTTCCGGAATGATACGGTCTGCGTGGTATATGCCGATTTCCGCGCCGGTGTTGATGCCGTACTGCCCTTTCCAAAATTCAATCAGCCAGGTCCTGTCGCGATAGTCGAAGTAGACAGGTAAGGAGTCAAAGACCATCTGGAAACGGGGCGCCATATAGTCGTAAAGCCATGTGTAGCCGGCTTGTTTCTGGGGCGCGTCCACTGTGGAGGAAAAGAACCCGCAGTCGCAGTGAAAATCATAGCCGAAGGGATATACCAGCTCGTTTAAAAGAGTGCATTTGGTGCAGCAGTCCATCGCATTGATTTTGCAGATGATTTTTTTCCTGCGGCATTGAAAGAAGATACAGCCGAGAAGGGCTGCGAGAAGCAAAGCAAAGAGTAAAAGATACATAACTTGATATCCTGTGTCGTTTTACTCTATTTTATGTCGAAAGAAGAGAAATGGTTCGACTGGGACAAATGATTTAGTAAAGGATGTCATTGGAGAAACAGGCAGGCAAGCGGTACCGTCACAAGGCTTAATACCGTAGTCAAAATAATGCCCTGCGAGATGGCACCGGTATCCATGTCCATCTGTTTTGCCAGCATAAGGGGCATGTTGGCGGCAGGAACCGCGACCATCAGGAGCATGGTATTTAAAATCAGCCGGTTCTCGATAAACATGCGCATCAGTAAGAGGCAGCCAATGGGCACGAGAATCTGCCGAAGCAGCGTAAAGACATAGAGCTTCGGGTGGGAAAAGATATCCTTCGGCGCCATCTGCGCTACGGAGACGCCAAGCACCAACATGGACAAAAGGGTGGTGGCACGTCCGGCGTAGGTGAGAGTGGAGGATATGATTACAGGCACGGGGAAATTTCCCAGATAAAAAAGTATCGTAACCGCAGCGGAGATCGTCCCCGCGTTAACAAGCTTCTGCAGGCGGCTGGAGCCGGTCCGGTTGGCGGAAGCTATTGTGTCCTGTGCCTGTTCTATATTCGGAGCGGCATTGTCCTGCACCGCGCCGTTTTGTACCTGCTCCGCAGCGGCTCTCTGCAGAAGAGAGATACCGAAGGTGTAAATCAGCAGGTTAAAAAGCAAGTTAAAAATAGAAACAAAAATCAGGGATTCGCTGCCCAGCACTGCGGAAGCCAGAGGAATGCCGATAAAGCCGACGTTACCGAAAACGGTCAGCATCTGGTAGGCGTAGTGGAGATTTTTCGGCACCCGCAGAACATGGGGGAGCAGGAAGCCTACGGCAATCAAAACGGCAAAAATGAGCGCATAGGCGGCAAAAGCGATGGCAAGCTCGCGCAGGGATGCCTTGGGACCGTCGTCCAGAGCGGAACAGATTAAGAGCGCGGGGTTGGTAATGTTGACGATAAGACCGGAAATCTGTTTGGAGCCTTCCTCGGAAATCATTCCCCGACGGTACAGAACCATACCGATGCCAATCAGTAGAAAGATGATGACCATTTGCTGCAATACGACTGTGATACTCATTGTTAAATTCCTCTTTTCATCATTGTAAGCAGTTCCCATTGTAACACGTTTTTATTATGCATGGAAATAAGAAATAGAAACTGTTACAATAAAAAAGACATACCATGTTTAGAGAGGGCAGGACCTATGATTTACACGGTGACATTTAATCCGTCCTTAGACTATATTGTATCTATGCACGGATTTACCATGGGCATGACAAACCGTACGGTTGGGGAGCAGCTTTTTCCCGGCGGGAAAGGCATCAATGTTTCCATTGTGTTAAGCAACCTCGGAATCGAGAATACGGCGCTTGGATTTATTGCCGGCTTTACGGGAGAAAAGATTGAGAAGGAAACGGCGGCTATGGGACTTCACACGGATTTCATTCGTGTGGATAATGGCTTTTCCAGAATCAATGTCAAGCTGAAGGACTATGACGGTACGGAAATTAACGGCATGGGACCGGATATTACGAAAAGCTGCGTGGAACAGCTTTATGTGAAACTGGAGCGGCTGCAGGCGGGGGATGTTCTTGTTCTGGCGGGCAGCATTCCCAAATGTCTGCCGGACTCCATTTACAGCGATATTTTAGGACGGCTTTCCGGAAGGGGTATTTTGTTTGTGGTTGATGCCACGAAGGAGCTTCTTTTAAATGTGCTGCGCTACCAGCCGTTTCTGGTGAAACCAAACAATCACGAGCTGGGAGAAATGTTCGGCGTAGAGCTGCACACAAGGCAGGAAGTGATTCCTTATGCAAGGAAGCTGCGGGAAGCAGGCGCGGAGAACGTGCTTGTATCCATGTCCGGACAGGGTGCGGTTCTGGTGGATGCGGCGGGGGATGTGCACGAGCTTCCGGCGCCGGAAGGGACGCTGGTGAACGCTGTGGGAGCAGGAGATTCCATGGTGGCGGGTTTCCTTGCGGGGTGGACACAGAAAAAGGACTATGAGCACGCTTTTCGGATGGGTGTTTCCGCGGGAAGCGCCAGCGCATTTTCCGAAACGCTGGCGACGAGGGAAGAGGTGGAAGCTGTATATAGAAGCATAAAAACAGGATAGAAAGCGCAACAAGGCGGCGGATGCCGGGAAGATAACTATAGACGAACTGCCGCCAAGTATTATATACTGAATAAAGTATTTTGCAGGAGGTAAGGATGCAGCGATATATTATGGCATTAGACCAGGGGACGACCAGCTCCCGCTGTATTTTGTTTGATAAACAAGGGAATATCTGCAGTATGGCGCAGAAGGAGTTTACCCAGATTTACCCGCAGGCGGGCTGGGTGGAGCATAATCCGCGCGAGATATGGGCGTCACAGCTGGCGGTAGCTATCGAAGCGATGGCAAATATCGGTGCGGATGCTTCGCAGCTTGCGGGTATCGGCATCACGAACCAGCGCGAGACGACGATCGTGTGGGACAGAGAAACCGGGGAGCCGGTGTACAATGCAATCGTGTGGCAGTGCCGCAGAACGGCGGAATTTATAGACGGGCTGAAAGCGCAGGGCTATACGGACATGATACGCGCCAAGACGGGGCTTGTGCCGGACGCCTATTTTTCAGGGAGCAAAATTGCCTGGATTTTAGATCATGTGGAAGGCGCGCGGGAGAGAGCCGGGCGCGGGGAACTGCTGTTTGGCACGGTGGACTCGTGGCTCATCTGGAAGCTCACGAAAGGAGCAGTTCATGCTACCGATTATACCAACGCTTCCCGCACCATGCTCTATAACATTCATACGCTGGCATGGGATGAGGAGCTGCTTTCCATGCTGCGGATTCCTAAGCAGATGCTGCCCGAAGTGAAGCCGTCCGGTACGGTATTCGGTGAAAGCGATATGAGTATCTTCGGCGCTCCCGTTCCCATTGCGGGTGCGGCGGGCGACCAGCAGGCGGCGCTTTTCGGTCAGTGCTGTTTTGCGCCGGGGCAGGTGAAAAATACATACGGGACGGGATGCTTTCTGCTCATGCATACGGGCAGAGATGCAATCGCTTCCGAGAGCGGTCTGCTCACTACCATGGCGGCGGGGCATACTTCCGAACCGTCGTATGCGCTGGAGGGCAGCGTGTTTGTGGCGGGCGCGGCGGTACAGTGGATGCGGGACGAAATGCGGATGATGAAGATAGCGCAGCATTCCGAAAAGTATGCCATGCGCGTGCCTGATACAAACGGCGTTTATGTGGTGCCCGCTTTTGTGGGCATGGGAACGCCTTACTGGAACCCGTATGCGCGCGGTACTGTGGTGGGCATCACGAGAGGCTGCCAGAAAGAGCATTTTGTGCGGGCGGTGTTAGAGTCCATTGCCTATCAGTCGATGGACGTGCTGAAGGCGATGGAGAAGGACGCCGGGATTCCTCTTAGCGAGCTTAAAGTGGATGGCGGCGCCAGCGCCAACGATTTCCTGATGCAGTTTCAGGCGGATATCACGGGGCAGGCGGTACACCGTCCGAGCTGTATCGAGACGACGGCTCTGGGCGCGGCGTATCTGGCGGGACTTTCGGTAGGGTATTGGAAGAGCACGGAGGAGCTTAGTGAAAACTGGCAGCTCGGAAAGCGGTTTGACGTGACGATGGAAGAAAAGACAAGGGAGCAGCTTGTAAAAGGATGGAAACGCGCCGTCAGATGTGCGCTTGCATGGGCGGAGGATATATAGAAAGGAAATGAAATCATGAACATTACTTACAATGAAAAAAACAGAGTTTTTAAACTGGACACGCCCCACACGAGTTACTGCATCGGCGTGGTGGACGAGGAGAACTTTCTCGGACATGTGTATTACGGCAGAAGCCTTGGCTCGGATGACCTGGCGTATTTGATGCGCACGGGGGAGCCGCCTTTTGTGCCCTCGGAAAACAATAGAGACAGAACTTCCTTTTTAGATACGTTTCCGATGGAATATACGGGACACAATCTGGGCGATTACAGAGAAGGGACGCTCTCTGTGCGCACGCTGTCCGGGCACACGGGCGTTTCCCTTTCCTATGTGTCCCATCGTATTTATGACGGAAAAGAAGCGCTTGATGGGCTCCCGGCGACCTTCGGCGGAAAGGGCGAGTGCAGGACGCTGGAGATTACCTGTGAAGACCCGGTATTGAAATTGCAGGTAGTTCTCTCCTACAGCGTTTTTGCGGACACGGATGCGATTGCCAGAAGCGTGAAAGTGATAAATAACGGCAGCGAAGCGGTTTATCTGACGAAAGTGTTATCCGCCTGTATCGATATGGATAATGACGATTACGAGATGATTACCCTGCATGGTTCCTGGGCGAGAGAGCGGGCAATTGAGACGTATCCGATTCGGAAGGGCAAGCAGAGCGTCGGATCGGTGCGCGGGGAGTCCAGCCATCAGGAGCACCCTTTTATGGCATGGAAGAGTAAGACGGCGACGGAGGAAACGGGCGATGTTTACGCCATGAACTTCGTCTACTCCGGCAATTTTATCGCGCAGATTGAGGAGAGCCAGTTTGGCAGCATCCGCGCGATGATGGGCATTCATCCGGAGAATTTCTGCTGGAAATTGGAGTCCGGCGGGAGCTTTCAGGCACCTGAGGTAATCTGCATGTACTCCGCGGAGGGACTTGGCGGCATGACGAGAAACTTCCACGAGCTGTACCGGAATCACCTGATTCGAGGCATTTATAAGGACAACAAACGACCGATTCTGATCAACAACTGGGAGGCGACCTACTTTGACTTTGATACGGATAAGCTCTTAGATATTGCAAGGCAGGCGTCCGCGCTCGGTATAGAAATGCTCGTGATGGACGACGGGTGGTTCGGTCACAGAGATGACGACAATTCTAGTCTGGGTGATTGGTTTGTGAATGAGTCCAAGATGAAAGGCGGATTGAAATATCTGGTGGACGAAGTCAACAAGCTGGGGATGAAATTCGGTATCTGGGTGGAGCCGGAAATGATTTCCCCCGATTCCGATTTGTATAAAGAACATCCTGACTGGGCGATTCAGATTCCCGGCAGGGTGGGGAGTTTGGCAAGAAATCAGTACGTGCTGGATTTGACAAGAAAGGAAGTGCGCGACTGCATTTACGACAGGATTGCGGCTGTGCTTCACAGTGCGAATATCGAGTATGTGAAATGGGATATGAACAGACAGCTTTCTGATTTCGGCAGCTTCGGTCTTCCGGCGGACAGACAGGGCGAGCTGGTGCACAGGCAGACCCTTGCACTCTATGAGATGCAGGAGCGGCTAATTACGGACTTCCCACATCTTCTTTTGGAGAACTGTTCCGGCGGCGGGGCAAGATTCGATCCGGGTATGCTTTATTACAGTCCTCAGATTTGGTGTTCGGATGACGCGGACGCCATCGAGCGGCTGTCGATTCAGGCAGGCACGGCGCTGATTTATCCGCTTTCCACGATGGGCGCGCATGTGTCCGACTGCCCGAACCACACGGTGGGCAGGACGACGCCCTTTGAGACGAGGGGCTATGTGGCGCTGGCGGGCACCTTCGGCTATGAGCTGGATGTGACGAAGATTCCCGAGGCGGATCGGAACATGATACCGGCTCAGGTGGCGATGTACCATAAATATAATGATTTGGTGCGGCAGGGCGATTATTACCGTATCGCGCGTTACGCGGAGAATCATTTTTACGACTGCTACGCGGTGGTGGCGAAGGATAAGAGCGAGGCGCTTGTCACCTATGTGCAAGTGTTGGGACAGCCTAATGTTCATAGCAGGAGAATCCGCATTCCGGGGCTTGATCCGGAGAAAACCTATGTGATTGAGAATACGGAGGATTGGCAGGAAATCCGGCAGATCGAATACAGGGGCGATACGCTGCACTATGCGGGAATCAATGTGCCGCCAATCAGTGGGGATTTCAAGGCGCGGCTGCTGCATTTGAAGGCAAAGTAAATACAAACAGAAATGGAGAATGAGCTATGATCGTACAAAAATATAAGGACATGCTGCAGGGAAAATCGGTGATTCGGCAGCTTTCGGAGTTTGCGACGGCGAGGGGGCAGGAGATTGGATATGAGAATGTATTTGATTTCAGTCTGGGGAACCCGTCGGTGCCGGTGCCGCAGGAGTTTACGGATGTGATGATAAAGCTGCTGCAGGAGAAGGATTCCATGGAGCTGCACGGCTACAGCCAGAGTCTGGGCATTCCGTCCGTCAGGGATAAGGTGGCGGCTTCCCTCAACAAGAGATTTGGGATGAATTACACGGGCAATCACATTTTTATGACCACCGGCGCGGCGGGGGCGATTGCCCATGCGGTGCGGTGTGTGACGGAGCCGGGAAATGAGGTGATTATCTTTGCGCCCTATTTTCCGGAGTATGCGCCTTATGTGAATCTGACAGGGGCGGTGCTTAAGGTGGTGCCGGCGGACACCGAAAACTTCCAGATTAACTTTGAGGCGTTTGAGGAGATGCTGACGGAGAAGGTGATGGCGGTTTTGATCAATACGCCGAACAACCCCTCGGGTATGGTCTATTCCATGGAGACCATAAAAGAGCTTGCGCGGATTATGGAGGAGAAGCAGAAACAGTACGGTCACGACATTTTCCTGATTTCCGACGAGCCTTACCGGGAGATTGTGTTTGCGGGGGTGGATGCGCCTTATCCTTCCAAATTTTATGACAATTCCCTTTCCTGCTACTCTTTCTCCAAATCCCTTTCCCTGCCGGGAGAGCGGATCGGCTATGTGGCGGTGAATCCGAAGTGTACGGATGCGGACATTATCAGCGTGATGTGCAGTCAGATTTCCAGAGGAACAGGGCACAACTGTCCGCCCTCCATCATTCAGCTTGCGGTGGCGGAAGTGCTTGACCTGACGGCGGACCTCTCGGTCTATGAGACGAACATGAACATATTATATAAGGAACTTACGACGCTCGGTTTCGAGTGCGTGCGTCCGGGCGGCACTTTCTACATGTTCCCGAAATCGCCGGAGCCGGATGCGATTGCTTTTTCCGAAAAGGCGAAGAAGTATGACCTGATTCTCGTGCCCAGCGACAGCTTCGGGGTGAAAGGGTATTTTAGAATTGCTTACTGTATCGACACGGAGAAGGTGGAGCGGTCGCTGGAGGCATTCCGGAGGTTTATGAAAGAAACTTACTAAGTTTCGGGAAGGAAGTTTTACTATGATGTATCAGGCAGGACTGGTTCTGGAGGGCGGCGGCATGAAGGGCATTTACACCGCCGGCGTTCTGGATTATTTTATGGAGAAAGAGATTGCGTTTTCCGACAATTACGGTGTGTCGGCGGGGGCGTGTCATCTTTGCAATTATATGTCCGGACAGAGGGGACGGTCGTTACGCATCGGCGTGAATTATCTGGATATGAAGCAGTATTGCGGGAAGTGGAGCCTTTTTACGACAGGCGATCTCTTCGGGGTGGATATGAATTATAACCTGATTCCGAATTATCTTGACCCATATGATTTTGATGCGGCGGCGAAATTTGAGGGCAGGGCTTTTGCGGTGGCGACGGATATTGAGACGGGAAAGCCGGCTTATCTTCCGATGAAAGATTTGCGGGAAGATATTATAGCGGTGCGGGCGTCAAGCTCCCTGCCGCTGGTATCGCGGAATGTAAAGATAGACGGCAGGCTTTATCTGGACGGCGGCATCAGTGATTCGATTCCAATCAGGAAGTCCATACAGGACGGCAACAGGAAAAACGTGGTGATCATGACCAAAGAGGAGGGCTTTGTCAGACAGCCCGCCGGAGCGGAACTTGCGCTGGTGAGAGCACGGTATCTGCGGTACCCGCAAGTGTACGAACTGATGCGCGAAAGGCATCTTTCCTACAATGCCACAGTACAATATATAGAAGAAAAGAAAGAAAAAGGTGAGCTGTTCGTCATCCGCCCGAAACGCAAAAGCGAAGTCGGCAGGATTGAGAAGGATAGGGAAAAGATGATGGCGCTCTATGAGGAGGGCTATCGCGACGCGCAGGAATGTTATTTGGATTTATTAGAGTATCTGGAGTAGGGAGGGAAACATGGATATCATAGAAATTTTAAAGGCGGTGCTTTTCGGTATCGTGGAGGGCATTACGGAATGGCTCCCCATCAGCAGCACCGGACATATGATACTTTTGAATGAGTTTGTGACCCTGAACGTGAGTGAGGATTTCTGGGAGATGTTTTTGGTTGTCATCCAGCTCGGGGCGATTCTGGCGGTGGTGCTTCTTTTCTGGAATAAAATATTTCCCTTCCGCTTTCGGGAGAAGCCGGTGGTGCAGAAGGACATTTTCGTGCTTTGGTTTAAAATTCTCGTGGCATGTGTTCCGGCGGCAGTCGTGGGACTTGCCTTTGACGATGTGCTCGACGCGCTTTTTTATAATCCGTGGTGCGTGGCAATCGCGCTGATTGTATTCGGTATCGCCTTTATCTTGATTGAAAACAGGAATAAGACTATGACGCCCAAGATTACGGAACTTGGCGATATTACATACCAGACCGCGCTGATGATTGGCGTTTTTCAGCTGATAGCGGCGGTGTTCCCGGGAACCTCCCGCTCCGGCGCAACCATTGTGGGGGCGCTGCTAATCGGCGTGTCGAGAACCGTGGCGGCGGAGTTTACTTTCTTTCTGGCGATTCCCGTTATGTTAGGCGCGAGTCTGCTTAAGCTTTTAAAGTTCGGATTTTCCTTTACAGGAGAGGAAATTGTCATTCTGGCGGTGGGAATGGCGGTGGCTTTTGTAGTGTCCGTGGCGGTGATCCGTTTCCTGATGGGCTATATCAAAAAGCATGATTTTAAAGTTTTCGGCTGGTACAGAATTTTGCTCGGCGCACTGGTGCTTTTATACTTTGCGCTGGCATGAAGGCGTAAAATGGAGCGTTTTTTGGGACTGTTTCGGTCAATTCGTATAAGATTATATGATAAAAAATTAACTATTTGTTACAGATTGTTAGTTGACAGCCCCGTTTTATTGAGATAAGATACAAATATCAGGGTCATGTAGCAGGCAGGTTTTGCGGGGATGCATGGCGTTACAGCTAACATATCGGAATTATGAAAAAGTAGTAGTGAAAGTGGGGAAGGAGATTACTCATGGCAGAAATCAAGAAGCCGGTTGCAACACCGGAAGCTAGCAAAGCGGCAGATACAAAGACAACGACGGCAGCGACATCTGGGGCAGCACCTGCGGCGAAGACGGAGCCTGTAGCTGAGAAGGCGAAAGAAGAAGGAAAGGAAGCAGCGGCGAAAAAGCCCGCGGCAGAGAAAAAGAAACCCGGCAGAAAGCCTGCGGCGGAGAAGAAAAAGCCCGGCAGAAAGCCCGCGGCAGCGAAGAAGGAGACGGCTGCTAAGACGACGACTACCAGAAAGGCAGCAGTAAAGGAGACCGTGCATGTACAGTTCTCCGGCAAGACATACACCACAGAGGATCTTGTAAAGATTGCCAAGGATGTGTGGAAGTATGATTTGAAAAAGAAGGTTGGCGATTTCAAAGCCGTAGAGCTTTATGTGAAGCCCGAGGAGAGCGTAGTTTACTATGTGATTAACGGCGAGGAGAGAGGTCAGTTCAATATCTAATCGTTCCTGTCAGAAAGAATGCGGGCGGTCAGTTTAGGGTATGCTAAATTGACCGTTCTTTTTATTTCATACATTTTTAATAAAATTTTTTCCGCTCAGATGTTGACAAGGGAAAAAAGAAGTGATACCTTACTACCAGAAGGTGTTAGCACTCCAATGAGTCGAGTGCTAACAATCCGACAAGAGGGAATGTGGTATGCAGCTGGACGAAAGAAAATATATCATATTGCAAGCCATCATCCGAAACTACTTGGAGACAGGTGAGCCGGTAGGCAGCCGCACAATCTCCAAGTACACCGATTTAAACTTAAGCTCCGCGACCATTCGGAACGAGATGGCGGATTTGGAAGAGCTGGGCTACATTTTGCAGCCACACACTTCCGCGGGTCGGATTCCTTCCGATAAGGGCTATCGTCTTTATGTGGATAAGATGATGGAGGAGAAGGAGCGGGAAGTCGAGGAGATGAAGGAGATGCTTCTTAAGAAGGAGGATAAGATGGACCACCTTCTCAAGCAGGCAGCAAAGGTACTCGCCAACAATACCGAGTACGCGGCAATGATCTCCGCCCCTCAGTACCACCGCAATAAGCTGAAATTTATCCAGCTTTCCCGGGTTGACACCGGACAGATTCTGGCGGTTATCGTGGTAGAGGGAAATGTGATTAAGAACTCCATGCTTACGGTATCCGAGGAATTGAGCGACGAGACGCTTTTGAAGCTGAATATCCTTTTAAACACCCACCTGAACGGACTTTCTCTGGAAGAGATTAATCTGAGCATGATTGCAGCCATGAAGCAGCAGGCGGGTATTCACAGCGAGATTGTGGCGCATGTGATAGACGCGGTGGCAGAAGCGATCAAAGCGGACGAAGATTTAGAGATTTATACGAGTGGTACGAAAAATTTCTTCAAGTATCCGGAGCTTGCGGACCATGAGAGAGCCAGCGAACTGATTACCACCTTTGAGGAAAAACAGCTTTTGAGCGAGCTGGTGCAGGATAATCTCTCGGGCGATAATAACACAGGCATACAGGTTTACATCGGCGACGAGACGCCGGTGGCAGGCATGAAGGACTGCAGTATTGTGACGGCGACTTACGAGCTGGACGAGGGCATGAAGGGAACCATCGGCATCATCGGTCCGAAACGAATGGATTATGAAAAAGTGGTGAGCAATCTCAGGCTGTTAAAGCATCAGCTGGATGATTTATATAAGAAATAAACGGAGTAAGAGAAAGGGATGAGCACAGTGGCAGCAGAGGAAATGGATAAACAGGAAAAAGAGCGGGAAGAACAGGATATGCCGCAGCAGGAAGGGCAGGAGGAAGCGTCCGGCGAGCCTTCGGCGGGAGAAGAAGAGAAAGCCGCGAAGAGCGATAAGAAAGAAAAGAAGAAAAAGGACAAAAAGCAGGACGCCCTAAAGGAGAAAGTGGAAGAGCTGGAAGACCGGGTGAAGCGCCAGATGGCGGAGTTCGACAATTTCCGCAAACGTACTGAGAAAGAAAAGACGGCGATGTTTGAGACCGGCGCCAAGAGCGTGATTGAAAAGATTCTGCCGGTGGTGGATAACTTTGAGAGAGGACTCGCCAGCGTACCCGAGGAGGAGAAAGACGGTGCGATCGCACAGGGTATGCAGATGATTTACAAGCAGCTTATGACAGAGCTGGAAAATCTGGATGTGAAGCCGATTCCGGCGGTCGGGGAGGAATTTAATCCCGAGTTCCACAATGCGGTGATGCAGACGGAGAGCGAGGAGTTTGAATCCGGCATGATCGCCCAGGAGCTGCAGAAGGGCTATACTTACAGGGACAGCGTGGTCAGACACAGTATGGTGGCGGTCGTAGAGTGAGAAGAATAATGGACAATATCAATATAAAATGTGGGAGCGGTAAGCGCTTCAGAAAAGGAGAATATTATGAGTAAAATTATCGGTATCGACTTAGGAACAACAAACAGCTGCGTGGCAGTTATGGAGGGCGGCAAGCCCACTGTTATCGCGAATACGGAAGGAGCAAGGACTACACCGTCCGTCGTGGCTTTCACGAAGAACGGCGAGAGACTTGTCGGCGAGCCTGCGAAACGTCAGGCGGTTACCAACGCGGATAACACCATCGCTTCCATCAAGAGAGATATGGGTACGGACAGAGGACGTACCATCGGGGACAAAAAGTATTCCCCGCAGCAGATTTCCGCAATGATTCTGCAGAAGCTGAAAGCGGACGCGGAGAATTATCTGGGTGAGAAGGTGTCGGAGGCGGTTATCACGGTTCCCGCATACTTTAACGATTCCCAAAGACAGGCAACCAAGGACGCGGGCAAGATTGCGGGTCTGGACGTTAAGCGTATCATCAACGAGCCTACCGCGGCGGCTTTGGCTTACGGTCTTGACAATGAAAAAGAACAGAAAATTATGGTATATGACCTGGGCGGTGGTACCTTTGATGTGTCCATCATTGAAATCGGGGACGGCGTTATCGAAGTGCTTGCCACAAACGGCGACACTCATCTGGGCGGCGACGACTTTGACCAGAAGATTATCGACTGGATGCTTTCCGAGTTCAAAGCGCAGGAGGGCGTAGACCTGTCCAACGATAAGATGGCGCTCCAGAGATTGAAGGAGGCGGCTGAGAAGGCGAAGAAGGAGCTTTCTTCCGCTACGACGACGAACATCAACCTTCCTTTCATCACGGCGACAGCGGAAGGCCCCAAGCACTTTGACATGAACCTGACAAGAGCGAAATTTGACGAGCTGACGAGCGACCTCGTAGAGCGCACCGCAATCCCCGTACAGAACGCGATGAAGGATGCGGGTCTGACCAATTCGGATATCGGACAGGTGCTTCTGGTGGGCGGTTCCACCCGTGTGCCTGCCGTGCAGGAGAAGGTAAAACAGCTCACAGGCAAGGAGCCGAGCAAGTCTTTGAATCCCGACGAGTGTGTGGCGCTGGGCGCTTCCGTTCAGGGCGGTAAGCTTGCGGGCGACGCGGGCGCAGGTGAAATCCTCCTGCTGGATGTGACACCGTTGTCACTTTCTATTGAGACAGCAGGCGGTGTTGCGACCAGACTGATTGAGAGAAATACAACCATCCCTACGAAGCACAGTCAGGTGTTCTCCACCTACTCCGACAACCAGACGGCCGTGGATATCAACGTGCTGCAGGGTGAGAGACAGTTTGCAAAGGATAACAAGTCCCTCGGACAGTTCCGCTTAGACGGCATTCCGCCAGCAATGCGCGGCGTACCGCAGATCGAGGTGACCTTCGATATTGACGCCAACGGTATCGTAAATGTGTCCGCAAAGGATTTGGGCACGGGCAAGGAGCAGCATATCACCATCACCGCAGGCTCCAACATGTCGGACGACGAGATTGAGAAGGCGGTTAAGGAAGCGGCAGAGTTTGAAGCGCAGGATAAGAAGCGCAAAGAGGCGGTTGACACGAGAAACGACGCAGATTCCTTTGTATTCCAGACCGAGAAAGCGCTGAATGAGGTGGGCGACAAGATCGACGCTTCCGAGAAGGCGGGCGTGGAAGCTGACCTGCAGGCGGTGAAGGATATTCTGGAAAAGACCAAGGATCAGGAGCTTACCGACAGCCAGCTTGACGAGCTGAAAGCGGCGAAGGAGAAGCTGACGAACTCCGCACAGTCCCTGTTCACGAAGATGTATGAGAACATGCAGCAGGCACAGGGCGGTCCTGATATGAGTAACATGGGCGGCGCGCAGGAAGCGGCTCAGCAGGACAACGGCGGTGCGGATGATGTGGTTGACGGGGAGTTCCGGGAAGTGTAAACAGGATGTTTTTAAACAGTTAATCCAAGGAAGGGCATAGTCATGGCAGAACAAAAACGGGATTATTATGAGGTGCTCGGCGTAGAGAAAAGCGCTGACGACGCCGCCATAAAAAAAGCATACAGAGTTCTGGCTAAGAAATACCACCCCGACATGAATCCCGGGGACGCGGAAGCGGAGAAAAAATTTAAGGAAGCTTCGGAAGCTTATGCAGTTCTCAGCGACCCTGAAAAGAGGAGACAGTATGACCAATATGGTCATGCTGCCTTCGACGGTGCGGGCGGCGCAGGCGGTTTCGGCGGCTTCGATTTCAACAGCGCGGATTTCGGCGATATCTTTGGCGATATTTTCGGGGATCTTTTTGGCGGCAGCAGGCGCGGCGGCGGTAGAAGCAACGGTCCCATGAAAGGTGCAAACATAAGGACCAGCGTCCGCATTGCTTTTGAGGAAGCGGTCTTTGGCGTGGAGAAGGAGATTGAGCTGACCCTTAAGGATGAGTGTACCTCCTGTCACGGAACCGGCGCGAAGCCGGGAACCAGTCCCGAGACATGCAGCAAGTGCGGCGGTAAGGGGCAGGTGGTGTTTACCTCACAGTCCTTCTTCGGTACGGTGCGTAATGTGCAGACTTGTCCCGATTGTCACGGCACGGGCAAGGTGATCAAGGACAAATGTCCCGACTGCCGCGGCACAGGCTATATTGCCAACAAAAAGAAGATACAGGTTTCCATCCCTGCGGGTATCGACAACGGACAGTGCGTCCGCATCCGCGATAAGGGTGAGCCGGGTTCTAACGGCGGACCGAGAGGAGACCTTCTGGTCGAGGTGGTAGTGGGAAGGCATCCCATCTTCCAGAGACAGGATGAAAATATTTATTCTACCGTGCCCATGTCCTTCGCTATCGCGTCTCTGGGTGGTGAGATTGTGATCGACACCGTGGACGGCAGGGTGATTTACGAGGTGAAGGCGGGGACACAGACCGACACCAAGGTCCGCTTAAAGGGCAAGGGCGTGCCTTCGCTCAGAAATAAAGACGTGCGCGGCGACCATTACGTGACGCTGGTGGTGCAGGTGCCAGACAAACTGTCCCATGAAGCGAAAGAGCTTTTGAAGCAGTTTGACGAGTGCACGGGCGACAGCCTGAACGCGGCAAAGAACATAACTTCCGATACGGCTGAGGAGCCGACGGGCGGTAGTGGAAAAAAGAAGAAAAAGTTTAAGTTTTAGGAATGGATTAATGAGGAACAGAGACGGTTACAGGAGCGATTCCTGCAGCCGTCTCTGTTTTGCCGCAAAACCCAAAATGTTACTGTTGGGAACGCGGGGACTTTTCGCAAGGATTGTGATATAATTGAAACAATACATAAATTGTCCGGGACTTGCAGGAGAAAGAAAATGAAGATAAAGAAGATGAGTAAACATATATTGGCGTTTCTGCTGTCTGCGGCTTTGCTTGCAGAGCCCGCGTGTGGAACGACGCTCGTTTATGCGACAGAGCAGAACGCAGATCAAGTGTCTGTGGAAGACGGCGGGGAGAACGAAAATCCTGATGGAGCGGTGGACGAGGATATTTCAGACGGTCAGGAAAATGGAGTGACCGACGGCGAAAGTGTGGATGCAGAAACGGAGAACCCGGACAATCAGGAAGAATCCGGGGAAAACGATGCGGATCAGAGTGAGGCAGACGATACGGCTTCGGATGGGGAAACGCCCGAAGATTGGGAACCGGCAGAGGGACAGGACGAAGCTGACCGGCAGCCGGCGGAGGAACAGCCGGGGCAGGACGCTGAGGACGGAGAAGAGATATCGGTTTCAGACAATGCACTGGAAGAGGAGACTCAGGAAGAGCTTGATGCGGATAAGTTTTCGGAGATGCCATCCAGCTACATGCTGTCATCGGAGCAAAAGGAGATGAAGATGGCGCTTTCCGCGTCTATGGAGCAGTTTGATGCGTCTCAGGAGGGGAAGACCTATGTAGAAAGACAGGTGTTTGCCTTTGCGGATACGCGGGAGGAGGCGGAGGATATCGCAGACGCTTACTGCGCGGAGCTGATTGAGTATGACGAGGGCGTCGTGGTATTGAAATTGACAAAGGATACCTCTGTGGGGGAGGCATTGATGGCAGCTTCCGATATGGAAAACAATCTTCCGGCGGTTTATCCGGATTACTATCGTTATGTCTATGAGGAGGAAATGCCGCAGGAGAACGCTTCTCTGACAGTCGCGGAGGAAGAATACGAGCCGGAGGATGCTTCCGCGGATACGGTATTGACGGAGGAACCGTCACTGGAAGCCTATGCGGAAGCAGTGCAGGATCTGGGAGAGCCAAACATGAGCTACGACAGTACATACTATCAGTGGCAGCATGTTAACGTTGGTTCCGTCTATGCGTGGAAAGAGGGATATAAAGGGAACCACATCAAGGTTGCCGTTCTGGATACAGGGCTAACTCCCAGTGAGAAAGATTCTGTGCACTGCGATATACAGGCGAATAAAACGGAGGAAGAAAACTGGCTGGATGGCCACGGACATGGAACCCATGTGGCAGGTATTATCGGGGCGCAATTAGATGGCATGGGCGGTGCGGGCATTGCGCCGGAGGCGGAGATTGTCAATGTAAAGGTGATGAACAATAAGGGAGCTGGCAACGATTCCAATGTTATTCAAGGTATCAATTATGCCAAGTCCGAAAATGTAGATATCATTAACATGAGTCTGGGAGGAATCGGCTATAATCCTGCTGTTGAGAAAGTTATTGATCAGGCATATGAAAGCGGTATTGCGGTTTTCGTGGCATCCGGTAACAATGGCGGAAATAACATGACATATCCTGCGGCATTGGAGAATGTGATTTGTGTCAGCGCCGTAGACAACAATAATCAGAGAGCGTCTTTCGCCAATTATGGACCGTGGGTTGACTTGAGCGCTCCCGGTGTCAATATATGGTCTATTGGCATTAACACTGCGAATAACGGTTATAAGGTTTTGTCGGGCACATCGCAGGCGACTCCTGTAGCGGCAGGGGAAGCAGCGGTTATTTTGTCGGCGGGATTGGATCGAATACCGGCGGAAAAGAGCGGAGAGAAGGTTGACGCTCTCAAAAGGGTGATGCAGGAGAATACAGTGCCTGCCGGTTCAGGTATGGGTAAGGGAGTCACCAGCCTGACGAAGGTATTTAACCTGACTGCTGCGGCGGAGAAGCCGAAAGCGCCCACGATCGAATGCGTTGACACGTCAAACGATACGGCGCAGTCGCTGGCGATCAAGATGAAAGCACAGACGGATATGCGGATTTTTTATACCACCAACGGTAAAAATCCCGTCTGCAAGAATGGGGAAGCCGGACCGGGTACGGAGCAGGGCGCTTCTCTGGAAACGATTACGGTCAGCGGAAAAACCGCCGCGAAAGGAACTGTCAAGGCGATGGCGGTGAGCCCGTCAGGAGCGGTCAGTCCCATCAAATCAGTCACATGGACGCTTAAACCTTATGTGGAGGAAATTGTCATATCGGGACCGACACGGGTGGAGAAGAAAAAGGCGATTCAGCTTAAAGCTGCCGTTACGCCGGTCTATGCCACAAAGAAAGCTGTGATGTGGACATTGCAGACCGAGGACGGCAAGCCGGTTGATGAGACCAGGATTAAGATTGATTCTAAACGGGGAAAGATCACGACGACCGATCAGGCGGCTGCTGGAAAATATAAGGTGACTGTGACAGCGCAGGATAATCCCGATGCGAATACGGCAGCAAAGGCGGAATACACGATTGAAGTGATTGAATCGAATACGACGATTCAGCAGATTACGTTTCAGGATAAGCCGTCGAACCCGATTAAGAAAGTGCTGTGGCTCAGACAGCATGAATCGAATACGGAATGGGACGAGGTTTCTTTATTTGACTATGTGGTGGCGAAGGAGAAGGACCTGACAGCGCAAAAAGGTACGCCGTTAAAGGAGATTGCGGACAGGGAGGCTCTGAAAGGGCGGCTGCAATGGACAAGCAGCAAACCGGCGGTCGCTTCCGTGGATGCGGCGGGTAAGGTTACGGGAAAGACGCCTGGAACGACCACCATAACCGTGAAAGCGGACGATAATCTTGGTAAGAAAACGACGATTACCATTACGGTTAAGAATGCCATCACAAAGATTACGATTACTTCGGACAAGGATAAATACGGGGATACGGAGGAAGATTACCCCACAGTCGCACGGGGAAAGAGCATTGCGCTTAAGGCGCAGGTATTTCCGGAAAAACCCGCAAATAAGAAGATAAACTGGAGTATCGCGCCGGGACCTGACAATAACGCGACCGCCGAGGATATGAAGAATGTCACGATCAATAAGACAAACGGCAGGATTACAGTCAAAGCGAAGGCTAAGGCGGGGCAGTATGTTGTGACGGCGGAGGCAGCTGACGGACAGAAAGCAAGCGCAGCAAAGACGATCGTCGTTGTCGGGGGTGCCATCAGCGGCATTACATTAGCGAATAAAGCGGATAGGAATCTCACTCTGTACACGAAAGGGGTCAGTGCGGAAAAAGTTAGTGAAAAAGAGATTGTGGTATTCCTCAAAGGCGTAAAGGGAGAATGCGATCCGAAAGCCTATAAGGTCACAAACAGCAACGAATTGGCGGTGCGGGTGGCGGGTATCGTATATTCACCGTCAGAGACCGAGGGTATCGTGTCCAGTCTTCGATTGCAGATGCAGGCTACCGGAAACCGGTATGGGAAGGCAAATATCGTGGTGGCTGCAACCGACGGAAGCAAGAAAAAGGCAGCCTTTAGTGTGACGGTTAAGGGCGGGATTCGTAAAGTGGAGCTTGTAGATGCGCAGTCTAAGAGAGTGAGCAGGCTGACTTTGTTTAGAAAGGGGACAGCTGCCACTGCTCCAAGCACAGCGGAATTATACGCAAAAATTTCCAATTCGGAAGGAGCTAATACACAGGCATACAGCGTAACGAGCAATAATTCGCTTGTTAAGGTTACAGGGGTGGACAAAGATACAGGAAAGATTTCGCTCGAAGCAGGTCAGAATGCAACCGGAAAAGCGACCATCACGTTGACGGCTACGGATGGCAGCAGGAAGAAGACAACCTGCACGGTGACGGTTGTCAATCCGGTTTCTAAGATTCATATTGCCCCGAAGGGCGGTAATAGAAATTATGTGGCAAAAGGCAAATCGCTGCAGCTGCAGGCAACTTTGGAATCCGAATATGGCGCGGTTTCCAATAAGAAGGTAATCTGGGAACTGACAGGAGGAAATAATGTCAGCATTAACAGATCCGGAAAAATCAGCGCGAAAAAGGACGCGACGGGCACGGGCAGCAGTCATTATGTGACGGTAACGGCAAAGGCGTGCGACGGCAGCAACGCACAGGCAAAATATACGGTATATATTACCACAGAGCCGGTCGATTATCTGTACCTCAGCTATAAAGGAACGACATTGGATACAAAAGCCTGCAGGCAGGTAAAACTGATAAAGCAGACGGATGATCAGGAAATAAATGACAGGGATAAATTGGGCGGGTATTATCAGTATGACCTGGTCTATGGCGATACCAAGTCACTTCGCGGAGGTGTGATGGTGTCCTCTTCCAAGCCCGATGTGATGTCCGCGATGACGGGTACGGTGAACGGTAAGAATGTGGTGCGGGTGTCTGCGGATAAAGTAGGCACTGCCACGATAACGATTAAAGCGATGGACGGCAGCGGCAAGCAGGTGAAATATAAGTTTAAGGTAGTAGAATAATAGTAATAAAATTTTGAGACGGCTTTTTGAAGTCGTCTCCCTTTTGTTGTATTTTATAAAAATTTTACTGTTGTGTGTTTTAGGGGTTTTTTTAGGGGGGGGGGTGTGCTATAATAGAAACGATACGTAAATTGGCTGAATGATGTGAGGAAGGAAAGTTTTTATTTCGTAAATAAAATCTATTTCATCATGCTTTGGCTTTGAGTGGGAAAAACGGAGTGAGGACAAAGTTGTAGTAGCTATGTGGTGTAGAAGGAGGTGAAAACGGAAATGAAAAAAATCATTGTTGCCTTGGGGATTGTTCTGGTCTCGGTCTTGGGGCTTTACGGCTGTGGCAGAAATCGCGAACTCACTGAAATAATGGATGTAACGCAACGGGAACCAGCGGATGAGGTGTTACCTTCTCCCGTGCCCATTCCGGAAGAAGAGATTAATATTTCGGGTGACAGCACCGAAAACGAGGCTGATGAAGCGTCGATATTGACTGCTCTGGCGGATACGCTGGACGAGGCACAGGAAATTGCTGATTTGTATGGAATTGAGTTGGAGAGTTATTCGTATGGCGTGGCGACCTATCGAACCGATAAGGATATATCAGAACTGATTAATTTGGGGATGGAAAACGACTATCCGACGTTGGCTCCTAATACAAAAAATTATCTCCATATAGCACAGTAAACGAAATAACGATTGGAAAAGGGAAGGAAAGGAAACGAAATGAAAAAAGCAAAGCTATTGTCATTGTTTTTAGCGGGCTCTCTGCTGTTCCACACAGCAGGCATGGATGTGCTGGCAACTGTGGCATCTGAGCCGGCTCTCGCTGCTGAATCCGTCGATGAAACCGGGGACGAAAACACCGAAGAAATTTCAAATGAGGAATCAACGGAACAGTCTTCTGATGAAGCTGGGGAAAATTCAGAAGAGTCGTCCGACGACGGGAAAACGGAAGAACCGTCTGGGGACGGAGAAATCAAAGAGCCGTCCGACGACGGGGAAACAGAAGAACCATCTGAGGACGGAGAAACGAAAGAACCATCCGAAGATGAGGAAACAGAAGAGCCGTCCGATGAAGGGGAGAATCCGGAGGAACCGTCTGAGGATGTAGAAATTCCCGAAGAGCCATCCGAAGGGGAGGAGAATCCGGAGGAACCCATTGAAGAAGATGGGGAAGCCGAAGAGCCTTCTGAGGACGCAGAGGACTCAGATGACACTATATCTGAAAATACCATATCCGAGAATGATCTTCCCGATGAGGAAGAGGATGCTTTCGATATCTTCCCGGGACTGGGCGACGGTTATACTATGTCCTCCCAGCAGATGGCTGGTAAAAGAGAGCTGGCTGCCCATGTAGGCGATATTGTAAAGATAAATACCAGAAAGGCGGAAGACTACCCTGACGCAGAGGGGCTTTATAAACTTGGCGAGGTGGTATATCTGGCGGAAAGCGAGGAAGAAGCTGAACAGATAGCCGAGGCATTCGGCGGTACCGTGGACAGCTATTCTTACGACGTGGCGATTATCAGCCTGCCGGAGGAAGCTACTGTGGCTATGGCTGTAGCTGCCGCTGCAGAACCCGATCTCAAGCTGCCTGCTGTATGGCCTAATTACTATAACTATCTGCACGAGGATTTGTCCGAGACTAATGCCATAGGAAACACACAGGCTACTGAAAACGAAGTTGCCAGACAGTGGCAGCATGACTATATTGGCACCCGTTATGCATGGGCGGCTGGGTTTACGGGAGAGGGAGTCAAGGTAGCTGTGATTGACACCGGTCTCCAAAAAGGTCATGAAGATTTATCCGCTAACGCTAAAGAAAATGGAAGAAACTTTGTTGGTGGTGCAAACGGTACAGAGCTGAATGAGGATAATCAAACGCATGGAACCCATGTGGCAGGCATTATTGCTGCAGACGATAACGGAAAAGGCGGTGTGGGTATTGCGCCTGATGCTAAAGTGAGAGGCTATTGTGTCTTTCCCAAAGGTGAAGGTGCGAGTGCAGACAGCGGTGATATCATGCGCGCTATCAGGGCAGCTGTAGAGGACGGAAACGATATCATTAATATGAGTCTGGGTGGCTCGATGTATCAAGGCGATTATGCGAAGGTTGTTCAGGAGGCATATATGGCCGGTGTGGCGATTTTTGCTTCTTCCGGAAACGAAGACACAAACGGAAATAATTTCCCGGCATCCTACCCCGGAGCGATCTCCGTAGGCGCCGTGGACCAGAACAGTGCCAGAGCTTCTTTCTCCAACTACGGAAGTGCTGTGAAACTGTCTTTTCCTGGTGTGCAGATTTATTCAACATTGCCTGATAACAATAATAGTTATGGCTATATGAGCGGTACTAGCCAGGCGTCTCCCGCGGCGGCAGGCACAGCGGCGGTGATTCTCTCCGCCAGAGATGACATAAATGCGAAAAAAGGAAAAGCGAAAGTGGACGCACTTCTCTCTGCTATGAAGTCATCCACTACTAAGTGCACCAATTCTGGCATGGGCGCGGGCACCACTTGGCTTCCTGGCGCGTTAAAAATTGCTACGGATATGACGGCGCCGGATGCGCCGGTAATCGGGTTTGATCCAACACTTACTCCCACTGATAAGGCTGGAAAGACTTACAAAGCAAAGGAAATAGAGGTTACACTTTCCACAAAAACCGCTGTGGGCGTAGAGATTTACTATACGACAAATGGTAAGGCACCATCTTACAAAAACGGGCAGATTGTAGTTGGGGAAAAATACACGGCTCCTTTTATGGTTGGCGGCGCAAAGAATAAAACTGTCAAGGCTATTGCTGTTAACCCGATTACAGGTAAAGTGAGTAAAGCTGCTTCCAAGGCTTGCATATTGACACCGGTTCCTGAAAGGGTAGTTTTAACCGCAGCCAACGGTGTCTCGAAGATTGCGGCGGGAAAGAGCTTGAAATTAACCGCCGCTGTCGAGCCTTCCTATGCGATTTCCGGCGAAGTTGTATGGACCGTGGTTGATGCCGGCGGTAATACAGCCAAGAATATCACGGTAACAAATGGCACTGTGAAAACTTTTAATACGAAAACGAAGGTCACTGAGGCGGGTACATATACGGTCAAGGCAACCGCTATCGGTGAGGACGGGAAAACCTTTAATGGCAAGGCTGGCGAGTATGAGATTACTGTACTTGCAACAAGCGATATAAAGAAAGTAGCTTTTATAGATAAGGCGACCAAGAAAGCGCCTAAGGCGCAGAGTATTAACAGCGGAGACGAGATTAGCTTATTGGAATATCTTGTAGTGACTAAAACAGATAATTCCACACTGGATCAGAGTAATGGGGCGGCTGATGTAGTAGTGTGGTCCAGCAGTAATACAAAGGTTGCCACTGTTGCAAAGGGAAAAGTGACTGCCGTTGCGCCCGGTAAGGCTGTTATTAAAGCGACCTCCAATGATGGCGGGAACAAGAGCGCATCTTATAATGTGACGGTAAAACAGCCTGTCACAAGTATTACCCTGAGCGGTCCCACAAAAGTAGCTGCCGGGAGATCAATCAGCCTTACCGCGACATTTGATTCTACGAAGCCGGTTCCGACCAACAAGAAACTTGACTGGAAGGTTGAGGGCAATGAAAAGGTAACTGTAAACGCCAGTGGAAAGGTGACTGCGAAAAAAGGTGCTACAGGAAGCTGCACAGTGACAGCAACAGCGAAGGACGGATCCAAGGTAGTATCTAATCCCTACCAGATTACCATAGTGTCGGGAGAAATAGCAACCATTACGCTTTCCAAAAAGAGTCTTACGCTGTTTGTTCCTGCGAAAAATTCTATGGCTCCTATAAAGGGTGAGTTGACGGCAACTGTAACAGGCAAGGGTACAGCAGATACAGGGCTGATAGATTGGAAAAGCAGTGCGCCCTCTATTGCTGATGTGACCAAGGATTCAGTAAGCGGCAAAGTCACTATTACTGCCAAAAGTTCAGGTAAGGCGACTATCACCTGTGCCGCTGTTGATGGTAGTAACAAGAAAGCCACCTGTACAGTCAATGTCGCTGTACCTATGTCCAAGCTATTCATAGGACCGACCGACAGTTATGGAGATTACTTTAGCGATCTGGGAGATGGAACAAGTGGATATGGCGGTTATATTGCGGCAGGCAAGAGCATCAAGATGTCCGCTAAATATACCAGTAATTATGGTATGCCTACGAACAAAAAGGTGACATGGACATCCGATAGGAAGGGGATTGTGTCCGTAGATAAAAACGGCAAGGTAACGGCCAAAAAGGATGCTCCTGTAGGTACAAAAGCTATCATTACCGCCACAGCGGCAGATGGCAGTGGTGTAACTTCCAATAAATATACATTTATAGTTACTCCCTTATATAAAAAGCTCATGATTGGAAACGGGCTTACAGCTTACGCCGTGACGGCTGATGGGAAAGGATATATGGTTCCCTATTATACAATCACCGTGTCTGGCGGGAAAAATCCAGGTCTTAGGAAAGACTATGATATTGAGGATAAATGTTATTACTTTTGTCCTATTCCGGGCAGGATAACTACCACTAAACCGTCTTCTACCACTAAGCTGTATACAAATGAACTGGAAAAAATGACGGTTACGGTAAAATTGAGGGATGGCTCCGGGGTGTCAGGTAAAATAACTCTATATGTGGCTCGGTTCTCTGACGACACGATTAAATTCTTCAAATAGTTAATTTAGATATGAAAAAGCCAGTCAAACGCGAAAGTTTGGCTGGCTTTTGTTGTGTAAGGAGCAATACAATACTGCATTGAACAAAATCAAATGGAGGATTAATTCAAAATTTTTAATGATTGACAATTAATTTAGAAACCAAATCCCGCCCAAAAGCAGTTGACAAATCCCCTTACCTCTATTATGATAAACCCATCAGAGAAATTCAAAACAAAGTGCATTTTCGCACATTCAGACAGTTCCTGTCAGATTTTTCTAATACGAATTAAATATGGCAGAAGATTTTGACAGAGACGCTTACTAAGTATCGATTGGGGGTGTTGGGAATGGTATTGGAGGAGTTTGATAAAGATAAATGTGAGCGGACGATTCGCGCAGAGGGGAGAAAAGAAGGAGAGGAGGTATGATGTATGTCGCAAACGATGCTAGGATTGATGGAAAAGTATATTGATGAAATTAAAAAAATATACTGTGCTCATCTGCGGAAAGTGATTTTATATGGCTCCTATGCCAGAGGGGACTTTAGGGCTGACTCTGATGTGGATATTATGATACTGCTTGATTTATCGGATCTCGAATTAAAGGCATATAGCCAAAAGCTTTCTTATATGACTTATGATTTTAATTTAGATAATGACCTTGATATAAAGCCAATTGCTAAGAGTGAAACGCATTTTAAAAAATGGATTGCAAATTATCCGTTTTATGCAAATATTAATAAGGAAGGAGTGGTTTTATATGGAGCAGTCTAAAGATGATATAGGGACGCGAAAAGATTTATGTTTATATCGTATTCAAACAGCTAAAGAGAACTTGAAATCGGCAAGGATATTATTGGAAGCGGGGGAGTATAAGAGCGCGAATAACCGTTCTTATTATGCGATTTTCCATGCTGTAAATGCAGTTCACGGATTGAACGGGAATGCTTTTAAGCGTCACAAGGATGCGATAGGGAATTTTAACAAGAATTATGTGAAAACGGAGATTTTCTCAAGAGATATTGGGAGAAAAATCGGGGAGGCGGAAGAAATTCGCCATGCAAGCGATTATGATGATTTTTATATTGCCAGCAGAGAAGAGTCCGAGCGTCAGGTTGTAGTGGCGGATGAATTTATACATCTCGTCGAAAAGTATTGCAAAGAACAAATAGATTTAGCTGATGAAAGCAGTTTGCGATAAGAGAGTATCTAATATGGAAGGCATTGCTCAGAAGAATGAGTAACCAAAAGTTACTAATAAGAAATTCCTGGGGCTAGGAAATTTCTTAATTTTACAGCTGGCACTGGGTAAAAAAATTTAACTTATAAGATTGACAATAATTTATCGGCACAAATTGCCGACAACAAAATGTCGATAAAAAAGCGCCGATAAAGACAAGGCAGCAGTTAGAGAAGATATTTCAATACCTATCGGAACAGACAGAATGCGGTATAGACTGATAAAAAAATAAATGCTTTTGCCAGCAAAGATAAGAAAGAGTTCTTTCAGAGGGAGAAAGAGATGAAATCAGAAAAACGAATTTTAGCAGGCATTTTATCAATCGTGATGTTCTTATCCACAGTACAAGTACCGGGAAACATATCCTATGCGCAAGAACTGCCGCCCGCACAGGAGAGTATAGCGGGGGAGAACTCTGCTGTACAGGAAGACCGTGAAGCCGGGTCGGATTCAGGGAACGAGCCGTCGGGTGAAGACTCGGTTATGCAGCCGGGAACGGATAAGCCCGAGGATGCTTCTGGTGAGAGCGGAGAAGGAAAAGAGGATGATCCGGCGCAGACAGAGACACCTGCAGAAGGAGAGCCCTCTGGGGAGCAGTCGCCTGCGGAAGGAGAAAACGGGGAAATATCCGGAGAGCAGACACCTTCGGATGGGGAGGATGAGGAAATACCCGGAGAAGAGATACCTGCGGACGGAGAGGGCGAAGAGACACCGGAGGACAAAGCGGAGGACGAAAACGGAGAGCCGGATGCGGCGCTTCCTACAGATGATGTGACCATTTCCGAAAACGACCTGCAGATTTCGGGCAATAGTTTAATGTCCGTGTCTGAGCCGGAAGTATGGGAGGAGGCAGAGATTGAGGGCGCGTATCAGTTTGGCGGGGCGCCTTCCGCGGAAGAGGGGATTGCGCTTTACGCGGAGTCTGCTTACACGGATGAACAGATTATGGACTATCTGTATCAGCAGATGAAGAACCGTGTTACGCCGATCGACGTTTCCCAATATGATATACCGTATGAAACAACGGATCCATCAAAGATAAAGCTGCTGGTCAGCGGCACATTAAACGAGCATCCGGATCTCTATTATGTAGGTAACGGATTTAGTTATAGCCGTACCGCGGCGAAGATAATAAGTCTCAATATCACTTATAACACCACGCTAAATGCTTCCGCATGGCAGAATGGGGCTAATGAGGCGCTGGCAGTGGTGAGCAAAAACATGAGCGATTTGCAGAAGGCGATTGCTTTACATGACTATCTGGCGGTTAACTGTGAATATGACAAGGAGAATTTGGAAGCAAACACGCTTCCACAGGAAGTGTTTACTACATACGGCGTTTTTGTAAACCGCTCCGCTGTGTGTCAGGGGTATGCGCTCGCCTATAAATATCTTTTGAATCAGGCGGGTATCGAGTGCCATATGGTCACCAGCGATGTCATGAATCACGCGTGGAATTTGATTAAACTGGATGGGCAGTATTATCAAGTGGATGTTACGTGGGACGATCCTACATGGGATCTTGTCGGGAGAGCGCAGCATAAATATATGTTCTGCAGTGATGCGGCTTTTCAGGATGAGAATCACAAACATCACGATTGGAGTGTAACTGAGGGCAGCAGCGTGGTAAACTATCAGGCAACCGACACCCGTTATGACAATGCCTTCTGGACAGACTGTACGTCGCCGCTTATACTCTCGGATAACGACTGCTATTACATATCGCCTAATGGCGGACGCGGACAATACGACAAACCGGCATTGATGAAAACCAGTCTGAACGAGATTACGGCGGACGGTACAATTTTGCAGGAGATTGACAAATGGACAGCTTGGATGGGTTCTGGTGCTTGGTCAGGCGCTTATTCCGGTCTGTTTCGCATTGATGACCGTCTGTATTTCAATGATAAAACGAATATTTACAGCGTAGGCATGAACGGGGCGGATAAGAAAACGGTCTTTATTGCCGATACGACATCCGGTTATATTTACGGCAGCGCGTATTACAGAGGGGCGGTGCGTTACAGCCTTCATCAAGATCCGAATCTGACAGCGAAGGAAGAGGTGCTGAAGGCGAATATCAGCGTGGGCGGTAACGTTCCGGCTCCCGAACCGGAAAGCGGCAAGGCGCTGAATCTCGACAATCTGTATCAGACATACACCGCGCTTGATGGCACGATGCTTACATCTTCCGCAAACGGCAGACCGAAGCTTTTGATTTTTTACCGTAATCCCTGCGGTAACTGCCAGAGCACAATCTATAACATTAGCAGATCAATCGACAGGTTTGCGGGCATAGATATCTATGCGCTGGAGTCGGATGGCGGTACAAAAGAAGCTGTGGCGGAAATACAGAAGCAGTACGGTTGTGAGGACATTATCTTTTCCTATGATACCTCGACAAAGAATAAGAACAGTATGTGGGCGTACTTGCGGGAGGCAGGAGTTGCGGACGCCACGGTTGCCATGCCGGTATTGTGCTATATCGACGCGAATAATCGTTTGCAGTATATTACGCGGGGATTGAAGACGGCGGATGAAGTGCGCTCTAATTTAGAGCAGTACTGTGAATATCGGCAGTCTGATATGGTCGCGGTGAAAGCGCCTGACGTTACGACTTACAAAGTAGGGCAGAAGATCAATCTCGAGGGCGGGACGTTTACCTACCCGTCCGGAAGTAAGACCAAAACCGTCGTGCTGACGGCAAGTATGCTCAGCGGCTTTGATTCCGCAAGACCCGGGATATGCACGGTGAATGTGACTGCCGACGGCTATACGGGCAGCTTTGACACGCTGATTGTGGAAGAGCCGAAGCTGACGGTCCCGGTCGGAAAGCGTCTTCACGAGATTGGTTTTCCGGAAAATCCGCATGGGATGTATATCTGGCGGGAGGAGAACAGGACGCTTGATAAAGCGGGCGTTTACAACTTTCAGGCGGCATTTATACCGAACGACACAGAGAAATTTCAGGGGTTGGATGTAGAGGCGGAGGTAACCGCGCAGGAGAGCTTTGGAAACAACACCGATGTCGCATTAAAGACGAATCAGTTTACTTACAATGGAACGGAGCAGGAACCGAAGGTTGCGGTACTGTCATCTGACATCCTTTTGAAAGAAGGACAGGATTACGAGCTGTCTTATGAAAATAACAAAAACGCGGGAACGGCGACGGTGACCGTGACCGGTACGGGCTGCTATCTTGGCAGTATCAGTAAGACATTTGAAATTCAGCCTGCCCAGATTACAATTCGGGCAAAGGATAAGACGATTTTGGTCGGCGCAGAGATACCGTCAAACAGCGAGTACGAATATGAGATAAACGGTCTGGTGGGGACAGATGAACTTTTGACGAAGCCGCTATTTTCCTGTGCTGTCGCGGATGCGGCGAAGGCGGGGCAGTATGATATTGTACCTTCCGGAGCTGACGCGGGAACCAATTATACGATTACATACGAGAATGGCAAATTAACGGTGGCGAGTGAATGGGTTTCCTGTAAGGTAATTTTTGATGTGCAGGGGCACGGCAAGGCGCCTGCGGCACAGATTGGCGTGAAAGTCGGGGACACGGCGCAGAAACCGGAAGAACCGACGGCTGACGGATATCGTTTTGATGGCTGGTATCGGGATGCCGTATGCACAAAGGCGTGGGATTTCGATGCGGATATCGTGCAGGCGGATATGACGCTGTATGCAAAGTGGCTGGAAGAAGGGAAAGCGGACGGCGGTTTCGCTTATCAGGAGATAGCCGACGTTACTTATACCGGAAAGGCGTGCAAGCCGGCGGTGAGCGTATATGACGGAGACGTGCTTTTAAAATCCGGCAGAGATTACCAGATTAAATATTACAATAATACCAATGCCAACATAGATGGCGTGCTAAAACAGGGAAATGGGGAAGGCGAAAACTTTAATGCGGCGCTTCCCTATGTGGAGATTATCGGTAAGGGTAATTATACGGACAGAATCAAGGATGGAAATAAGGATACCGTCAAGGTGAACTTTAATATTCTCCGTGCGTCGATTGGAGAGGGCACAGAGAAAGCCGCGGCGGGAGTCACGCTGAAAGTGTCGGATCAGCTTGTGACGGCGAAAAAGGTGCAGAAGCCGTTTTCTTCTATCAAATATGTCAAGGGCATGAAACGGGATGTGGATTTCACGCTGCATCTGACACCGGAAAATGCCCGCGATCAATCAGGGAAAAGTCTGCCCCGGGATGTGGAGCTGGAAAAGGCGGAAATTCCGAAAGAATATGAAGGCGAGTTTTTGCTGACGGTGGAGGGAACCGGCAATTATACGGGAAGCATCTGCAGGACAATCTACGTGACGGATAAGGCGCATCTGATGAAAAATGCGGCGATCACGCTGGGCAAAAACCTGAAGAAAATTCCGTTTACGGGTGAGGCGGTAAAACTGACTGCGGATCAGGTGAACGGACCGGATGTATTTACCGTGAAATACGGAAAAACATTCCTCACACCGCAGCGTGACTATACAGTGAGTTATCGAAACAATGATAAGGTCGGAAAAGCGGAGCTTATCATCACCGGAAACGGGGAGTATGTCGGAACGAAGACGGTTACCTTTAACATAACGGGCAGAGCGTTCTCGGCGAGAAACGTTCAGGTCGATGGTCTGGAAAATAAGGTGTACACGGGCAGGGCATTGACGCAGAACGGGGTTGCTTTAACTTACAGCGTGAAGAACGAAGAGCCCAAGGCGCTGCAGTACGGAACGGATTATACCATAACCTATACCAAAAACCGGAATAAGGGCACTGCCACAATGACCTTTAAGGGCGTGGAACAGGCAGGCTACAGCGGCAGCTTTAAGAAAACCTTTAAGATTGCGGCGGCTGACATTTCGGATGTAGAACAGGTAATACGCGCGGCGACCATGGGCAGTATGAGTTTTCCTTACTGTAAAGCAGGCGTGAAGCCTATGGAAGAGATTCGGCTCACGAATGCGGCAGGGTTTGTCCTGCAATACGGCAAAGACTACACACTCAAATATAAGAATAATAAGGCAGTGGCGGAGGTTTCTGCAGAGAAGCCGCCCACGGTTACGGTGCAGGGGAAGGGCAATTATGCCGGTAAGTTTGACGTGACGTTCCAGATTACGAAAAGCGGTCTGAAGCGTGCTGTTGAAGATGGCAGCATCCAGATTAAAAGAACGGCTGTTATTTATAATCCAAACAAAGTGGAGTCTTATGCGTATAAGCCGGCGGTGAAGCTGATGGACGGCAGGACTGCGCTGCGTGCGGATAAGGATTATGAAATACAATATCTGTGCAATACACAGGCGGATTATGAAGCGTATCTGGAGACGTATCGGAATATGGCTAATTCTGCGGAAAATGCCGCAGACGGCGAGACGAACTCCGATGCCGTACAAAAGCTGCAGGAGCTGATGCCCAGAGCCGTCATTACGGCGAAGGCGGACAGCAGCTATGAGGCGGACGGGGAGATTGTCGTGCCGCTGCCGATTTATCAGACGAAGCTGGTAAAGAAAGATTTACAGATAATGGTGGCGGAGAGCGTCTACACGGGAAGCCAGGTGACGCCTGCGGTGACGGTTCAGGAAGCTGTCAGCGGAAAGACGCTTGCGGCGGGAAAAGATTATACCGTATCTTACGGCGCAAATAATAAGTCCGGAAAGAATAAGGGCAGCGTGACAATTACCGGGATGGCACCGGAGTATGGCGGAAGCGTGACGGTGAAATTTGAGATTGTGAGAAAGACGATAGCATATTAATTAAAAAACGATTGCTATTTAATCCTGCCTTCATGGAACTTATCGGTGGAGGCAGGTTTTTTATTTTTCCTTCGCATTTCTTGTGTTTTTATGGTAGTATAAAATAGCAGCAGCAACAGATACTGACCATGAGAAAAGGATAAGTGAGGTATACAAAAAGATATGAAAAGTACAAAAAAGAGAATAAGTAAGAGAATCCTTTTGATTTGTATATTGACGTTGTTTCTGGCGGGCTGCGCGAAAGCGCAGGAGGAGCAGGAAGAGCCGGAGCCGCCGAAGCTGGAGATCGAGCCGATTGAGCCGGAGGAGCAGGAAGAACCCGTTGTGGAGGAGGAGCCGGAAGAGGAAGAGCCGGAGTCGCTTGTGATTGCTGAGCGGGTGGAAAAGGACGGTAAGATACAGAGTTATCTGACCGGTCAGTGGACGGATGTCAGTCAGGCGAAGAGAAGACCCATTGCCGTGATGATACCGAACAATGCGCCGGCGCTGCCGCAGTACGGGCTTTCCCGTGCGGGTATTATTTACGAGGCGCCGGTGGAAGGACGTATTACCCGTCTGATGGGCGTGTTTGAAAATTTTGACGATCTGGACCGCATCGGTCCTGTCCGTTCAAGCCGTGATTACTATGTCTATCAGGCGATGGGATATGAAGCGATTTATTGTAACTGGGGATTGGCGGTGCCTTATGTAGAGGAGCTTATCAACCGTCCGAACTATTACAATGTCAGCGCGGCAGTGGTAGGGATTCACAATCCGGCGGACGAAGCCTACGGCAGACATAAGCGCCCCGGCTACGCGACGGAATTTACAGGATATCTCTTTATTGACGGTCTGTTCAAGGCAGTGGACAGGCTTGGCTATGACTGGAATTATGATGATGCATATGTGCCGCCCTTCCTGTTTGCCGCGGATGATGTGAGAGCGGAGTATACGGAAAATGAGGAGGCGTCCTATATTTATCCGGGCGGAAAGTCCGCCAGCAATTCCGGCGGGTACGGTGCGTACCACCCTTATTTTGAGTACCATGAGAATGACGGGCTTTATTACCGCTATCAGGACGGCAAGAAGCAGATTGACGAGCTTACGGGCGAGCAGCTCACGGTCAGCAACGTGGCGTTCCAGTACTGTCACGGAGAGGTGAGGGATGACCATGATTATCTGGCTTTCGGTGTACACGGTGAGGGCGATGCCATTGTCTTTACGAACGGCAAGGTGATAAAGGGCACATGGAAACGTCTTGACGGAGATTTTACGCCTGCGAAGTTCTATGACGAAGCGGGAGAGGAGATTGTCTTTAATCAGGGAAGCACCTGGATATGCAATATCTGGGATGAGTATGGAGAGTTCGTGGAGTATGGACAGGAATGAGTGGTATCGCGCCGGAGAAGATATCCATAACCAGGTACAGCAGGCGGTGGACACGGGCGATTTTACGAATCTGGGAAAGAACATCGGCGACACGGTGAATGAAACCATAAACCGCACCATGCGGGAAGTGGGGCGCACTGTGGGAACGGTTGGCGAGAGCGTGAACAGGGCGGTCAACGACGTGGGAAACGGCATAGGGCGCGCGGTGGAGACGGTAGGCGAAAGTATCGGTCATGCGGCGGGAGGTATTGGCGGGAATGGGGGCTCTGGCGGTGCCGGGGGCTTCGGCGGAAACGGAGGCTGGGGCGCAGGACATGCACCCGTAAGTCCATATGCAAATCTGCCGCAGTACCGACGACCCAATGCCCGCCCCGATACCAGACTGTTCCAGAGTACGCCTAAAGGCACGGTGTCCGGCGTGGTGTGCATGGGAGCGGGATATGGTGTGATGGGCATATCTGCGCTTGCACTTCTTGGTTCCGTGGGGGAATTGGTTATTCATTCGGCTTCCGGGGCTGTGGTTCCGGTGGTTATATCGGGGATATTTACCGCGGCAGGGCTGTGGCTCGGCTGTCACGGGGCGAGATTGACGGGACGGGCGAAACGCTATAAGCGATATGTCGGCATGGTGAAGGATAAGCTGTATTGCTCCATTCAGGAGATGGCGCAGCGGACGGGAAAAAGCGAACGCTTCATCGTAAAGGACTTACGGCAGATGATTCACCTCGGCATGTTCAAACAGGCGCATCTGGATCAGAAGCAGACCTGCCTGATTGCCAGCGACGAGATGTACGACCAGTACATGCTTACCCAGAAAAATTATGAGGAAGAGCAGAAAAAGCTGGAGATTGAAAAGCTGGCGGACGAGCGTAAGAAGCAGGAGAGGGAGCGTCTGGGCGAGGCGGCGGAAGTGATCGAGGAAGGAAAAAATTACGTGCGCCTGATTAGGCAGTGCAATGACGAGATTCCCGGCGAGGAAATGTCAGATAAGCTGGACCGTCTGGAGCTTCTGGTCACGCGGATTTTCGATCAGGTGGAGAAGGAGCCGGAGCTTGCGCCGGAGCTTCGGAAGATGCTGAGCTTTTATCTGCCCACCACGAAAAAGCTTCTGGAAGCGTACCGCGATTTGGACAGCCAGCAGCTTGACTTATCCAATATCGAACAGACGAAGCGGGAAATTGAGACGGCGGTGGATAATATCAACGAAGCGTTTGAAAAGTTTTTGGATGAGCTTTTCCGGGAAAAGGCGTGGGATATCCAGTCGGATATCTCGGCGTTACATACGATACTGAAGCAAGACGGATATCTATAGGAGGTAGTTATGAACGAAATTGATGTAATGGAACAGCAGGCGCCGACTCTGGTGTTTGGCGAGGTGGAAGATGCGGTGAAGGACAAGCAGCCTCTGGCGGAAATTCCGCAGGCAAAGGAGCTTAAGGACGATTTAGACGATTCGGTCTTAAGCGACGAGGAGAGACGGCAGGTGGACGAGTTCGCGAAACAGATTGACCTGCATAATTCCACGGCGATTTTACAGTACGGTGTAGGCACACAGAAAAAAATGGCGGATTTTTCCGGCAGTGCGCTTGAAAATGTAAAGACGAAAGACCTGGGCGAGGTCGGGGATATGCTTTCCGATGTGGTGACGCAGCTTAAGGGTTTTGACGAGGAGGAGAAGGGGTTCCTCGGTATCTTTAAAAAGCCTGCGCAGAAGCTGGAGACCATGAAAGCAAAATATTCGAAGGCGGAGACGAACGTCAATAAGATTTGTGAGGCGTTGGAGGACAACCAGGTACAGCTTCTCAAGGATATTTCCATTCTGGATAAGATGTACGAGCTGAATCTGACTTATTTTAAAGAGCTTTCCATGTACATACTGGCGGGCAAGAAGAAGCTCGCCGAGACGAGGGAGACGGAGCTGCCGCAGCTTTTAGAAAAGGCGAAGGCGAGCGGATTGCCGGAGGATGCGCAGGCGGCAAGGGATTTGGAAGCGCTCTGCGATCGTTTTGAGAAAAAACTGCACGATCTGGAGCTGACCAGAATGGTGTCGATTCAGACGGCGCCGCAGATTAGGCTGGTACAGAGCAGCGACACGATGATGGTGGAGAAAATCCAGTCAACCATCGTGAATACGATTCCCCTCTGGAAGAGCCAGATGGTGCTTGCACTGGGCGTAACCCATGCGGAGCAGGCGGCACGGGCGCAGAGGGAAGTGTCCGACATGACGAACGAGCTTCTGAAAAAGAATGCCGAGGTGCTCAAGATTTCCGCCATTGAGAGCGCGAAGGAGTCGGAGCGCGGCATTATTGACATGGAGACGTTAAAGAGCACTAACGCGAATCTGATTTCCACACTGGATGAGGTGATGAAGATTCAGGCGGACGGCAGGGAAAAGAGAAGAGTCGCGGAGGAAGAGATGCGCGTAATGGAGAACGAGTTAAAGACAAAATTGTTGGAACTCAGTGAGAGGAAGTAACAGAGGTAAGAGCGGTCCGCCGGAGGGGGAGCGGAGCGATTTTGGATGGAAAAGGCGAAATGCAGATATGAAATGGATGAAATTTAGAATAAAGACAGTCGTGGAGGCGGAGGATATCATTATCAGCGAGCTCTACGACAGGGGTCTTGAGGGGGCGCAGATCGAGGATAAAGTGCCCCTTTCGCCGTTGGAAAAGGAGCAGATGTTTGTGGATATCCTGCCGGAAACAGAAGCGGACGACGGTGTTGCCTACCTTAGTTTCTTTGTGGAGGAGGGGGAGGATGGTTCTCTCAGTCTGGGTGAAGAGGCTGCCGAAGGAGGGAGCACGAGTAGAGAGGGCGTTCTCGCGAAAATTGAGGAGGCTTTGGCGGAGGTCCGTCTGTTTATGGAAATCGGCGAAGGAACGGTTACGGTGTCCGAGACCGAGGATATCGACTGGATCAATAACTGGAAACAGTATTTTCACCAGTTCTACATAGACGACCTTCTTGTGATTCCTTCGTGGGAAGAAGTGAAAGCGGAGGACCGGGATAAGAAAATTCTGCACATTGACCCTGGTACAGCCTTTGGCACGGGTATGCATGAGACTACAAGGCTCTGTATCGGGCAGATTAAAAAATATGTGACGCCCGAGACGGAACTTCTGGACGTGGGGACGGGCAGCGGCATTCTCTCGATCATTGCGCTCATGTATGGCGCGAAACATGCCGTGGGCACGGATCTGGACCCCTGCGCGGTGGAAGCGGTGGCGCAGAATAAGGAAGCCAATGACATACTGTCCGGGGATTTTGAACTGTTGATCGGCAATATCATCACAGAAAAGGAAGTGCAGGACAAAGTCGGTAACGGGTGTTATGATATTGTGGTGGCGAATATTCTGGCGGATGTGCTTGTGCCGCTGACGCCGGTCATCGTGCCGTGCCTGAAGCCGGGCGGCATCTATATCACTTCGGGTATTATCGAGGGCAAGGAAGGGCTTGTGACGAGGGCCTGTGAGGCAGCGGGGCTTACGGTTTTGGAAGTGAATGCGCTTGGCGAGTGGCGTTCTGTGACGGCGCGGAAGGTTGTACGCGTGGGAGGGCATCACGAAAAGCAGGAAGCTGCAGAGGTGTCATAAAATAATAACATGCGTTATGAATGGGGCGGATATGAAAAAATCGGAAGAAAAATTCGGAATGGTGCTGCTTAGAAATCTGGCGGGTGTGTTGGCGATTGTGCTGATGTGCGTTATTTTTGCATTCTCCGCCCAGCCGAAAGAAGAGTCCGGCGCGGTGAGCGCGAGTTTCACCTACCATATGGTAAGCTCCACCAGAACTTTTTTTCATTGGGATTTGAGTGATGCGCGGGTGAAGGAAATCTCGGATGCGATAGAGGGATTTATCAGGAAGGTAGCCCATATGGCGGAGTTCGGTACTATGTCGGTGCTGCTTTACATATGGATTGGGCAGTGGGAAATGGGTTTCCTGCGAAGAGGAGGAACTGCCGTCGGTGCAACCACGGTCTATGCCGCCACGGATGAAATTCATCAGCTCTTCGTGCCGGGTCGTGCGGGTCGTTTTTCCGATGTGTGCATTGACTGCGCGGGCGCCCTTGTGGGGGTGGTCGTGTTCGCTTTGCTGGTGCGGCTTGTGAAGCGTGTGCGGGCGCGCAGATTGAAACGGGAGCTTCGTGCACAGAAGAAGCAGGATTGAAGAATGGAGATTGGAACGTGTATCAGTTTTTTGTGGAACCTTCACAGATTCAGGATAAAAAAGTGATTATTACAGGCGGCGACGTCAATCATATAAAAAATGTCCTGCGGTTGAAGCCCGGCGAGGAGATTGCGGTTAAAAACGGTGTGGACGGAAAGGAATACCGCTGCGGCATTGAGGAATTTACGCAGGAGCAGGTTATCTGTTCACTGCGTTTTGTCAGGGAAGAGGGTGTGGAACTGCCCTCTAAAATTTATTTATTTCAGGGGATTCCCAAGGCGGACAAAATGGAGCTCATTGTGCAGAAAGCCGTGGAGCTTGGCGTGTTTGAGATTATTCCGACGGCGGTAAAGCGCTGTGTGGTGAAGCTGGACGAGAAAAAGGCGCAGGCGAAGGTAAACCGCTGGCAGGGCATTGCGGAGGCGGCGGCAAAACAGTGCAAAAGAGGGATGATCCCCGTGGTGAGAGAGCCCATGAGCATGAAGCAGGCAGTGGCTTACGCGCAGGAGCTGGATGTAAAGCTGATTCCCTATGAGCTGGCGGAGGACATGGCACATACGAAAAGGGTGATTGAGGAGATACAGCCCGGCGAGAGCGTGGCGGTCTTTATCGGACCGGAGGGCGGCTTCGAGGAAAGCGAGGTGGCGGAAGCGCTTGCGGCAGGCATCGAGGCGATTACGTTAGGAAAAAGAATCCTGCGCACCGAAACGGCGGGTCTTGCGGTACTGTCGTGGCTGATGTACCATTTGGAGTAAAATACATATGTTAAGAATATAGGGTTTAGGAAGGAACAACGGCAATGGAAGTTTATCTGGATAATTCCGCGACGACAGCCTGTTTTGAGGATGCCGCGCAGTTGATGCACAGGATTTTGTGCGAGGATTATGGAAATCCTTCCAGCCTGCACCATAAAGGAGTGGAGGCGGAAGCCTACTTAAGATACGCGAACGAGACATTTGCAAAAATTTTGAAAGTTAGCGAGAAAGAAATTTTCTTTACCTCCGGCGGAACGGAGTCGGATAATATCGCCTTGGTCGGCGCGGCGATGGCAAACCACAGGACGGGGCGCCATCTGATTACGACGAAAATCGAGCATCCGGCGGTACTGCAGCCCATGTCCTATTTGGAAAATCAGGGCTTTGAGGTAACGTATCTTTCGGTTGACAGACAGGGAAAAATTTCGCTGGAGGAGTTGGAGAGGGCGCTCAGGGACGATACGATTCTGGTCTCCATCATGCATACGAACAATGAAATCGGGAGTGTGCAGCCCATTGCGGAAGCGGGCGCGCTCATTAAAAAGAAGAATCCGAAGACGCTGTTCCATGTGGACGCGGTGCAGGGTTTCGGTAAGGCGCGCATTTACCCCAGGAAAATGCATATTGACATGCTGAGTGCCAGCGGTCATAAAATCCACGGACCGAAAGGCATCGGTCTTCTCTATATGCGGGACGGTGCAAAGGTCAGCCCCATTATGTACGGCGGCGGACAGCAGCGGGGACTGCGCTCCGGGACGGAGAATCTGCCCGGTATTGCGGGCTTTGCCAAAGCGGCGGAGCTGGTGTATCAGGACCTGGAGCAGGATTTAGACAGGATGTATGCCCTGCGGGAGAAATTGACTGAAGGAGTCAAAAGAATTCCCGACGTGGTGTTCAACGGGTGTCCCGGCAGGGAAGGCGCGCCCCATATCGTGAGCGTTTCTTTCCGGGGGGTTCGCAGCGAGGTACTCCTGCACGCTTTGGAAGAGCGCGGGATTTATGTCTCCGCCGGGAGCGCCTGTGCGGCGCATAAGCCGCAGCCGTCGGCAACCCTGCGGGCGATAGGCGTGGAGAAGGAGCTCTTACAGTCCACGATTCGTTTCAGCCTTTCAGGATTTACGACGGAGGAAGAAATTGCGTACGCCTGCCGGAATCTGGAAGAGATTGTGCCAACGCTGAGGCGGTATACGAGACACTGAACAAGCCGGGCTTTGCGGGGAGCGTTGCAAAGTCTGTGCGCGGGGCAGAATGGGGGAGTTCCCGTTCTGCCCGCATTCTACGATAAAACGCTTCGGAATGGAGAAAATATGTACAAGTCTTTTTTGATAAAATACGCGGAAATCGGTGTAAAAGGGAAAAACCGCTACCTTTTTGAGGAGGCGCTGGTCAAACAGATTAAGTATGCGCTGAAAAAGATGGAGGGCGAGTTTCTCGTACGACGGACGGACGGGCGCATTTATGTGGATGCACAGTCAGGTTTTGACTTTGACGAAGTGGTGGAGAGCTTGAAAAAAGTGTTCGGCATTTCCGGCATCTGTCCTGTTGTCCATGTGGAGGACGAGGGCTTTGAAAAGCTGGGACAGGATGTAGTGCGCTATGTCGGCGACGTGTATCCGGACAGGAATAAAAGTTTTAAGGTGGCAGCAAGGCGGGCGCGCAAAAATTATCCCCTTAACTCCATGCAGCTCAATGAAGAGCTGGGCGGCGTGATTCTGGACGCTTATCCGGAAATGCATGTGGACGTGCACAAACCGGACATTCTTCTGCATGTGGAAATCCGGGACAAGATATATCTCTATTCCGAAATCATACCCGGTCCCGGCGGTATGCCCGTGGGGACGGGCGGCAAGGCGATGCTCCTTCTGTCCGGTGGTATCGACTCTCCGGTAGCGGGCTGGATGATTGCCAAGCGTGGGGTGAAGATTGACGCTGTGTATTTTCACGCGCCGCCGTACACGAGCGAGCGGGCGAAGCAGAAGGTGGTGGATTTGGCGAAAAAGGTGGCGGCATATGCGGGACCGGTCTGGCTGCATGTGATTAACTTTACAGACATACAGCTCTATATTTACGACAAGTGTCCCCACGACGAGCTGACCATCATTATGCGCCGCTATATGATGCGTATTGCGGAGCACATTGCGAAGGAGACGGATTGTCTGGGTCTGATTACGGGTGAGAGCATCGGGCAGGTGGCGTCCCAGACGATGGCGAGCCTGGCGGCAACGAACGAGGTGTGTACGATGCCCGTCTACAGACCGTTAATCGGTTTTGATAAGATGGAGATTGTGGATATCGCGGAAAAAATCGACAGCTACGAGACTTCGATTCTGCCTTACGAGGACTGCTGTACCATTTTCGTGGCAAAGCATCCCGTGACGAAGCCGAATCTGAATATCATCAAGCGGCATGAGCAGAATCTGCAGGAGGGGATAGAGGAGCTGGTGGAGAAGGCGCTGGCGACAGATGAGGTTATCGTGGTGCAGGCGTAAGACTCTGCACGAAAAAACAGCCCGGGAGTTTCCGGGCTGTCCGTGATTTCTATATGGATTCGAAAGCAATTACATAATGTAAGGCTTCAGTGCTTCCATAACCTCATCCGTGCCGTCTTCTGCGTGGATGTTCAGGTCGATGGGCTTAGACAAATCCAAGCTGAAAATGCCCATGATGGATTTCGCATCGATAACGTATCTGCCGGATACCAAGTCAAAATCATAATCAAACTTTGTGATATCATTCACGAAAGATTTAACCTTATCGATAGAATTTAAAGAAATCTGTACTGTTTTCATTGCGGAATTACCTCCTTTGATTTTTATACCTTCTGGCTATTATACTAAATGTTGGAAGAGCAAAAGTCAATGATAAAACAATACAAAAAATGCGGGGATTACTATGAAAAGTGTAGCATTACATAATCTGGGCTGTAAGGTAAATGCCTATGAAATGGACTTTATGCAACAAATGTTACAAGAAAAAGGATATAAAATTGTACCATTTGATGAAGCGGCGGATATTTATATTGTGAACACCTGTACGGTTACAAATATCGCGGACAGGAAGAGCAGGCAGATGCTCCACCGGGCAAAAAAGCGGAATCCGGACGCGGTGGTGGTGGCGGTCGGGTGTTATGTGCAGACCGGGCAGGAGACGCTTTTAAAGGACGCCGCGGTGGATTTGGCAGTCGGAAACAACCGAAAAAAAGATTTGGTGGAGATTCTGGAATCGTATCTCGAGAGCCGGACAGTGCCGGTGATCGACACAATCGATATCGCCCATGCGCCCTACGAGGAGATGACGCTCAAAACGACGGCGGAGCATACCCGCGCTTACATCAAGATTCAGGACGGGTGCAACCAGTTCTGCTCTTACTGTATTATTCCCTACGCCAGAGGACGGGTCAGAAGCCGTTTGGAGGAGGATATCCTGCAGGAAGCGCGGGCCATGGCGCAGGCGGGCTACCGGGAAATCGTGCTGACGGGCATCCATATCAGCTCCTACGGAATTGACCGGGGCGGCAGTGAGCTGGGAAGACTGCTGGAAAAGCTTTCCGGGATAGAAGGGCTTGAGAGAATCCGCCTTGGCTCGCTGGAGCCGGGGATTGTGACGGAGGAGTTCGCGGCGGCGATCGGCGCATTGCCGAAGGTGTGCCCCCATTTCCACCTTTCCCTGCAGAGCGGCAGCGATACGGTGCTTCACAGGATGAACAGGCGGTATGATACGGCAGGGTATTTAGAAGCGGTGGAAACATTGCGCAGACATTATGGAAGCCCTGCGATTACCACGGACGTGATCGTCGGATTCCCCGGGGAGACGGAGGAGGAGTTTGTGCAGACGAAAGATTTCCTCAAGCGTGTGGGTTTTTATGAGATGCATATTTTCAAGTATTCCAGACGGCAGGGCACCCGTGCCGCCGCGATGGAGGGGCAGCTTACGGAAGCGGAAAAGTCGGTGAGGAGCGAGCGGCTGATGACGTTGGAACGTGAGATGTCCCGTGCGTACCGGGAAGAATTTTTGGGAAAAACAGAGACGGTTCTCTTTGAGGAGCTTGTGGAAATAGGCGGGCAGGCATATTGGGTTGGACATACCACCCGTTATTTAAAGGCGGCACGGAAGGCGGAGCCGAGGGAGGACATGCAAAACCATATGGTCTCCGGCAGACTGCTTTCTTTCCTGGCGGATGACATTCTGTTGATGGGTGATTGAGCCGAAGGAGCCGGAAAGGGCTGGAAATAGCCGTTGCTGTGGTATTTTATTTGTGGTAAAATATGGCATAGGAGTGTGCAGCGGCGGGGCAGTTGATTTTTTTTGTAAATAATGGTAATAATAATAACAACAGATAAGGGCGTGAGAATATGCGGGAACAGGATTTAGAAAATACACAATTTTTTACTGTGGAGACGGAGCCGGAGACGGGCGTGAAGCTTGTGTTGTCCACGGTATACGAGGCGTTGACGGAGAAGGGTTATAACCCGGTCAATCAGATTGTCGGCTATATTATGTCGGGCGACCCCACTTACATTACCAGCCATAAGAGCGCGCGCAGCCTGATTATGAAGGTGGAGAGGGACGAGCTTGTGGAGGAAATGCTTGTGGAGTATATCAAAAATTCTATTGAAAACGGGAAGAAAGGTTGACCAAAGAAGTCAATATCGGTGAAAAAGACAGATGAGAATTATGGGGCTGGATTTCGGTTCCAAAACGGTGGGCGTAGCCATCAGCGACCCCTTGCTTATTACGGCGCAGGGAATCGAGATTATCAGACGTAAGGAAGAGAACAAGCTGAGGCAGACGTTTGCGCGCATTGAGGCGCTGATAGAGGAGTACGGAGTGGACAGGATCGTGCTTGGTTTGCCAAAGAACATGAACGACACGCTGGGAGAACGGGCACAGCTTTCACTGGAATTTAAGGAAAAGCTGGAGCGGCGCACGGGGCTTCCCGTCGTGATGTGGGATGAGAGACTGACGACGGTGGCGGCGGATAAGGCGATGATGGAAGCGGGAATCCGCAGGGAAAACCGTAAGGACTATGTGGATAAGATTGCGGCGTGTTTGATTTTGCAGGGGTACTTAGATCAACGCGAAAAGAAATTCTAGCTGCTCATGCCAGAGGGCATTTCGCAGAGAATTTCTAAATTTCGCGTGGGAGAATGCAAAGAGCGCATTCTCCGTGTTGGTGATAGGAGGATATATGGAGAAAATTACGTTTACACCGCAGGAGGGTGAGGCGGTCGATTTCTATATTTTGGAACAGACGATGATCGGCGGCATAAACTACCTTTTGGTGACGGATTCCGGAGAAGGAGACGGCGAAGCCCTGATTTTGCGCGATGTTTCCGCGCCGGAGGATGTGGAAGCGGTGTATGAGATTGTGGAAGACGATGAAACATTAAACGCAGTGGCGGCTGTGTTTGAAAAGATAATGGATGACGTGGATATCATAAAGTAGAAAATGGAGGTAAATTTTTTTGAAAAAAAATGAAGAAGGAAGGTCAGCGAGTAAGCTGAAGGCTATCCCATTAGGCGGACTTGAGCAGATTGGGCTCAACATTACTGCCTTTGAATATGAGGATAGCATTGTTGTGGTGGACTGCGGGCTGTCGTTCCCGGAAGACGAGATGCTGGGAATCGATCTGGTGATACCGGATATCACTTATTTAAAGGACAACGCTGACAAAGTGAAGGGGTTTGTGATCACCCACGGACACGAGGATCACATCGGGGCGCTGCCCTATATACTAAAGGAATTGAACATACCGATTTACGCGACGAAGCTTACGATGGGCATTATAGAGAATAAGCTGGAGGAGCACGGGTTGATGAAGACCACCAAGAGAAAAGTGGTCAAGTTTGGGCAGTCCATCAATTTGGGGCAGTTTAGGATTGAGTTTATCAAGACAAATCACAGCATTGTGGACGCGGCAGCGCTGGCGATTTATTCTCCGGCGGGTGTGGTGGTGCACACGGGAGACTTTAAGGTGGATTATACGCCAGTATTCGGCGATGCCATTGATTTGCAGAGATTTGCGGAGATTGGGAAAAAGGGCGTGCTTGCGCTTATGTGTGATTCCACTAACGCGGAGAGACCGGGCTTTACGCCTTCCGAAAAAACGGTGGGAAAGACGCTGGATTCTCTCTTTCTGGAGCACAAGGACACCCGTATTCTGATCGCTACTTTTGCGTCCAATGTGGACAGGGTGCGCCAGATTATTAATACGGCGGAGAAATTTGACAGAAAAGTCGTGGTGGAAGGCAGAAGCATGGTCAATATCATTGATACGGCTTCTAAGCTCGGCTATCTGCAGATTGCGGACAGGACGCTGATTGACGTGGAGGAGCTTAAAAATTATCCCCCGGAAAAGACAGTTATTATTACAACCGGAAGTCAGGGTGAAAGCATGGCGGCGTTAAGCCGTATGGCGGGCAATAACCATAAGAAGATATCCATTATGCCGGGAGATACCGTTATTTTCTCAGCTCATCCGATACCGGGCAACGAGAAAGCGGTCACAAATGTCATTAACGAGCTGCAGATGAAGGGCGCGGATGTGATTTTTCAGGATGTGCATGTGTCCGGGCACGCTTGTCAGGAGGAGATTAAGCTCATTTATTCTCTCGTAAGACCCAGATACGCGATTCCCGTCCATGGCGAGTATAAGCACCGCAAAGCGCAGGCGAAGATTGCGGCGGAGCTTGGAATCCCTAAGGAAAATATCTTTATGCTGCAGTCCGGTGACGTGCTGGAGATGGATGACCACAAGGCAGTCGTGAACGGAAAAGTGCCCGTAGGGGCGATTCTGGTGGACGGTCTCGGCGTGGGCGACGTGGGAAATGTGGTGCTGCGCGACAGGCAGCATCTGGCGGAGGACGGCATTATGATTGTGGTGATGGCGCTCGAATCCCACAGCGACCAGCTGATTTCCGGTCCCGATATTGTGTCCAGGGGTTTTGTCTATGTGAGGGAGTCCGACGAGCTTCTTGACGAAGCGCGGCTTCTTGTGGAGGAGGCGGTGCAGGATTGTCTCGACAAGGGCAAGACGGACTGGGGCAAGCTCAAGAGTACCGTCAAAGATGTGCTGAGCGACTTTGTCTGGAAGAAGACAAAGAGAAGACCAATGATATTGCCGATCATTATGGAAGTCTAACAGCCAAGCTGTGTGTCATAAATAGAGGAGAATACATTATGTCAAAGAAAGAGATCATAGAGGCAGCCAGGGATTTTGCAGATAAGATTATGACCTCGGATATTTACAAAAATTATTTCTATCAGAGAGAAAAAATTAAGAAACAGCCGGAGCTTTATGAGAAGGTAAACGAGTTCAGACAGCGGAATTTTGACTTACAGAATGAGACGGACAGCGAGGAGCTTCTTGATCGTATGGAGGCTTTCGAGCGGGAGTATGAAAAATTTCGGGAAGATCCGTTGGTGGATGATTTCCTGCAGGCGGAGCTGGCGTTCTGCCGTATGATGCAGGAGGTTTATATGATTCTTGCAGATGAAGTGGACTTCGAGGTATAACAATGAGTATAAAAGAAATTATCGGCTCCACGGCGGAGCTGATCATCAAAATCGTGTTTTTGGTGTTTGCAGCCACTTATATTATAAGGGCGGCTACGGCATCTTATGATTATGGCTACCGCATATTTACCGAGAAACCGGTATCTCTCGGAGAGGGCAGGACAATCAGTGTCAGTGTGGAAGATCCGGTGTCTGTCAGAGCGGTGGGCGAGATGCTGGAGGAGCGGGGACTGATCCGCGACGCGAAGCTCTTTCTGTTACAGGAGCTTTTGTCGGAAAACCACGGTAAAATACAGCCCGGCATCTATGACCTGAGTACCGCGATGACGGCGGAAGAGATGATGGATGTGATGGCGGCAAACGCGCCGGAAGAGGGCGAAGAGGATGCGGAAGGAGAGTCACAGTGATTTCGGGAGAGCGCATGGATACCTTTCTCGCTTCTCTGGACGCAGGCAACACGCCTTTTCTGGACAAAATAGAACGTGAAGCTTTGGAAACCAATGTGCCGATCATACGCACGCAGACGCAGGGACTGCTGCGGTTCCTGCTTGCGCTGCGAAAACCTATGTCCATTCTGGAGGTGGGGTGTGCCATTGGTTTTTCTGCGCTTTTGATGAGCGAGTATGCCCCTGAGGGCTGCAGGATTACGACCATAGAAAAATATGAGAAACGAATCCCTGTGGCGAAGGCAAATTTTGCCCGTGCCGGAAAGGAAAACGTGATTACGCTTCTGGAAGGGGACGCTGCGGATATCCTGAAAGACCTTGCGGGACCTTATGACTTTATCTTTATGGACGCGGCAAAGGGGCAGTATATCCATTTTCTGCCGGAGGTGCTGCGGCTTCTTGCGCCCGGGGGGCTTCTGGTGTCCGACAACGTGCTGCAGGACGGCGATATTTTGGAATCCCGGTTTGCCGTGGAGCGGAGAAACCGTACGATTCACAGCAGGATGCGGGAGTATCTGTACGAATTGACACATCACGAGACACTGGAGACGGTGGTGCTGCCCGTGGGGGATGGGGTGACGGTAAGTGTCAGGGTGGAGGAATGAGATGATGAAAAAACCGGAACTTCTGGTGCCTGCCGCCAGTCTGGAAGTATTAAAAACGGCTGTTATTTTTGGGGCGGATGCGGTGTATATCGGCGGGGAAGCTTTTGGCCTGCGTGCCAAGGCGAAAAATTTTTCGACACAGGACATGGCGGAGGGCATTGCTTTTGCACATGAGCGGGGCGTACGGGTGCATGTGACCGCAAATATACTGGCGCACAACTATGATTTGGAGGGAGCACGGGCTTATTTCCGGGAGCTTAAGGGGCTTAAGCCGGACGCGCTGATCATAGCGGACCCAGGCATGTTTGCGCTGGCAAGGGAAATTTGTCCGGAGATTGACATCCATATTTCCACGCAGGCAAACAACACGAACTATATGACCTATCGTTTCTGGCATGAGCAGGGGGCGAAGCGGGTCGTGTCTGCCAGAGAGCTTTCTTTGAAAGAGATAAAGGAAATCAGGAAACATATTCCGGAGGACATGGAAATTGAGAGCTTTGTGCACGGGGCGATGTGCATTTCCTACTCGGGCAGGTGCCTTCTGAGCAATTATTTTACCGGGCGGGACGCGAATCATGGGGCGTGCACCCACCCCTGCCGCTGGAAATACGCGCTGGTGGAGGAGACGCGACCGGGAGAGTATCTGCCTGTCTTTGAGAACGACCGCGGCACTTTTATTTTTAATTCCAAGGATTTGAACATGATAGAGCATATCCCGGAGCTGGCGGACGCGGGCATCGACAGCTTTAAGATTGAAGGCAGGATGAAGACGGCGCTCTATGTGGCGACTGTAGCGCGCACCTATAGGCGTGCCATTGACGATTATTTTGTGTCCGAGGAGCAGTACCGCGCCAACATGGACTGGTACCGGGCGGAGATTGCCAAGTGCACCTACCGTAAATTTACTACGGGTTTCTATTTCGGCAAGGCTGATGAGAACACCCAGATTTATGACGAGAGTACCTACGTGAGCGAGTATATTTATCTGGGGACTGTGGGTGCGGTGACGGAAGCCGGAGCGTCGACAGAGGAGGTGCCTACGGATGGCAGTGCGGCGGATGGCAGTGCGAAGAGACCTTTCTGCGCCCGCATCGAGCAGCGCAATAAGTTCTGCGTGGGGGATGAGATTGAGATTATGAAGCCGCGGGGGGAGAATATTCCCGTCAAGGTGCTTGCCATGTATGACGCGGAGGGAAATCCCGTGGAATCCTGCCCGCATCCGAAGCAGACGATCGACGTGAGACTGTCGGAAGTGCCGGAGGTGGGGGATATTTTGCGGGTGGAGAAAAATTTTTAAATTTCCCCTTGCATTTTGAGAAAAAGTAGGGTATTCTTATAGACGTAAATTGTATACAGGTATTCAGAACGATGGCGTTCCAAAAAAGGAGTTTTTTTGGAGCGCATTTTTTTGAAACTGGGTGAGGAGGATGATTATGAGCGAAGTATTTAATGTGGAAGAAATATTTGCGAAAAACGTGTTTACGCTCGGTAAGATGCAGCAGCGTCTGACGAGAAACGCTTACAAGGAAGTCGTCAAGGTCATGAACGAGGGCGGCGAGCTTTCCATGAACACCGCAAATATCGTGGCAAAGGCGATGAAAGACTGGGCGGTGGAGAACGGCGCGACCCATTATACGCACTGGTTCCAGCCCCTCACAGGCATTACGGCGGAAAAGCATGACGCTTTCGTGTCCCATCCCGACGAGCTGGGCAAGATGCTGACGGAGTTTTCCGGCAAAGAGCTGATCAAGGGCGAGCCGGATGCATCCTCCTTCCCTTCGGGCGGCTTGCGGGCGACCTTCGAGGCGAGAGGCTACACGGCATGGGATATCACGTCCCCCGCGTTTTTGAAGGAGTCCGGCTGCGGCACGATTCTCTGCATTCCCACCGCTTTTTGCTCCTACACGGGCGAGGCGTTGGATAAAAAGACGCCGCTGCTTCGTTCTATGGAAGCTCTGAGCGAGCAGGCGCTGCGTATTGTGCGGCTGTTTGGCAACACGGGTGCCACCAAGGTGACTGCTTCCGTCGGTCCCGAGCAGGAATATTTTTTGGTAGATAAAGATTTATATATGAAGAGAACGGATTTGATGTTTGCGGGACGCACCCTGTTCGGCGCACCGGCGCCCAAAGGGCAGGAGATGGAGGACCATTACTTCGGCGTTATCCGTGAGCGCGTGGGCGCATACATGAAGGATTTAAATGAGGAGCTGTGGAAGCTCGGTGTGACGGCAAAGACCCAGCACAACGAAGTGGCGCCCGCACAGCATGAGCTTGCGCCGATCTACGAGACGGCAAATATCGCGGTAGACCACAACCAGATTGTGATGGAGACCATGAAGCGGGTAGCTGTGAAACATAACATGCGTTGTTTATTGCATGAGAAACCGTACGCCGGCGTGAACGGTTCCGGTAAGCATGACAACTGGTCGATTACCACGGACAACGGCGTGAATCTGTTAGACCCCGGCGATACGCCCAACGAGAACGTGCAGTTCCTGCTGGTGCTTGCCTGCATTATGCGGGCGGTGGACAGACATGCGGATTTGCTCCGCCAGTCCGCTTCCGACGTGGGCAACGACCACAGACTCGGCGCAAACGAGGCGCCTCCGGCAATTATTTCCATTTTCCTTGGCGAACAGCTTGAGGATGTGGTGACACAGCTGATTGAGACGGGCGAAGCAACTTCCGTCAAGGAGGGCGGTAAGCTCCTTACGGGCGTGAGCACCCTGCCTGATTTCCAGAAGGATGCGACAGACAGAAACCGGACGTCGCCCTTTGCCTTCACGGGCAACAAGTTCGAGTTCCGTATGGTGGGGAGCGCGGATTCCATCGCAAGCCCGAATACCACGCTGAACGCGATTGTGGCGGAAGCTTTCTGCGAGGCGGCTGACATTTTGGAGAAAGCGGATAACAAGGAACTGGCGATTCACGACCTGATTAAGAAATACATGACCGAGCACCAGAGAATCATCTTCAACGGCAACGGTTATTCCGACGAGTGGGTGGCGGAAGCGGAAAGAAGAGGACTTCCGAACATTAAGTCCATGATTGAAGCGGCGGGCACCCTGACCACCGACAAGGCGGTGAAGCTGTTCGAGAAGTTCCACATCTTCACGAAGGTGGAGCTGGAGTCCCGCGAGGAGATTATTTACGAGACTTACGCGAAGTCCATCAATATCGAGGCGCTCACCATGATTGACATGGCAGGCAAGCAGATTATTCCCGCGGTGATCCGCTACACGAAGGTTCTTGCGGACACCGTGAACGCGGTGAAGACGGTGGGCGCGGACGCCACCACGCAGGATGAGCTTCTGACAATCGTCGGCGAGAAACTAACGGCAATGCAGACGGCGCTTGCGAAGCTGAAAAAGGCGGAGAAAGAGGCATCCGTCATGGAGGATGCAAAGGCGCAGGCGTTCTTCTATAAAGACACGGTGAAGGCGGCGATGGACGAACTGCGTGCCCCTGCGGATGAGCTGGAGATGATCGTGGATAAGGAATACTGGCCGATTCCGACCTACGGTGAGCTAATGTTTGAGATTTAATGGAAAATTGAAAAAATTTTAAAAAAAGTGGAAAAAGGGGCTTGCCAAACGTCCCTTTTTCCGCTATAATCGTTAATTGTCAATGGGCTATCGCCAAACGGTAAGGCAACGGACTCTGACTCCGTCATTTCAAGGTTCGAATCCTTGTAGCCCAGCTTGAAACCCCGGTGAGGATGATTCATCGGGGTTTTTGCTATCCGAAAATGAAGGATGAGGCGGGTTATTATAGAGGAAAGGTACAGGGCATAGCCTGCGTTTTAATTGTATTTGGCGTAAAAACTGTGTATAATGGAAGAAAAGCGGAATAATGAAGGACATGGAGGTGGTGCGACATGACACAGATTAGGGCAAAAACCTTACAACTACTGGAAAACCTGTCTGATGAAAAGCTGATTTATGTTTTTAATATACTCCAGAATCTTGAGGCATTTTCACGGAGTGAGGAAATACGGGATGAAAAGGGAGCCGTATGCGAAAGAGGCGATAAAGATTATCGATTTGTGCAATAAAAAACAGTTAACGGGGTATATTGCGGCGCATACAGTATCTAATTTATTTTACATTTTGAGAAAGGATTTTTCTGTTGTACAGAGAAAAGAAATTTTGACAGCTCTTTGCGGAATATTTGAAATATCTGGAATAGATCGGAGTAAAATAATTGCGGCATTGGACAATGATGGTTTTGTAGATTTAGAAGACTGTTTACAGATGGAATGTGCAATGGAAATTGGAGCAGAATATATCATAACAAGAAATTTGTCTGACTTTTTAATTCCGGAATTACCGCTATAGAGCCAAAAGCCTTTTTGGAAATGATTGGCGCGGATAGTGAATAGGGCAGACATCTAGGGCGACCCCATCGGAGAGTGCATATGACAGACCTGACAGACCGCCTTGCCGCAGGAGAAGAACTTTTCGACGACGAGTGGCGGTTTTTAATCGAAGGCTATTATGACAAACAACTGTTATTTTATAGAGCTGACGAGGTACGTCGGCGGTACTACGAGACGGATGTCTATATCAGAGGGCTGATAGAGATTTCAAATTATTGCAGAAACGACTGTCTCTACTGCGGCATCCGCCGGAGCAATGCGGATGTATCGCGTTACAGGCTTGCGGAGGAGGAAATTTTCGCCTGCTGTAAGCAGGGTTATGAGCTGGGCTTTCGCACTTTTGTGCTGCAGGGCGGGGAGGATGCTTACCATACCACGGAGCGCGTGGCGGAGCTGGTTTCCGCTATCAAAGAAAAATATCCGGACTGCGCGGTGACGCTTTCTTTGGGGGAACGACCGCGAAGGGATTATGAAATCTGGTATCAGGCGGGAGCCGACCGGTATTTATTACGGCATGAGACGGCGTCCCGCTCTCATTACGAAAAGTTGCACCCGCCGGAACAGTCTCATCAGCGCCGTATGGAATGTCTGCGAGATTTAAAGCAGATTGGTTATCAGACCGGGGCGGGCTTTATGGTAGGTTCTCCCTTCCAGAAAACGGAAGAGTTGATTACGGATATGCGGTTTTTACAGGAGGTTCAGCCTCACATGGTGGGAATCGGACCCTTTATCCCCCATCATGATACGCCTTTTGCGGGGGAGCCTGCGGGCAGCTTAGAGCGCACTTTGACTATGGTGGCGCTCACCAGACTGACATTGCCAAAGGCGCTGATTCCCGCGACTACGGCGCTTGGCACCATCCATCCGCAGGGGCGGGAGCTCGGTTTGAAAGCCGGTGCCAACGTGGTGATGCCGAACCTGTCTCCCATGGCAGTGCGCGGGCAGTACAGTCTTTATGACAATAAGGCGTGTACCGGGCAGGAAGCGGCGGAAGGGCTGGCGGCGCTGAAAGAGAGTGTGGCTCTGGCGGGCTACCGTGTGGTGGAGAGCAGAGGGGACGCAGTGTAATTTATAATACAGCAGAAAGAAGGTAAAATAAAATGTACGATCCGAAATCATTATGTGCAGACGATTTTATCAATCATGAGGAAATCCTCGAAACGCTGAAATATGCGGAGGACAACAAGGACAACAAGGCTCTTATCAACGAAATTCTGGACAAGGCGAGACCGAGAAAAGAGGGAAATTCCACGGTCTGCGCCGGTCTTTCCCACCGGGAGGCGTCGGTGCTTCTCGCCTGTGAGGACAAGGAGATTCTTGAAAAGATATATGCGCTGGCGGAGGAGATTAAGCTCGCTTACTACGGCAACCGCATCGTGATGTTCGCACCCCTGTATCTGTCGAACTACTGTGTGAACGGCTGTGTTTACTGTCCGTATCATATGAAGAATAAAAATATTCCGCGAAAAAAGCTGACGCAGGAGGAAGTAAAACAGGAAGTGATCGCCCTGCAGGATATGGGGCACAAGCGTCTGGCGATTGAAGCGGGAGAAGACCCGGTTAACAACCCGATCGAATATATTTTGGAATGTATCAAGACGATTTATTCCATCAATCATAAAAATGGCGCCATCCGCCGCGTCAACGTGAATATTGCGGCGACCACGGTGGAGGAGTACCGTATGCTCAAAGAGGCGGGCATCGGCACTTATATTCTTTTTCAGGAGACTTACCATAAGGAGAGTTACTTAAAGCTGCATCCCACCGGACCAAAGCATGATTACAACTATCATACCGAAGCGATGGACCGCGCGATGGACGGCGGCATTGATGATGTGGGGCTTGGCGTGCTCTTCGGTCTGGAGCTGTACAAATACGAGTTTGCAGGGCTGCTCATGCACGCGGAGCATTTGGAAGCCGTACACGGGGTGGGTCCCCATACCATCAGTGTGCCGCGGATTAAACATGCCGACGATATTGACCCCTCGGCGTTTGACAACGGCATTGATGATGAGATTTTTGCAAAGCTCTGCGCCCTGATTCGCATTGCGGTTCCCTATACGGGCATGATCATCTCCACAAGGGAGAGTCAGGCGGTGCGGGAGAAGGTGATTCGTCTGGGTGTGTCCCAGATTTCCGGGGCGTCCCGGACATCCGTGGGCGGTTATACGGAGGAGGAACGCCCTACCGAAACAGAGCAGTTCGACGTGTCCGACCAAAGGACGTTAGACGAAGTCGTTAAGTGGCTGATGGAGCTTGGCTATATTCCGTCCTTCTGTACGGCGTGTTACCGCGAGGGCAGGACGGGCGACCGTTTTATGAGTCTGTGCAAGACAGGGCAGATACAGAACTGCTGTCATCCCAATGCGCTGATGACGTTGAAGGAATACCTGTGTGACTACGCGTCCGAGGAGACGAAAGCCATCGGCGAAGCATTGATACAGGCGGAGCTTGCTAATATCCCCAAGGAGCAGGTGCGGGAGATTGCGAAGGACCACCTGCGGAAGATTGAGGAAGGAATCAGAGACTTCCGCTTTTAGCATACAGAAAGGACAGCGCAAGTATATGGGTATGAACAACACCCCCGCGGGGGAGCGGGTACATATCGGCTTTTTCGGAAGGCGCAATGCGGGCAAGTCCAGCCTGCTTAACGCGGTGACGGGGCAAGAGCTTTCCGTGGTGTCGGAGGTTCGGGGAACGACCACCGATCCAGTATATAAGGCAATGGAGCTTTTGCCGCTGGGTCCCGTCATGCTGATTGACACCCCCGGCTTCGACGACGAGGGGTCGCTCGGGGAACAGCGCGTCAAAAAGACAAAACAGGTGCTCGAAAAGACGGATATCGCGGTGCTGGTGGTGGATGCCGCGGAGGGCATGGCGGCGTGCGACGAGGAGCTGCTTGCACTGTTCAAGGAGCGGGAGATACCGTTTATTATTGTGCACACTAAGTCCGATATAACGAGCAAATGTCCGATGCAATCGGACGTAGAGCGCGAAAGCGCGGATTTGCGAGTGGCCGGGGAGCCAATGACGGGAGAGTCGGATGCCGGGCAGGACGAAAATAGAATAGCGGATGTTATATATGTGAGTGCAAAAACAGGCGCAGGCGTCCACGAACTGAAAGAAAGGCTGGCGGCAATGTGTCCCGATAAAGAGGAGCGCCGCCTTGTAGGAGATTTGGTGAAGCCTATGGATATCGTAGTGCTGGTAGTTCCCATTGATTCGGCGGCGCCCAAGGGCAGGCTGATTCTTCCCCAGCAGCAGACGATACGGGACCTTTTGGAGGCGGGGGCGGTTCCCGTGGTGGTGCGGGAGAAGGAGCTTGCGGAAGCGCTTCACAAACTTTCAGAGAAGCCGGCGCTTGTCATTACGGACAGTCAGGCGTTTGAGGAAGTGGCGGCGATTGTGCCGGAGGATATTCCGCTTACCTCCTTTTCTATTTTGATGGCGCGCTATAAAGGCTTTTTAAAAATTGCGGCGGAAGGCGTGAAAGCGATAGACAGCTTAAGAAGCGGTGACCGCGTGCTGATTGCGGAGGGCTGTACGCACCATAGACAGTGTGACGATATTGGGACGGTGAAAATACCCCGTTTCTTGAAAAAATATACAGGACAGAACCTTGTCATAGAAACCGCTTCGGGCACGGGTTTTCCCGAGGATTTGACGCCATATGCGCTGGTGATTCACTGCGGGGGATGCATGTTAAATGAGCGGGAAGTGCTGCGGCGGATGCGCTTTGCAAAAAGGCAGGGCGTGCCGGTCACGAACTACGGCATTGCCATTGCGCAGATGAAGGGGATTCTGGCAAGGAGCGTTGCGCCGGTGGCGGAAACGTTGTAAAGACGGAAAACAATGTGGTATAGAGAGGGCGGATTACCATGTATACATTTGACGGAAGAGTACGGTACAGTGAGGTGGGGGAGGACGGTTGTTTAAGCCTGCAGTCATTGCTGGACTATTTTCAGGACTGCTCTACCTTCCACTCCGAAGATATCGGACTGGGGCTTTCCTATATGGATAAAATCAGGCAGGTATGGCTTTTGTCCGCGTGGCAGATATGCATTGTGCGGTATCCGAAGTACGGAGAGCGGATTGTGACCGGTACAGCGCCTTATGAATTTCGCGGCTTTATGGGATTTCGTAATTTCCTGATGCAGACGAAAGAGGGAGAGGCGCTTGCATGGGCAAATTCAATCTGGACGCTGATGGACAGGGAGAAAATGCGTCCGGTAAAGCCGAATGAGGATATGCTGGCGGGATATGTGCCGGAGGAGAAATATCCGATGGAGTATGCGCCCAGAAAGATTGCGGTGCCTGCGGACGGACAGCCAATGGAGACATTCACGGTCAAACCGCATCACCTGGACACCAATCATCATGTCAACAACGGACAGTATGTGCGCATGGCGATGGACTGCATTCCCGGTGGATTCAAAATCGGGCAGCTTCGCGTGGAGTATAAGAGTCAGGCGCTGCTGGGAGATGAGATTTGTCCTGTGATGGCGGCGGGGGCGGACGGGAAATTGTACACGGTTTCCCTGAACGGGGCGGACGGCAGCCCCTACTGCGTTGTGGAGTTTAGTTCACCAGCTCAGCCAGATATTCGTATGGCAGGCAAGCCGTGCTTGCACGAGCTTGACGGTCATGCGAATGGCGCGTGCTGAGCGTATACAGAGGAAATGGAGAGAAAAATGATTCAACTGGGTGAAATACAGACCTTAAAAATAATAAAGCAGGTAGAGTTCGGCGTATATCTGTATGATGGGGCAAATACGGAGGAAAGAGTCCTTCTGCCGAAAAAGCAGGTGCCGGAGGGCGCGGCAAACGGCGATGAAGCTGAGGTTTTTGTATACCGTGACTCCAAGGACAGGCTGATTGCCACTACCAACATGCCGAAACTCACGCTGCACCAGGTGGCGAGACTGCGGGTGGCGCAGGTGGGAAAAATCGGCGCCTTTCTCGATTGGGGGCTGGAAAAGGAGCTGTTTCTGCCCTTTAAGGAGCAGACAAGAAGAGTGTCCGCCGGGGAGGAATGCCTTGCCGCACTTTATATTGATAAGTCGAACAGGCTTTGCGCTACCATGAATGTGTACCCTTATTTAAAAAATAACAGCAGTTATAAAAAAGATGACCGCGTCAGCGGTACCGTCTATGAAATCAGCCCGAATTTCGGCGCGTTTGTAGCGGTGGACGATAGGTATTCGGGACTGATACCGAAACGGGAGCTGTACGGAAATGTAGCGATAGGGGACACCGTAAATGCCCGCGTCACGGCAGTCAAGGAGGACGGAAAGCTGGATTTGAGCATTCGTGAAAAAGCGTACCTGCAGATTGCGGGGGATGCGGAGAAGGTGCTGCAGGTGATTGACAGCTTTGACGGCGTGTTGCCTTTTAACGATAAGGCGTCGCCCGAGGTAATCCGTAGGGAAATGCAGATGAGCAAGAATGAATTTAAACGGGCGGTGGGCAGCCTGTTAAAAGCGGGAAAAATTACGATAACAGAGAAAGCGATAAGGCGTAATGACGAGTAAAAGAGCGAATTGGTTATTTTTGGTTATTATATTGGTGCATTTCGGGGTGGTGGCGTTTTTAATTTTTTTTGGAGCGCTTCTGCCAGACAGCATTATACTGAATTTCCTGTTGAGTCAGGGAATATTGATCATGCCGACGATTATTTTCCTGCTGATGTTTGAGTGCAGGGAGCGGCAGCCCGTGCTGCAAATGCCGATGCCGCCCGCGCCGGGTATGCCGCAGATGCCGATGCCGCCCGCTCCAAAGCCTTTCGAGGCGGCGGGATTTCACAAGGTGAAAATCTCCACCCTTCTGATGATTGCTCTGTGTACCTTTTTAATTATGCCGCTTGTCACGGTGCTCAATGTATTGACTATGTTTTTTACGGACAACGCGGTAGCGGCTATGGAAGGGGATATTGTAAGCACGCCCTTCCCGGCAATGCTTTTTATGATTGGGATATTCGGACCGTTTTGTGAGGAATTTGTATTTCGGGGCGTGATATACAGAAGCTACAGAAGAAGCGGGGAATGGTTAAATAGCATGCGTTACAAAACGCTCCGGAATAATGGCATTTCTGCAATACTATTGTCGTCGCTGCTCTTCGGACTGATGCATATGAATTTTAATCAGGCGGTTTACGCCTTTGCAATCGGCATTTTTCTGGTGCTGCTGGTGGAAGCGGCGGGGAGCCTGTGGGCTTCTGTTTTCTGCCATATGTTCTTCAATTCCTGCCAAGTCGTGCTGATGTATGCGTCGGAAGGGATTCTAAACAGTATATACGGGCAGGAGGCGAATGAGACGGCGGCGAGGATGTCAACGCAGGACCTTCTGGCGGCGCTTTCCGTCTATCTGGTGATTGCTGCCGTTACGACGCCTATTGCGGGTTGTGTGATTGCGTGGATTGCGAAGAATGAGGGGCGGCAGGATATGTTCCGGGCATTGTTTGGGAGAAGCGTGCGTGCGGGTATGCCGCCGCAGCCGGAGTATTTGCTGAGCGTGCCCTTGATTATAGCGGTGGTTCTCTGTCTGGGGTATATGAGTCTGGAGTTGATATTGCTTAGCGGCGCATAATGTGGGTGGCGCATAAGCAGACTCGAAACGCTTCGCGTTTCTCGTTCGCGTTGCTCGTCATAAAGCGTCACAGCCAGTCTCGCATACATGCATCCTGTCTGTAACGCTTTATGACTCTGCTTATGTGCGCAAAAAAATAACGGCTGTTTAAGCCGTTATTTTTCGCTTAGACTGTCATATCAAAGTTTCCGCCGATATGGGGATTGACGGACAGTTCCATCGCCGCCGCATCCATCATGCCGACAACCTGGCTTCCGGTGGTTTCAGCCTGATCTAAGGATTTGGCGAGCATTGCTACGCCGTAGGCGTCATTTGTTTTGGCGCTGGACATAGCCATAGATAATCCTGCAATATCCATAAAAATCACCAACCTTTCTTCTCTTTCATTCTATCATACCTCCGTTGGTGGTAACAATATGCAATTTTAACAATGTCGTGAAAACTTTAAAATCGTCAAAAATCTTAAAAAGTACACAAAAAATTCACGAATGCAGGTAGATTTTTTTGTAAATATAGATTAAAATAGAACCTAGCTTTTGCTTTTTAGAAATTATGGGGCTGAAAGGCATAGTGAATTGTTACGAAACATAAGAGGGGTGGGGGAATGATTTCAAATCAGATTTTGCAAAATACGATTGAGGGTCTGAAAGCAATTGCCAGAGTGGAACTCTGTGTCATGGACGTGGACGGGAAGGCGGCGGCTATGACGACGGAGGAGATGGAGCGGTGCAGCAGGGCGGCGGCGGAGTTCGCCGGTTCCCCGGCGGATTCGCAGGAGATTCAAGGGTATCAGTATTTTAAGATTTTTGACGAGCAGCAGCTGGAGTATATTCTGGTGGCAGGCGGCGTGGGCGAGGACGTCTACATGGTGGGGAAAATGGTGGCGTTCCAGATTCAGAACCTGCTGATTGCCTATAAAGAGAGGTTTGACAAGGATAATTTCGTGAAAAACCTGCTTCTAGATAACCTGCTTCTGGTGGATATATACAGCCGCGCGAAGAAGTTACATATTCAGACAGACGTCAGACGCGTTGCGCTCATTGTGGAGACAGACAATGGTAAGGACTGCAATGCCCTTGAGAGCGTGCGTGCGTATTTCGGCGTGAACAATAAAGACTTTATCACTGCTGTGGACGAAAACAACGTTATTGTGGTGAAGGATTTGTCCGAGGACGACAGCCCCCGGGAGATTGAGCGGTGCGCGGCTGCAGTGGCGGCTTATCTGCGCAAGGAGAGCTTTCAGAATGTCCGCATTGCCTACGGTACGGTGGTAAATGAGATCAAAGGCGTCAGCAGTTCTTATAAAGAAGCGAAAATGGCGCTGGACGTGGGGAAGATTTTCTTTGGCGAGCGGGATGTCATCGCTTACAGCGAGCTTGGTATCGGGCGGTTGATCTACCAGCTGCCGATTCCGCTGTGCAAGATGTTCATTAAGGAGATTTTTGACGGCAAGAGCCCTGACGAGTTCGACGAGGAGACGCTTGTCACCATCAATAAGTTTTTCGAGAACTCCCTGAACGTGTCGGAGACCTCGAGACAGCTCTTTATTCACAGAAATACGCTTGTTTACCGTCTGGATAAGCTGCAGAAGAGCACAGGGCTGGATCTGCGGATATTTGAGGACGCCATCACATTTAAAATCGCTTTGATGGTGGTAAAATATATGAAATATATGGAGTCATTTGAATTCTGATATTTGGAGGAAAGGATATGGTAGAAATCATGACAGACAAACAGTTTGATAAAATCATCAAAATGATTTCCATGATTTTGGATGGATGTAAGGACTTAGAGGAAGCGAAGAAGAAAGTCAATGAGTTATCTGACAATGAGGATAAGAAAACGGAAGAAAAGTAGGAGAGAGGAAACGTGGCAGTAAAAAAGAGAAGAAAAGCCCCCGCGGTGGAAAATGAGATTATCAACCTGACGAATGTGAGCAAGGCTTACTCTACTGGTGCGCCGGCTTTAAAGGATGTGAACCTTCATATCAGCAGGGGTGAGTTTGTCTTTATCGTGGGAGACAGCGGATCGGGGAAGTCTACCCTGATTAAGCTCCTTTTGAGAGAGCTTACCATCAGCAGCGGCTATATCAATGTGATGGGCTATGATCTTTCCAAGATTAAGCACAGGAAGATTCCGAAATTCCGGAGAAATCTGGGGATTGTGTTTCAGGACTTCCGTCTTTTGAAGGACAGGAACGTCTACGAGAATGTGGCGTTTGCCCAGCGCATTATCCAGAAATCGAATAAGGAAATCAAGAAAAATGTGCCCAGCATTCTGGCGATTGTGGGACTGGCGGGCAAATATAAGGCGAAGCCAAGACAGCTTTCCGGCGGTGAGCAGCAGAGAGTGGCGCTTGCGCGCGCGCTTGTGAACCAGCCCACGATTCTTCTGGCGGACGAGCCTACGGGTAATCTGGATCCGAAAAATTCATGGGAGATTATGAAACTTTTGGAGCAGATTAATGAAAACGGAACGACTGTTATTGTTGTTACCCATAACCGTGAAATTGTGAACGCGATGCAGAAGCGTGTGGTGACCCTGCGCCGCGGCGTCATTATCAGCGACGAGGAAAAGGGAGGGTACATCGATGAGGATTAGTACGTTTTTCTATACGCTGAAGCAGGGCTTCCGCAATATTTTCCGAAATAAGCTCTTTTCGCTGGCATCCATAGCGACCATTGCGGCGTGCCTTTTTCTTTTCGGCATTTTTTACGCGGTTTTAGCAAATTTCCAGCATATTGTGAAGAATGCGGAGGAGGGCGTCTCTGTCTGGGTGTTTTTTGACGAGGGCATTGAGGACATAAGGATTCAACAGATAGGCGATATGATTTCGAAGCGCCCCGAGGTGGCGAAGATGGAGTTTATCTCCGCGCAGGAGGCGTGGGAGAGCTTTCGGGATGAGTACCTTGGCGAGTACGGTGACGGCTTTACGGAGAACCCGCTTGAAAATTCCGCCAACTATCAGGTTTATCTGAATGATGTGTCCATGCAGTCCGCGTTGGTGACCTATTTGGAAACCATAGACGGCGTGCGGATGGTCAACCGCTCGGAACTGGTGGCGACCACCCTGACCGGAATCAATGCGCTGATTGCTTATGTTTCCGTGGGCATTATTGCGATTCTGCTGGCAGTGTCCATTTTCCTAATCAGCAATACCGTGGCAATCGGCATTTCTGTCCGTAAAGAGGAAATCAATATTATGAAATATATCGGAGCTACCGACTTTTTCGTCCGCTCCCCGTTTGTGGTGGAAGGCATTATGATTGGATTGATCGGCGCGGCGCTGCCGCTTGGCTTCATTTATACTATTTACAATGTAGTTTTGTCTTATGTGACGGACCGCTTTCCGCAGCTTTCCTCGCTGCTGAGCTTTGTATCGGTGGGGGAAGTCTTTCATGTGCTTGTGCCCATATCTCTTGGGTTGGGTGTGGGCATCGGTTTTCTGGGAAGTATCGTAACGGTGAGGAGACATTTAAGAGTCTAAAACGAGAACAGGCAGAGGATATAGTTTGAAAACACGCATCCGAAAGAAATTAAAAAAAATAGCGGGCGTTACACTGTGCCTTGCACTTGTGCTTTCCTGTGCCATGCCGGGGCCTTCCGTGCAGGCGGTTACCAGCGAGAGTATTCGCGAGAAGGAGCGGGAGATCGAGAAGGCAAAGGAGCAGGTCTCCGGCTTGAAGAGCAGTCTGACCGACGTGGAGAAGCTGAAAAAGGAGCTGGAGCAGTCGAAAAACGACTTGACGGCTTTTGTGCAGCAGCTGGACGGACAGCTTGCTGACATACAGGAGAACATTGCGCAATATAATACAATGATTAGCGAAAAAGAAAAAGAGATTGAGGAGACGGCGCGAGATTTAGACGAAGCGCAGGCGAGACAGGAGCAGCAGTATGCCGCCATGAAGAAGCGCATCCAGTTCATGTATGAGCGAAGCGACTCTTTTTATATGGAAACTCTTTTCGGTTCCAACAGCATTGCAGGGATTGTGAACCGCGCTGATTATATCGAAGCGCTGTCCCGCTACGACAGGGATAAGCTGAATGAATATGTGGAGACGCGCAAGTATGTGGAGCTTTGCAAGGAAGAGCTGGAAGTGGAGAAGCAGCTTCTGGATGAAGCAAGGGAAGCGGTCGAGGAGGAGGAAGCTAACGTCAATACCCTGATTGGGGAGAAAGAAGCCCAGATTGTTTCCGTCAGCGGAGATATCGCCAATAAGGAAGCGGCTATCAAAGAATACGAGGATATGATTGCGCAGGAGAACGCCGAGATTGCCGCTTTGGAGAAGGCTGTGGCGGAAGAACGCGCCAGATTGGAAGCGGAAAACGCGCAGGCAAGAATCTATAACGGCGGCATGTTTGCGTGGCCCTGCCCGGGATACAAGCGCATTTCGGACGAATATGGCAACCGTATGCACCCGATTCTCGGCGTGGAGAAATTCCACAACGGGCTGGATATGGCGGCGTCTTCGGGCACGCCTATTCTGGCGGCTTACGACGGCGATGTGGTGGCGGCGGATTACAGCGGCAGCATGGGCAATTACATTATGATCAACCACGGCAGCGGACTTTACACCATTTATATGCACTGCTCCGCCCTGTACGTTTCCAAAGGGCAGACCGTTTCCAAAGGGCAGAACATAGCGGCGGTAGGTTCTACGGGGCGTTCTACCGGACCGCATCTGCATTTCAGCGTACGCCTGAACGGAAACTATACCAGCCCGTGGAACTACCTAAAATAAAGTATATTGTGTATAAGGAGATGACCCAACTTGGATTCCAGAAACAATAACAATCGCTATTATAATGATTATCCCTATCCGGGGGACAACCGCCAGACCTACTATAATAGTAACGGCGTTCCGGGCGGTTATAACGGCGCTCCCACCCCGCAGCAGCCTTCCCAGCCCGGAAACGGCAAAGGCGGCAGCTTTCTGCTCGGGATGGTGCTCGGTGTGGCGCTTACGACGCTTGTGTGCGGCTTTGTCTTTGTGGGCATGAAGGTTTACGAAGCAGTGGACAGCAAGAATGTGGCGAAAAAGGGAACCGCGGAGAGTGTTGTCAGTGAGGACACGGAGAAAAAGCTTGAAGCGATTGAAGATGTAATCGACGAGTATTATTATCAGGACGCGGATATCGATGTGGACGCCATGACCGAAGGTATGTATGCCGGTATGGTGAACGCGCTCGGCGACCCTTATTCCGTTTATTATACGGAGGAGGAGTGGAACGACATGATGCAGGATACCGCCGGCATTTACTATGGCATCGGTGCGTATCTGATGATTGACCCCAACACGGGGCTCGGAAAGATATCGGGTGTTATTGAAAATACCCCTGCAGAGGAAGCGGGACTTCGCGCGGACGACCTGCTTTACCTCGTAGACGGCGAGAGCACGATGGGGATGGAGCTTTCCGAGATTGTGACGCGCGTGAAAGGCGAGGAGGGCACGAAGGTCCACCTGACCATCTACCGCGAGGGCGAAACCGATTATCTGGAAATAGACGTGGAACGGCGGCAGATTGAAGCGCCTACGGTCAAATATGAAATGTTGGAAAACGATATCGGTTATATTCAGATTACCGAGTTTGATGAGGTGACCACCGATCAGTTCACTGAGGCGATGGCTGTGATTAAGGGTTCGGGCGCGAAAGGGCTTGTTCTCGATCTGCGCGGCAATCCTGGCGGCAGCCTGAATGTGGTGGTGGATATCGCCAGACAGATTCTGCCCAAAGGGTTGATTGTTTACACCGAGGATAAATACGGCGAGCGCGACGAGTACACCTGCGACGGCAGAAATGAGCTGGATATGCCGTTGGCGGTGCTGGTAAACGGCAATTCCGCCAGCGCGTCGGAGATTCTGGCGGGCGCGATTAAGGATTATCACAAGGGGACGCTGGTGGGCACGACGACCTTTGGCAAGGGCATTGTTCAGCGGGTGCTGCCCCTGACCGACGGTACGGCGCTGAAACTTACTATCAGCGCGTACTATACGCCCAACGGCAATAACATCCACGGGGTCGGCATTGAGCCGGATGTGGTGTGCGAGTTCGACAGCGATGCTTATTATGACAGGGATGTGGATAATCAGTTGGAGAAGGCGGTGGCGGTGCTTTCGGAGTAGAAAATTGCGAGGCGATTAATGGCGGCTGTTATTTGTGAAAGATTTATTGACTGTCGGTGTTGAGTATGCTACACTGAGACACACGAACATAAAATGAAAGAAAAGATACGAGTTGCTTTTCTTTTTTTGGAATAGATGCTCTGAAACAGGTCATGCTATCTGAAAAGAGAAAGTAGGGGAAAACATGATAAAAGAAAAATTGCTTGAAACTGTTAAGAACTGGGAAGTTGGCGGCGCGGAGTTTGCAGAGTTTATTCAATATTATATAAAGAGTGAAGAGTATCTGCACAAGCAGTGTGAAGATGAAAACTGCACGGATAAAAACCGAAGTGTGATTGTGAAATTGGAGTTTTGGTTGGAAGATGAAGGTTTATCTTATTTCATGAGAACGATGGAACAAATTCCTGCCGATATGGCTGATAAGGTGAAGAGCTTCGCAAAATTGTATCAGTTTTTGCTGGAAAACTCGGAAAACAATGTTGAAAAGCTGGTAGACCATATGTTTTATATTCCGGGGCGTTTTGCGAGTGATTTTGCTACGGCACAAACAGAAATGTTTGGGAAGATAGAGGGAGCAGCCGGTGACTTTACGCGAACAGGCATGGAAGAGTATAGCTTTATTGGGAACCTTGAAAAAGGTTCCTTGTTTTTTGCGTGTTTGGCATCATAAATAGCTGGCGTTATTAAATCGAGGAGAGGGAGGATAACAGATGAATGTCACAGAACTGGTAATGCATCCGGCACAGTTAACCCATGTTGAAACGGTTCGATTCCATGCGGAAAAGAAATCGCAGACAGTAAGTCGAGAATTTAACGTGGAAGCTAGTACAGAGGGAGAGCATGTAGATGAAAAAACGGGAAAATCACATATTAGGATAAAAGTGTACAACGATGATTTTTGGATTGAGGAAGAAAAAGTGGGCGTATTTGAGTTCGGGGACGAAATATCCGATCCGCAAACCGTAACTCGATTTATGGAAGTACAGGGATTACGGATATTGTGGTCGTATGTTAGGGAAGATTTATATTCCATTACGGCAAAAATGCTTGAGGTGCCCATTATGCTTCCGACGATTGATGTTTTGCAGACGGTGGAGAAAGCGCAATAATTATGAAACTAAGGCTAAGACGAACAGATAAAGACTATTACGGAGTGAGTGAGTATATTTTGCCAGTGGTTAGAGCGGCGGCAAAATATGACCAGTTTATCCAGATTACGTGCGAGCTACTAAATACTTTTGATACTTTTAGTGAAGATATCGTCAATAGAGTTAAAAAGGCATTGGAGTTAGAGAAATATAAATTGAATGAGGATGATGAAACTGTAAAAAGGGCGTATAAATTGTTTGCCGATAGTCTAACGGATTTTTACTGGCATGTGGTGGATAGTGAGTTTGCTGAAGAAGCAAGAAGGTTTGATCAGGACTTATATGAAAAGTGTGGTCTGTGTTATGCAGATTGTAGACTGGGAAGGTACCGGGGATTGCTTTTTGAAGCATTGATCGATGCACTCGTTAAGGACAGATTTCAGGGAATTGAGAAGCAATATGAAATTGGCTGCGAATTGCGAATAAATGGCAGTTTGATTCTTGCACGATATGGGGAGGGAAATTCTCGACATAAAAAAACGCTTGATATTGTCGGCTGGGATGAAAGAATGCAGTATGGTGAGTTTTATGAATGTAAGGTTAATCCGAAACGTTTTGAAAATTCCAATTACCGATTCTTTACGGAGATAAAAAAGGCATTGATGGCGGATGGGCGGATAAGATATATATTAGCGCTGGTGAGTGCAGATGCGACGCGGAACTTGAAAGCGCAGAAGGAATATTTGGAGGAAGAAGGAATTGACTGCAGAATTGATTTTGAATTAATCGGGAGAGAAGGCATTTTTGGGATTTCCCGATATGCGATTCCGGAAATTGCTTGATATTTGAGATATAAACATAACATCCGTAATTGTTCTTTTTATAATACAATCCCCGCCGAACTATTTCCATACATTTACATAATTGTATATATATGACGGCAAAACCACAATATTTGGTGCATATCGAACGAAAGTACCAAAGATTTATAGGCAAATTGACGAAAAGACTTTGTTTTTTTGTTGACATTGCAAAGGTGGCGCGACTTGACAAAAAAGGTGGCGGGGGATAAAATGGTCAATGATAAGGTGCGATGGGTGGGTGGCTTCGCTTATCTCATCTTATTCATGTAAACTGGTCGCGGTCATCATTACTTTCACCGTTGACCGAGGCTAAAAATATATTATGAAAGAGGAGGAAAACACCAAGCATGAAAAAAGTATTAAAGAAGTTTAATCGCACACTTTCTATCATGCTCGCAGCAGCTATGGTACTGACAATGGTACCGCAGACTGCAATGCCGGTTCTGGCAGCGGAAAATGAGGTTGTTGAGGAAGCATCCGAAACACCCGAAGTAACAGATGTTACGCCCGCTGACGAGGAACAAGATCCGGCAGATGTGGAGGAGACAGAAAATCCCGCAAATTCGGG
>CAJUMV010000013.1:56781-84284 GCA_910587715.1 uncultured Lachnospiraceae bacterium | reverse complement strand
ATTGATAAAGGGTAATTAAGGCATAAATGAATATCTGTGTTGTAGCAACCTCTTTCCATTCCCTTCATGCGATAGGGATAATTCAATTAAAAATCAAAAAGAACGGATAGGAAAGGAATAGATAATTTATCATTCTGTAATTTATACTTTCGTATTTTATATATCTATATTTTATTGCGTTGGTTTTCCCTGCGTTGGAAAATCCAATGTTGGATTTTCCGGTGTAGGATTATCCGTGATTGGATTATTGCTGTAACTGTCATTCAACTTGGGGGAAGAATAGACTGTATATTCCATTTCCCGAAGCAATCCCTTTTCATCTCGTATTCTGTTGCGGGGAATATATCCTGCCTGCTCCAGTTCGTGTATAACCGCTGTAATAGCGTCTAAACCCTCCTTATTGATAAGCTAACCCTTGCAGGGTAAAATGCCATTCCGGGGGCAAGAGCATTTGACAGAGCAATCCTTTTGCCCGTAGGGATAACTGGCGGTTGCGTAAGTGGGGGTTTGACATAATCGTATAATCTTTGACTTTTTCTGCTCTGAATACTGGCATAATAGGCTTGTCCTTTCTTTTAGTGTGAAAGCCGAAGTCCACAGCTTTGAGGGGCGTGTGGGTATGCGTCTTAGTGATTATATTGTGCGTGTTCTGATTTACTGCAATCTTCCCGGTTTGCTTCACCGAACCTCTGGAAGTGCACAACCTCCCTAGCCCGCAGGAATTTGATCGGTTCGTACACATCGGGCTCATCCTTTACAAGACGAAGGATATTGTCATAGGTGGAGCGTGCTTTCTGCTCCGCAGCCATATCCTCCATCAGATCCGTAATGATATCGCCTTTGGACTGGAACTCACAGGCATTGAAGGGGATGCCGCCTGCCGCCTGCGGCCAGATACCGACGGTATGATCCACATAGTAATTGCGGAAACCGCTCGCCTCAATCTGCTCCATGGAAAGGTTTTTGGTGAGCTGGTGGACGATGGCGGCTACCATTTCAAGGTGTGCCAGTTCCTCGGTGCCGATATCCGTCAAAACCCCCGCCACTTCCCGGTAAGGGCATGCATACCGCTGGGACAGATAACGCATGGATGCGCCCATTTCGCCGTCAGGGCCGCCGTACTGGCTGATAATGGCCTGCGCGATGTCCGCGTTTGCTTCCTTGATGTTTACGGGGAACTCTAATCTTCTTTCATAATTCCACATTAGTTACAGCCTCCTTCCCATGGCATAGGCGCCAATGCCCATTTCCAGTCCTCACACGCCGATACATCCGCACAGGAAATGGTGAGGGGCGTATATTTGGCGGAATATTCCTGTCTGGCCTGATTTGCCAGACGGTTGTAATGGTTGAAATACTTTAAAGCATTCTGGTCAGTGGGATGGGTGTCCAGATAGAGGGACAATTCGACAACTACGAAGCCTAAGACGCCGATATCATGGAGTAGTTTTTCCTGTTCCGTAGCAAATTGTGTATTCATCCTTTACAACATCTCCTTCCTGTAAATGGTTTGTCGAGCTCAGGAAAGACGGTGCCGTTGCAGTATCCTTTTTCCAGATTTTCGCAGATTCCGTTAAAATGCTGCCAGGGGACATATGCCATTGCGATAGGAAAATCATCGCAGGGCTCCCGGTAGAGATAGTCCTTCATATACATCCTTTCTGTTGGTGCACCGAATCAGGACGGTACACGAATTTCATGTGTTTTTTAATAATATAGTATGTTATAATCACTTGAGCGTGCAATGTGGGAAGGACACAGAATTTTCACAATTTGATACGAATAGAGACACATTTTGCCAGTATATTAGAGTGAAAAGGGAGGAGTATGCTTTGATACAGGTAGAAAATTTGGTCAAACGATACGGCGGTCATGTGGCGGTAGATGGTATGTCGTTTACGGTGGAAGAGGGGAAAATCTATGGGTTTCTCGGACCGAATGGTGCGGGAAAGACGACGACGATGAATGTGATGACGGGATATATTGCGGCTGACGGCGGAACGGTTGTCATCGACGGGCATGATATCTTAAAGGAGCCGATTGCGGCAAAGGCATGTATCGGTTATCTGCCGGAGCTCCCGCCGCTTTATCCGGATATGACGGTGCGGGAGTTCCTGCTCTTTGCGGCGGAACTGAAAAAAGTGCCGAAGGCGGAGCGAAAAGAGCGGGTGGCAGAGTTGGAGGAGCGGCTTTCCCTCACGGAAATGAGCCGTCGGCTGATTAGGAATCTTTCCAAGGGCTATAAGCAGAGGGTAGGACTTGCGCAGGCGCTTGTGGGGAATCCGAAGGTGCTGATTCTGGATGAGCCGATGGTGGGGCTTGATCCGAAACAGATTATAGAGATGCGCGACCTGATAAAAGGGCTGGCGGGAGAACATACGGTGATTTTAAGTTCCCATATTCTTTCGGAAATCAGCGCGGTGTGTGACCACATTCTGATTATTTCCAAGGGAAAACTGGCGGCGAACGGCTCTCCGGAGGAGCTGCAGAAAATGATGCAGAGTACGGCGGAGCTTGCGGTAACGGTAATCGGGGAGACCGCACAGGCGCAGGCGGTACTGGAGCAGATGGGGGAAATAGAGCAGTTTACCTTTGAAGAAGGCGGGGAAGAAGGCAGTATTCTGATTCGCATTTTGACAAAGGATGATGCGGATATCCGGAAATCCTTATCTGTGGCGCTTGCCGGGGCGGGGATGCCGATTCTGTCTATGAGCCGGTCGGAGAAATCGCTGGAAGACATTTTCCTGGAGCTGACGGAAACGGAAGAAGAGACGGAAGTGAAAGACGAGACAGAATTGTCCGGGGAATCGGAATTGTTTGAGGAAGCAGAAAACGAAGAAACAGAGACAGAAACCGCAGCGGGAGAGGAGGAGAGCGATGTTAGCGATTTATAAAAGAGAATGGAAATCTTATTTCTACTCCTTTACCGGATGGCTTTTTGTGGCTGTGAACCTTTTTGTGATGGGGCTGTACTTTGTTGTCTACAATATGCTTGCGGGTTATCCGACCATAGCTTACGTACTGCAGAGCATTGTGTTTACATTTATTGTAACGATACCGATTCTCACCATGCGGACGCTTTCAGAGGAGCGGAAAAATAAGACGGACCAGTTAATTCTGACGGCGCCTGTCTCGGTGGGAAAGATTGTGCTTGGCAAGTATCTGGCGCTGGCGAGCGTGCTCTTTGTGCCGACGGCGTTTATGGGGATTCTGCCGTTCTTTCTCATGCAGGGCGGGGAATTTCAATTGGGCGTTTCCTATGCTTCACTCTTGGGATTTTTCCTGTACGGCTGCCTTGCGCTGGCGGTAGGGCTGTTTCTTTCGTCTCTGACGGAGAGTGTGGTGATTGCGGCGGTGCTTTCCTTCGGCGCGCTGTTTCTCGGTTATATTATGCCGGGCATATCGAATCTGCTCACCACCACGGGAACTTCCGCGGTGACTACGGCAATCGGCAAGGTATTATCCTGCTTTGACATGGTCAGTCGCTTTGACACTCTTTCTTCGGGATATTTTGAGTTGGAAGCGGTGGTGTATTATCTGACGGCTATCGCTCTGGCGCTGTTCTGTACGGCGCAGAGCATCCAGAAGCGCCGTTACCATATTGCTGGTGGCGGTTTAAAAGTCGGGGCGTACAGTGTTACGGGAATTTTGCTGGCGATTGTGCTGACTGCAGCGGTTAACCTCGGGTTAAACTACGTGCCGGAGCAGTATTCTTCCTTTGATTTGACAGAAAACAGACTGTATGCGCTGACGGACGCGACAAAGACGTTTCTCTCCGGATTGTCCGAGGATGTGACGATTTATGTGTTGGCGGAGGAAGGTGCGGGGGATGCGGACTTTTCCAAAACGCTGGAGCGGGTGGCAGACCAGTCGGCACACATTAAAATAAAGTATGTCAGCCCGGCAAAGAATCCGAATTTTTATCAGAATTACACGGATGAGCAGCCGTCCACGGGCAGCTTGATCGTGGAGGGGGAAAAGCGCAGTACGGTAGTGGACTACGGGAATATTTACACTTATGAGATGGATTATTCCACCTACCGTTATCAGACCACAGGTTACGACGGGGAAGGGCAGGTCGTTTCGGCTCTGGCTTATGTCACCACAGAGGATGTGCCGGTTGTTTATGCAATTGGCGGACACGGCGAGCTGGAGCTGGAGGAGATGTTTGCCGATACCATAATGAAGGAAAACGTGTCCTATGAGACGCTGATGCTTTATTCGGTGGACAAAATTCCGGAGGATGCGCAGGGGATTATTTTAAATGCGCCCACAAGCGATTACTCGAAGGATGATGCCGAAAAGGTCATCGCCTATCTGCAAAAAGGCGGCAACGCCTTGATTGTCCCGACCATGGCGGAGGGGGAGATGACAAACTTTAAAAGCATTCTGGACTTTTACGGAATCACGGAGGTAGAAGGCACGATTGTGGAGCAGGACCGCAATTATTATTACCAGAATCCGTATTATCTGTTTCCTGAGATTGCTTCGGCAGAGGTGACGGCGCCCCTGGCGGACGGGCTGGTGTTTGCCCCTTTTTCCAAAGGACTTTCCTATGATGAGGAAACCATGGATGAAATCCATTATACGCCGCTTTTGACCACAAGCAGCAGCGCTTTTTCCAAGACGGATATCACGGACAACAGTGATTTTGAAAAAGGCGCAAATGATATTGACGGACCTTTTACCATCAGTGTGGAGGTGGAGAAGAGCACGGAGGACGGCAGTATTTCCCACGCCTTTGTAGTAGGAGGAGAGAGCCTTTTTACCAGTCTTGCGGACGAGATGGCACCGGGCAACAATGTGAAGCTTTTCGGCAGTATGATCAGCATATTGGCTGACCACGAATCATCGGTGGCGATTCCGGTCAAGAGCCTGTCCATGCCGAATCTGGTGTTCAAAGCACAGACCGCATACATTGTGGCAGTACTTTGCGTAATCGTGGTTCCTCTCGTGTGCCTTACGGCAGGGCTTGTCATCTGGCTGAGAAGAAGGAGACGCTGACGGCGGGGCTTACCATCCGGCTGAGAAGGAGGAGTCGGTAACCGCCGTGATTTTTCTCAGAATGATTGACTTCGACCGTACTTTGTGGGAAAATGTACGTGATAGCAATGAGCAGTGCGCAGACGTAAGATGAAAAAATGGCAGCTTGCTGACAATTTTTTCAGATTGCGGATGCATAGTGCGAAGCACGCGAACGAGGAAAACCGAAGGTTTTTCGAGTTTGCACTGCGGAGTAGAGTGCGAGTGAAGTCAACAAGTACGGAGGCATTATGAGAGGAATTGATACGCAGGTTCGGAAGAACAGAAGACGTATTTTTAAAGAGGTGGCGCATCTCGCCTATGAGTCGAAGAACTTGAAGGATGATATCGAGGCGCTGCCCTATAAGATTGTGGACTACGACGAATCAGAGTATGAGAGCATATACAGGGATCGTGCCATTGTGCGCGAAAGAATCCGTCTGGCAATGGGGCTTTCCCTGCGACCAGAAAATGTGCCTGTGCATCTGACACAGGGGCTTGAGGAGAGCAATATTTCCGAAAAATATTATGAGCCGCCGTTAATGCAGGTGATTCCCTCAGCGTGTAACGCCTGCCCGGAGAACAGCTATTATGTGACGAACCGCTGCATGGGCTGTGTGGCGCATCCCTGTCGGGAGGTCTGCCCGAGAGGTGCGATTTCCATGGTGAACGGCCGCTCCGTAATTGATCCGGAAAAGTGTATCAAATGCGGTAAGTGCAAGGCGGTCTGCCCTTACGATGCGATTTCGCATCAGGTGAGACCGTGTGCGGGTGCCTGCGGTGTGAACGCGATTAAAAACGACGAGAAGGGACGCGCCGTGATTGACAACGACCTGTGTGTTTCCTGCGGACAGTGCATGGTGAACTGTCCGTTTGGCGCCATTGCGGATAAGTCCCAGATATTCCAGTTAATCCGCGCGCTGCAGACGGGGGAAAAGATTATCGCCCAGGTGGCGCCGGCTTTTGCGGGGCAGTTTGGTCCGGATGTGACGCCGGATATGCTGAAAACTGCTTTGAAGGAATTGGGATTTTACGACGTGTACGAGACGGCGGTGGGCGCGGACATGGGCGCCATCGCGGAGGCGGAGCACTACGCGAAGGCGGTTGCTACAGGCAAACTGCCGTTTTCTCTGACTTCCTGCTGTCCGTCATGGTCGGTACTGGCGAAGAAATTTTTCCCGGAAACCATTGATAAGATATCAAACGCGCTGACGCCTATGGTGGCGACGGCGAGAGTGATTAAGGCGGAGCATCCGGATGCCAGAGTGGTCTTTATCGGTCCCTGCGCATCCAAGAAGCTGGAGGCTTCACGCAGGACAATCCGTTCGGACGTGGATTTCGTTATCACCTTTGAGGAGCTGACGGGAATTTTTGAAGCAAGGGGTATTTTGTTAGACCAGATTCAGGCATTGGATGAGCTGAAGGGCGCGACCGGCGCGGGGCGCGGGTACGGCGTGGCAGGCGGCGTGGCGAGCGCCATCGAGGAGTGCGTGAGAGAGTACTACCCGGATGTGGAGGTGCATATCGAGCACGCGGAGAGCTTGTCTGAATGTAAAAAGATGTTGATGCTGGCGAAGGCGGGTAAGAAAAACGGCTGCCTGATTGAGGGTATGGCATGTCCCGGCGGCTGCGTGGCGGGCGCGGGTACGAACATTGCGATTCCAGCGGCGGCAAAGGCTGTGGCATCCTTCAAGGAGGCGGCTGCGGAACGGATACCCGAGCCCGACATGCATCAGAAACGTGTCGAATAAAGTGAGAAGAGAGAGAATGCCAAAATATTGTAGAAGATAGAGGAAATTGACAACAATGGAGAAAATAAGAACAAGATATGCCCCCAGTCCCACGGGGCGGATGCATGTGGGAAATTTAAGAACGGCGCTTTATGCTTATCTGATTGCGAAACACGAGGGCGGGGATTTTATCCTGCGCATTGAGGATACGGATCAGGAGCGGTATGTAGAGGGCGCGGTGGATATCATTTACCGCACGCTGGAAAATACGGGACTTTTGCATGACGAAGGTCCGGACAAGGACGGTGTCGTCGGTCCCTATGTGCAGAGCGACCGCCAGAAACAGGGTATTTATCTGGAATATGCGAAAAAGCTGATTGAGAAGGGCGAGGCGTATTACTGTTTCTGTGATAAGGAGAGGCTGGCGTCCCTGACGCAGACGGTTGCCGGTAAGGAAATCAATGTTTACGACAAGCATTGCCTGCATCTGTCGAAAGAAGAGGTGGAGGCAAACCTTGCGGCGGGCAAGCCCTATGTCATTCGCCAGAATAATCCGACAGAAGGGCAGACGACCTTCCATGACGATATCTACGGGGATATCACGGTGGACAACGCCGAGCTTGACGATATGATTCTGATTAAGTCGGACGGCTACCCCACTTACAATTTTGCTAATGTGGTGGACGATCATCTGATGGGGATTACCCATGTGGTGCGGGGCAATGAGTATCTTTCTTCCTCGCCGAAATATAACCGGCTTTACGATGCGTTCGGCTGGGAGGTGCCGGAGTATGTGCACTGTCCGTTGATTACGGACGAAAATCACCAGAAACTTTCCAAGCGGTGCGGACATTCTTCCTATGAGGATTTGATTGAGCAGGGTTTTCTCTCGGAGGCGATCGTCAATTTCGTGGCGCTGCTTGGCTGGAGTCCCGAAGACAACGAGGAGATTTTTTCGCTGGACGAGCTGATTAAGCGCTTCGATTATCATCATCTCTCGAAGTCCCCGGCAGTGTTCGACTATACGAAACTGAAATGGATGAACGGGGAATACTTAAAGGCGATGGATTTTGACCGCTTTTATGAGATGGCCAAGCCTTATCTGAAAGAAGCAGTGAAAAAGGATTACGACCTGAAAAAGATCGCCGCCATGGTGAAAACGAGAATCGAGATTTTTCCGGATATTAAGGAGCATGTGGACTTCTTCGATGCGCTTCCGGACTATGACGTGGCGATGTATACGCATAAGAAGATGAAGACCAACGCGGAAACGTCGCTTTCCGTCTTACAGGATCTTCTGCCGCGCCTGGAGGCGCAGGAGGATTACTCGAATGACGCGCTATACGTGACTCTTTCCGCTTATGTGGAAGAAAAGGGATATAAAAACGGCTATGTGATGTGGCCTGTGAGGACCGCCGTTTCCGGCAAGCAGATGACGCCGGGCGGGGCGACGGAGCTGATGGAGGTACTGGGAAAGGAAGAGTCTCTTGCGAGAATCCGCAAAGGAATCGAAATGCTTGAAAAAGCCTGAGCTTTCCTGTACGCCAAGACAGGAAGAGGCGATTAAGCATGTTGATGGTCCGGCTATGGTGTTGGCCGGACCGGGCAGCGGAAAAACCTTTGTCACAGTACACCGTATCAAAAGGCTCATCACATCACAGGGCGTTGAACCCGCCCGTATCCTTGTTATTACATTCACAAAAGCCGCCGCGCTGGAGATGCAGGAACGCTTTTTCCGGCTGATGGAAAAGGCAGACCTTCCGGTTCGGTTTGGCACGTTTCATGCAGTATTCTATCATATCTTGAAGCAATCGGCGCAGTATCGCGGGTATACCATTATTACGGAGACAGAAAAAAGAAAGCTGATTCGGGATATCATGCATAACCATAAAAGGTTTATTTATTTACAGGAGGAAGATATTGAGGAAATCATAACGGCAGTCAGCAAATATAAGATAAAAAAGACGGAAGCGAAAAATGCGTTGACGGGGACGGACGGCAGAACAGATGAAAAAAAGGAATCTGGCGCGACAGACGGGGAAGGGGCTGTGACGCCAGAAATTCAAAAAATGAAGCAGGAGGATTTTTTGTTTCTATATGACGAATATCAAAGTTGGCTTGCGGAATTTTTCAAGTTTGATTTCGATGATTTGATGACGGAATGCCTTCGAATTTTGCGAACAGATACGGAAATTCTTTCCGGATGGCAGTCGCAGTTTCGCTATATTCTGGTGGATGAGTTTCAGGATATCTCACCGATTCAGTATGAGATCGTCAAACTTCTTGCCGCGCCTGAGAATAACCTTTTTGTGGTGGGGGACGACGACCAGTCTATTTATGGGTTTCGGGGCGCAAGTCCCGACTGCATGAAACGGTTTCTTTCGGATTTTTCACAGGCGAAGGAAATTCTACTGGATGTAAATTTCCGCTGCCATAGGGATATTGTGCAGGCAGCGGCGAAGGTGATTGCGGAAAATAAAAGCCGTATCCCCAAAGAAATCGCTGCCGTGCACGCGGATGGCGAAGGACTGAAAGTATGTCGGGCGGAGTCGGAGGAGCTGCTTAGGAAAACCGTTGTGGGAATGTTAGAAAGAGAGCAGCGGGAGGGAACGCTTGCACAGTGCGCCATGATCTGCAGGACGAATCTGGAGTGCGGGTTCTGGGCGCAGACGCTGCATGAGGCAGGTATTCCCTATGCCATGAGAGAACGTCCGAAAAACCGCTTCAGCCATTTTGTGATACAGGATATCTGCGCCTATCTTGCGCTGGGGCAGGGAGACCTTGCAAGGCGGCATTTCCTGCGCATCATGAACCGTCCCGTCAGATATATGAAGCGGGACAGCCTGCCGGAGACAAGGGTAGAGAGGGAGGTTTTGATTCGATATTATGCGGATACGCCGCTGATACAGGAGCGGGTGAAACGATTTTATCACGATATTGACAATCTGGCAGGAAAACGAGTGCATTTACAGATTCATTACATACGGAAAGTAATCGGGTATGAGTCCTTTCTGCGGGAGAAGTACGGCTCCGAAAAGGCGGAGGAGCTGATACGGGTGGGAGAAGAATTTGAGACATTTTCCAGAAGATTTGCTTCGGTGCGGGAGATGAAAACTTATATGGAGCAGTATGCGGAGGTGATAAAAGAGACGGAAAGAAACGTAGAGGGGCTGCAGCTTATGACCATGCACGCCTCTAAGGGACTGGAATTTCAGAAGGTTTTCGTGCCGGAATGTAACGAAGGGAAGATTCCGTCCGAGAAATCAAAGACACCGTCCGAAATAGAGGAAGAGAGAAGGATGTTCTACGTGGCGATGACCCGGGCGAAAAACAGGCTCTGCCTCGCCTACCACGACAGGAAAACCGGGAAGGATGCGCCCTCCCGGTTCCTGACCCCTCTGTTATCTGCTCGCTGACAATGCGGAGAATGCCACTTTTTAGGTGTCCTCGACAATTTCATCAAACTCCGCGGCGTCCAGAAATTCGTCAAAAGCGTCTGTCACAGCTTCGTATTCCTCATCATCCTCGATGTAGCCGAGCTCCGGCTCTTCATTGGGATCTTTCGGATTTTCGCTGTAGCGATAGAACCAGACCTCGCCGTCCTCATTTTCGCCGGTTTCATCAAGCGGCAGGAGCGCGATATAATCCTTGCCCGCCACTGTCAGAATCGTGACTACGGCGCATGTGACATTGGAACCGTCGTCAAGTTCCAGATCCACGGTCATTTCCTCTTTTTCCAGTTCTTCCTGTGTGGTGTTTTTTTCGTTTTTGCCCATAAGAACCTCCGTTTCGATACAAACAGTATACCACAGGTGGAGGAATAAGACCAGAAATAGATTTAGATTGAAATGCCGTCCACTTATATAGTATAATATAAACTGACTCAAATTTTGATTCCCGTAAGGAAATGCTGTGTGGCGGGAAACGGCTTGACGGAACGGAGGACTTCATGCAGAAGACATTTCAGATAAAAAGCGTGGACAGGACACGGATTTATCCGCTGGGTGTGTCCTTTGAAGAAGAGGGACTGCGGATATCGGCAGTGTGCAGCGGTATGGGTGAGGAAGGGATTGTCCTTTTCGACAGAAGGCATAAGGATGGCGTGCGCATTCCGTTTCCGGACAGATGCAAGGTGGGAGCGGTCTGCGCCATGATGCTTTGCGGTTATCATGATAAGACATGCAGCTATCTGTTTTACAGAGGGGAAGAGGTATATCAGGATCCTTTCTGCAAGCGGGTCTGCAATCCTTACGGATATGGGGAGCCAAAGCCTGAGCTGCCCCGGTGTCAGCCGCCTGCGGAAGCCTATGACTGGGGAGATGACAGGAACGTGCATATCCCTTATGAGGAAATGCTTATCTACGCCCTTCATGTGAGAGGATTCACCAAACATCGTTCTTCCGGCGTGAAACATAAGGGCACTTATGCGGGGGTGGCGGAAAAGATTCCCTATATGCAGGAGCTTGGCATGAATATGGCGCTGCTGATGCCCTGCTATGAATTTGACGAGATTATGCCAGAAAACACGGCGCAGACGATGGAACAGGCGATTCTTACCTACAAGCAGGAACTGCCTCCTGTTGATGGGAAGGAAAAGAAAAAGCCGAGAATCAATTATTGGGGCTATCAGTCAGGACTCTATTATGTGCCGAAGAGCGCATATGCCCACAGCAAAGATGCGGCGGGAGAGTTTAAGGACATGGTGCGGGCTTTTCATAAAGCAGGCATCGGCGTTTCGATGCAGTTTTATTTTCCGCCGGATATGCGAACGGTAGAGATTCTGGATATTTTGAAATATTGGGTGCTGGCGTATCATATTGACGGGTTTCATCTGCTGAGCGCTTCTCTGGACGTGGGTCTCATTGCGGGGGAGCCGCTGCTCGCGGAGACGATGATTCTTACGGGAGAAGGAAACGCACACCAGAGTGCCGGGAGGACGCGTAATCTCGGATGGCTGAGCGACAGCTTCCTGTATAACATGCGTCGGTTTGTCAAGGGCGACGACAACATGATAAATCAATTCCTGTTCCATTTGCGGGAAAACAAGGATGAAATCGGCATTGTGAACAGCATTGCCAGGTGGGACGGTTTCCGGCTGGCGGATCTGGTGTCCTACGACCGCAAGCATAACGAGGAGAACGGAGAAAACAATCAGGACGGCGTAGACTACAATTGCAGCTGGAACTGCGGGGTGGAAGGAAAGAGCCGGAAGAAGGGCATTCAGGAGCTGCGCCTGCGTCAGATGAAAAATGCGGTCACGATACTTTTGATGTCACAGGGGACACCGCTTCTTTACAGCGGGGACGAATTTGCAAACACGCAGGGAGGAAACAATAACCCTTATTGTCAGGATAATGAAACGGCATGGATTAAGTGGAATTACACGGAAGCGGGGAGGGAGCTTCTTGACTTTACGAAATTTATGATCGGTATGCGCAAGGCACACCGCATTCTGCACAGCCGGACGCTGCTTCGCGGGATAGATACGCTGTCCTGCGGTTTCCCGGATATCTCCTTCCACGGAAGGGAGGCGTGGAGACCTGATACCAGCCCGGCAAGCCGCTGCGTGGGAGTCATGTACTGTGGTTTTTATGCGGTCAATGGGGCGCAGGAGGACGAACGATTTTTCTATATTGCGGTTAATATGCATTGGGAAGTGGATTATCTGGGACTGCCAAAACTCCCGAAGGGAAAGCTGTGGACCTATTCTTCTTCTACGGGAAGGGAAATACCGGAGATTGAGGAAGACGCTTCCTCACAGGAAATCTGTGTGCCTGCACGCTCGATTGTGCTTTGTACCACAAGGGATGTGCCTGTGGAGACGGAAAAAACCGGTCGAAAAAAGGGGAAAAAGAATAAAGGGGATGAAAGGGAGCAATGAACAAGGCATGGGAACACTTTAAGACGGTCACGCACCATAAACTTCTGGTCATGGAAGGGTGTTTTCGTGTGGGGCTTTACACACAGGGGCTGCTTCATGACCTGTCAAAATACGGTCCGACTGAATTTATGGTGGGGGCGAAGTATTATCAGGGCGACAGAAGTCCCAATAACGCGGAGCGGGAGGATATCGGTTATTCTTCCGCGTGGCTCCATCACAAGGGACGTAACAAACACCACTATGAGTACTGGATTGATTACAGCGCTAAGGATATTGAGGGTGGGATGGCGCCTGCGCCGATGCCGGTGCGTTATGTGGTAGAAATGTTTATGGACCGGGTGGCGGCATGTAAGGTTTACCACGGGGAGGCTTACAAGGACAGAGACCCGCTTGCCTATTATGAATCCGCCAAGACGCCCCCGCCGCTTCATAAAAAGACCAAGCGGATGCTGGAGTTTCTGCTGCATATGCTGGCGGAGCAGGGGGAGGAGAGGACCTTTCGCTATATCCGTAAAAAAATTTTAAAGAAGTAACCGCTCTTTTTCTCTCGCATAGGATATGGTATGAGAGAAAAAGGAGATGATACCCTATGAATTGTTGTTGGCTTATCCTTCTGTTACTTTTCTGCGGTGGGAACGGAAACGGTCTCTTTGGACAGAATGGGAACGGCTGTGGCTGTGAGGAACCTGCAAGACCGAAACCGCCCTGCCCGAGACCCGAGCCGCCCTGTGGCAGGCCGGAACCTCCCTGCGGCAGACCGGAACCGGAACCCTGCCCTTGTGAGGACTCCCGTTTTGAGCCCCGTTTCGAGCAGAGACCTTTTAGCGGGAACGGTTCTACCTGCGGCTGTGAGAATGAAAGTAACTGAGAGACAAATCTGTAAATGTTGGAAGGGATCGCGTCGGCGGTCCCTTTTGCGCGGTGATTTCTTGACGGAAGCAGAAGGCGGTGATATATTATTAAGGAGCTGTAAAGAATAATTCTGTGACAGATCCGACGTATGGGAGGAAGAAGCGTATGTTAGATGGAAACAAGGTACTATTCAGCGGTATGCAGGCAACCGGAAACCTGACACTGGGAAACTATCTGGGGGCGCTCAAAAACTGGGTGACGCTCTGTGATGAATATCAGTGCTTTTATTCGGTTGTGGATCTACATTCCATTACCATAAGGCAGGATCCGGCAGAACTTAGAAAGCGGGCAAGGAACCTTTTGATGCTTTATATCGCGGCGGGTATTGACCCTGAGAAAAACTGTCTTTATTATCAGTCCCATGTGTCGGGACACTCGGAGCTTGCATGGATTTTGAACTGCTTTACTTATATGGGCGAGTTAAACCGTATGACACAGTTCAAAGATAAGGCGGCGAAGCACGCGGACAATATCAATGCGGGGCTTTTCACTTACCCGGTGCTGATGGCGGCTGATATTCTGCTTTATCAGGCGGATGTGGTGCCTGTGGGCAAAGACCAGCTGCAGCATCTGGAGATTACGAGAGATATCGCGCAGCGGTTTAACGCAATATACGGCGATGTGTTTACGATTCCTGAGCCTTATTTGGGAAAGACGGGCGCCAGCATCAAGAGTCTGCAGAATCCGGAGAAAAAGATGTCCAAGTCGGATGAAAACCCGAACGGCAGCATTTATCTGATGGACGATCCGGACACGATCATCCGTAAATTCAAGCGTGCGGTGACGGATTCGGAAGCGGCTGTCCGCTACAGGGAAGGGCAGCCGGGCATCCGCAATCTGATTGACATTTACTGTGCCTGCACTGGAAAGACTCCGGAGGAGACAGAGAAGGAGTTTGACGGGAAGGGCTACGGCGACTTTAAGATGGCTGTGGGCGAGTCCGTGGTGGCGGTTTTGAAGCCTTTGCAGGAACGATACGAGGAGCTTGGAAAGAACAAGGACTACATCGATAAGGTGATCAAGGAAAACGGGGAGAAAGCGGCGTATTTTGCTAACAAAACGCTTCGTAAGGTACAGAAAAAGGTGGGCTTCCCGGAGAGAGTCCGCTAGACGGATAAGGTAAGTGAAAATCCGACAGGCTCAGAGAGCCGGAAAGGAAAATATGGATAATCAATTTAATCAGCAGGGAAATTATAATCAGCAGGGCGGTTCTTACCAGCAGGGGAACGGTTATCAGCAGAGTAACCCTTACCAGCAGGGGAATGCCTATCAACAGGGCGGTTCCTATCAGCAGGGAAACGGTTACGGGAATTATAACGGCGGTGTCGAAGCGCAGAAAGCGCCGAATATCTTTCAACAGTTTGCCTATTCTTTTGTGCCGAATCTGTATGACCGGCTGGCGAAGGTGAAGACTGGGAGTATGATTGGGTTTGTGACGCTGTTAGTGCTGGCGGCCACGCTGCTTTCGTTTGTATCGGTGATGGTTTCTTTTTCAGGCATTGACATGGAAGAGATTGCGGCACAGCTGCCGGAATTTGAATTGTCAGGCGGGCGCTTACATATGGCGGAAGATTTTATGCTTGATGAAGGCAGCGTATTTATATACATGACGGAAGATATTGACAGCTTTTCCTATGACGATGCGGATGAGATAGCTGACGAGGGTTATCAGGATGTGATGCTGGTGGGGCGCGACCGCATTTCGATTATGCAGAACGGGGAGTACCAGCAGCTTGACTTCGGTGATTTGGGGGAAAGTTTTTCACTGAGCAGGGAGTGGATTGCAACGGGACTGGCGCCGTTTGTCACGGTGATCATCGTTGTGGCGTATATTATCTACTTTTTATGGCGGATTCTCTGGTATTTCCTGTGCGCGGCAATCTATCTGCTGTTTGGGATGCTCATTGCCTCTGCCATGAATAAGCAGGTGCCGGGAGAGGTATTGTTTAAGACAGCGGTATATGCGAAGGTGCTGATGTTTGTCGTAGCGACATTACTTGGCCTGATACCTTTTGTGGATATCTCTGTGCCGTTTTTGTTCAGAGTTGCCGTAACGATTGCGTTTATGGGATTTGCAATCAGGAAACTGCCGGATAATCGTCTGACCCCCGCGCCCATGATGGGGCAGGGGTGGCAGTAATATTATCCCTGAAAAGGTTCCGTGAAATAACCGGCTCCGGAGACCGGTTCCCCGCCGGCGAGAAGATGGGTCGTGTCGCCCATCACCTGCACGCGGAAAATGGCGTTATTGTCCATCCGCTCCTCGCTGGAAAGGACGGTGAGGGAGGTGGGCGCGAGATAGAAGCCGTGCAGGAGCGCAACCGGAGAAATGCCCAGAAGATGACTTAACATCATGCAGGTAACGCCCAGATGACAGAAGATTACGATGGCGTCTTCGTTGTCTGGGCTGCTTTTTTTCGTGGGGTCAGCGAGATAATAATTGTTGTGTCTCGTGTAACCGTAGGAGGACAGGAGTCCGTCCAGTCCCTCGCAGACTTCTTTGTACGCCGGGAGCAGTGCGTCATTGGAGCGGTAAAGCACCGTATTTTTCCAGTTTTCCCGGTCATACATTTCAGGAATTTCCGTCCAGTATGTGGGCATGAGGTCCCACGGTACGCCATGTCTCCCCGTAACGGGGTCGTCGATGAAGTAGGAAAATTCTTTCATCCATTCATAGGTAATCGCTTCCCGACCAACTGCGTCCAGAGAGTAAGAGGCGGTTTTTTTCGCCCGTCCCAGGGGAGAACAGTAAAACTGTGTGATGTTTTCCCATTTTGCCACCCGTTTCGCCAAAAGTTTTGCTTCCCGGATACCCTTTTCCGTCAGGGAGTCATTCACATAATCGGGATCCCCGTGTCTGATGAATATGATTTTCATAAGTTTGTCCATCCTTTTTCTCAAATTTTTAATTTTTATTTTTGATATTCCTGTTATATAATATAATAGCCGCAAGAGAAAAACAAGCGGCAGGAAAGGACTGATAGAACATGTTTGGTAAAAAACGGGAAAGCAATATAGGGATTCCGAAGGGCAGGAGCGCAGCAGCCGTGAAGATTGTACTGGCGCTTGCCATCCTCGCCGTTCTTGTCGGCAATTCCTATTATTCCATTCAGGAGGAGGAACAGGCTGTAGTCTGCACCTTTGGTTCGCCCAAGGCGGTCACCACGCCGGGACTGCACTTTAAAATTCCTTTTATTCAGACGGTGACAAAGGTGAATACCACGATTCAGGGTTTCAACATCGGATACCGGGACGGGACGGATGCCGATGATGGGACGGATGATACGATTGAAGATGCGCTGATGATCACTTCCGATTACAATTTTATTTATGTGGATTTCTATGCGGAGTATAGAGTGACTGACCCGGTCAAAGCTCTTTATGCCTCGGAAAATCCGGCGGTTGTTTTGAAAAACATCGCTCAGAACTGTATCAGGACGACCATCGGTTCCTACAGCGTGGACAGTGTACTCACTACCGGGAAAAACGAGATTCAGTCCAATATCAAACAGATGATTCTGGATAAGCTGGAGACTTACGATATCGGCATTCAGCTTGTCAATATCACGATTCAGGACGCGACACCGCCCACCACCGAGGTTGAGAATGCCTTCAAGGAGGTAGAGACGGCAAAACAGGGCAAGGAAACCGCTTTGAACAATGCGAATAAATACAGAAACGAGCAGATTCCTAACGCGGAAGCGGAGTCCGACAAGATTTTGCAGGATGCGGAGGCGAAAAAGCAGGAGCGCATCAATGAAGCCAACGGGCAGGCGGCACGTTTTAACTCCATGTATCAGGAGTACATCAAATATCCGGAAGTCACGAAGAAGCGCATGTTTTACGAGGCAATTGAGGATGTGCTGCCGGATGTGAAGGTTGTCATAGAGGGAGAGGGCGGCAAGACGACTACCATGTTGCCGCTTGACAGTTTTGTGACGCAGGAGTCTTCCGACATTTCGGGAACCGACAGTGCGTCGGAAGATGAGACGCAGGAAACGCAGGAGGAATAAGCCATGGCTGATTTTACACAAAATTCTAATGTACAAAATTTTGAACGATATAACTCCGACGGGACGAAGAAAAAGGAAAAGAAAAGCGGAAAGGGCGGAAAGAAATTCGGTGTGCTTTTTTGCATAATAGCCGTAATCGCTGTCTTTCTGCTGGCAAACTGTATGGTGGTGACCAGACAGAACCAGTTTAAACTGATCAGACAGTTCGGGCGCGTGGACAGGGTGGTCTCCGTGCCGGGTCTAAGCTTTAAGCTGCCCTTTGTGGAGTCTGTGGATACCGTGCCGAAGGAGCTTTTGATTTACGATTTGCCGGCGTCTGATGTCATTACTTCGGATAAGAAAACGATGATCGTGGACAGCTATGTGCTCTGGCGCGTGACAGATCCGCTGCGGTTTGCCCAGACCTTAAGCTGCTCCGTAAAGAGTGCGGAGGGACGTATCGATGCCATCGTCTACAATGCCACGAAAAATACCATTTCCAACATGAAGCAGGACGAGGTTATCCGGAGCCGTGACGGGAAAATGACGATTACGGTGGATGAGACGGGAACGGAGCTTTCCGGAAATGATCTGGATTTGTCTGAGGGCAAAGAGGAAGTGATTGAAATTACTTCCCTGACCGAAGAGGTGATGGGGCAGATTAACCATGTGGAAGACCAGTACGGCATCGAGCTGGTGGCGGTGGAGGTGAAGAAGCTGGATTTGCCGGACGACAACAAACAGGCGGTCTATACCCGCATGATTTCCGAGCGCGGCAACATTGCGGCACAGTACACGGCGGAGGGAAAATCTGAGGCGAAGATGATTGAGAACACGACGGATAAGGAAGTGTCTATCATGCTTTCCGATGCCAGAGCGAAGGCGGAAGCTACCGTTGCGGAAGGGGAAGCCGAGTATATGCGGATTTTGTCGGGCGCTTATGCCGACCCGGAGAAAACGGATTTTTATTCCTTTGTGCGTGCCCTTGACGCGTTAAAGGAGAGCGTGGTGGGAGATAATAAGACGGTGATTTTGACGGAGGATTCTCCGATTACGCAGATTTTTAACGGAAGATATTAAATTATGATGGAAACGACGGAAAAACAAAACGGCATACTGGAAGGTGTGATTTGGAAACAATTATTACTCTTTTTCTTTCCTATTTTAATCGGCACCTTTTTCCAGCAGCTCTATAACACGGTGGACACGGTGATCGTAGGGCAGTTCGCGGGCAAGGAGGCGCTGTCGAGCGTGGGCGGCTCCTCGGCGCAGATCATCAATATGGTGGTGGGCTTTTTTACGGGTCTTACGGCGGGCGGTACGGTTTTGATTTCGCAGGCATACGGGGCGTCCCACAGGCAGAGACTGGAGGATGCGCTGCACACTTCTTACGCTTTCGGAATCCTTGGCGGAATCGGGCTGGGCATTTTAGGCGTAGCGGCGGCGCCGTCCATTTTGCATGCGATGAACACGCCCTCCGAACTGATGCAAATGTCCACCCTGTACATACGGATTTATTTTTCAGGGCTGGTCTTTGTATTTATCTATAATATGGGAGCCGCCATTCTGCGTGCCATCGGGGATTCCAAAAGACCGTTGTATTATCTGGTGGTATGCTGTATGGTAAATATTGTGCTGGATCTGCTTTTGGTTCTCTATTTCGGGCTGGGTGTTCTCGGAGTGGCGGCAGCTACCCTGGTATCTCAGGCAATCAGCGCGGGGATGGTGACTTGGGCACTGATGCGCAAGGTGGACTGCATGAAGCTGTCCGTGCGCAGAATCCGCATACACCGGGAAGTGTTAAAAAACATACTGCAAATTGGCTTTCCTTCCGGTCTGCAGGCATCCATGTACAGCATTTCCAATATGATTGTGCAGGCGGCGCTCAATCTGCTGGGTGTGGACACTATGGCGGCATGGACGGCTTATGGAAAGATTGACAGCGTATTCTGGATGATCAATTCTTCCTTCGGCATTGCCCTGACTACTTTTGTGGGGCAGAATTTCGGCGCGGGCAAATGGGAGCGCGTAAAGAAGGGGACAAGGGTCTGTCTGGGAATGGCGGTGGGCACGGCGGTCTGCCTGACTGCGGTGCTGATGACGGCGGGACGGTTTCTGCTCGGCATCTTTACGGGGGATGCTGCGGTGGTGGAAATCGGGCTGACGATGATGAGAAACATTGCGCCTGCTTTTGTCATGTTTGTCTTTATTGAGATTTTTTCAGGTTCCCTCAGAGCGCAGGGATATACGTTTGTGACCACCGTTATTTCCGTGCTTGGCGTGTGCGTGTTCCGCATTATCTGGGTGAGCATGATTACGCCGGGGAAAGGGCTTACATGGATTGTGGCATGTTATCCGATCAGCTGGATTTTATGCGCGGTATTGGTGAGCGGCTACTATTTTTATAAGCAAAAAAGGATTATTTTGCGGATGGAGGGCAGAAACGCCACATAAGGATGATTTTGCTGATTTATGGCATACTACAGGATAGAGAAAAGACATTTTCGGGTGAAAAAATATTTTCTCATAAGAAGGGGCGTTAAGTCTCTGTACCGTTATCTGAACCAGTATCAGGCGGCGGATGAAAAGGTTAAGAAGATTGCAAAGGAAACGATTGCGGCGGAAGAGACGCTGATAAAGGATATGAGGGAGTACCTATGAACATTGATGCTTTTTTTGAGGAATTGGATGCTTATTTTGAGAAAAATCAGGTGGAGAAGATTGATGGGTTTTTGACGGCTTCTCTGGCACAGGCGAAGGAGGAAGAGGACTACGCGGCATATATCTCCATCTGTAATGAGATGATCGGCTTTTACCGGAGCGTGTCGGCATTTCAGAAAGCGTATGCGGCGGCGGAGGATGTGCTTCTTCTGATGGAGGAACTAAATCTGGAGGACACGGCGCACTTTGCCACCACGCTGTTAAACGCGGCGACCGCTTACAGCGCGGCGGGGGATTATGCGCAGGCGCTGCGGCTTTACAGGCAGGCGATGCAGATTTATGAAAGGCTTCTGCCGGATGAGGATTACAGATGGGCAAGCCTTTACAACAATATGAGTATTATGCTGGAAAAGGCGGGAGAGAATGAGGAAGCGGTGGAAAGCGCGAAAAAGGCGCTTTCCATCATAGAGAAGCAGGATGGCAATGAAGCGCAGACGGCGACCACCCTCACAAATCTGGCGCTGATTTACTTTAAAATTTCTGAGAATACGGAAGCGAAGAAATGTCTGGCGCGCGCTCTCACCCTTTTTGAACAGGAAACGGGTGAGCCGAACGAGCACTATAGCGGCGCGCTTGCCGGGATGGGTGAGGCATGTTTCCGGGACGGCGAGTATGAGAAGTCTTTGTCCTATTATGAACGGGCGCTGGAGGATGTAAAGCGGCATTACGGGGAAAACATGAGCTATGGCATTCTCTGTGAGAACTGCGCCGCGGTGTACGGGGCTATGGGGGACGCGGAAAAGCAGGAGAGTTACCTGAAGAAAGCGCGGGAAGTGATGGGAAAGCTATGAAAGGATTGGAATTATCACAAAATTACTATCATACATACGGCAAAACGATGATTGAGAAACAGTTTCCCGAGATTGCGGGGCAGACTGCCGTCGGGCTTGTGGGTTACGGCTCGGAGTGTCTCGGATTTGACGACGAGATTTCGACAGACCACGACTATGGTCCGTCCTTCTGTATCTGGCTGCCCAGAGAAACCTACATGCAATACGGGAGCAGGATGCAGGATGCTTATGACGCGCTGCCAAAAGAGTTTATGGGCTGCGCCACCCGCGTGGAGGAAGAGCAGGGAAAAGGACGTGTGGGCGTGCTCTGTCTGGAGGATTTTTATCTGGAGATTCTCGGGCGGGAAAGTGTGCCGGAAGCGCCAAAGGAGTGGTTTGCGCTTTCGGAAGCCGCGCTTGCCACCGCGACAAACGGCGCGGTGTTTACAGACCCTTGCGGGAAATTTACCGCCATCCGGGAAGGGCTTCTTTCCTACTATCCCCGGGAAATGTGGCTGAAAAAGCTGGCGGAGAGCCTGGCGAGGGCGGCACAGGCGGGACAGTACAATTACGCCCGCGCCATGAAGCGGGGAGAGCGCATTGCGGCGGAACTTGCTCTGACGGAGTTTGTGAAAGAAACGATGCAAATCGTCTATCTGCTGAATAAAAAGTATGCCCCTTTCTATAAGTGGATGTACAGAGGGATGAAGGAGCTTGCCGTCGGCAGCGAAATCGGGGATATGCTGGCGCTGCTCTATCAGGTTCCAGACCCGTCGGCTGCGTGGGAGGGTGTATCCCCCACGGATTATCTGTATCATCCGAACACGGAGGACGGCAGGGTGTTAGTGATAGAGGCGGTCTGTAATGTGCTGGTGCAGATGTTAAACGAGATGGGGCTGTCCGGCAGGCAGGATAATTTTCTGCAGAATCATGTGGGGGAGGTTCTGGGGAGGGCGACGGAATAACGCGCAAAATGAATCTGAAAAGGGGTGGACAGTTCTGCTGTTTTGCGTTACAGTATCTGTAGAGAATGAGGAATATAATTTCTTGGAAAAATGATAGTATAAAGCTATAGAAAATGTGAGTGGATGAGAAAGGAACTTCGATGGAATTATTATTTGGGGTATCCAATTTTGGGAAAATAAAACATGCAGAGATTACGTTAAGCGATTTTACCCTGTTTGTGGGAGACAACAACAGCGGTAAAACTTTTATGATGCAGTTATTGTACGGTATGCTGAAAGAACTGGGTAATATGGAACCTGTAGTGGAAGGCATTGAGGAGCAGGGGGAAAAAGAACTTATCTATGGCGTGGAATGGCTTAAGAACATGGAAACGCGGGTGAATGACTATCTGGCGGAAAATAAAGAGAAGATTGTTAGAAGAATATTTCATAAAGACATTGAAATCGGTGAGTTGTATTTTCGTTTGGTGAATATGGATGAAATATATGGCTGTGAAATTAGCGACCGTAAGTCGGGTGAAATTAGTTGGGAAAAAGGGGAAGTAGTAAAAAAAATTTCGAGAAAGATGGTTCATATTTATGCTATAGATATAAATGCGGATACTCGGAGAGAAAGAGCAGATATTTTTTTTGGCTATCGTCCTGATAAAAGCGATTTGAAGAAGATATTGGCGGAAAAGATTTGGAAAATAATACTAAATTTGGGAAATGCTGTCAGTTCAAAATTACTTTTTTTGCCAGCGTCAAGAACGGGGCTGCAGCTTTTAAGTAAATACTTCTTTGCGGAGAGAGACAGAAAGGCTGTAAATGAAATTAGCGTCTTGGATTTTGGGGATGAAGATGAGGAAGTGGATAAAGATGTCACAGGAAATGAACTCGGACTCACAATGCCGGTTTATGATTTCCTGCAGTTTTTGCTCCGATACAATCAACGTGCGGAGATAGCGTCTTGGAATAGAGAGCTGCTTAAATTTATAGAGCGTCATCTGATTGACGGGCAGGTGAAATATGTGGGTGATGAAATCTATTATCATCCGGATGCTTTGGCGGAGAATAAGGAGGATATTCCGCTTTATCTTGCATCATCATTGGTGAATGAGATTACTCCCATCGTAAAAGCGTTAAGTGGAGTGCACAATTATAAATATATCTTTTATGATGAGATTGAAACCTGTCTCCATCCCTTGAAACAGGGGGAGATGGCACGGCTGATTATCAGGCTGGTCAACAGTGGGAGAAGGATGATTGTAAGTACTCACAGTGACACAATGGCAAGCAAACTGAATAATTTATTGCTGTTGTCCTTTTCGGAAGATTCCGAAGAAGCCCGCGAAAAGAAGTTACGGGAACTGGGGCTGAGTGGTGAGGATTTATTGTCTGATGCGAAGGTTCATGTATATCAGTTTGTCAATCAAAACGACGGAAGCAGCTGTGTGGAGGAATTGAAATTTCAGAAAGTGCCATATATAGGGTATGATTTTAATTTGTTTACGCGCAATCTGGACGAATTATATCACGAGACGGATATTATACTAAATTAGCGGAGTATAAAAATGCATATACAGGGGAGAAAACTGAAACAGGGAAAAGAACCGCAGAAAGGTGTGCTGAATGAGTTTACAGACGGCAGAGTCATTACGTTTGTAGAGTCAACCAAAGATGTGGTGGATGTGGAATATCAGCTTCAAGAAAACGAAAAGGGGTATTTTGCGGAAGAATATCGTCAGAATACCGTTGCTAAAGAGGATGCCAAGGTAATAGATATCACAGCATTTATCATAAATGAAGAAGCTGGCATGTGCCGTTGGTGGCTTTATGATGTGAAAAAGGATGTGGGCGGGCAGGATGTGATTTCGCATTTATGTGAACAATGGCAGGATGCATATTTATATCTGGAAAATTCCGTGTTAAATATTTTGTTGAATAGCTCGATCGAATCGAAAGGAAATCTGGGAGTTATTACGCGTAATTTTGACACAGACAGGATTCAGGCGGAATTTGAGAAATTAAATGAAACCATAAAGGAAATGGAATTAGATGCAAAACAGACGGTGATTTTAGCAAAACGAAAAGCGGGCGTGCAGTTACCTGCGCTTCGATTGATGAGGGATTTGCTAAAAGATATTTTAAATAAAAGAGTTCGATTCCGTTGTTCGGGAAGAAATCTGGAATTTGAGTTTGACGTGAAAATTTCCAAAGAAAGAGGTGACGGAGAGTATTATTATCGGCTTTTATGTAATCATGCTTTATAAGAAAGAGGCTCGTTGTCGGAAAGACAAGGGGTCTTTTTGTGGGCACAATATTGAAAAAACGGAAGAATTGTGCTAAAATATTCAAAGATCATATCTGACTGTGTCTTGTCGGATGTTGGACGGGATTACTACATACTTTTTGTCATATAATGGAATTAGGGGAAGAAAGAGGGATGAGCACGATGAGAAATCTAAAAAGGAGTAGCCTTTATCGAGTTGGTTCGGCGTTTATGGCGGCGGCAGTGATGTTTACCTGTATGCCCCAGGGACAGATGTATGTATCGGCTCAGGAGAGCGGAATGCTGATGGATACAGAAGAAACGCCGGAAACCGGTCAACCTCAGACTGTGTCTGAGGAAGAGCCTGATATACCGGAAAAGCAGGATGACAGTCTGCCTAAAGACAACGAAGAGGATGTTAAGCAGGATGCGATAACTCCGTCGAAGCCGGGTGAAGCGGATGAGGAGGAAGAAACAGAAGAGATAGAGGAAACAGAGGAGATAGAAGAAACAGAAGAGATAGAAGAAATAGAAGAAATAGAAGAGGAAGCGGCGCTGTATGATTCTGCTGTTGCACCGCAGGCAGATCCAATAGCATATGTGTTTAAAGGTCCTACGAAGACAACTTATCTCAAAGGTGAAAGCGTTGATATCACGGGGGCTACTATTAGCTATACAGCGGATGGCAAAACTGAACAGGTTGATATAAAAGATGCAGAGGTTGCGTTTAATTCCAACAATACGGGGATTCAGCAAATGACCATCTCATATGATGGACAGTCAAAAAATTTCGACATTCTCGTGATTGAAGTGCCAAAGCTGACTGCCCAATATAGGCAGACCCTTTCTGAGATTACGCTGCCTCCAGATACTGAGGGAACTTGGACATGGAAAAATGAGGAACAGCGGCTGGATAAGGTAGGGCGACAGACATATCTGGCGAATTTTACGCCTACTAACTCTAAGTATCAGACACGTAGCGATGTCAGCGCTGAGCTGTCTGTGACCTGTGATTTGGAGCGGCATGCGGATATTATGCTCACAATACCGCAAAGCGGCTATACCTATGACGGGACGGAGAAGAAACCGGATGTGACGGTTTCTGTCGGCGACAGGAATCTGCTGGCTGGCAGTGATTATATCGTGTCTTATCAGGATAATGTAAATGCGGGAACGGCTACTGTCACTGTGACAGGGCAGAATAATTATACAAATGCAAAATCGGAAGCTTTTCAGATTAAGAAGGCGAATCTCCGAATCAGAGCAACAAGCAAGACGATTTACTGTGGCGACCCGGTTCCTAGCAGCAGCGATTATGAATATACGGTTTCCGGGCTGGCGGAGAAAGATACAAGTCTCTTAAAGAAGCCGGCTTTTCAGTGTGCAATAACGGATACAAAGAACGCCGCCACCTATGATATTATTCCAAGCGGCGCGGAGATAACTGATAGCATCGTAAAAAATAATTACGAGGCGGAGATTGAATATATGCCGGGAACTCTTACGGTCAGAGTATTTGTACCGCAGCCGGTAATCATTGCCGGGATGCCCTCGGATCTGGATACCACTTATGATAAGTCACAATGGCCTCATGGAAACAAGGCGGTAGTGCGGGTTTCCGGAGGGACGGCTGCAGTTACCAATGTTACGGCAGTGCCATTATACACCGGAACCACCAAAGGAGGCGCTTCGTATCAATCTGCTGATGCGCCGACGCAGGCAGGTGATTATGAGCTGACTTTTACTTTGGGTGGGGCGGATGCGAAAAAATATGCCATTCGTGAGGGCGCTGATACTTTTTCATTTACGATTAAGCAGAAGGTGATTACCATAACTGCGCCATCGAAAAAGGTTGCGGCTGGAGAGAGTGTGCCGGAGGCAGACTCCTTGAAGGATGGTATTCAGGTGACCGGTCTTTTGCGGGGCGACACGCAGGCTGCAGTATTGGGCGGCACACTTTCCCTGAAGTACAGCGAAGAAAATATATCGTCCGCCCGGGCGGGCACCTATGACATCATACCGGATGGCGTGACGATAATAGATAGCAATTATGCATTGAACAGCGTAAATGGCACGCTGACTGTGGAAGGCAGAAAGGAATTTGAGGCTGATTTTACATCCATTAAGGTAAAGGATAAAACATATGACAGCAAACCGCACAGCATAAGCGGTTACGCGACCGACGAGAGCGACGGTTCTTTTCTCTATACGATTCAGGTGACGGATGAGACGAGAAAACGGGAGGCGGAGAAGGATCAGGGACCGGATAGCGGTGATAAGCTTCCGGATTATATTAAGCAGGAGCAGCATGTTCCGATTACGGAGATTGTGAAGCGCTATGAAAAGGTAGCCCCTGTTGACGTGGGGCGGTATACGCTGGAGATTTTTTCGGAGGCTGACAAGAATATATATGCGTATGACGGCGATGCACTTTTTAAGATGGGATTCTATGTCACGATTCTTCAGAAAAGAGAGATGCAGCTGGGCGGTATGACCGGCATAACGGATAAAGAATATGACGGCAATCCGGTGAATCTGTCCAACCAGATTACAAACGCGAAATTGCTGACGACGGACGGCGGTGTGGACATTACAGAGAAGGCGAAGCTGACATTCGAGATAACGGGAACGACCGTCTACAGTACGGACGGTTATCAGGATTATTCTGAGACGATCGATCCGGATGACCCGTCTGTGGGTATGCCTGATAAGGCGGGAGAATATGTACTGCATGTAAAACTTATCAGGCAGGAACCGCATAATTATGTGGAGAATGAATGGAAATATCCTTTTGCCATCAAGAGAAAAAAGCTGACAATTACTGTAAACGGACAGGAAATGTACGTGGGAGACGGCAGGCTGGAGGCTGGAGTTGCCCTGCCAGAGCGTTTCGAAAACCAGTATACAATGGATGGGGCGCTCGATGCCGACGAAGAGAAACTCGCGAAAAAGCTGACGGTTGTGCCCGGGCAGGACGTGGAGGCTGATGTATCCGGCATTTATGATTTGGTGTTGTCGGGTCTTGTGGAGTCTGAATGGCCTGATTATGAGATTACGTGGAATAATGCCAAACTGACCGTAAAGGGGCAGCTTCACAAAATAGAAGGCGAACTGAAAGCGGTTACCAATATCCCCAACGGGACGACGTTGGAGGTGATAGCGGGGAGTTATCTGCCCAAAAAGGCAACCATTTATCTGTACAGAGGCGGTAAAGCGCCGGCACCAGGGACGGCTGCGGGAGAAGACATCGAGGACAGGG
>CAJUMV010000013.1:0-56771 GCA_910587715.1 uncultured Lachnospiraceae bacterium | reverse complement strand
AATGCCACGAGAACGGCGCAGGGCACATCATACAACAGAAATGCAAAAGTAGCGCAGACTTTTAAAATGGAAGGCACGGTAATGTTGCCTGAATTGATATATGCGGATGCAGGCACGTCATTGACTGTGACGGTCAGCGTAAGCGTGCGTGAAGCGTGTGAAGGGCAGGCATTGAAACCCAAAGCGGATGTTCTGCCCGGAAAGGTCGCTCCGGGAACGAGAGTACAGCTTTCCACCGAAGAAGAGAACGGAGAAATTTTTTATACGGTAGAAGCGGATAATCCGGTGTATTCCGTAACCAGCAGGAAATATACGGCGCCCATTGAAATCAGGAGCACGATGACGCTCCGGGCGTTCACAAAGGCTGACGGAAAAAATAACAGCCCGGAGCTTCGCATCACTTATTATTTGGATAAAACTGTAAAGCCGGACGATCCTAACGACCCTGATGATCCCAACAATCCAACAGTGCCTCCAGAGGATATCCCTAAGGATGATAACGGCAATGAGCTGCCGATTCCCGATGAGCTCTGGGTTACGGATGTGAGAGGGTATGTCTATACGGGCAAGGCGATCAAGCCGGAAGTAAGAGTTTATGACTATAAAAAACGGCTGGAAGAGAAAAAGGATTATACCATATCCTACAAGAATAATACCAATGCCGCGGATAAGGATCATCCGACCAAAGCACCGACCATCACGATTACCGGAAAGGGTAATTATGAAGGAAAGCTGCTAAAGACCTTTACGATTGCACCCAAGGATATCACGGATGCGGATGTAAAAGCCGACGATCTCACGGTGGCTTTCAACAATAAGGCGCAGAAGCCGGTTCCGGTAGTTACTTGGAATGGGAAAAAGCTTTCCGGCAAAAAGGATTACAGCGTTAGGATTGGAAAAGGTGATGCCACTGGTTCGGAAGTGACGATTGGAGCGGACAGCTATCCAATCACGCTGACCGGAACCGGGAACTATACCGGTGAGAGGAAGATCAAGTTTACGATTACCAATGCAATGCCGGCGGCGAAGCTGACAGTCAGTAAGATTGCGGCACAGACTTATACCGGTAAGGAGATCGAGCCGAAACCGACGGTGAAGAGCGGGAAGACTGTTCTTGAGGAAGGCAGTGATTACACTCTTTCCTATGAGGACAATATTGAGGTCGGAACAGCCTCTGTTATCATTACAGGTAAGAACAGATTTGCCGGCATGAAGCGGGTGACCTTCCCCATCAAGGAAGCAGCGCTGATGAACAAGGCGAAGATAGAGATGCAATTCAAGTCCGGAACGATGTATACGGGAAAGGAGATTACGGCATCGGACTATATTGTGAGCGTATCTGTGAAGGCGAATGGCGTGACGCAGACGCTTCCGCTTAAGAAGGATAAGGATTATAAGGTAACTTATCAGAACAATGTAAAAGCCGGGACTGCGACGGCTGTGTTTGAAGGAATCAACGCTTACCGCGGCACACAGAAAAAGACCTTTAAGATCACCGCTTATGATCTGCAGATGGATTTAAATAAGAAGTTAAGTATTCAGACGGCGGATTCTTATCCATATATGAAAGGCGGCAGCGCCCAAAAACCGGTTGTCAAATTTGACGGGAAGGTATTGACGGAGGGGACAGATTATACGGTTTCCTACAAGAATAATAATGCGGCGGGGAACGCGGCGCTCATGACTGTCAAAGGTAAGGGCAACTTTAGGGGGAGCGTTGTGAAGGGCTATCTGGTTACCATACAGAATCTGTCCAATATGACGGTGAAGCCCGCGGATAAAGTGTATCAGGCAAAGGCTAATATTTATAAAACAACGGTTCGCGTGTACGACACCAACGGCAAGCAGCTCTCTGCTGGGAGAGATTATGACAAGAATGTCACTTACACATATTCGGTATTACCGAAAGGACAGAAGGTTATTACGGCTGACGGTAAGGAAAGGAAAGTCGGAGACGCGGTAGATCCCAAGGATATCATTCCTTACGGTACCAAAATTAAGGTGAAGGTAAATGCCGCCGGCAGCAACTACACAGGTTCGGCGGAGGGCATCTACTCTATTACGAGGGCGGATATTGCCAAAGCGAAGGTAACGGTACCTACACAGACTTACACGGGAAAAGCGATTGAACCGAAAGGGAAGGATATTTCGGTATTAATGAACGGTATGCCCGTGTCATCTGAGGAATATGAGATTATAAGCTATACGAACAATATAAATAAGGGAACCGCGAAGCTTACGATTCAGGGAAAGGGCAATTACGGCGGTACGAAGACCATATCCTTTAAGATCAAAGGGAAGAGTATGCTTAAATTGTTCGGGTGATTCTTGTAAAATGCTTGCATATTTTTCATAATTGAGTAAAATAGAAGTGTATGCATGTGTATGATAAACATGCGGGGAGAAAATTTTGCGACTATATGTAGTATGTTGTGAAGGAGCGATCCCTATATGACGGGGTTTCAAGTTGCTGGGAGAAGACTGAGAACGGAGGCGGAGTATCAAGCCGCTCTCCGGGATCAGGAGTGCATTCAGAAGATTCGCTCTCAGGTGGACATGGAGCAGCCGGGTGAGGTCATTACCCTGTATTCTGATATGCAGGCCGGAAAGTACCGCTTTGAGACGGTGGTCGGAAACGATTTTGACGATGAAGTTTTCGAGCTTGCTGAAAAGTACAAAAAAGAGGGCTATAACAAGAACAGCAGACTCCCGGCAGGCAAAAAGAGAAAGCAAAAGACAAAAAACAAGCAGGTAAAGTCAAAACAGAGCAAAAAGGAAAAGCAAAAGCCGGAGAAGGTCTCTTTGGATGATTATGATGCCAATATGCAGAAGGCGATTCTTGCGCAGATAAAAAAACGCGACAGGCGCCGTAAACTTTTGGTTATTCTCTGCAGTGTTGTTGCAGTCGGCTGTTTTGGCTATTTCGGTGTGTATTCGTATTTTGCAGAAAAAAATAAGATGGATTATACGGATCTCGCTCAGCTCAAGGGGGACAGTTCCCTGACAGGCAGTCTCTTTCATGGGGTGACTATTCATTATACAGAGGAAGAAGAGATAGAGCTGGAAGTACTGGAGGAGTACCAGACACTGTATAATAAGAACAAAAGGCTAATTGGATGGCTTAAAATTGACGATACAGTTATAGATTATCCGGTGATGCAGACGGTCAATAACGAGTATTATCTGGATCACAATTTCAATCAGGAGTACGACAAAAACGGGAGCCTGTTCCTCGATAAAGACTGTGACGTGGTACACAGGAATACCAACTTGATCATATACGGACATCATATGAAATCCGGAAAGATGTTTGGCAATTTAAACAGTTACAGCAGTAAGGAGTATGCGCAGAAACATTCTCTGATCCAGTTTGACACGATTTATGAGAAGGGCACTTACGAGGTGATGTATGTGTTCCGTTCCAGAATTTACAATGAGGATGAAGTGGTGTTTAAGTATTATAAGTTTCTGGATGCCGCTTCCGAGACGGAATTTAACTCCAACATGCAGGAGATGGCGGCGCTGTCCCTGTATGATACGGGTGTGACGGCGAGCTACGGGGATGAGCTTTTGACGTTGTCTACATGTGACAGCTCCGAGACCGACGGCAGGTTTGTGGTAGTGGCAAAGAGGGTCGGCTGACAGGCAGGAGCCGGTTCATACAGATAAAATTAGAATGTGTAAAGGAAATGGGGAGAGACACCATGGCAAAGAAAACGACAGTGAAGAAGCCTAAGAGAAGATTAAAAAAGACGGTTCGGCGGAGTCTCGCGGTGGTATTGATGATCACGGCGGTCGTTGTTGCTGCGATTCCCGTGCCGGAGAACCTGGCGGTGGATACCCGTGCAGATAACGACCCTGCAACATCTCCGGTGGCATATGAGGAAGGGACGCCGACGGGCTCTACAAATAACTCCTACGTTTTGCCGAAACCGGAGTCAGAGTATAAAAAGGATGACGGTACGGCAGATGAGGCTGCGCTGGCGGCTGCGAAGGCTGCAGTCGAAGGGAATATTATGGATGCCATTACGGATCCTTCGAGGCTGGTGCCCACGGAGATCGTGACCCCTTATGGCGGGAATCTCTATCTTACATGGCAGTTTTTGTATGAGCCCACCGGCAATAAAACGGGAAGACTGGTGAAATATAACGACGAGTTCCCGGCGGAGCTGGTAAATCTTGGTCTGCAGCCGAACCGTTCTTACTTTAACGTGCATCAAAATGCTTTTAATTTGTATTTTAATAATCCGGACTACTTAAATACAGACAGGGGACCGGAAGGGGAAGCGGCAGAGACGATTAAGCTGTCCCCCGGGCAGATGGATAATTTAAGTTCTACAAGTCCGTTCTATCCGAAAAATAAGATTAAGTATACATATAGAGATGTGAGTAAGGCGACAGGGGAAGTCCTTTTAGATGAGGAAACCATACATTTTTTTGAAACCTATTTTGGCGGAGATTATGACACTTATACCAATGAGTTTACGACATATTGGGAAGAGTATAAGAAGCTGGAGCAGGATGGTCAGAAGGATGCGGCGGATGCCATGACAAAGCCCGGTTCGTTGGAAAGGGCGGCTTCCGATATCAATAATGAGACAGATCGTAAAAAATATTTTTGCGAGCACAACAGGATCCTGAGCAGGCTGCCGGGTTATAATCTGGAGCTTGCCTCTGACAGAAGATTGGCGGCTAATGAGGGCAGTGTGTACGTGGCTCACGGTGACGGCAATGTGCCGGCGGATTCCAACTATAAGGATGTGGGCGGTTATCTGGTGGAGCAGGATGACACTTTGATCACGAACATCGCTTACAGGGCTTTTGCCGATGTACATAATGTCAAGAATATCCAGATCGATCAGTATGTGAGAACGATTGAGCGCAGCGCGTTTCAGGGGGCGGATATTGCCAGCGTGGATATCGGTAATGCCATAACGATAGGGGATCGGGCGTTTTACGGTTGTAAGAGCCTGAAAGAAGTTACTTTCAGCGACAACTCACCTACGTCTACTATCGGCGTGGAAGCCTTTTACGGGTCGGGAATCAACACAAAGCTGAATCTGCCAAAGCATGTCAGCTCAATCGGACATGGCGCTTTTGCGTACTGTCTGGATTTGACTGAGGTGCAGTTCTTTGAGACCGGAGATGCTTGTACGATTGGGGACTTTGCCTTTTACGGGGATACCAGACTGACTGCCGTGAATTTTGCCAGAACTGTATTTCAAAAGATTGGTAAGTGCGCATTTGCCATTGCTGCACCCAGCGGCGATACGATGACGGATTTCCATTTCCCGAGTGAGGGATTGGAATCCATGGACGATTATATCCTTGCCAACAGACGGGGGCTGCAGAATGTTTATATTGAGAATTACACCAGAAAAGTGCCTGTCAATACTTTCTATAATTGTTTTGGGTTGAAGAGAGTAGAGTTCTCAGATAAGTGTGGGTCAGCTACTTTTGACAAAGAACTCTTTAAGGATGTGACAGAGGATGATTTCCGTGTGTATGGACCGGAACTTTACAGCGGACAGCCGTCAGGTCCGAGAACCAGTACATGGGATGCCGTCCGGACAGATGGCAAGGGAATTACTTATGTCTATGAGAAAGGCGGTCAACTGTATTACGAAATGGCGCTGGAGAGTGAGGATGGTACGAGGTACCGCTATGCGGCAAGCGAGGACGGCTCTCTGATTTCCTGCGCTCTGATTACCAGAAATCCGGGCATGGTAGATTTGGTGATTCCCGAGAAGATTGGTGATATTCAGATTAAGAGTATCGGCACAGGATGTTTTAACGATGCAGATTTGAGAGCTGTGATCCGCAGCATTACGATAAAGAATAATTCTATCAGTACCATTGGCGACAGCGTATTCCGCGATTTGGAAAACTTAAAGAAAGTACGTATTGGTGATTCCGTGACAAGCATTGGGGCGAATGCTTTTGCTGGCTGCTCAAAGCTGTATGATGTGTACTTTACGAAGCCTGCTGATGGATATGAAGCCCTGAAACGGGAGGATATCGGTGAGAACGCTTTTGTTACTACCGGAGACCATCTTACTTTCCACGGGGACATCGTGGAGGGCTATGGACCGTTTGAACTGGCGAAGGATAAAGACAATCTGCTCAGAGACCCTGACCGCCCGAATTTTCCGGGGGTGAATATCTGTTATCAGAGTCTTTGGGACAGTGAACAGGGAACGCGTCTGACAGTGATGCCGGATCAGAAGACGGGGGAAGTGACCCTTCTGGATTATCCGAAGCTTCAGGATTTGGAGAATCTGACCAGAGACGACGAACTGCAGGACTTCTGTCGCGACATGGAGGAGTATTATTACTATACGGTTTATAATACGGATAGCGAAGCGGTTAATACCATGCGGCGGGAGTACGCGATCATTCATAATGCATGGCGTATGGCGGAAGCTTCCGTAACGCTGCCCGGCGGGGAAACGATAGCATATGCAGACATGGATGAGGCGTTGGAGCTGCGGTACGGACCCTGGATCAACCCTGCTTATTGTGACGGGGGCTGGAAGACATATCTGTCTGATGAAGGGGAAACCGCCCAGGCTTCGATTGGGGATTTCTTATTTGAGCCTTTGATAGTGGAGGCGGCTACGGATCCGGAGCCCTATTTTAAGAATCATCCGTATAATTTTATGGATAATTATAATAATTATCTGGATCCGACGGTAGATTATGACGCGCTGCCGGAATATAAGCAGGTGCCGCAGAAGGTATGGAATTTTATTCACGGAACGCAGGATGTCTATGTGCCGGCGGGGGTAGACTCCATCGATGTCATCTCTTATATGGAGCAGAACAGCGATAACTATAACAAGTATATTAAGAACAGACCGGCGGATACCATGTATACTTCTACTTTGGGCGGCGCGGTACCGGGGCTGTTCAGCGGTTATTATAAAGACTATGAAGAAGATGATGATGACAGAGAGAGCGCAGTAAAAGGTAACGATACGATTAAGAGTGTGATTCTCACTTCTGTAACATCGATTCCGGATTATGCTTTTGATAACTGTGAGCAGTTATCCAGAGTGGAAATGCCGGCAGTCAAAGATGTGGGTAAGATGCCGTTTCGGGAGTGTAAGAACCTGATTGATCTGGTTGGCAGCCCGGATTATCCCGCAGAGAGAGGCATTCTCTATGAAAAGCATAAGGATGCGGACGGCAACGATCGATATCGGATTATTGAGTGTCTGCTTGCGAGGGGACGGGCGAACAGTGGTAACGCGGAACTCGCTGTCAATACGATATCCTCAGCGACGGACAGCCTGATTCCATTCCTCTGCGAGGTCTGCGAGACAGATAAGGACGGAGACGGAGTGACGCTTCTTCCTGCTATTGCGGAAGGCGCTTTTGAAGGGTGTGAAGATATTCTTTCTGTCAATCTTTCGGACGCTCAGTGGTTGAAGACGATTCCAAAGAACGCGTTCAAGGATTGTAACGGGATTAGTCAGATGGTCCTGCCAGGGTCGGTGAACAAGATTGCGGATGATGCATTCCTCCGGACAAATCCGGCTAATGCCGCTCTTATGAATGTGACAATTTATGGCAGAGAGGTAGATATTGCAGACAGCGCATTCATGCCGAGAGATAAATTTATCATTTATTCTTATGAGGATTCGGCGGCGCAGCGGTATGCGGATCGGCATGATATCAGATTTGAGCCGTTGGATGCGTTCCGCGTATGGTTCTATGACTATGATGGTACGATGCTTGGCGATATGGTGACCGTGGATAAAGGGTACAGATTTACAGATGAGACGATTCCTGAGGCAGCTAAGGTTGTGTACGCGGCAAATCATCGGTCGGGCTATAAGTTCGATAAGTGGTTGAGTGACGATGGCAAGACGACGGACGATCCGATTGAGAATGACATGACTGTCTTCGTAGCGCAGTATACGAGCGACGGTACGCTGGTGGACGGCAAGTGCAGCGTACAGTTTGTACATGGTCGTACCGGTCAGGTGTTCAGCGGAAGAGGCGCGGATGAGAATGACAGATATCTGATCGTTCCGGGAACAAGTTTTGCGGATCCCTTGAACGGCGATCTGCCGACACCGGTACCTTCACCGAATCCGACTGAGGATGGCTATAGCTTCCTGAATGAATTCAGGACGGATGCGGGCGAGGTATGGACGCCGGAGACGATTATTACACGGAATACGACGGTGCTTGCGCTCTTCGCACAGAATGGCGGTAACGGAAACACGAGCGGTGGCAGTACCAGCGGCGGCTCCGGAAATACCAGCGGCGGCAGCTCTGGAAACACCAGCAGAAATACAACGACCAGCAAGAACAGCGGCGGAAGCAGTAGCAGCAAAAAGAGCAGCAGCACAAGCAGCAGCTCTACCTCCAGCAGTTCCACGAGCGCTACCTCCACCACCTCAAGCGGTGTGGGACAGTATACGGTATTCGTGGAAGGCGGAAGCGGCTCCGGCAGTTATGCGCCCGGTACGGTAGTTATTATTTCGTGCTATACGCCTGCGGACGGTATGAGATTCGAAAAGTGGACGACAGAGTCGAACGGGGTGGCGCTTGCCAGCACGACGATGACGACGACGACCTTTACGATGCCTGCTAACAATGTGACGGTTAAGGCGAATTACGTGGAGGCTCCGGCTGCGCCTGCGGTAGCGGTGAATACCGGCGGCGGTGGCGGTGGCGGAACCGGAAATACCGGCAACAACACAGGCACGACAAACGGAAACGGCAGTACCAGAGTGGATATTGAGAAGCCGGGTATCTCCAACAGAGATTTGGCGACGGCAAATACAAACGGTTCTTCGGATAACTTTATTGTGAAGATTTCCGAGACGGATGAGGCGACCCGTGCAGTGGCGGCAGCCCTTACTAACAAGTACGGTACGCTGGACAATATCCTGTATTATGCGATGGATATCAGTCTCTATGATTCCACCGGAACTACGAAGATTACGGATACCACGGGGCTTTCTGTGGACATTACCATCCCGATTCCGGATTCGCTTGTGGCTTACGGCGGAAACAATATGGCGGGAGCGGTGGTAAGCGGCGATCAGTTAGAGAGCCTGAATGAGAGCTTTACCACGATAAACGGGATACCTTGCATCCGTTTCCGCGCGGAGCACTTCTCGCCTTATACGATTTATGTGGACACCGGAAATCTGGTGGAAGGCGTAATTGACGTGACGCCTAAGACCGGGGATCCGATTCATCCGAAGTGGTTCTTATCGCTCGGGTTGGCTTGCCTGTCGATCATTCTGTTCTTGAAGAAGGACAAAAAGGCGGCGGCAAAGGCATAAGGGATGTAGATCCCGAGGGGGAATCTTATGAGGAAACGAATAAGAAAGCTGATCGGCACACTGCTCTTAGTGACAGCGATTGTCGTGACACAGATTCCTGTTTCAGATGTGGAGGCGGAGGATTCCTCCGCCGCATCTGATTTTAATATGGATGGAACTACATTAGTGAAATATAACGGCACGGCTGAGAACGTGTCTCTTTCCAATCAGGTAAAAAAGATAGCGTCGGAAGCCTTTGCGGGGAATGACTATGTGTGCAGCGTTACGCTGGGCGACAGTGTGGAGGTCATTGGCGCGAGGGCTTTTTCCGATTGCGCCAATCTGGAGAGCGTGACGGTCCCCGACAGTGTGGAGACCATTGAAAACGCGGCATTTTCCGATTGTCCTTCCCTGAGAGAGGTCTCTGTCGGGACAGGACTTAAGAGCCTTGGAAACGGTGTTTTTGCAGGGGATTATAGCTTATCATCCGTAAGCTTTTCCAGCGATAATCCGTATTTTGTCTGCGATGACGGCGCGATTTACAACAAGAAAGGCTGGGATGTGCTTTATCAGGTGCTTGCGGGCAGAAAGGCGGATTCCTACAGTATGCCGTCTTCTGTGAATAAGATAAGGCCCTATACTTTCTGGGGCGATTACAATCTGCAAAGTGTGAGCATCAGCGGCAATGTGTCGGAGATTACGGGTTATGCGTTTTCCAACTGCAAGAACTTAAAAGAGGTTTCGATTCCGTACTCCGTGAACAGGATTGATATGAAAGCGTTTGAGGACTGCGTCAGACTCCGTGATATTACGATTCCGATTTCGGTCAGTACGATTCATTCTACGGCATTTGACGGTTGTACGAAGCTGGAAATTCATGCGGAGGCAGGCTCCTATGCGAAGAGCTTTGCACAGACGCTTGTTTTGGACGATATCGACGTGTCCGAGTACGAGGAGGCGCCGATTTCCCAAACGGTAAGCGGCAATAGTGAGGAGATCGAAACGGCTTCGATTGTGGGTCCGGTGGACTATTATCACGAGGTAACCCATATGAATGCCATGGAAGAGGAGGAAGATCCGGGCGTAAAGGCGAAATCACGGGTGGTCGGACAGGAAGTCTATGTACTGGTGGATAATGCCAAGGCGACTGTCAATGTAGGAGGAACCGGGGAGGTTCTGGGCGGTGAGCCTGTGGTGGAGGAACCGGAGCTTGACACGATTCCCGGTCTTGCGGGTTCGGAGGATGCAAAGGGCGGTTCTTTCCCGAAATATACGGTGGTAAATGGAGAAATCATAGCGGCGCAGGCTTATTATGATGAGGATATGACTTCCTGCGAAATACCGGGCGGTATTCGACGGATTGGGGAATTTGCCTTTGCGAGATCATCGGTAAATACGGCGAGGATTCCCGATGGTGTGGAGGAAATTGGTTATGCGGCATTTTATCATTGCGACGAATTGACTGATGTGGTCATTCCTGGCAGTGTGAAGGAAATCGGTGTTTCCGCTTTTGAAAATACGCCGTGGCTTGCCGGCTGGAAGTCGAATGCGGGTGAAGCCGGAGAATTTCTGATTGTGGGTGACGGCATTTTGCTCGCCTACAGGGGAACGGGTGGTGTAGTGACGATACCGGATTCTGTGAAAGTAATCGGACCGGAAGCGTTTAAGGGCTTGAGCAGTGTGGAAGGGGTACAGATTCCGGACAGTGTTTCGATTATCGGAGAGAGCGCGTTTGAAGGCTGTGTGAATTTAACTTCGATGAACGGTGCGGAGGGTGTGCGACAGATACGCGACAGGGCATTCGCCGGCTGTCCGATTCGGACGGTTACCATTCCGGCTTCGGTGGAGCAGATTGGGCTTCGTGCCTTTGATAACGAAAAGAGTAAGGATGGCGTAATTTATTTTGCAGGCGACAAGCTCCCTGCACGATCCTATGAGAACGCGTCTACGAAGCTTTATCGGGATACCTACAGAGGACCGGTCTTTACAGGTACCCGAATAGCCGTGATTCCGGCGGGTGTGACGGATTTGACAGGCACCTGTCTGTCCAGAGCGGGCGGCGATTTTATGGGCGTGATTTGCAGAAGGCAGGGTACGGCTGATGCGGAGGCGGATATGTCTGCGGACGAAAACGCTTCAGGACGGCAGACGGCAGATGCAGAAAACGCCGGGAGCGCGGATAACAGCGGCGGGCGTGCGACGACAGACGCGGCAGCTTCGTCTGATAACGGCGGTGGACAGGCGACTACGGATGCTGCAGCGGCGACAGCAGACAGCGCGGCGGATACAGCAGGCGGCGTGCTCACGATTTTGTCAAGACGCGGCGGTGGTCCCGGTCCCGGGGAAACCGTGGAAATAGACGGACGCACTTACACGCTGGAGGCGGGACAGGAAACGCTTTCCGATGTGGAGCGAGTGGAACCGCAGACCGGCATTACGGTGCAGAATAACAGCTATTCAATACCGCAGGACAGCCTGATGACGGCAGTTATGGAAGGCGGCGAAGGGTGTTACCGGATAGATATTGCCGACAGTGAAGAAGCAATGGCAAAAATCGGGGATGTATATAAGTCGATTTATGGCAATAAGCTGCCGCATTCCCTCCATGCTTACGAGATTACCATGACGGACACGACAACCGATGTGCCGATTACGGGACTCGGCAAACAGCGGGTGGAGATTACCATGCCGCTTCCTTCCGGCGTGCTGCAGGAAAATATGCATGTGGTATGTCTGGATGAGGACGGGCAGCTTGAGGAAGTGGACAGCCGTATTGTCTCTTTGGACGGTAAGGATGCAGTGACGTTTCAGGCGGCGCATTTTTCGGCATACGGGATATACAGCTATGGTACGGGCCCGGCGGTTGCGGATGTGAGGGACGGGCAGGCGGTGTTTGTGTCTCTCGGAAAGAAGGACGCGTCCCCCGACACAGGAGACTACAGTATCCATCCCAAATATTTCCTCGGTGCGGGATTGTTCTTCGCGGCGATGGCGGTGTTCTTTTATCAGAGGTCGACTATGGCGAGGTGGAAGAGAAGGCTTCGCAGATTAGGGTGGAAAAAATAAAACGACAGATTGTTTTTGGGGACTCTTGCATTTTTGAAAGTTAACGGCGAGGGTCCCTTTTTTTGCGCTTACTTTTAATGCTTTTGGGAATGAAATCCTAAAAGTGTTGATGATTTATAAGCTTTCGGATATAATAATTATATCAAATGCCATTTGTGGAGGTGAAAAGATGCTAGAAAGGACGGAATATCTGAATAAATTGATTGCACTTAAAGACAAAAAGCTGATTAAAGTTGTCACAGGCGTTCGGCGCTGCGGGAAATCGACGCTTTTTGCCATCTATCAGGAGTGGTTGCAGGCGCAGGGGATTTCGGATGAACAGATTTTGACAATTAACTTTGAAGATATGGACTATGAAGAACTGACGGATTATAAAGTCCTGTATGCCTATATCAAAAAGCGGCTCAGGAAAGAGTGCATGACATATATTTTTTTGGATGAGATTCAGCATGTGGAGCGCTTTCCTAAAGTGGTGGACAGCCTGTATATCAAAGACAATGTAGATATTTATATTACTGGCTCTAATGCCTATATGCTTTCCGGTGAAATTGCGACATTGATTTCAGGCAGATATGTACAGATAGAAATGCTGCCGCTCTCCTTTAAAGAGTACATGTTAAGTACCGGAAGCATGAACGACCGGGGCATTAAATATGTGGAGTATCTGGAAAACAGTTCGTTCCCTTATACATTGGAGCTAAAAGGACAGCCAGACGAAATCCGAGATTATCTGGAGGGAATATATAATACGATTGTGGTCAAAGATATCGTCAGCAGAAAAAGAATTACGGATGTCATGATGTTAAAGAGCGTTTTGCGATTTGTGTTTGACAATATTGGCAGTCCTCTTTCCTCAAAAAAAATAGCGGATACCATGACCTCAAATGGAAGAAAAGTGGACGCCAAGACCATAGAAAGGTATTTGGAGGCTTTGACGGAAAGCTATGTGATTTATCAGGCGAAAAGATATCGTATTAAGGGAAAACAGCACTTAAAAACGTTAGAAAAGTACTATGTCGTTGATATTGGTTTGCGTTATATACTTCTTGGAAAGAGCGCTTATGATGGTGGGCATATTTTGGAAAATATTGTTTATTTAGAGCTTCTTAGAAGAGGATATGATGTTTATGTCGGCAGGATAGATAGCTTTGAAGTGGATTTCGTTGCGCAAAATAGTAAAGGAACCGTGTATTATCAGGTGGCACTGTCGGTAAGGGATGAAAAAACGTTAGAGAGGGAATTAAGACCGCTTATGTCTATTCGAGACCATTATCCGAAATTTATTCTTACATTAGATGATGACCCTGAGGTACAGTATGACGGCATTCGTCGTATAAACGCAAGGGACTGGCTTTTAGGTCTTATTTCATAGCAAAAATAGCGCATAAAATGACTCCCGGCATACTATATATGTAAAGCCGGGAGTTTTTTTGTACGATGGACAGGGTAAAGAGACAGCTTGGATGCAGCGAGAAGATACAGTACAGCATTGCCACGGAGGAAATCTGCGTGGCGGTTTTAGATACGGGGATTGGCAATCATCCGGATTTTGAAGACCGGGTGGTTGCCTTTCACGATTTTGTGAACGGCAGACAGGATTCCTATGATGACAGCGGGCACGGTACCCATGTGGCAGGCTGTATCGGCGGGAGCGGCCGCCTCTCAAACGGACGTTTCAGCGGCATCGCGCCTACATGCAGGCTTTGTGTGGGTAAGGTTCTGGACGAGAAAGGGGAGGGCAGTATAGAAGGCATGTACCATGGGCTGCTCTGGGTTCTGGAGAACCGTCTGCGCTATCATATCCGCGTGCTGAATATTTCCGTGGGCATCGGTGAGGATGGGAGCAGGGAGCGCATGGAGGAGCTGGTGGGACTTTTGGAAACAGTCAGCGAACAGGGCGTCGTGGTGGTCTGCGCTGCCGGGAACAAGGGACCGGGAGAGGGCACCCTTTCACCGCTGGGGGAAAGCCGAAGGGTCATTACCGTGGGCTGTCATGAGGGCGGGTATTTCGGCGCGAGGAGGGATTTGTGCGAGAATTATTCCGGCATGGGGCGTGAGAATCTGCCCTACAGGAAACCGGATTTAGTGGCGCCGGGCACGGATGTGGTTTCCTGCAACTTAAACTGGCGTCGGGACAGAAGGGGCATCTATCGTGACGCTTACACAAAGAAAAGCGGAACCTCTATGGCGACACCCATTGTTTCCGGCGCGGCGGCGCTCTATCTGCAAAAGTATCCGTTCAGCAACAGCAGTCAGGTAAAGCGGCAGATGATTTATTCGGCAAGAGATTTAGGGGTCGAGTGGAGCAGACAGGGCTGGGGGATGCTGGATATAGAAAATTTATGCAGATATTATTGACAGGGGCGGGTATATTGTATACAATTATACGAGATGAAAAATGTGAAGGAGAACGCTAAGCTCGAAAAACCCTCGTTAAGTGTTTTCATGCTTCACATTGGGTAGAGGGTCGAACAAATAGGTAAGTAGGTTTGCTCGACCCATGGAGGCAGAAATGACGAACTATGATAAGAAGTATGATGCGAACGATAAGTATTCCCTGCGGGGACGTGTGTTCCAAAAATTGCGGGAGGATATCTTAAGCGGCAAGTACAAGGAGCACGAGGAACTGAAGGAAGTGGCGATCGGCGAAGAGCTTGGCGTGAGCCGTACCCCGGTCAGGGAGGCGTTCCGGCAGCTCGAGCTGGAAGGGCTGATTCGGATTGTCCCTAATAAGGGCGCTTATGTGACGGGAATCACGGCAAAGGACGTGAAGGATATTTATATGATACGTTCCCTGCTGGAAGGACTGTGCGCCCGTTTGGCAACGGAGAAAATATCGAAGGAACAGATGGAAGAGATGGAGGAAAACATCTATCTGGCGGATTTCCACGAGGAAAAGGGGCATCTGGATCAGATTGCGGAGCTGGACAACCGTTTTCACGATATTCTCTATGAGGCATGTGATTCCAAGCTTTTGGAACATACCCTGAGAGACTTCCACCGTTATGTGCTTCGCGTCAGACAGAAAACGCTTGCTACCAATACAAGGGGACGAGCTTCCAACGACGAGCACAGGCAGATTATGGAAGCCATCAAGGCGGGAGACGCACAGCTGGCGGAGAAGCTGGCGAACCAGCATATGATCAACGCCTACGACAATATGGTGAAAAATGGTTTGAAGGAAATCTACGGGGAAAATGCGGATGAGACCGTAAAGCCAGAATAAGAGACGGCGCGAAACAGCGGCGGGAAAGGTGACAAAAGTTTATGGAAAAAATTAAAATGACAACTCCTCTGGTAGAGATGGACGGGGATGAAATGACAAGAATCCTCTGGAAAATGATTAAGGAGGAGCTGCTGCTTCCCTATATCGACTTAAAGACAGAATACTATGATTTGGGACTTGCCTGCCGCAACGAGACGGATGATCAGGTGACGATTGATTCTGCGGAAGCGACGAAAAAATACGGCGTGGCTGTAAAATGCGCTACCATTACGCCGAACGCGGCAAGGATGACGGAGTACAACCTGAAAGAAATGTGGAAGAGCCCCAACGGCACGATTCGCGCCGCACTCGACGGTACGGTATTCCGTGCGCCGATTATCGTGAAGGGTATCGAGCCCTGCGTGAAGAACTGGGAAAAACCGATTACTCTGGCAAGACATGCTTACGGGGATGTTTATAAAAACACGGAAATTAAAGTACCCGGCGCGGGCAAGGCGGAGCTGGTGTTTACCGCCGCGGACGGGAGCGAGATTCGGGAGACGCTCCATGAATTTGACGGTCCCGGCATTCTTCAGGGTATTCACAACACGGACAAGTCCATCGCCAGCTTCGCAAAGGCATGTTTTAACTATGCGCTTGACACGAAGCAGGACCTCTGGTTTGCCACGAAAGACACGATTTCTAAAAAGTATGACCACAACTTTAAGGATATTTTTCAGGAGATTTACGACGCAGAGTATAAGGAGAAATTTGACGCGGCTGGCATCGAATATTTCTATACCCTGATTGATGATGCGGTGGCTCGCGTGATGAAGGCAAAAGGCGGCTTTATCTGGGCTTGTAAGAACTATGACGGCGATGTGATGAGCGATATGGTATCCTCCGCTTTTGGTTCTCTCGCCATGATGACCTCCGTCCTCGTATCCCCCGACGGCGTTTATGAGTACGAAGCGGCACACGGTACGGTGCAGAGACATTATTATAAGCATCTGGCGGGAGAGGAGACTTCCACAAACTCCGTTGCCACCATCTTCGCATGGACCGGCGCGCTCAGAAAACGCGGCGAGCTGGACGGAATTGCAGAGCTGGCTGCTTTCGCGGATAAACTGGAAAAAGCGACTCTTACTACCATAGAAAGCGGCAAGATGACCAAAGACCTCGCGCTGATCACATCCATGAAGGATGTGACCGTATTAAACAGCGAGAACTTTATCAAAGAGATCAGAAAGACTTTTGATACAATATAGGATTTTTGTGAAGCGAAAGCGGGGCACGAATGAATCTGCCCGTCGCCCCGTCTTTCCAATACTTTTATTTTATATTCCCAATATACTAAATATCAATATTTTCTTGTTCTTCCAGTGATAACTCTTCCCACCTCTCATACAATGTTTCAAGCTCGCTTTCATTCCCTTCCTTCTCGTGATTCAGCTCCTGCAGTCTCGCTACATCCGTGCATACCTCCGGCGATACCATCAGCGCATCAATCTCTTCCTTGCGCGTTTCCAACGCTTCAATCCGCTCCTCGCATTTTTTCAGCTCATTTTCCCGCTTGCGCTGCGCCGCCTGCTGTTCTTTTTTCGCTTTCCAGTCCTGCTTGGCGGTGGAATCCGCCTGCCCTGCGCTGCTCGTGGAGACCGGAGATATGCCGGAAGCGGGCGTGTGGGAGGGGGACTGGGCGCTATCGATTTTCGCAAGCTGCTCCTCCTTTTTCTCTAAATAATAATCGTAATTCCCCAGATAGTTTATCAGCGTCCGGCGGTTCAGGTCGAGAATCCGATGGGCGGTTCTGTTGATGAAATAGCGGTCGTGGGAGACATAGAGCACGGTTCCCGTGTAGGCACAGAGGGCGTCCTCCAAAATTTCCTTCGACATAATATCCAGATGGTTTGTCGGCTCGTCCAGTATCAGGAAGTTTGCCTCGGAAAGCATCAGCTTTGCCAGGGAAAGTCTGCCTCGCTCCCCGCCGCTTAACGTTTTTATGGTCTTAAAGACATCCTCTCCGGTAAAGAGGAAGGCGGCGAGCGTGTTTCGGATTTCCGTGTTGTTTAATGTCGGGTAGTCGTCGGAAATTTCCTGAAACAACGTCTTTTCCGGGTGGAGCACATGATGCTCCTGATCGTAGTAGCCGATTGCCACGTTTGTGCCCAGCCGGATGGTTCCACGGTCCGGCGGCAGGAGCTCATTGATGATTTTGAGGATGGTCGTCTTTCCCGTGCCGTTGTCGCCGATGATCGCCACATGCTCGCCCTTTTTCAGCTCGAAGGACAAATCGGCAAAGAGGGAGAGCGGACCGAAAGCCTTGGCAAGCCCTTCTACCTGCAGCACATCATTGCCGCTCTGGAATTTCGGCTCCAGCGTCAAATGCATATCCGCCCGCACCTCTGTCGGCTTTTCCAAAACCTCTATCTTTTGCAGCATCTTTTCACGGCTCTCTGCGCGTTTGATGGATTTTTCCCGATTAAAGGATTTCAGCTTTTCAATTACCGCCTCCTGATGCTTGATTTCCTGCTGCTGTTTCAGGTAGGCATGGTAGGCAGCGGCGCGCAGCATTTCCTTTCCGGCGGCGTAGGCGGAGTAATTGCCCATAAAAACGGTGGCGTTCGTATTGTCCAGCTCTATCACCTTTCCGGCAATCTTGTCAAGAAAATAGCGGTCGTGGGAGACGATGATCACCGCGCCCTTATAGTTCAGCAGATAGGTTTCCAGCCATGCGATCGACTGCAGGTCCAAGTGGTTTGTCGGCTCGTCCAGAATGATCAGATTCGGCTTTAAGAGCAGGAGCTTTCCGAGCGCAACCCGAGTTTTTTGCCCGCCGGACAGGGTGGAAACCGATTTATTAAATTCGTCCTCCGCAAAGCCAAGCCCCTTTAAAACGCCTGTCAGCTCACTCTTGTAAGCGTAACCGTTGGCGGTTTCATAAGCGTGGGTCAGCGTGGCATAGTTGTTCATCAGTTTTTCTAAAAGCTCACCCGAGGCAGTTTTCATCTGTAACTCTATCGTGTGCATCTGCTGCTCCATATCGAGGATATCCTGTTTGACGGAAAGGAGCTCCTGATAGATGGTGTTTTCCCCGGACACGGCTTCATACTGGGAGAGGTAGCCGACGGTTTTGTCCTTCGCGAAGGTCACAAGCCCCTCATCCGCAGAAAGTTCCCCCATAATGATGCGCAGCAGCGTGGTCTTTCCCGCGCCGTTTATGCCGACGATGGCTGCCTTTTCATTGTCTTCTATATGAAACGATACATTTTTTAGGACAGGAACCTCGTTAAAGGATTTACTTATATTGCTGACAGATAAAATCATCTTTGCGCTACCGTGCCTTTCTTCATATGAATATATTATTCTTTTCACTCTATAACATGTTTAGTTTACAGACAGGGGACATTTGTGTCAATCCAATCTGCTCCAATTAATTGACAAGATTTTAACAGAGGGGTATCATATAATCATTGCAAAGAAGAGATGAGCGGCTGTGAAACTTTAGCTGGTAAGTCTGAAAAGTCAGCATGAACGGCGGAGGATATGGTTGTGGAAGAAAAAGAAATTTCACAGGCTGTTGTGGCACGTCTGCCAAGGTATCTGCGGTATCTGGGAGAACTTCGGGACGAGGGAATCGAGCGGGTTTCCTCACAGGATCTTTCCGATATCATGCAGGTGACGGCTTCGCAGATCAGACAGGATTTAAATACCTTCGGCGGCTTTGGGCAACAGGGATACGGCTACAATGTAGATTATCTCTATGACGAGATTGGAAAAATACTGGGTTTAAACAGGGAGTACCGGCTGATTATCGTGGGCGCGGGACATTTGGGACAAGCGCTTGTTAATTATGCAAACTTTGAGCGGCGCGGGTTCCTGTTTAGGGGGCTGTTTGACAATGACCCGCAGGTCTGCGGGAAGAAAATTCGCGGCATCACGGTGCGCCCGATGGAGGAACTGGCAGATTTTGTGCGTGAAAATCAGATTGATATTGCGGTGCTTACCATCCCTAAAACCTCCGCGGTGGAGGTGGCAGAGCAGCTTGCCGCCTGTGGGATTAAGGGCATTTGGAATTTCGCGCATGTGGATTTGCGGCTGCCGGGGCATATTCAGGTGGAAAACGTGCATCTGTCGGACAGTCTGATGAAGCTGTCTTATAATCTTTCAGAAAGGTGTGGTAACCATGTCCAGAGCGGACGAGATATTCAAGCCGGCGCTTGTGGGGAAGAAAATCCCCATTTTAACGCTGGATAATAAATGGCACAAGCTTTTTACGCAGTCGGAGTTTACGTCCGAATTAAAGGGCATGGAAAAGAACTTAAACGACATGCTGAAGCGTCAGGCGAAGCTGAATACGGAGACGAAAGAACTGAAAAAACTGAAAAAAAAGCTCATGGACGAGGTTGTGATTTTGGCTGACGAGATGGGGGATCATCCCACGAAAAAGCAGGATAAGGAGATGGCGGATCATAAACGTCTCATAGAAGAGTGCAATGAAAAGATGGACGATTATGAGGAAGAGATGGTAGAGCTGCCCAGGCAGATTAACCAGCTCAACAACCAGCTCATGCTGATTACCATGGATGTGTGTTACCGGAAACTCCAGCAGAACACAAAGGAGCTTTCGGAGATAGAGGAGTGGATCAGCGGCATCAGGCGGGAGCTGAAGAAAAAGGTGGTGCGCAAGCAGGAAAAGGAAGCGGTCATCAACAGACTCTACGGATATATGCACGATATTTTCGGCGCGGAGGTGATCGAGCTTTTCGACATGCAGTATGATCCGGAGGAAAAGTACCGCAGGAAGGAAACTGTGGCTCAGGCAGTAAGTCCGGAAAAACAGGAAGGCTCTGACAAGCGGACGGGAGAGCCGGAGAAAACAGAGCAGGCGGCGCAGACGGAAAATGGCGCTGAACCGGAAAATTAGGAATACATATCACATAGACGCCGAAGTCTCCGTGCTTTGGCGTTTTTGCCGGATGTGAATATAATAATCACAGGAGAAAAATAAGCGGCTGCGAAGCAGACATTTTTTCCTGGGAATGTAAGGGGATAGCATATGTTAGAAAAATACGAGAGAGTGTATGCGGCGGTAGACCTTTCGGCAGTGCTTCACAATATGGAGCGGATGCATGAAATGATCTCGCCGCAGACAGGGATGTTCGGCGTGATCAAGGCGGACGGTTACGGTCACGGCGCCGTGCCGATTGGCAGGGAGTTAGAAAAGCTGCCCTATGTGTCCGGTTATGCGACAGCGACGGCGGAAGAAGCATCTGCCCTGCGGCGCGCCGGGCTTTCTAAGCCCATACTGATATTGGGCTACACCTTTCCCTACTGCTATGAGAAATTGATTTTAGAGGAAATTCGTCCCGCTGTTTTCAGGAAAGACGCGGTAGAAGCGCTTAATGCCTGTGCCGGAAGGCTTAGGAAAAAGGCGCTTGTGCATGTAAAGGTGGATACGGGCATGTCACGCATCGGTATCAGTCCGGACGAAGAGGGGCTTTCCTTTATGGAATGGCTTTCCGGTCTTTCCCATATCGAGGTGGAAGGAATTTTTACCCATTTTGCGAGGGCGGATGAGACGGACAAAACGGCGGCATTTTCACAGCTTGCACAGTTTACGGCGTTTGTCGGGGAAGCGGAGCGGCGGATGGGGAAACAGATTCCGTTTAAGCACTGCTCCAACAGCGCGGCGATTCTCACGCTGCCACAGGCGAATCTTTCGCTGGTGCGTGCGGGCATTGCTTTATATGGGCTGTCGCCTTCCGAGGAGGTCGCAAGGGAGCTTTTTTCCCTGCGCCCTGCGCTGTCCCTAAAGAGCCATCTTGTTTATGTGAAGGAGATTGAGGCGGGAACGCCTGTCAGCTACGGGGGGACATTCGTGGCGGGAGAGCGGATGCGGATAGCCACCGTGCCCGTGGGCTACGGGGACGGGTACCCGAGAAGCCTTTCGGGTAAAGGCTTTGTGCTGATTCGCGGGAAACGGGCACACATTGTCGGCAGGGTGTGCATGGACCAGTTTATGGTGGATGTGTCGGGGATTCCCGAGGCGGCGGAGGGCGACGAGGTGACGCTCATAGGTGTGGACGGCGGAGAGGAGATTACCATGGAAGAGCTTGGGGGGCTTTCCGGCAGATTTAACTATGAGCTTTCCTGTGATTTCGGAAAGCGGATTCCGCGGGTCTATCTCAAAGATGGAAAAATTGTCTGCACAACGGATGATTAAACGCATCATTATCCTGTATACGACCGAAAAAGACGGCAATACTATTGCTGGTAACTGAAAAACAGTGAGAGTAGCGAAATGTCAAAGGAAGTGTAAGGTAATGAGAAGAGGAGATATTTATTATGCGGATTTGCGCCCGGTAGTAGGCTCTGAGCAGGGCGGCGTCCGTCCGGTGCTGATCATACAAAATGATGTGGGAAACAGGCACAGCCCTACGGTAATCTGCGCGGCAATCACATCCAAGATGAACAAGGCAAAGCTTCCCACCCACATCGAATTAAGCGCGGGGAAGTATGATATGGTGAAGGATTCCGTGATTCTTTTGGAGCAGCTGCGCACCATAGATAAACAGCGTCTGAAGGATAGAGTCTGTCATCTGGATTCGGATATCATGCGGGCGGTAAACGAGGGTCTGATGATTAGTCTGGAGCTGGGCACAAGTACATAAGATGGGAGATTTGACACACAGGATAATAATTGATATGATAATAAACTGAGGTTAAAGCAGTAAGGATGAAAACAGAAGAAAGGAATCGTTTATATGGAAGACGGCGGCTCGGGCAGTAACAGCATCCTGTGGTTTGTGTTCATGCTATTTCTGGAGATGGCATTTTACGGTTTCAGTACGGCGATGCAAAACCGCAGGGGAACAGAGAGAGAGGACGGCGGCACAGGCGGGGAGGAACCCGAAGAGCAGACGGCAAAACAGAAAAAGAAGCAGGAAAGACTTGCTTATATGATGGAACAGCATGCGGCTTACGCTACGGCGACACAGCTTGGCGTGGTGACTATCAATCTGTTGTTTGGCGCGTTTATCCTGTACCGGCTGAACAACTATTTTTCCTTTCTCGTCTCGGATCAGGTGCGTGTCCGTTTCGGCGCGCTTGTCGGATGGCAGATACAGGCGCTGGCGTTAGCGGTGCCGTTTGTTGTGACGGTCTTTCTGCTGTACATAATTATGACGATCGGCGTTATGGTGCCGAAAAAGGCGGCGGCGAAGCATCCGGATAAGTGGCTTCACGCGCTTGTCAATCCTTTTTATTACTATGTGCGGATCGTATCTCCTTTCAGCAGTCTGATTTTTGTCACGTCAAAAATGGTGCTGCATCTGTTTGGCGTGCGGGATGCGGATGACAGGGAGGATGTGACGGAGGAAGAAATCCTTTCCATGGTAAGCGTGGGGCATGAGCAGGGCATTCTTCATGCCAGCGAGGCGGAGATGATCACGAATATCTTTGAGTACGGGGACAAGGAAGCCAAGGATATCATGATCAACCGAAACAATCTTATCGCCATAGACTGCACCATGACCTTACAGGAAGCGGCGGCATTTATCGTGGAAGCGCATAACAGTCGTTTCCCCGTCTACGACGAGACCATTGATCATATCATCGGCATTCTCCACCTGAAAGATGTGATGCGGATACAGATGAATGAAAAAATGCGTAACCGTCCGATTGGAAAAATAAAAGGGCTTTTGCGGGAGCCGCGTTTTATTACGGAGAAACGCAAGATCAACGACCTCTTTCAAGTCATGCAGAAAGAAAAGATCCAGATGGTCATTGTCATAGACGAATACGGGCAGACCGCAGGGCTGGTGGCGCTTGAGGATATTCTGGAGGAGATTGTCGGCAATATTCAGGATGAGTATGACGAAGATGCCACTTATATCAAAGAGAGCGGAACGGATCATTATGTGATTCAGGGCATGATGCCCTTGGAGGAGCTGGAGGAAAAGCTGCAGATTTCTTTTGAAGACGAACCCTTTGATACGGTGAACGGTTTCGTGATTTCGAGATTGGAGCATATCCCCGAGGAGGGGGAGGACTTCGAGTTTACTTACAGCGGCTATACCTTCCGCATTATGGAAGTAAAGGACCATATGATCCAGAGTGTGTCCGCGAGAAAGGACAAGGAAGAAGCGGAAACGTAATCCATCGGGCGGGGAGGATAAAAACATAAGTTGCTTAAGGTGGAGTTACAAATAGATAAATCATAACAGACAAACGGTTTTAGAAAGGATGGAGAAAGATGTCAGGACATTCAAAATTTGCGAATATCAAACACAAAAAGGAAAAGAACGACGCGGCGAAGGGAAAGATTTTCACTATCATCGGCAGAGAAATTGCGGTGGCGGTGAAGGAGGGCGGTCCGGATCCGGCGAATAACTTCAAGCTGGCGCAGGTGATCGCCAAGGCGAAGGCAAACAACATGCCCAACGATACCATCGACAGGGGCATTAAGAAGGCGGCAGGCGAAGGCGGAAACGTGGATTATAAGTATGTTACTTATGAAGGCTACGGTCCGAACGGCGTGGCGATTATCGTTGACGCGCTGACGGACAATACAAACCGCACAGCCGCCAATGTGAGAAGCGCCTTTACCAAGGGTAATGGCAGCATCGGCACACAGGGCTGTGTTTCGTTTATGTTTGATAAGAAGGGGCTTATCATCATTGACAAAGAAGAGTGCGAAATGGACGCGGACGATTTGATGATGACCGCTTTGGACGCAGGCGCGGAGGATTTCTCCGAGGAAGAGGATAGCTATGAAGTCTATACCGACCCCGACCAGTGGAGCGAGGTGGACGCGGCGCTGAAGGAAGCGGGGATAACGCCCATTTCCTCTGAGGTGACGATGATTCCCCAGACATGGGTGGAGCTGACCGACGAGGGCGCGATCAAGAATCTGCAGAGGACGCTTGACCTTCTGGAAGATGATGACGACGTGCAGGCGGTGTACCACAACTGGGAGGAAAGCTAACATGTACAAAAAAGAGACAATCTGCATACAGTCAGGGTGGAAGCCGAAAAACGGGGAGCCGCGGGTGCTTCCGATTTACCAGAGTACGACATTTAAGTATGAGAGCTCCGAGCAGATGGGGCGGCTCTTTGATCTGGAGGAGAGCGGCTATTTCTATACCAGGCTGCAGAATCCGACCAATGATTTCGTGGCGCAGAAGATTTGCGAGTTAGAGGGCGGTGTGGCTGCCATGCTCACCTCCTCGGGACAGGCGGCAAATCATTATGCGGTATTCAACATATGTGAGGCTGGCGACCATGTGGTGATGAGCTCCACGGTTTACGGGGGCAGCTTTAATCTGCTGACCTGTACCATGAAGAAGATGGGAATCGAGTGCACGGTAGTTGACCCTCATGCGTCGGCGGACGAACTGGAGAAGGCTTTCCGGGAGAATACCAAGTGTGTGTTTGCGGAAACCATCGCGAATCCTGCGCTGGTGGTGCTGGACATAGAGAAATTCGCGAAGCTGGCACATGCCCATCAGGTGCCGCTGATCGTGGACAATACCTTTGCCACGCCGATTAACTGCAATCCGTTTAAGTGGGGCGCGGATATCGTGACCCATTCCACCACAAAATATATGGACGGACATGCTATGGCTGTGGGCGGCTGCATCGTGGATTCGGGTAATTTTGACTGGGCGGCATATCCGGAGAAGTTTTCGGGGCTGTGTACGCCGGACGAATCTTATCATGGTATTGTTTATACGGAGAAATTCGGGAAAGCTGCTTACATTACAAAGGCGACGAGCCAGCTGATGCGCGATCTCGGTTCCATCCAATCGCCCCAGAACGCGTTTCTCTTGAATGTGGGACTGGAAACATTGCCGCTACGCATGGAGAGACACTGTTATAATGCGCTAAAATGCGCGGAGTTCTTACAGGGACATGAGAAGGTGGCATGGGTGAACTATCCGGGACTCCCCGGGAACAAATACTATGAGCTGGCGAAAAAATATATGCCGGACGGCACCTGCGGCGTGATTTCCTTCGGATTAAAGGGCGGCAGGGCAGCGGCTGCGGAAATGATGGACCGTTTGAAGCTGGCGGCGATCGTGACTCATGTGGCAGATGCCAGGACGAGCGTGTTGCATCCGGCAAGCCATACGCACAGGCAGATGAACGACGAACAGCTTAAGGAAGCGGGGGTAGCGCCTGATTTAATCAGGCTTTCCGTGGGAATTGAGCATATCGATGATATTATTGCGGACCTTGCGCAGTCACTTATATAGGCATTCTCCGCATTGATATTTGGTTCAGAAGAGAAGGATACTATTATGACATATCGGAAAACTTGGTTTGATTATGTGCTCTGGGCGGTTTACGCAGGTATCTGCGTGATGCTTTTGGCATATGTGGGGAATCATATGTATGCTTGCTATGTGGGAGCGCCGCTTGCAAAGCTTGGTACATTTCTGCCGTTTCCGTTGCTTTTCTGTCTTTATCCGGGGATTCGTCTCTCTTCTTTGGCGATACGGAAGAAATATCAGATATCTGCCCATACGGCGGCAATGGCGGAGTCCCTTGCCGTTTCCGTGTCCTTTGTCTTTGGTCTTCTTATCAGACTGAGAGAAGGGCTTCTTATGGCGTCAATCTATGAGTCGGCGCCTGTTTTTGAGCCGGGAGAATACTATGAAATGGCGCTTGTGAGAGCCGGGGCACAGAGTCCTGCTTTGGCGCACGGGCTGAGCGATTTGTTTGTGCGTAGTCTTCGGGTCGTTTTTGCATTTCTTGGGAATAGTATGATGGCAGCTATGCTGTTTCAGATTTTTTTGCAGCTTCTTGCTTTGTTGTTGGCGTATCTGTCCGTGAAGAAAGCGGCGGGGCGGTTCGCAGCATGTACGGTGCTTTTGCTGCTTACGTTTTCTGATGCGTTTATCCGCAAAATTTATGTGATTGATCCGGAGTGTATGCTGCTTACGCTTTTGCTGGCGGGACTCTGGATGGTTCTTGGCTTTGTCAGGGCAGGACTTTCGGGCAGACGTTTCTTCTTCGGCGCGGCGCTTCCGGTGGTGCTGGGGATTATCTTGGGCGCTTTATGCTATCTGGAATGCGGTATGGCAATTTTGTTCCTGTTTTTTGCGGGTCTGTTTACCGGAAAATTGGGAGAGGACGGGAGCAGGAAATGGCTGGTCGGAAGCCTTTTTCTCGTGCTGGCAGGCAGTGCGGCGGGATTCTTTGGCGCTATCGGGATTGACGCGTCATTTAGTGGCGTTCGTTTGTATCAGGGGCTTATGGCATGGTTTTCGCCCTATCAGACTTTGGGTATGGAAGTGCGGGTGCTGCATGTAATCGGGACGTCATATCCCTTTTTTGCGTTGGTTTTTCTTCCGGCATCTTTTTTGGTGTTTGCGTTTATACGCGGAGGACGGGAGCAGGATTTTTCCCTGTGGCTATTGCCCTGTATTCTTGTGTCGCCCGTTTTTTTGATGGATTTTGGCGTCGTGGGGTTTGGCGGCGCGGCGCTGTTTTTCTGGAGCGTGATGGCGGCGCTCGGCTTGAAGAATGTGGTGTTTGACGGACAGGCGGAGATTTTGCGCGAGAAGATCGAGGAGATTAACGCGGCGGCGTCTGTTCCTATAGCAGCGTCTGCGGCGGCTATGCCCGCGCCGGCGCCTGTGGCAGTTGAGGCACCTGTTCCTACGGCGGCACCTGTGCCCGCGCAGCCTATGGCGGCGGTTTCTGAGAAAAAGCCCCGGTTTCTCGAAAACCCCCTGCCGCTTCCGAAAAAGCATGTGAAACGGGAGATGGATTACGATTACGAGGTGGCGGAGAAGGATATGCACTATCAGGTGGAAGTTGCTGAGGAAGATGATTTTGATTTTTAGGTAACTTATATTATTTCATAAATGAGTCATACTAAGAGAGAGTCATTCAGACTCTCTCTTTTTGCGCGCATAAGCAGAGTCAGAAGTCTTTTGATTCGGGCGCCATGCTTGCATGAGAGCCTGAATCGGAAGGCTTATGACGAGCAGCGCGAACGCGAAATGCGCAGCATTTCGCGTCTGCTTATGCGACAGGTGACAGGTTAACAGATACGGAAAGGAGCACATATATGGGAAATAACAAAAACTCAAAAAACAAGGACAACCAGAACCGGGACGAAAACGAAAAGGATAAAAAGCAGGAGAATGAGAAACAGAAAGACGAGCGGATTGAGAAGGTAGGGCAGGTGACGCTGGACGAGAACGCCCAGCATCATAAAATCCATCTGCTGACGATCATCGGGGAAGTGGAGGGGCACGACAACTTGAGCAGCAACGCGAAAACGACGAAGTACGAACACATTTTGCCTCAGCTGGCGGCGATTGAGGACAGCGGCGAGGTGGACGGCGTCCTGATTTTGTTAAATACCATGGGAGGAGATGTGGAAGCGGGGCTTGCCATTGCGGAGATGATTGCGTCCCTGAGCAAGCCGACGGTGTCTTTGGTGCTTGGCGGAAGCCATTCGATTGGTGTGCCGATTGCGGTGAGCACGGACTATTCGTATATCGTGCCTACGGGAACCATGGTCATTCATCCGGTGCGCCTAAGCGGCATGGTCATCGGCGTGCAGCAGACCTTTGATTATTTTAAGCAGATACAGAACCGCATCACCGGGTTTGTCTGCGAGCACTGTAAGATTCCGAAGCCCCGTCTGGAGGAGCTGATGATGGAGACGGGAATGTTAACAAAGGACGTGGGAACGGTGCTTGTAGGCAGAGAAGCGGTGGAAGAAGGCATCATCTGCGAGGTGGGCGGCATCAGTGACGCCATCGCAAAGCTCCATGATATGGTAGAAAAGAAAAGAACAGATACAAAATCAAGGGGTGACAAGCCAAAATGAAAATGCTATACTAATATAGGATTTTTAGGTTTCATGAAATTTTGATACAAGGTGGAGGAAGTCATGGCGGCTCAGGGTACAAGAGGGTCATCCGCGAAGAAACAGAATACGGGCAGAAGCAGGAGCGCGGCGAGTACCCGGGCGAAATCCCGGAACGTCAGACAGGATGCGCCTATGGACCCGGCTGTCAGGAACGAAATTCTGCTGATTGTGCTGGCGGCTCTCGCCCTTATTTTATTTCTTTGTAATTTCGGGGTGGTGGGCAAGTTTGGCAATGCGGTGAGCAGTGTGATGTTTGGCATTTTCGGTCTGCTTGCTTACGTGGCGCCGGTTCTTATTTTTTTGATGATTGCTTTTGGCATGTTAAATGTGGGAAACAGCATCGCCACGAGAAAACTTGTGGCTGGCATTGTTTTTTTCCTTCTTCTCGGCATGGCATTTGAGTTTTTCAGCACGAATCCTGCCGAGGCGGAAAGCTATCAGATGGCTGAAATTTACAGCCGCTGCAGCAAAGAGCATAAGGGCGGCGGCGTGATTGCAGGTTCGCTTGCTTATCTGTCCTGTCAGTTTCTCGGCACGGTGGGCACGGTGCTTCTGATTCTGGTTCTGGGCATTATCTGTTTGGTGATTGTCACGGAGAAATCCTTTATCGGCGGCGTGGCGGCAGGCGGGCGGAAGGTGTATGAACGTTCCCTGGAGGATGCGGCATACCGCAGGGAGCGGGCTGCCAGACGCCGGGAAGCGCAGTCCGAAAGGCGGGAACGTGAGGAGCGGGAACGCAGACAGCGGGAGGAGGAGCTGGAAAACGAAAAGCTGTTGCGCATGGACAAGAAGGTGTCCGGCGTTATGCTGGATACGGCGCTTGGCAGGGAGACAGAAAAAGCGGCTGCCGAAAAAGTGCGGGATGATATACATGAAATCACGATTAATTATGACGAAGAGGAGGAAGAGGAGCTGTCGCCTGTAAGAGAGCGGGAGAAGCATTCCTTCCATTACATAGAGCAGGAATCTGACGAAATGGATGAGATACAGATGGCGGAGGAGCCGGATGAGCTGCCGGAGCCTGTCTCCATGACGGGGCAGGCGAAAAAGCCGATGGACTCCTACCAGCCCATGACGGGCAACCAGATGGCGGCAACGCCGGGCAAGGTGCGCCCGTCAGCCGTAAGCAGCCAGCCGAAGCCGAAGGGAGAGACGGCAGCCGCTTCTGGAAAAAGCGGGAAGGAGCGTTACCGCTTCCCCACGCCGGATCTTCTCGCGCCGCGAAAGAAAAAGAAGGGCGCGGATTCCGACAGGGAGCTTAAGGAGACGGCGGAGCGTTTGGAGCAGATTCTCGGCAATTTTGGCGTGAAGGTGAGCGTCACGCAGTACAGCAGGGGACCTTCCGTTACCCGCTACGAGCTGCAGCCGGAGCAGGGCGTTAAGGTTAGCAAGATTGTGGGACTTGCGGACGATATTAAGTTGAACCTCGCGGCTACGGATATCCGTATCGAAGCGCCCATTCCCGGAAAAGCGGCGGTGGGCATCGAGGTGCCGAATAAGGAAAATACGGCAGTGCCGTTTCGGGATTTGGTGGAGTCGCCGGAGTTTGAGAAATTCCCGGGCAACCTGATTTTTGCGGTGGGAAAGGATATCGCAGGCAAGACCGTGCTGGCGGATATTGCGAAAATGCCTCACCTGCTGATTGCGGGAGCGACCGGTTCGGGTAAATCCGTCTGCATCAATACCATTATCATGGGTATTCTGTTCAAGGCGCATCCGGATGATGTGAAATTAATTATGATTGATCCGAAGGTGGTGGAGTTAAGCGTGTATAACGGCATTCCCCATCTGATGCTTCCGGTGGTGACGGATCCGAAGAAAGCGGCGGCGGCGCTGCATTGGGGCGTGGCGGAGATGACCAACCGCTATAAAAAATTTGCAGACCTTAATGTCCGCGACTTAAAGGGTTATAATAAAAAGGCGGAGAGTATGCAGGCGTCCGGCGATCCCGACGCGCCGGAAAAGATGCCCCAGATTTTGATTATCGTGGACGAGCTGGCGGATTTGATGATGGTGTCTCCGGGGGAAGTGGAGGAGTCCATCTGCCGTCTGGCACAGCTTGCGAGAGCCTGTGGCATTCATTTGATTATAGCGACACAGCGTCCATCAGTAGACGTGATTACGGGTTTGATTAAGGCGAATATGCCGAGCCGCGTCGCCTTTGCGGTGTCAAGCGGCGTGGATTCCCGTACCATTCTGGATATGGTGGGGGCAGAGAAGCTGCTCGGCAAGGGAGACATGCTCTTTTATCCGCAGGGATATCCGAAGCCGGCGCGCATTCAGGGTCCTTTTGTTTCGGATGACGAGGTTACTAACGTGGTCGAGTTCTTAAAGGATTATGTGCCGGAGAGTGCGGCCGACGAAGCGGTGGAGGAGCAGATTAACAGCATCGCCGTGGAGTCCGGCGCCGCAGGGGCGTCCGGTGGGACGGGCGACGCGGATTCAGCGTATGACGAGTACTTTGCGGAGGCGGGGCGGTTTATCATTGAGAAGGATAAGGCATCCATCGGTATGCTGCAGCGGATGTTTAAGATCGGCTTTAACCGGGCGGCGCGCATTATGGACCAGCTTTGTGACGCCGGGGTTGTGGGCGAGGAAGAGGGTACCAAACCGCGGAAGATTCTGATGAGTGCGGAAGAATTTGAACAGCTATTAGGGGAGAGGTAAAACATGAAAACAGATATCGAGATTGCGCAGGCAGCGGAGCTTACCCCGATTACGGAGGTGGCGCGTCAGATTGGCATTGAGCAGGATGAGCTGGAGGTTTACGGCAAGTATAAGGCGAAACTTTCGGAAGAATACATAGAAAAAATAAGAAAGAATCCGGAAGGGCGGCTGATTCTGGTGACTGCTATCAATCCGACTCCCGCGGGGGAGGGAAAGACAACGATTACCGTGGGGCTTGGGCAGGCATTTGCCAAACTTGGGAAAAAGGCAGTCATTGCCCTGCGGGAGCCATCTCTTGGACCGTGCTTTGGCATCAAGGGCGGCGCGGCAGGCGGCGGCTATTCCCAGGTCGTGCCGATGGAGGATTTGAATCTCCATTTTACGGGTGATTTTCATGCGATTACCGCGGCGAACAATCTGCTGGCAGCTCTTTTGGACAATCACATCCAGCAGGGGAATCTCCTGCGGATTGACCCGAGACAGATTGTATGGAAGCGGTGTCTTGACATGAATGACCGGGCGCTTCGCAATATCGTCATCGGCATGGGTGGCAAGGCGAACGGCATGGTGCGTGAGGATCATTTCATCATTACCGTGGCTTCCGAGATTATGGCAATTCTCTGTCTGGCGGTCGATTTTAAGGATTTGAAGGAGCGTCTGGCACGTATTATCGTGGCATACGATGATTCCGGAGAGCCCGTGACGGCGAAAGATTTACAGGCGGTGGGCGCGATGGCGGCACTTTTGAAGGATGCCATGAAGCCGAATCTGATTCAGACATTGGAGCATACGCCGGCTCTTGTGCACGGCGGGCCTTTCGCCAACATTGCCCACGGCTGCAACTCTGTGATGGCAACAAAGACCGCGCTTAAGATGGCGGATTATGTGATTACGGAGGCGGGATTCGGCGCGGATCTGGGAGCTGAGAAATTTTTCGATATCAAGTGCCGGATGGCGGATTTGAAGCCGGATGCGGTGGTGTTAGTTGCCACGGTGAGGGCGCTTAAATACAACGGCGGCGTGGCGAAGGTGAACCTGTCCAGAAAGGATATGAAGGCGCTGCAGGCAGGCATTGTGAATTTGGAGAAGCATATCCTGAATATCCATAAGTACGGGGTGCCCATCGTGGTGGCGCTGAATGCCTTCGCGTCAGACACGCAGGAGGAAATCGACTATGTGAGGAAATTCTGTGAGGACAGGGACTGCGAGTTTGCCCTTGCGCAAGTTTGGGAGAAGGGCGGAGAAGGCGGAGAGTCGCTTGCGGGAAAGGTACTCGACACGCTGGAACATAAGAGCAGTTTCTTTGAGCCGCTCTATGGGGACGAGCTTTCCCTGAAGGAGAAGATTCATACCGTGGCGTCGGAAATTTATGGCGCGGGCGACGTGACTTATACGGCGGCGGCGAAAAAGCAGTTAGAAAAGCTGGAGAGCGCCGGATTTGGGAGACTGCCTGTCTGCATTGCAAAGACGCAGTATTCGCTCTCCGATGACCCGAAGCTGCTGGGACGTCCGGTCGGTTTCGAGATGCATGTACGGGAGGTTTATGTGTCGGCGGGCGCGGGCTTTGTGGTGGCGCTGACGGGCGATGTAATGACCATGCCGGGACTGCCGAAAACCCCGGCGGCATATCGGATTGATGTGGATGATGACGGGAAGATTGTAGGTTTATTTTAGCGTGAAAAGTGCTTCTAAAGACGTCCCGCCATAGGACGGGACGCCAAGAAGCACTAAGTTTCACGCAGGAGAATGCCTGAAAAAGCGGCATTCTCCGCACTGATTTGAAATGCGAAAAGGAGGAAAATATGCCACAGATCATAGACGGAAAAGCGATTTCGGCGCAGATTAAGGATGAGGTGAAGGAGCGGGTTGCAGAGCTTGCCGCGCAGGGGAAAAAGGTGTGTCTTGCGGTGATACAGGTGGGAAATGACCCGGCGTCCAGCGTTTATGTAGGAAATAAGAAGAAAGCATGTGCCTATGTGGGCATGGAATCCCTTGCCTACGAGCTGGCGGAGGAGACGACGCAAGAGGCGCTTTTAGACCTGATTCGGGAATTGAATGCCAAGGAAGAGGTAAACGGCATTCTCGTGCAGCTTCCTTTGCCGAAGCATATTGATGAGGATGAGGTGATCCGTGCCATTGATCCGAAGAAGGATGTGGACGGCTTCCATCCCCAGAGCGTAGGCGCACTCTGTATCGGACAGCCGGGGTTTGTGTCCTGTACTCCGGCGGGAATCATCCAGCTTTTGAAGCGTTCGGGAATCGAGATTGCAGGAAAAGAGTGTGTGGTGATCGGCAGGAGCAATATCGTCGGGAAACCGATGGCGCTTTTGCTGCTTCGGGAGAACGGCACGGTGACGGTATGTCATTCCCGGACAAAGGACTTAAAGGAAGTGACGAAGCGCGCCGACATTCTCGTGGCGGCGGTCGGAAAGCCGAAGATGATCACGAGAGAGTATGTGAAGGAAGGCGCGGTGGTGATTGACGTGGGTATTCACCGCAATGAAAATAATAAGCTCTGCGGCGACGTGGATTATGAGGATGTGGCGCCTGTGTGCAGCGCGATTACACCTGTGCCCGGCGGTGTGGGACCGATGACAATCGCCATGCTTATGTATAACTGTGCAAATTCTGTATCTCGGTAAGCAGATTATGGAAGAAGGGAACGCCTATGAAGTGTCCTCATTGCGGACATGAAATGCCGGACGATTATCTCATCTGCGACAAGTGCGGAGAGGAGATTCAGATTGTCCCGGATTTTGAGCCGGAAATAGAAAACAGCATAACGGAAACGCTGTCTACGCTCGTCTCCCTGCAGGAAGAGGCGGACGACGTAGAGACGGCAGGCGCAGGCGACTTTGACGGAGCGGATGAGACTGATGATGCCGGTGTGATAAAAAGGAGCCGGAAACCGCAGGTGATTCTCGCTTTGGTGATTCTGCTTCTGGCGGCGGTGATTTCTTACGCTCTCTATGCCTACCATATTCATACGGTGGACTACCAGATAAACAAGGCTGCGGCATATGCGGAAAAAGGGGATTACAACGAAGCGATTGCCTGTCTGGAGATGGCATATGCGGATTATCCGGAGGAAGCAAGGCTTCTTTTTATGGAAGCGGACTACTATTATCTGCAGCAGATGGACAATTACGCGCTGTCGGCTCTGATGAAGATCATTGACACGGATACCGCGCCCATATACGCGGAGGAAGACGTGGAGGAAGCCTACGGGAAGATCGTTACCATCTATGCCAACCAGAAAGAGTATGGGATGATTAACGAATTGCTGCGCGCCTGCGACAATGAGCGGATTGTGAGCATGTTCCAGAGTTACCTTGCCATGGAGCCGGAATTTAGCTATGTGGAGGGGAGCTATGCGGAGGTAATACCGTTAAAGCTGAGTTCCAATACGGCGGGAACGATTTACTACACCATGGACGGGATGAAGCCTGACAAGAACAGTCCGATTTATACGTCGCCTCTCTTTCTGGAAACGGGAGAGTATACGGTTAGTGCCTTTTTTGTTAACGATTACGGCATTGAGAGCGATATTGTTACGAAAACCTACGTGATCAATCTTGCCGTGCCGAACGCCCCGAAGGTGGAGCTTTACAGCGGCGAATATACGGGGGCGACGATGATTGCCGTGGAACCGGCGGAGGGCTGTAAGACTTTTTATACCACGGACGAGTCGGAGCCGACGGCGGACAGTGTGCCCTACACGGGACCGATTCCCATGCCCCTTGGCAAAACGCTGTTTAAGTTTGTGAATATCAGCAGCGAGGGGATTGCCAGTGAGGTGACGACGCGCACCTTTACGCTCAGACTGCGGGGCGCCATCCCTACGGAAACGGCTGTGACCAATCTGGTCAATCGGCTGGTGGCGACAGGATATCTTGATGACGCGACGGGGAAAAACCCCAGGCAGAGCGGTGTTTTGAGTTATCAGTTCAGTTCTGTGCTTCGGGTGGGTGAGGAAGATTACTATACCATCAACGAGTATTACGACGACGGAACGGGAATCTTAAGCCGCACGGACAAGGTTTTTCTCGTGCAGATTTACGACGGCACGGCGGCACAGCTTGGCTATGATGAGAATGGGGCGTTTATGGCAAACCTGTTGTAAAAAATGGCATCGAATATTAAAACTTGCAAAATTCGCTGACTTTCGCTATGATAGAATAGTTCGGATAAAATAAAAAGCGTAATGGTACGGAACGGTTACAAGAAGGAGTGTTGAGATGTACAAGATTATAAGAGCAGAAGAACTTGCGGCAAATATCTATCTCATGGATGTGGAAGCGCCCCGTGTGGCGAAATCATGTCAGCCGGGACAGTTTGTCATTGTCAGAATGGACGCGGAGGGTGAGCGGATTCCTTTGACCATCTGTGACTATGACAGAGAAAAGGGAACCATCACCATCGTATTTCAGGTGGTAGGTGCGGCGACCGAAATGATGCGCCAGCTAAAGACAGGAGACAGTTTTCACGATTTTGTAGGACCGCTCGGCTGTCCTTCGGAGTTTGTGAATGAGGATATGGAAGAGCTAAAGCAAAAAAAGATTCTTTTTGTTGCCGGAGGACTTGGCACGGCACCCGTTTACCCGCAGGTAAAATGGCTGCATGAGAGAGGGATTGACGCGGATGTGATCGTGGGCGCAAAGACGAAGGAGCTGCTTATTATGGAGGAGGAGATGAAGGCGGTTGCCGGGGATCTCTATATTACCACTGACGACGGCTCTTATGGCAGAAGCGGCATGGTGACGAAGGTGATTGAAGATTTGATAGAATCCGAGGGAAAATCTTACGACGTGTGCGTGGCGATCGGACCCATGATTATGATGAAATTTGTCTGCCTGACCACGAAAAAATATGAGCTGCCTACTGTTGTCAGCATGAATCCGATTATGGTGGACGGCACGGGCATGTGCGGCGCCTGCCGTCTGACCGTGGACGGGGAAGTGAAGTTTGCCTGCGTGGACGGTCCGGAGTTCGACGGACACAAGGTGGACTTTGATCAGGCGATGAAGCGTCAGCAGATGTATAAGACGAAGGAAGGCAGAGACTATTTGAGAGCCAAAGAAGGAGACACCCATCATGGCGGGTGCGGGAATTGCGGAGGTGATGAGTGATGCAGGCAGATGTTTTAAAGAAAGTTCCTGTGCGTGAGCAGGACGCAAAGGTTCGTGCGACGAATTTCGAGGAAGTATGTCTCGGTTATGATAAAGAGGAAGCAATGTGCGAGGCGACCCGCTGCATCAACTGCAAGAATGCGCAGTGTATCAAGGGCTGTCCCGTTGCCATCAACATTCCCGGTTTTATCGAGAAAGTGAAGGACGGTGATATCGCCGCAGCTTACCAGATTATCAGCGAATCTTCGGCGCTCCCGGCAGTATGCGGACGTGTTTGCCCGCAGGAGAGCCAGTGCGAGGGTAAATGTATCCGCGGCATTAAGGGCGAGCCTGTCTCCATTGGCAAGCTGGAGCGTTTCGTTGCCGACTGGGCGAGAGAAAACGGCGTGAAGCCCGAGGGCGCGGCGGAGAAGAAGGGCAAAAAGGTGGCTGTCATCGGTTCCGGTCCGGCGGGCTTAACCTGCGCGGGAGACCTCGCGAAGATGGGTTATGAGGTGACAATATTTGAGGCGCTCCATGAGCCGGGCGGCGTGCTTGTTTACGGTATTCCGGAGTTCCGTCTGCCAAAGCAGGATGTGGTGGCAAAGGAAATCGAAAATGTGAAGAGTCTTGGCGTAAAGATTGAGACCAATGTGGTAGTCGGTAAGTCCGTCACCATCGACGAGTTGATGGTGGATGAGGGCTTTGACGCCGTGTTTATCGGTTCCGGCGCGGGTCTTCCGAAATTTATGGGGATTCCCGGGGAGCAGGCGCTTGGCGTGTTCTCCGCAAATGAGTATCTGACGAGAAGCAATCTGATGAAGGCATTTGACGAGACTGCCAATACGCCTATTATGCGCGGAAAGAAGGTAGCTGTCGTGGGCGGCGGCAACGTGGCGATGGACGCCGCGAGAACGGCGCTGCGTCTCGGCGCGGAAGTGCATATCGTATACCGCAGGAGCGAGGAGGAATTGCCCGCCCGTGTGGAGGAAGTACACCACGCGAAAGAGGAAGGAATCATTTTTGACTTGTTGACGAATCCTACGGAAATTCTGGCGGACGAGAACGGCTGGGTGTCCGGCATGAAGTGTGTGCGTATGGAACTGGGCGAACCGGACGCTTCCGGCAGACGCCGTCCGGTGGTGATCGAGGGGTCGGAGTTTTTGATGGAAGTGGATACGGTCATCATGTCGCTCGGCACTTCCCCGAATCCGCTGATTTCTTCTACCACAAAGGGGCTTGAGGTCAATAAACACAAATGTATCGTGGCGGAGGAGGACTTCGGCAAAACGACGAAAGAGGGCGTCTATGCGGGCGGCGACGCGGTGACGGGAGCTGCTACCGTAATTCTCGCCATGGGAGCCGGAAAGGCTGCCGCAAAGGGAATTGACGAATATCTCTCGAAGTAAAAACGCTATGGTATGAAATCTGCCTGTCGAAATGTGACGGGCAGTTTTTATATGGATATATCACAAGAATGCTAAGAAATTCTTAATGATTTGCATGACACAATCTTTATATCTTTCTTGTAAGATGTAAGATAGAATGCAAGGCAGCAAATTTGAATGCGGATATCCGCTGGGAAGACAGAGCGGCATTTTATTGTTATACCATGGGAAAGGCAGGGTGTAGGAAAGATATGAAATTGACTGATTCGGATAATGATAAAAAGTGGGAAGAGGAGGAAAAAAGAGCGGAAAACCTTTTGCAGAAGACAGTGACGACGAGGGTGCTGCTGGGGGTAATCGCTGTTCTTTTGATATTCATTCTTGTTCTGCTCACTATAGTGGTAAACAGGCGGGACAGCCGTCAGGATAAGGCGGACAGTGACCTCCAGCAGAGTATCACAGACTATGACAGAGAACAGCGGGAACGGGAGGAGCAGGTGCTCGAGGAGGAAAAGCAGCCGGAGGCAGACAAGCCCGTACCGGAGGAGCCTGAGGAAGAGGTAGAGGAGTCGGAAGAAGAGGAAGAACCGGTCTCTTCGGATAATGAGAAAACAGCCATTGTGGTGGATATCGAGGACGAGAACGACGAAGCGTACACAAAGGAATTTATTCTGAAAGAGGCTTACCCTTACTTTGCGGATAATAAGCAGGATGCCATCTGGGATCTGGCACATTTAAAACGCTATGTGAAGCTCTCGAAAGGGCTTGAGGGTACCGGGGACTATTATTATCAGGGTGATGTGGACAGCGAGGGGAAACCACACGGCACGGGGCTTGCCATCTATGAAAAGAACAGCTACTATTTCGGGGAATGGAGCCACGGAACGAGAAACGGGAAAGGCACATGGTTCCGGTTTTATATCAACCAGAAGAATAAGAGCAACGCTATGGGCGTTTATATGGCGCACAGCTATTCCGGGGATTGGTCGGACGATCTGCCAAACGGCGAAGGCGCGGAGCACTATGACGTGGATGTTTCCAAACTTGCGTCCACACAGGGCAGGATTTTGCAGAATGTGGTCGGTCCCTTTAAAAACGGTCTTTACAACGGGGATATGTACGCCAATACCGTGGACTATACCGGCAATATACAGGAGTGGGACGGCATAGCGAAGGAGGGCGTCTTTACGCTGTGGCGGGATATGAGCGCCATCGGCGAGTGTGCGGTGTGGCGTTATGTGGACGATCATTCCGTGTGTCTTGACATTGACAAGTCGGAGAATAAGAATCAGGGTATTCGTGAGCTGTTAAAATGAGGACCATATAGACTTTGCACCCGGGCTGTGATATACTTACAATGTAACAATACATGGCATAATGATAGAAAGCAGGTGGGTGCATGACGTTAGAAGAGCAAAGACAAGCCGCTATTATGACATATGTAAATCTGATGAGAATTAAGGCACATGAAACAGGTGAAAATAAAGAATTAGATTATCAGATTAGAGTAGCAAAAGTTGTGCTGCAGAATTTTGGAATTGATTATTCGGAACTAGAATTGTAAAAGAAAAAATATTTCCAATTCGTAAGATAAGGGAGGGTGAGGTTTATGCCCCAATATCAAAGCAGCGAAGCAAAGGCGGAGGACAACCGTTCCTCCGCGTACACACTTCTGGCAGTCGGCGGCGTCGGTTTTATTGCGGTATTGCTGATTTTTTTTAATGTGATACCGATTTACAGAAACGCGGGTATCACCAAATATCTGGTCTGCGGCGTTATGGGCGCGATGTTTGTCTTATTTATCGTGTTCGGTTTCGTGTCTATGCGGGATTCTAAAATGCTGTTGGTGAAGGCGAAATCGGAAAACTCCCTGCGCTCGGAAATTGCCAGATGGTGTCGGGAGAACCTAAGCGGCGCGGCAATCGATGCGGCGATTTTGGAAGAAGGAGAGACGCTTGCCGAGCTGACAGAGGAGGAAAAATACTACAGGCGCACGGAACGGATGCGAGCCGCCATTGACGACAAGTTTATGAATCTGGACGAAGCGTTCGTGGATAATTTTGTGGACGGATATTATCAGGAAATGTATGAAGATAACAGTGATTACAGTCGGTAAACTGAAAGAGAAGTTCTTCCGTGACGCAGTGTCCGAGTACGAAAAACGACTGGGACGTTACTGCAGATTGGAAATCAGGGAGACGGTTGATGAAAAAACGCCGGACAGCGCTTCCGAAACCGAAAAAGAGCAGATTCTGCAAAGAGAAGGGGAGCGTATTGCAAGGCTATTGCCGGATGGCGCTTATGTGGTGACGCTGGAGATTGAGGGACGGAAATTTACCTCGGAAGACTTTGCCGGACAAATTGAACGGCTTGGCGTAAACGGCATTGGTCATCTTGTTTTTGTGATTGGCGGATCACTCGGTTTACATAACACTATCAAGAAGCGGGCTGATCTGGCGGTCAGCTTTTCGGATATGACATTCCCGCACCAGCTGATGCGGGTTATTTTGTTGGAGCAGATTTATCGGGCGTTCCGGATTATAAATGGGGAACCTTATCATAAGTGATAACCTGGAAACATATAGTGTAACATGAGAAGAGAGAACAGACGCCAGTCATTTTCACCGTTTGCCAAATCGAAGGAGCTGATTGTGGAATCCTTAAAGCTTCCGAAGGATACCATGCTGGGGGCGGCGATTGTTACGATTACGGGGAACCGCGAGGCTTTTATTGAAAATTATAAGGGGATTTTGGAATACACCACGGAGTCTATTGTTCTGCAGGGAAAGAACGCTAAAATCTGCTTTGAGGGAAGCGGTCTGTCCATCGACTATTATACCAATGAAGACATGAAAATCAGCGGAAAGATTGACGCGCTGCGCTATATCTGAGCGTGCGGGGGAGAGTCTATGCTTCATTGGATACAGTTTTTAAGAGGATATGTTGTCGTTAAAGTATGGGGCTATTCTGTGGAGCGTCTTTTAAATCTTTGCGGCAATCACGATGTTCTCGTCTGGGATATCGAGGACCACGGCGATTATCATACCATGCATATCAGTATCGCGGGTTTTTTTGCCTTAAAGCCGCTCTTAAAAAAAACAGGGACGAGGGCGGCTGTGTTGGGCAAATACGGTCTGCCTTTTTTTATGTCAAAAATGTGGAGAAGAAAGCTGTTTGTGGCGGGGCTTTTCTGCTGTATCTTTTTCTGGTGTCTGGCGTCCCGCTTTATCTGGGATATTCAGATTGAAGGAAACTTTGCCCTGACGGAAGACGTGCTGATGGATTATCTGGAAGAGCAGGGCGTGCATACCGCCATGAAAAAGAGTGCGCTGGATATCGGGTCGCTGGAACAGGGACTTAGAGAGGACTATGATTTGATTACATGGACTTCCGTGCAGCTTCGTGGCACGACGCTTTTAATCCACATCAAGGAAAATGAGATGCCGGTCTACGATAACCGGAACAAGGCGGAAACAGAAAAGGGTATGGATTTGGTAGCAGAGAAAGACGGCATGGTGACTTATATCATCACCAGAAGCGGTGTGCCGCTTGTAGCTAACGGGGACAGTGTGCAAAAAGGCGATGTGCTCGTGAGCGGTGCGGTTCCCGTCTACAATGAGGACACTACCGTGCGCAGATACCAGTATGTAAAAGCGGATGCGGACATTACCATCAGTTACGCGCGAAACCTGTCGCTGGAAGAAGAAGTTGCCTATGACGAGAAATGCTATACGGGGGAGAGCATAGAAATTCCGGTAGTCGGTACGGGGGAAAAGGAAGTCGCTTTTCGTTTCCGGAAGGTTCCCTACGACTTTTATGATACGAGCGAGGAGAAAAGACAGGTGCAGCTTTTAGACCATCTGTATCTGCCGCTGTATTACGGGAAAAGGACGGTGCAGGAGTACGAAATCGTGCCGAAAATGCATACGGATGAGGAGATGAAAACGCTTCTGCAGGAGAGGTGGCGAAAAATTATCTCAACTTTAAATGAAAAAGGGGTACAAATTGCGGAAAAAAATGTTACAATAAAAAAGAATGATAAAAAATGGGTATTATATGCTCATATGCAGCTCGAAGAATCGGCGGTGAAGCTTTCACCGACTGTGACAGCGCCTGTGGAGAAACCGGAAGAGGAGGACGAACAGACGGACTGATGCAGGCTGTAGCTTACGAAAGGCGGGAGTGGACGCGTTTACAGTCAGTATTGATGTGCCGGTGGAGCACATGTCAAACCTTTTCGGGGAGTTTGACTCCCATATCAAGAGAATTGAAAATGATTTGAACGTAATCATCGTAGACCGGGACGGTGCTTTGCGGATTTCCGGAGAACGGGAAGCCGTGGACAGAGCGGCGAGCATTGTAAAGGAGCTGCTTACCCTGTCAAAGAGAGGTACGATTTTGGAGGAACAAAGCGTGGATTATGCCATTGAGCTTGGTAAGGAGCACAAGGAGGACATGCTGGTTGCCATGGACAGTGACTGCATCTGTCATACCGTGAGCGGCAAGCCGATCAAACCAAAGACTTTGGGACAGAAACAGTATGTGGACGCCATGCGCGACAAGATGATTGTGTTCGGGGTGGGACCAGCCGGTACGGGAAAGACATATCTGGCAATGGCGATGGCGGTGACCGCTTTTAAGAATAATGAGGTGAGCCGCATCATCCTGACAAGACCCGCCATTGAAGCGGGAGAGAAGCTGGGCTTTCTGCCCGGGGATTTGCAGAGTAAGGTTGACCCGTATCTTCGACCGCTCTATGATGCGCTCTATCAGATTATGGGGGCGGAGAGCTTTGCCAGAAATATGGAAAAGGGGCTGATTGAGGTGGCGCCGCTCGCGTATATGCGGGGACGGACATTGGATAATGCCTACATCATTCTGGATGAAGCGCAGAACACCACACCGGCGCAGATGAAGATGTTTCTGACGAGAATCGGCTTCGGTTCCAAGGTGGTGGTTACCGGGGATGCTTCGCAGAAGGATCTGGCGCCCGATATGAAATCCGGGCTTGACGTGGCAGTGCAGGTACTTTCAAAAATAGACGATATTTCGTTTTGTAATTTGAGCAGCAAGGATGTGGTCAGGCATCCGCTTGTGCAGAGAATCGTGAAGGCTTATGACGATTACGAAGCAAAAGAGAAACGACGGAGTGAAAAAACAGGGAACAGGAATTACAGGCGTGGAAAATAACGGCAATCTTCAAAAAAACACGAATATTATCAAAAGAATCGTCATTTTTATGTTTATGTTTGCTCTTGCCGGCGTGATTGCATGGCTTGGCAGCGTATTCTACCATAACCAGACGGATATGATGATACGGAATGTGGTCATGGTGCTGACCGGGACGGGAATTATCATTTTCTCCTATGTGATGAGTGAGTCAGGCGGATTTTTTGTCTATCGCAACGAAGGGTGTTACGGACGGTTTGCGCTTACCTATCTGGTAAGTCTGACGGCGGCGGTGTTTTTGCCGTATCTTCCGGTTACGGGCTGGCCCTATCTTGTGGTTTTCGTATTGCTGGGTGTCTTTTCAAACGGTATGACAGGGCTTGCGGCAGGGAGCATGTGTCTGCTTCTTTCCGTGAATTTCGCGGGTTGTGACTATGCGATTTTCTGGCTCTATTTTATCAGCGGTATGGCAGGGATACTGGTGTTTGCTATCTTAGATGAAGAGTTCATGGTGGGGATTCCGATGATGATTTCCCTGCTGGTGCTTGCCTTAAGTCTGACGGCAAACGTCATTCTGTTTGCGAAGGAGCGGCTTTCCATCGTCCAGTTTATGATACCGGGCATCAATCTGATGGTGTGCTGCATCCTGCTTCTGGTCAGTTTAAAGATGGTAAGCTCCATGGTAATTCACAGATACCGTGACAGATATATGGAGATCAACGACCCAGAGTGTCCCCTGCTCGTACAGCTCAAGGAGCTTTCAAAGGAAGAGTATTATCATGCGATTCATACGGCGTATCTGGGAGATAAAGTGGCGAGGAGTCTCGGTATAGACGATGCAGCTGTGAAAGCGTGCGGGTATTATCACAGAATCGGCAAGCTGACCGGAGAAAACACTTGGGAGAACGTGTCCGTCATCTGTGATAAATACCATTTTCCGCCGAAAGCAAAACAGATTTTGAAGGAGTATGTGGACCCGGATGCAAAGATTGTTTCTAAAGAGACGATTGTCGTTCTGCTGGCGGACTGTATCGTGTCGTCCATTCTCTATCTGTTTGCGAAGGACCCCAAGGCGGAGCTTGATTATGAGCAGTTGATAGACACGGTATTTAAGAAGAAATTTGAGACAGACGAGCTTTGGGGAAATGAGATTTCCATAGGACAGATATGTGAAATGAAAAAAATATTTATCAAGGAGAAGCTTTACTATGACTTCTTACGTTGAAAATGAGACCAGGCAGAGTTTTTCTTTTGATGAAAAAGAGTTGCTTGCACGCGTAGCGGAGGCTGTTCTTAACAGCGAGAACTGTCCCTATGAGGCGACGGTAAATCTTCTGATGACAGACGGTGCGAGCATTCGGGAGTACAATAAAAATTACCGGAACATCGATGCAGAGACGGACGTGCTTTCCTTTCCCAATCTGGAGTTTGAGACGCCGGGGGATTTTTCCGGCGTGGAGGAGCGGGAGGCGGACTGTTTTGATCCGGACAGTGGTGAGCTGATTCTAGGCGATATCATTTTGAATGTTGAGCGGGTCAAGGCGCAGGCGGCGGAATACGGGCACGGCGAGCTTCGTGAATTTGCCTTTCTGCTGGCACACAGCCTGTATCATCTGTGCGGCTACGACCATATGGAGCCGGAGGAGGCAGTCGTGATGGAAAAAAAGCAGGAGGCAGTCTTGCAGATGCTTTCCATCACAAGGTTTTAGATACTGAGGATAACAATGAATATACAATGGTTGACGAAAAATTGGAAAAACAGGATTGTCCTCTCAGCGGGGATTGTTTCTTATATGCTGCTTCTTCTCCTGCGGATTCCGCTTTCGAGGGTCATCGGGGACGAAGGCGTGGGGCTGTTTGCCCCGGCTTTTGAGTTGTTTGTATTGACTACTTTGGTCGTAACCTATGGCATGTCAAATGCCATGGCAGGCATTATCCGCTACCGTGTAAAGCGGGAACGGTATCGGAATGCGGTTAAAGTGTTTCGGACTGCCTTTGTTATGAATCTGTTTCTCGGTACGGTGATGGCGTTATTTCTACTGTTCTTTTCCTCGTGGATTGCCGAGGTTCTGGCTTTGGAACGTCTGGCACGTATGGCGGTGATGGCGGCGGCTCCGTCTGTCTTTTTTGCGGCGCTTGTCGGTATTTTCAGGGGCTATTTTAACGGTTACGGCATGGGCGTGCTCACGGCGCATTCCCAATATATTGAGAAGGTTGCCATGTTTGCGGGCGCGATTCTTGGCGGCAGGGCTTTTTATGGTTACGGGCAGAAGGTGGCGGCGCTGTATCAGGTGGAGGCGCACAGCTATGCTTACGGGGCGCTGGGCGCAATGCTCGGGGTGTTTGCCTCTCAGGTGATTGCCCTGCTTCATCTGCTCCTTGTCTATGTGATTTACGCGGGGGCTTTTAAAGGGCGTCCGGGGCAGGACAACAGCAGACGTGCGGAAACACGATTTGAGATTCAGCGGATGCTTGTCATAAATATGGCGCCGCTTGCGGCGGCTGCCGTGCTCTCCAATCTGTTTATGCTTGCGGATCAGCGTTATTTCAATTTCTGTATGAATGTGACGGAGCAGGGGAGTGTGCGCACGGCACAGTGGGGCTGCTATTATGGGAAATTTGCGCCGCTTCTCGGGATATGCGCGGCGATTTCCTGCCTGTCCGTGCACGGATGGACCGGAAAAATCGCCAATGCTTACGAGAGAGAGGAATACCGCAGTATGCGGGAACGGATGGGCAGGGCGATACGAAATGCGTCTATGGTGTCTTTCCCGGCGGCGGTATATCTGGCTGTTCTCGGGAAACCGTTTGCTGCCTGCTGTTACGGGAGAACGACGGCGCAGTCGGCGGTACTGGCTGGCTGGCTTTCTAAAAGCGCGGTAATTGCCGTTTTATTTACGTTCAGCTTTCTGTTCGGGCAGATTTTATATAAAATGAGGATGGTCCGGGAGCTGTTTCTTTCGGCTGCCGTATCTTTTGTGGTGCATCTGCTTGTCGCCTATTTTATGACACAGCGCGGGCATATGGGAGTGGACGGTCTGCTGTGCGCCTTGATTTTGTTCTTCGGCATTTATATGGTTCTGGCATTTGTATTTCTGAACAGGCGCATCAAGTATACGCCTGACTGGTTTGCAGGCGTTTTGTTTCCGCTTGCCGCAGCCGCGGTGTCGGGGCTGATCGTGTATCTGCTAAATATGCTGCTTTCCGGCGCTGCGGGAGCAGTGATTAGCATTATCGTTTCCCTGGCGGCAGGGCTGTTCTTCCATATACTTGCCCTTATGCTGCTTCGTGTGCTCGGGGAAGCGGATCTGCAGGAAATGCCGCTTGGTTTCTTATTTATTACCATTGGCAGAATGATAGGCGTTTTGTGAGGGACACTGTATAAAAAAACAGAATTGGCTGATACTGATTACAGGAAATCCGACAAGAGAGGGTTAAAACGGGATGAAACTTGTAAAACGTATCAGTCTTTTTATGACAATGTCCATCATTATGCTGGGACTTGGCGGCTGGGGGGCGATAAAGGCGGAGGAGTTTTTTTATCCGCACCGGTACAGCCACAGTTATGAGCAGGCAGGGACGAGCGCGGCGGACAGCATAAGGCAGTCGGTATCGCAGCTTGCAGATGCTGTTTCCACAAAAGCTCCGGTTTCGCAGGAGGAATCAGAGGCTTCGGAGATAAAGGAGCAAGTCATTGACAGTGAGGAGGAACAGGTTATCGAGGCAGCGGCAGCGCAGGAGCCTGTGGTGACGGCGGACACGAAATATCTGTTAGAGCTGGTGGATTTGTCGAAGGGAACCGTGACGGAGAGCGAGGAGACGATTCCCGTCATGTATATCGGTTTAAATAGAGAAGAGTTATTGGAGGCGCTGTCCGCCTACGAGGACAATCCACCGCTGACGGAGCTGGAGCAGGGCTTTGAGACGATTGAACTGACCGCTTTTTCCAAAGACCGGGTGGCGGTCTGTAAGTATTATAAAGAAAAGGCGCCGCAGGGGTTCTATCTAATGGTGGCGGACCATTTTATCGTGGTGTACGAGGAGGACAGGAGCACGCTTTACATGAACACGGATATTTTGCTGGATCGGCTGCCCGATTCCCTGCAGAGGGAGATTATGGAGGGGAAGTTTGTGGCGAGCGAGGAGGAGCTGTATCTGTTTTTGGAGTCGTACTCCAGTTAATTATATAAATTACAGGTAATTGCGAAACGCAGCGCGGATTCAGTGAACGTTGTACACATTGTATATTCCAACGCAGACCCGCTTCCGCTTCACAAAAAACGCAGCAGTACTAGACTCGTGAGTTACCAAGCAACTCAGTACCTCGTCAAGTGCTGGCGTCTTTTGAGAGTCCGCTTATGGATTATACAATATGCACAACGTATCAAGAGCAAGGATGCGTTTCGCAATTACCTGAATATGAGTTATGAAAAAGGAAAAAAATAATGAACAGGCAGATTGCGGTGATAGGTGGCGGCGCGGCGGGGATGGCGGCGGCTATTCAAGCGGCTGGTGAGGGCGCGGCGGTAACGATTTATGAGAAAAACGACAGGGTAGGAAAAAAGATTTTGTCCACGGGAAACGGCAGATGCAATTTCTCCAACGAGGCGATGGGGGTGGCATATTATCATGGGAGCGGGACGGCGCTTCTGGGCAGTGTGCTTTCCGCGTTTGGCGTATCTGAGACAAAGGATTTTTTTGAGTCCCTCGGTATGCGCATCAAAGACAGGGACGGGTATCTGTATCCGGCGAGCGAGCAGGCGTCCACAGTGCTTGATTTGCTGCGCTATGAGCTTGACAGGCGGCAGGTAACGGTACATACGGGGGCGGCGGTGCAGGCGCTCTCCTTCGATAAGGACAGAAAAAAATTTTTCATCGGGCGGCAGGGGAAGGAAGGCTGTTATGACGCGGTCATTCTTTGCTGCGGCGGCAAGGCGGCGCCAAATACCGGCTCCGACGGGAGCGGTTTTGGGCTGGCGGAGCGGTTCGGGCATCGGATTGTCATCCCCGTGCCGGCGCTTGCCGCGCTTGTCTGCAAGGAGTCTTTTTATAAGCAGGTGGCGGGGGTGCGCTGTGACGCGAAGCTGACTTTGCGGACGGCGGGAAAAGAGGCGGCAAGGGAGAGGGGCGAGCTGCAGCTTACGGATTATGGGCTTTCCGGCATACCGGCTTTCCAGCTCTGCCGGACTGCCGCCTATGCGCTGCTTGAGAAAAAACCTGTTGTAGTGCGGGTGTCTTTCCTTCCCGATTTTGATGAGGAGACCTGCGGTGCATTTTTCCGGAAACGGCTTGCGGCGCACGGGAAAGATGAGATGGATGTATTTCTGACCGGAATAGTCAATAATAAAATCAACCGTCTGCTTTTGAAGCTGGCAGGCATTCGGGAGACGCAGCGGGCAAAGGACGTTCCCGCGGAGGCATTCCGGCGGCTGCAGGAGCTGTATCTCGGGCTGGAGACGACGGTTACGGGGACAAACGGCTTTGACAGGGCGCAGATGTGCGCGGGGGGCGTGGACTGCAATGAGGTTACGGAAAACCTGATGTCAAAAAAGCAGCCGGGACTTTATTTTGCGGGAGAAATTCTGGATATCGACGGAGCCTGCGGCGGCTATAATTTACAGTGGGCGTGGAGCAGCGGAACGGTTGCCGGGAGAGCGGCGGCGTGTGGGACAGACATTTGATGCCACATAAAGTATTCACAAATGAGAGGGAGCAAAATGCAGGCACGAACAAAACATGCGGTGTGAAGAAGCGGATTTCAGACAGGAGTATAAAATATGATTCGGATACAGCAGGTGAAATTGGCGGCGGACTGCCAGGACGAGCAGGCGGCGCTTCTCAAAAAGGCGGCAAAGCTGCTGCGGGTGGAGCCTTCTGCCATACAATCTCTTTCCATTGTAAAACGCTCCTTAGACGCCAGAAAAAAGCCGGAAATATATGCGGTTTATACGGTGGATGTGAAGGTGGCGGACGAGCAGGCTGTCTTTCGGAAGCTGCGGGGAAAGAACGGGCAGATACAGCTTGTGGAGGAGAAACCGTATCGGTTTCCCACTCCGGAAAAGGCTGTGTTGTGTGACCGACCAATTATCGTGGGAACGGGACCGGCGGGGCTTTTTTGCGGCTATATGCTGGCAAAGGCGGGATGCAAACCGCTGCTTTTGGAGCGGGGAAAAGAAGTACATAAAAGGCGGGAGGATGTGGAGCGGTTCTGGCGGGAAGGCGTCTTAAACCCGGATTCCAACGTGCAGTTTGGGGAAGGCGGTGCAGGTACTTTTTCTGACGGGAAGCTGACCACTACGGTCAAAGACCCGAAGGGCAGAATGCGGGAGGTTTTGCGCATTTTTGTGGAAGCAGGTGCGCCGAAAGAGATTTTATATGACGCCAAACCGCATATCGGCACGGATATTCTGCTCCATGTGATAGAGAATCTGCGCAGGCAGATTATGGAATGGGGCGGCGAGGTACGTTTTGAGTCGCAGGTGACGGGACTTTTGACGGCGGGAGCTTTCGGGAAAAACCGCCAGGTCGTGGGTGTAACGGTAAACGGGGAGGATCTTAGAGGCGGAGCGGTCATTTTGGCGATCGGTCACAGCGCGCGGGACACCTTTCAGATGCTTCATGAATTGCAGGTGCCTATGGAAGCAAAGGCATTTGCGGTGGGACTGCGCATGGAACACCCGCGGGAGATGATTGACAGACTGCAGTACGGAGAATGCGGTATTTCCCTTCCGGCGGCTTCTTACAAGGTAACCGCGCAGACTGCTTCCGGCAGGGGTGTCTATTCCTTCTGTATGTGCCCCGGCGGTTATGTGGTCAACGCTTCCTCGGAGTCGGGGCGAACGGCAGTAAACGGCATGAGCTACAGCGGGCGGGACGGCGCAAACAGTAACAGCGCCATGATCGTCACTGTGTCGCCTGCAGATTATGAGCCATACGGCGGGACGGGACCCCTCGCAGGCATTGCATTCCAACGGCATCTGGAAGAGAGGGCTTATGAGATTGGCAGGGGTGCGGTGCCTGTGGAGCGGTACGGCGATTTTCGCGGAGCGGTTCTTGCCGGGGCGGACGCAGAAAAGCTGATTCGGACAGAGGAAGGGCGATTTTCCGGGATGCCGGCACAGAAAGAAAATAAAATGCTAGGCGCGGAGTATCCGGGTTTTGCCCCCGCCATCAAGGGTGCGTGGACTTTTGCCCCGGTGCATGAAATTCTGCCGGATTTCCTGAATCAGGCGCTTGCAGAAGGAATTGACCTAATTGGTCAAAAAATGTCGGGTTTTGCGGACGGAGACGCGTATCTTTCCGGCGTGGAGAGCAGAACCTCCTCCCCGGTAAGGATTCTGCGGGACGAGACGGGACAGTCCGCACTTAAGGGGCTTTTCCCCTGCGGCGAGGGCGCCGGTTACGCGGGCGGCATCACTTCCGCGGCGATGGACGGGATTCTGATTGCGGAGAAGGTTGCGGCGGCTTATCGTTCTGTGGTAGAATAAATCGTTGTGAATTATAAATGATTGCGAAACGCAGTGATGGTTGTAGAGATTGTACAAATAGCATAACCGTTATCCTATTTGCACAATAATATAATGTGGAGATGCGTTTCGCAGATACGTGATAGTATAAACGGGAAAGGACATGGCTACAAGTGATAGACAGAAAAGCTTTGATGGCGGATAAAAAACGAATTGTGATAAAAATCGGCTCTTCCTCCTTACAGCACAAGGAGACGGGGGACTTGGATTACACGAAGCTGGATGTGCTCGTGCGGGAGCTTTGCAATCTGAGAAACATGGGGAAGGATGTGGTGCTTGTCACCTCCGGCGCGATCGCCGTGGGGGAGAAGGCGATCCTGCCGAATCGTGAGGAGGACAATCCCATTGCCGTAAAGCAGGCGTGCGCGGCGGTGGGTCAGGCGAGACTGATGATGGTTTACCAGAAAATTTTCGCGGAATACAATCAGGTGGCGGCGCAGATTCTGATGACGAAAAACACGATCGTGGACAATCTGAACCGCTACAACGCCCGGAATACGTTCGCGGAGCTTTTCAAGCTGGGTGTGATTCCGATTGTGAACGAGAACGACACCATAGCTACTTATGAAATCGAAATCGGCGATAACGATACCCTTTCGGCAATCGTTGCCTCTTTGGTGGAGGCGGATGCGCTCCTTCTGCTGTCGGATATCGACGGTCTCTACACCGACGATCCCCGTACCAATCCCGACGTCAAGTATATCGAGGTGGTGGAGGAGCTGACGGACGAGTTGATGAACATGGGAAAAGCCTCCACCGGGAGCAGCGTGGGCACCGGCGGTATGACCACCAAGCTGCAGGCGGCAAAGATTGCCAGCAGCACCGGCGTGGACATGGTGATTGCCAACAGTAAGGATATTAAGGTTATTCACCGCATTTTAAGCGGGCAGAATATCGGGACATTATTTTTGGCGCATAAGGACGAACAGTTTGATTTGCCGCTTTATGTGCAGCAGATGCACACGCATTAAAATTTTTCTTTCGGAGGAAACCATATGGCAAAAAGAATGTTAGACTGTGTAGCTTCTGACTTGAGAGATTTTACGAAAGAGGATTATCTGGGCGCTATTGCGGGAAGTGAGGGACGTGTACTGGCATGTGAGTGCATCGGTATCACCATGCCGCTCCTTACGGATGTTACCAATGCGGAACTGGCGGCTTCTCTCGGCGCCGACCTGTTACTGCTCAATATGTTTGACGTAAACCACCCGGTGATAAACGGTCTTCCGAAAGTGGAACCGTCGGAGACCGTGCGGGAATTAAAACGCCTTACCGGGCGGATGGTCGGCATCAATCTGGAGCCGGTGGAAGATCAGGCGGCACGGAGAAATGACGATACGCTCTGGGCGATGTCTGCGGGGCGGAAGGCTACGGTGGAAAATGCGGTAAGAGCCTCGGAAATGGGCGTGGATATGGTGCTTCTCACGGGAAATCCCGGAAACGGCGTGAGCAACCGTGCCATTACCGACTCGCTGAGAGCCATATCGGCACGGCTGAAGGATAAACTGATTTTGGCGGCAGGGAAAATGCATGCCTCCGGCGTGCCGGGGGAAGGCGGCGAGCATATCATTACGAAGGAAGATGTGGATGAATTTATAGATGCGGGAGCGGATGTCATTCTTCTTCCCGCGCCGGGCACCGTGCCGGGAATTAACATGGAGTATGTGCGGGAACTGATTGCCCACGCCCATGAAAGAGGCGTTCTCACGATCACGGCAATCGGCACTTCGCAGGAAGGGGCGGATGCGGACACGATCAGACGGATTGCGCTGATGTGCAAGATGACGGGAACTGACATTCATCACATCGGGGACACCGGGTATCCGGGGATGGCGCTGCCGGAAAATATCATGGCTTATTCTGTGGCAATCAGGGGCGTGCGGCACACGTATCACAGGATGGCGGCGTCCATCAATAGATGACAGACGCAAAAGACCCGAAAAAGGCTAAACCGGAATAGACCGGATGCAGTAACTAGGAAGCCGAAGGCTGAATGGTGAAGGAGAATATAGATGAATGTAGAACAGATGACGGCGCGGATCAACGAGCTGTATCATAAATCCCAGAGCGAAGGTCTTTCACCCGAGGAAAAGGAGGAGCAGGCGGCGCTGCGGCAGGCTTATGTGGCGAATGTGCGGGCGAACCTCCGTGGGCAGCTCGACAATATCTCCATTGTGGAGAAAGACGGCACTATCACGAATCTGGGCGAGAAGAAGCGGCATGGGTGAACATGTGGAGCGGGAAACCGCAGAAATGGAGAGGGAGCAGAGCGGCGTGAAACCTGCCATAGTGGACAAACAGGCGGCGGAAAAGAAATGCGTCCGGCAGGCAGCGTTGGCGAAGCGGGATGCGCTCACAAAAATGCAGCGGCAGGAATACAGCGACAAAATCGTGAAAAATCTGATAAGTCTGCCCTGCTATCGGGATGCGGACGCGGTTCTTACCTATATCAGCTTTCGTAGCGAGGTGGACACTTTTCCCTTGCTTGCACAGGCGTTTGCGGACGGAAAGGCGGTGTTTGCGCCGAAGGTTCTTGGGAAAGAGATAGCGTTCTACCGGATTTTTTCTGTGAACGACCTGGCGTCGGGTTACATGGGAATTTTGGAGCCTGTGGGCGGTCTGTCATTTGAGACGTGGAACGATGACCAAATGAGTCAACACTATGGCAGCCGGCAGGAGATATTGATTTGTATGCCCGGCGCGGCATTTGACAGAACATGTCACAGAATCGGCTATGGCGGCGGATTTTACGACAGATATTTAAGCAGGATCTTACGTCGAACAGAGAATACGGATGCGTCGGCATATACGCAGACGGGTGCGGATATGGAAGAACATCCACAGTTGAAGTTTTCTACCGCTGCGCTGGCGTACGACTGCCAGATTTATGAGGAAATCCCGTGGGAGACGCACGATATCTGCCCGATGTGCGTGGTCACGGAGCAGGAGATATGGAGCGGATTTTAGCGGCACAAATCCGGTGTACGGCGGGGATGACAGGCTGGTAAGGATGAAATAGAAAGGATGATTCACATGGAAAAAACAGGGACGGACACGGAAATCAAAGAATATTTGACAGATCTTGGCAAAAAAGCGCAGGCGGCGAAGACCGTCTTACAGGGACTCACCACAGCGCAGAAGAATCAGGCGCTTAACCGTGCGGCGGACGCGCTTGTAAAGGAAAGTGAAAGACTTCTTTTGGCAAACGAAAAGGACTATGCGCGCGCAAAAGAAAACGGCATGGCGGAAGGGCTTCTTGACCGCCTGAAGCTGACGGACGCAAGAATAGAGGCAATGGCGGAAGGACTCAGACAGATTGCCGCGCTGCCGGACCCGGTGGGCGAGGTGATGGAGACCATTGACCGTCCAAACGGACTTCATATAGAAAAGGTACGGGTTCCCATGGGGGTGACCGGCATTATTTATGAGGCAAGACCCAATGTGACAGCGGACGCCTTCGGGCTGTGTTTCAAGACCGGAAACGCGGTCATTTTAAAGGGCGGAAGAGACGCGTTCTACTCCAATCAGGTTGTCACGGCAGTGATTGGTGAGACACTGGAAAAAGAGGGCATCGACAAAAATGCCATTCAGTTGATCGAGAACAATGACAGGGCGGTGACCACCGCCTTTATGAAGCTGAAAAAGTATGTGGATGTGCTGATTCCGAGGGGCGGCGCGGGATTAATCCGCTCCGTTGTGGAGAACAGCACGATACCCGTGATCGAGACGGGCACGGGAAACTGTCATATTTTTATTGACGAGACGGCGGATCTTGCCAAAGCGGTTCCCATCGTCATCAATGCAAAAACCCAGCGAATCGGTGTGTGCAATGCTTGTGAATCCCTGCTTGTACATGAGAAAATTGCGGATAAAATTCTTCCTGCGCTGGGGAAAGCCCTTCTGGAAAAGCAGGTGGAAATCCGAGGCGACGAGACGGTGCGGGCGCAGATATCGGAAGCGCATCCGGTTACGGAGGAGGACTACGGCACAGAATATCTGGCGCTGATTCTTTCCGTAAAAACGGTATCCTCGCTGGAGGAAGCAATCGCTCATATCAATAAGTACAATACGGGACATTCCGACGCCATACTGACGGAAAATCAGGCGCATGCGCAAAAGTTCCTGTGGGAGGTGGATTCGGCATGTGTGTATGTGAACGCTTCCACCCGTTTTACGGACGGTTTCGAGTTCGGTTTCGGGGCGGAAATCGGAATCAGCACTCAGAAACTCCACGCAAGAGGACCTATGGGGCTTAAGGAACTGACTTCTTATAAGTATCAGATTATGGGTGATGGACAGGTACGCCCATAGTTATGTAAACTCGAATTTACAAAGTATACCCCAAAAAGTGCAATCCATGCCATCACGGTAGAAAAATAACGCCTTTCCTGTATAATAGAGTGAGAAGTACGAAGAAAGGAGTTGACATGCGGGTGAACAGTGGATAGAGGACAGATTTTTCACGTATATTTACAGATTTTTCACGATTTTGCTTTAAATATTGCAAAAATTGTGTTAAAATGAATTACTCATCTTGATGCTTTTCGTGTATCGGGGAATCTACTACCCTGTTATTATGTTGCCGTTTGTCTTTGTACGGTAAATTGGCGGGGGGGGGGTAAAAACATAATAATATAAGGAGAAGGTAAGGATGAAAAAACAGAAGAAACTGAGCGTAATGGCGCAGCTTATGATGCTTTGTGTGATTCCTTTGGTGGTCATGGTTGCGTGCGTTACCGTGTATGCAATCAGTACCATGAGAAATATGGTGCATGACGCCACCATGGAAGGACTCGAAAACCTCTGTCGGAGCGTATACGCCGCCTATGAAGCGATTGATCCGGGTGCATACCGGATGGAAGGGGAAACGCTTTATAAGGGTGATTACAATGTATCGGAAAATGTGGATATCATTGACAGTTTCGTGGATGGAAGCGCTGCGGATGTAACACTTTTCTATGGGGACACCAGACGCGCTACCTCTCTGCGTGATAAGGATACCGGGGAGCGCATTCTCGGCACGAAGGCATCCGATGCGGTAATCCAGGCGGTTATCAACGAGGGCAAGACCTACGAGACGGACAGCGTTACCATCAATGGTGAGACTTACTACGCGTTCTATATGCCGGCGATGGATTCCACCGGGAAATGTGTGGGTATGGTATTTGCGGGACAGCCCGCCACCGAGGCGAGCGCCAGAATCAACAAAAGTTCGATGATGATTCTTGGCATCGCGGCGCTTATTCTTATTATTGCCCTGTTGGTATGTATCAAGATCGCAAGCGCGATTGCGCGTGTAATCATTCAGACGGAGAAGCTTCTTTCCTCGCTTGCGGAAGGTGACCTGAACCTGACCGTGAATGAGAGAATCTTGAAGAGAACCGATGAAATAGGTATTATGGGTCACGCCGTACAGAGACTGTTAGAGGAGCTGCAGAACATTATCGGCAGCATCAAGAAGAATACCGAGACGCTGATGAGTCAGGGCAATAATCTGGAGAGCATGGCGTCACAGACCTCGACTACCGCCGATGAAATCAGCAGCGCGGTGGAGGATATTTCCAAAGGCGCCGTTTCCATGGCGGAAGATATCGAGTCCGCGACCGGACAGGTGGCAAACATGGGGGCGATTATTGAGAAGATTGCGGACAGCGTCAAGGAATTGGATGACCTTTCCAACCAGATGCATGTGGCGGATGTGGAGTCCTCAAGAATCATTAACGAGCTGAGCGAGTCCAACGATAGAACCACAGCGGCTATCCGTAAGATTGAGGCTTCCGTACATACGACCAACGAGTCCGTTACCAGAATTCAGGATGCGGTTAACCTGATTGCATCCATTGCCAGTGAGACGAGCCTGCTCGCCCTGAATGCGAGCATAGAGGCGGCGAGAGCCGGAGAGGCAGGACGCGGCTTTGCCGTGGTTGCCACCCAGATTTCCAAGCTGTCTGAGGATTCCGCACAGTCTACGAAGACCATTGAGGATATCATTCACCAGCTGACCGTTGACTCGGAAGCTTCCGTTCAGATTATGAATGAAGTGAATGAAATCATTCTGGAACAGCAGCAGAAGCTGGCGCAGACCAAGGAGAAGTTTGGCGATGTGAGCAACGGCATCGAGAACTCCAGAAAGGAGACAGGTGTTATCAGCGAACAGGCGGAGGAATGCAACAGAGAGAGAGGAAAGGTTGTGGATGTTATCCAGAATCTGTCTGCCGTATCGCAGGAGAACGCAGCGTCTACAGAGGAGACAAACGCTTCTATGGAGGAGATGAACGCCACTATCAATCTGCTTGCCGAAGCTGCGGGCGAATTAAAGTCGATGGCGCAGGTATTGGAGGATGATGTTTCCTTCTTTAAAATGTAATTTTTGTCATAGCGATAAAATATAGGGGGAGACCTTTCATGGGGTTCTTTCTGAACTTTGGGTATTCTGTTAAAGGCAGATATGGAAATATCTGCC
>CAJUMV010000012.1 GCA_910587715.1 uncultured Lachnospiraceae bacterium | reverse complement strand
TACTTCGTCTCTTTGGAATCTTTTCAGGGTTGCATTACTGTTTATTTGTCAAGGTTCTATATACTCAATCACCCAAAGCGAAGCATTCTTCAGAAGTTAATTCCGTAGGAATTTACTTCGGTTAATTTCCGCAGGAATTTACTCCGCGGCAGGCGACTTTCATATAATAGCAGAAGAATAATTGGATGTCAACGGGTTTTTAGGAATTTTTTTGAAATTTTTTTAAGAAAAAAATCAAAGCACATAAATTCCGAAATGAGCCAGCGCTTTATAGGAAAAATATGCCAACAGACATGCCTCCGCTGCACCCATTGCAGCGCCTAATACTTTGTTAATGCCGCTTACTATACAAATATTGCTGACAGCCAGCAGCGGTGCAAAAATCAGGCGACACACCTTAAAAAGAATCCCCAACAAAATCAGAGCTATGATACAAGCTGTCAAAATATGCGTTGACTTACTCATTGCACTTGTGACCGCGAGAAAAATCAACGCTACACACGCCAGAGAAATCACGCCCGATAAAAGATTGACTATTTCCTGCATCATACCGCAGGCATACCCTCCCCGGACTCTCCATATAAATAATATAAGTACAATCGCCGAAAAGACGAACATAAGCAATTCTTGTCTCATCGTAATATCAACCTGATTTATCGCATCATATGATTACGGTCCCGGCAATAAATGCTTCGACCTGTGTCAAATAATCATTTCAATTCTATCGTATCGATAGATTCCGGCGTTACCACCATATAAGTGTAGGATGCATTCTGCGGTATCAGCATCAAAGCCGTCTTGTTAAATTTTCCGGCATACTTCTGCATTCCTCTGCTGTTATAAATCTGGCAGTCGGATTCATTATAAATAATAATCTGGTCGTCATGGAACAAAATATCCCTGCATTCTATATCATATGTAATGGAACACACAGAGTCGCCCGACTTATTGTACACATCCAGCCGGTATCTGCTGCCGCTCTCCCTGCTGTTAAAGACCAGCCCCACATATTCGCTTCCGTAATAAACGCCCCGCACCTCTTCATCAAGCAGCTTCTCCGCTATCGTCATAGGCTTCTGCGCGCCGCCAAAAAACATAATTCTGTCGTCAGACACTGCAAAGAGAGAACGATTATCCATAAACCGCGCAAACGGTACTACCGTATCTATATAATCATAACCGCTCACATAATTGTCCGTGTTGTTTTGTCCCACCGCGCCAAAATTATAAAAAGCCACACTGGACTTCATATGCCCACTGTCTACATACAGATAAGAAACACATACAAGCTCCCCGCTCGGTGAGATAGAAACCTCCGCCGGGTAACCGCTTTCCTTCATGGTCGTCCGAAAACGCACCAGTTCTTGTCCTTTGGCATCATACAGACATATTAAAGTGACATTTGTATCATCCAGCACCGCTGCCACCACCCCGCCTGCAGACACACAAAAATCACGCACCGGTCGGTTGGTTGTGATATTGCCCAGCACAGACTCCGTGTTCATCACATAAATTTCCCTGCCATTATAATCTCCAACCGCCACCACGTTCTGATTGATATCCACCATGGGATTCTGCATTTCAAAGGTCTGATTCCACACCGCATTCCCTTTGGTATCCATGCAGCTGATTCCATCCTTACTATAAGTAAGAAGATGCGACGCAAAGGGCATCATCTGCGCATCGGACGGAATCTTGATTTCCACGTTTGAAAGCTCCACGCTTTCCGTATAAACCTTGTTCTGCCATTGTATAAAAGCCACAGCGCCCAAAGACGCAAGCAGTATCAGCACGAGAGTCACCCTGTAAAACACAGTAAATTTATGACTCTTGATTTTTTCCCGATAACTGATTCTGGGTGCTCTCTGCTCGCCGTCCCGCTTTTCCTTTTTTCTGAAATATTCTCTGATATTCGCCATCTGTCGTATCCTTACATTTTAAGCACTCCGCAGTGCACTACTTCATGCACCCCGCAGTGCACGCTCGAAAAACCTTCGGTTTTCCTCGCTCGCGGGCTGTCTACGCTCCGCTTCGGTCCGTGCTAAACAAGCGCCACCGGCGCTTAGCACCCCTATCATCCGCTAATCTGACAAAATTGTCTGCAAGCAGCCATTTTTTTCATCTTACCGTCTGGCACTGCTCATTGCCAACGCGTACATTATACCACAGCCTTCCCTACTTTTCTATGGCAGGATTATTCTTTGCCCCGATCGGATTTTGTCAGGGTCGGAAATCTCGTTTACTTCACAGATTTTTTCCACACGGGAAATATCCCCGTAAATCTTCTGGCTTATCGTATAAAGCGTATCCCCCTGCTCTACCTCGTAATATCTGGTTATACTTCTGGAAAGCGCTTCCTCATTTTCCTCCTCGCTCTGTTCTGCTGCCTCTTTCCCCTCTTCTTTGTTTTCTGTGTCAGACGAAGCCGTCTCCTTCTGTGATGTGTCACCCGTCTCCTCTGTCCGTTCCGGCTCGTCTCCCTTCTCAGACGCTTGACTGTCTGTACCGTCGGGATCATCCTGTACCGTTCTCAATATGCCCTCCTCCTGCTCCTCTGCGACTACAGAATCTCCGTCTTTTGTATGCTTGTCCGCCGCCTTGTCAGTATCTGCATCCGGTTCCTGGTCATCCGACGCCTTGCCAGTATCTGCATCCGGTTCCTGCCCATCCGACATCTCATCAGCACGCCCCGCATCTTGGGACATCCCAGCCTCCCGCTCGACCACAATCTCTCTATCTTCTACCAAATCCGCTTTATCGGAATCCGCTTCCTGATTTTCAATGGCAAAAAACACTTCTTTTGCGGAACGGTTCAGTTCCTCCATCTTGTCATAGCTGTCGGTGGACGTAATCACAATGGCAACCAGCACTACCAAAATCAAACATAACTGCACAGACATTGCCCCATGCGGCGCACGCTTTTTCTCTTCCGGAAATACTGTCGGCACAGGCGGCATCTCCGGCGCGCTGATTTTTTCCGCAGAGCGCTTTTTTCCTGCACTGCCTGTCCACTCCAGCAGATAATTCTGCATTGCTTCATTATTATCATAAAAAATCTGAAAGCCGGTTGTTTTGCATTCGCCGTCCGGTTCCCGCACAAGAAACACCGGACCCGCCTGTGTCAGCCGGCACACCAGCTCGGAAAGCGGCTCATACTCTGCAAAAGCGGCAATCCCCCTGTCCCTGCCCGCTCCGTAAACATACAGCTTCCTGCCGCTCTCCTGACGGGAACCGTAAAAATAAATTTCGGACAACTCCAACGAATCGGACTCACGCCTTAAATATGATAAGACATATTCTTCCACATAAATCTGATATTTTTTCTTTCTTTCCTCTTTCCCAACAACTTCCGACCCGGATTCCATCTCTTCCCCCTGCGCCTGTTATTTCTTTCTCTTTTGTGGCGAGTATACCACATCCTCTCCGAAAAAGATGGCGCAAGGCGCGGTGGATGACAAAAGCCGCCATGCATTTCACATGACGGCATTTTTCATAACCCAGAATTTATCATACAGAAACGAAAGTCAACCGATACATCCGCATTTATACAAACTGATATATCGTCTCCGCTTCATAGTCCTTACCCGGTCCGAATACAGCCTGTGGGAAATTGGGATGATGAATGTTATCCGGAAAATAATGGGTTTCCAGACAAAATCCCGTGCGGATCGTATAACACACGCCGCCCTTTCCAATCTGTTCGTCAATACAATTTCCGGCATAGAACTGCACCCCGGGCAGATTGGTAAACACTTTCATCCTGCGTCCGCTCTTTACATCCTCCGCCTCCGCAGCCTGCCGCATTGTGCCGTCAGCGCCGTCAATCACAAAGTTATGATCATAACCCTTCACCAATTTAAGCTGTTCATAATCCGTACCGATTTCCCTGCCGATTTCCTTCATCTTGGTAAAGTCCAAAGGCGTACCTGCCACCGGCTCAATCTCTCCCGTAGGAATGGCTCCCGGAAGCACCGGTGTAAAGTGAGAAGCATACAACCGCAGGAACTGTCCCTCTATGCTGCCGGAGTCATGCCCCGCCAGATTGAAATAGGTATGGTTTGTCAGATTGAGCAGCGTTTCCCTATCGGAAGTCGCATGATATTTAAGCTTCAGCTCATTGTTATCCGTGAGGGTGTAAATCATAGTAACCTTCTTATTCCCCGGAAAACCCAGAGCGCCGTCCTTACCCTCAATCGTAAGCTTCAGGCTGTCACCGGCTTCCTCCGCCGTCCAAAGCCCTTTATGATAACCGCCGTCCATATCGCTGTGAAGATTGTTTACTCCGTCATTCACAGACAGATGATACTCTTTTCCGTTCAACGTAAAAGCCGCCCCGCCGACACGGTTTGCATTCGGTCCTATGGTCACGCCCATAAAGCTGGGATTAGAAAAATAATCCTCAGCTTTGTCAAAACCTAGAACCACATCCGCAAGCTCTCCGTTTTTATCCGGCACCCAAAGAGCCACAACCGCCGCGCCGAAATTCGTAATCTTTGCCTTCATGCCATTTTTGTTCTCAAGGGTAAACAGATAAATATCTTCCCCCGTTTTCATCGTTCCGAATTTCTCTTTTCCAATCCCCACTTCCCGATACCCTCCTTACATTTGTATTTCATTTCCGACTACTGTCACAATTCCACCCTGCCCTCCAGCGCCCGCAAAAGCGTCACCTCATCGATATATTCCAGATCTCCTCCCACCGGCACGCCGCTGGCTATCCGCGTCACCTTAATTCCCGTTGGTTTAATCAGCTTGCTGATGTACATCGCCGTGGTCTCGCCCTCGAGACTGGAATTCGTAGCGATAATCACCTCCGTGACGTCGCCCTCCAGCCGCTTCATCAATTCCTTGAGCTTAATATCCCCCGGTCCGATTCCCAGCATGGGAGAAATCGCGCCGTGCAGCACATGATAAACGCCCGTATATTTACCCGTCTTTTCATATGCCGCCAAGTCTCTGGCATTCTCCACCACCATAATAAGCCCATGGTCCCTGTTCGCGTTTGCGCAGACCGGACAAATGTCCTTATCCGTCAGTGTAAAACACTCCTGACAATAACGGACATTTTCCTTCGCTTCCACGATTGTTTTGGCAAGACGCTCCACCCGCGACTGCGGCATATTAATCAGGTGAAATGCAAGACGCTGCGCCGACTTATGTCCAATCCCCGGCAAAGCCGCCAGCTCTTCTATCAGTTTATTGATATGTCCGCTGTAAAGTTCCATGTCAGAAAAATCTCAGCCTTTCGTCAAGCATTTCTTTTTCCTAATACCGAATCGTCTCCATGAACAGTTAGAACGGCAGACCTCCGCCCAATCCTAACCCTCCGGTCATCTTGTTCATGACTTCGGCGTTTGCATCCTCCGCCATGCGCAGCGCTTCATTTGCCGCCGCCATCACCAAATCCTCCAGCATTTCAATGTCATCCGGATCCACTACCTCTTCGGAAAGCTTCACCTTCGTCACCTCACGCTTGCCCGTCACGGTAACCTCCACCGCGCCGCCGCCTGCCTTTGCCGTAAACTCCTTCGTTTCCAGCTCTTTCTGGCTCTCCTCCATCTGACGCTGCATTCTCTGTGCCTGCTTCATCAGATTATTCATATTGCCAGGCATACCACCGCCCGGAAATCCGCCCCGTTTCGCCATTTTCCCTATTTTCCTTTCCTATTCTTCCTCTATTTCCATATGGATTAGCTGTGACAAATCCACATAGCTCTGCTCAAAAGTTTCCCTGTCCGGCACCGTCTGTACCGTCACGTCAATCTCCCGCCCCGTCATGTCCGCTAACATCTGCTCAAGCAGTTCTTTATGCCCCTCCTGCCGCAGAAAATAATCGGAAGCAAGACCGTCTTCCACGACTATTAACAACCTGCTGTCCCCGCCCAGACTTAAGCGCGCCTCCTTCAGATACTGCTTCATAGGCATACCCGCACCCGCCACAATATCCTGCCAACGTTCTACCGCCGCCTGCACATCTTCTGGAATCGCCTTCGGCAGCGGCGGACGTTCCTTGACCGGAACAGGCGTCGAAACGCTTTCCACAGCTCCCGCTGCCGCCACAGCCACAACGCCGTTTTCCAACTGTTCCTCTATCACTCTGACCCGTTCCGCCACGGAGCCGATATCCCGCTCCATATCGGGTCTGCAAAGTTTAATCAGAGCAATCTCAATCAATATTCTCTTTTGCGGCGCATACTTAATTTGTCCCGACAGTTCTGAAAAAATGCGAATATAACGCATCAGTGTCTCCGTCTCGAGCATCCCCGCTTCTTCCTTCAAGCGACGCAGATTATCAGAAGACACGTCTATGACATCTTCAATATCATCAGAGGACTGCAGCAGAAGAAGATTTCTTAAATACCATGTAAAATCCGTTACAAATTGCGAAAGCTCCCTGCCCTGCATAACGATTTCTTCCAAAAGTCCGATGCAGCCGGTCACTTCCCGTCCAATCACATGGCGAAGAAGCCTGCTGAATACCTCCGTATCCACTGCCCCCAATACGTCAAGCGCCTTATCATAAGTCAGCTCCTGCCCGAAATGAAAGGCAATACACTGATCTAACAAACTCAACGCGTCGCGCATGGAGCCGTCCGCGGTCTTGGCAATATAACGGAGCGCCTTCTCCTCCACCTGTACCTGCTCTTTTTCCATCAGCTCCCGCAGTCTCGCTGCAATCGTCTCAATCGAAATCCTGCGGAAATCATACCGCTGGCAGCGGGAGAGAATGGTAATCGGTATCTTATGCACCTCGGTGGTCGCCAGAATAAAAATCACATAGGAGGGCGGTTCTTCCAGCGTCTTTAACAAGGCGTTAAAGGCGCCGATGGAGAGCATGTGCACCTCGTCGATGATATACACCTTAAACCGCCCCTCCGCCGGAGAGTAGGACACCTCCTCCACAATCTCGCGGATATTGTCCACGCCATTATTGGAAGCGGCGTCAATCTCAATCACGTTCATACTGACGCCCGCCGCAATCGCCTTACAGCTTGCGCATTCCCCGCAGGGACTCCCTTTCATGGGATGCTCGCAGTTCACCGCTCGCGCAAATATTTTCGCTATGGAAGTCTTACCCGTACCTCTCGTTCCGCAAAACAGATACGCATGACCGATACGGTCCGCCTTAATCTGGTTCTGCAGAGTGGTCACTATGTGCTCCTGTCCCTTGACATCTTCAAAACAGCCCGGGCGGAACTTACGATACAGCGCTGTATATGACATAAATTAATCTCCGAAACTGATACCCACCATCTTTGCCTCCTGAACAATGGTGGCATCAGGTGATACCATTTTCAGCTTGCCCGCCACTTCCTCAAGCGGCACTCGCACGATCTCTCTGTTCTTATAACCTACCATAAATCCGTATTCACCCTGCAAAATCAGCTTGCCGGCTTCCGCTCCCAATCTGGTAGCAAACACTCTGTCGTAAGGACACGGACTTCCGCCGCGCTGCGTGTGACCCGGAACCGTAACACGCACATCCATGCCCGTCTTTTTCATAATTTTATCCGCGATTTCATAAGAAACGGAAGGATACGGATAATCCTTCATCTTTTCTTTATATTCTTTCTTGGAAAGCTTTGCGTCCTCTTTGGAAATCGCACCCTCCGCCACCGCCATAATGGTGAAACGAGACCCCCTCTGCCTGCGACCGTCAATCGCCTTAACTACACTGTCGATATCGTAAGGAATCTCGGGAATCAGAATGATATCCGCACCGCCCGCAATACCGGCGTTCAGGGTCAGCCAGCCTACCTTATGCCCCATAACCTCCACAATAAAGATACGCCCATGGGAAGACGCCGTGGTATGAATACAGTCAATGCAGTCCGTGGCAATGTTTACCGCGCTCTGGAAACCAAAGGTCATATCCGTTCCCCACAGATCGTTGTCAATGGTCTTAGGCAGAGTGATGACATTCAGCCCCTCCTCGCGGAGCATATTCGCCGTCTTGTGCGTGCCATTACCGCCCAAAATCACCATGCAGTCCAGTTTCAGCTTATAGTAATTCTGCTTCATCGCCTCCACTTTATCTAATCCGTTTTCATCCGGCTCACGCATCAGCTTAAAGGGCGTTCTGGAGCTGCCGAGAATGGTGCCGCCCTTCGTCAGAATACCGGCAAAGTCGTGCCCTGTCAAAATACGGAAATCCCCGTAAATCATTCCCTTATAACCGTCAAGGAAACCATAAATTTCCACATCCTCACTGCTGCAGGAGAGACACTTCACCACACCTCTCATAGCCGCGTTCAGCGCCTGACAATCCCCGCCGCTAGTCAACATTCCGATTCTCTTCATTACGATTCCTCCTTATCTTCCCACATTTTTTATTTTTAATCTGTTGCCATTGCAATTTATCCACGCTAAGATAATTATAGTAAATGCGGAAAATCCGGTCAAGGTGTTTCGTTCACATTCGTCTGCATTTCCCTCCGCTGCTGCTTTTCAATTTTGTTTCTCACCCGCAGCTCCTGAAAAAAATTCTTTAAGAGCGCCTGACATTCCTCCTCCAAAACGCCCCGGCGCACAATCACCTGATGGTTAAACTCCTGCATTTCCAGAATATTTAAAATCGAACCGCCGCAGCCCGCCTTGGGATTCATCGCGCCGATCACCGTCTCCGTCACCCTCGCCTGCACGATCGCCCCCGCGCACATCTGACAAGGCTCCAGCGTCACATAGAGCGTACACTCCTCAAGCCGCCAGTCCTTCATCGCCCGGCTCGCTTTATTAATCGCGGTAATCTCCGCATGAGCCAGCGTATTTCTGTCCGTGTTGCGGCGGTTATACCCCCTGCCGATAATCTTGTCCTGATATACGATTACGCAGCCAATCGGCACCTCCCCGAGCGCATATGCCTTTTTCGCCTGCTTGATGGCTTCTTTCATATATTTTTCATCCTGCGTCATGCCGTCCTCCATGCAAAAACTGCCGATTGCTCCCTGCGGTAGTGGTTGGATTTGTTTTGTACCATTATAGTGTACCACATGTACCATATTCAGGACACAAAAAAGAATTATCCTAAGAAAATATCCTAAGAAAATATGAAAAAACAGTAGACAAGAATTTCATTTCAACTTATAATCTAATTCGTATGGAGACGTATCGAAGTGGTCATAACGGGGCGCACTCGAAATGCGTTAGCCCTCCGGGGCACGAGGGTTCGAATCCCTCCGTCTCCGCTAAAAAGGCTGGAGTTTCGACTCCGGTCTTTTTTTGTCAAGTTGACAAACTCTCAAAAACACAGTATACTGATTAAACCGTGCAGCCGGGGCGTTAGCGGTGCCCTGTACCCACAATCCGCTCTAGTGGGGGTGATGCTTTATCGAGGGTCTGCGTCTGCGTAGCTGCCCTTTATAAGTGGCGTTGAAGTTTGGGTCTTACGCAATGAGAATCCATGAACCGTGTCAGGGTGGGAACACAGCAGCACTAAGTGGAACCTTTCATGTGCCGTGAGGGTGCCTGGCGGAGTTAACTGTAAAGGTAACGTACATGGGTTACGATTCGACATAAAGCGCACGGTTTTATGCTGTCAACCCTGCATATGGAAAACCGGACATGAAAGACAACGCTCAGAATATTTATGAAAAGGAAGTGTGGCAGGAGCTGTCAGACTGTACGCTCTGCCCGAGAGAATGCCATGTTAACAGAAACGCCGGAGAAACCGGTTACTGCGGACAGACTGCGAGATTAACTGCCGCGAGAGCCGCGCTCCACTTCTGGGAAGAACCCTGTCTGTCCGGCACGAACGGTTCCGGCGCCGTTTTTTTCAGCGGCTGCAATCTGCGCTGCGTATACTGCCAGAACCATGAAATCGCGCAGGGTCATACCGGACGAGAAATCACCGCGGCACGCCTGTCCGAAATTTTTCTGGAATTGCAGGAACAGGGCGCGCACAACATCAATCTCGTCACGCCCACCCATTTTGTCCCCCAAATCATAACCGCATTGAAAGCAGCAAAAAAGCAGGGACTTTCGCTCCCTGTTATTTATAATACCTCCGCCTACGAAAAGCCGGAAACACTCCGTATGCTGGAGGGATTCATTGATATTTATCTGCCCGATTTTAAATACCGCGACGCGTCTCTTAGCGAAAGCTATTCCCATGCCGCCGATTACTTTGAAACGGCTTCCGCCGCCATCGCGGAGATGGTTCGTCAAGTCGGTGCCCCCGTCTTTGCGGACGGAGAGGATTCCCTGATGCAAAAAGGCGTAATCGTCCGTCACCTGCTTTTACCCGGCTGCGGCAAAGACAGCCGACAGATTCTCCGCTATCTCCATGAAACATTTGGAAACGACATATATGTCAGTATTATGAATCAATATACGCCGCTTTCACAGGTTGCGGGCATCCCCACCCTGAACCGCCAGGTATCCGGAAAAGAGTACGAAAAAATCGTAGACTTCGCCATACGAATCGGCATGGAAAACGGCTTTATTCAGGAAGGGGACACCGCCTCGGAAAGTTTTATTCCCGCTTTCGATTATGAGGGCATCCTCTACAACTCCACCTTCCGCAGATAATACCCGAACTCGCCCGCCTTCGACTCCCCGCTCTCGCACTCGAACGCCTCGAATCCAAACATCAGCGCCACCATCTTTTCCCTCTCGTAGAAAACACCGGGCACGCCCAGATAATACACGTCTCCTTCTTTTCCCAAAATCACATGACGATAATTATAAAAGCCGTGCAGCAAAAAACTGTTATTTACCAGATGCTGATATTTTCCGGACAGAATGATAAAATCCTTTGGCGCCAGCTTTACATAGACACGCTCGTCACCGTAGGGATGAATATTATCGTAAGTATCCAGAATCTGCTCCCACTTATCTTCTTTTAACCCTTCTATAACAAGGGCATCCGCCATCAGGGGTTTCTGCGGTTGTTCCGAAACCACACGGTCTTCCCGAATTTCCTGACGCTGTACCGGAATGCGCTCTATTTTTTTCGGCTCCTGCGGCACGACAGGTTCCTCTACAACATGTCGCTCGTCTAACTCCGCAGTGACATTCTTTTCCCGCACGGGCACAGCAGCCTCTTCCCGCGAAGACACAGTCGGCGCTGCGTCCGCTTCTGCAACGGCAGACTGCCCTTCCCGTGCCAGCTCTTGCAAGTCCCGCTCCGTCTCCCCGACTCCTGACTGCTCCATCTTCGACATCACGGGTTCCGCATCCGGCAATCGTCCGACTTTCGCTTCCTCATTCACGGCAGATGCCCGTTTCGCAGCTTCTTTGCTGGCGCCCTCCACCAAATATCCGCCCGGCAGCATAATCTGCAGACGCACCTGTTCCAGAGAATCCGGCTCCTGCTTTTCCCATTGTCCGCCGCCTTCCCGCACGGTGATGCCGTCCGCCTCTTTCCAATCCGAGCCGCTGTAATAGCGCACCGGATATTTCCCGTTTATGGAATGGGGCACGTTTTTCACCACCAGTGAAAGATTTCCGTCCTTGTCCCGTTTTTCCACCTTGAGAAAGCCCGCGCTTCCCAGACGGTCCCCGTCCTTATACAATCCCAAATATATGATTTCCTTCTGATACATAACAACCTCCGTTCCTATATATGTATATGCATGCCCACACCAAATCAGAACCAAAATTTCTGTCTGCGTACCGGCGGGCAAAAAAAGGAGACAGTCTCACATGCAAGCATGTAATCCTGTCTCTGTCATTTCCTGCTTCCGCCAGTGTGCGTCAATAATCCAGCGAATCCAGATATCTCATGTAATTCACCACCATCAGCGCAATCTTGAATGTCAATGCGTCGTCGAAAACACGAATATCCAATCCCGTGCTCTTCTGCAGCTTCTCAATCCGATACACAAGCGTATTACGGTGTACATAGAGCTGTCTTGAAGTCTCGGACACATTCAGGTTATTCTCGAAAAACTTATTAATCGTTGTCAGGGTTTCCTCGTCCAGCTCGGAAGGTACATTAGAGCCGAAAATCTCATCAATAAAAAGTCTGCACAGATTAATCGGAAGCTGGTAAATCAAACGCCCGATACCCAGCATATTATATGCCGTCACTTTTTTCTCCGCATAGAAGATTTTGCCCACGTCAAGAGCCATCTTCGCTTCTTTATAGGACTTCGACACTTCTTTCAGCTCTTCTACGATTGTGCCGTAGGCAACCCGCACGTTGAGCATCGCCTCCATGTTCATCATATCCGCAATCGTATCGGCAATCTGCCCCAGCCGCTCATAACCGTCCTCAGGGGTAAGCGCCTTAATCAAAATCACATTGCTCTCATCTACCGCCGTAATGTAATCTCCGACCTGCGCCGTGAACATGCCGTTTAAAAGCTCCATTGCCGTGCCGTCCTTCTCCTTATCCGTCTCAATCAAAAAGACCGCACGGGGGACCACCGCTTCGATATGCAGCTTTTTCGCCCTGTTATAAATATCCACCAGAAGCATATTATCTAACAGGAGGTTCTGGAAAAAGTTATTCCGATCGTACCGCTCTTTGTAAGCAACAATCAAGTGCTGGAGCTGGCTGACCGCAATCCTGCCTATCATGTAGGTGTCCTCGCTGCTGCCTTTCGCATCCAGAACGAAGAGAACCTCCTCCTCATCCAAAACCTTAAGAAGATGGTGTATCCCAATCACCTGACTGTCGGCGGGAGAATCCACAAATCCCGAAACCAGCGACGGGGAAATATCATCTGTCTCAAAGGTCGCCGCAATCTCCTTTCCTTCCGGATCCCATACCGCAAGGGAAACCTTGGAAATCGATGAAAGCTCCTCTATACTTGCCTTAATAATCTGACTTGAAATCATATATTCCTCCATCTTCTTATACGTACAAAGGGGAGGGATGCTTACGCCTCCCTCCCCTGCAGTCATTTTTATTAGTTCGTGATGGTCTGCTCTGTCTCTTTGTCGAATACGTGAATCTTCTCAACATCGAAAGCAAACTTAACAGTGTCGCCGGGTCTTGCCGTTGTACGGGAATCTACTCTGGCAGTAATCGGGAACTCAGCGAGGTCGAAGTATAAGTAAACTTCTGCACCAAGCAGCTCGTAAACCTTGATGGTAGACTCGAATACACACTTAGCAGTCTCGATGAACATCTCGGAATCATATACATCCTCGGGACGGATACCGAATGTAACAGTCTTGCCTACATAACCGCCATCAATCAGCTTCTTGGACTTAGCGGGCGGCAGCGGAATGGTCTGACCTGCAACCTTCAGGTTAGCGGTATCACCGTTCTTCTCAACAACCGCATCAAGGAAGTTCATCTGCGGGGAACCCATGAAGCCTGCTACAAACAGATTCTGAGGTTTCTGATACAGATTCTGAGGGGTGTCAACCTGCTGTACCACGCCGTCCTTCATAACAACGATTCTGGTACCGAGGGTCATAGCCTCTGTCTGGTCATGTGTTACATAGATGATGGTGGTGCCCAGTCTCTGGTGCAGCTTGGAAATCTCAACACGCATCTGTACACGGAGCTTTGCATCCAAGTTGGACAGCGGCTCATCCATCAGGAATACTTTAGGGTTACGAACGATTGCACGACCCATAGCCACACGCTGTCTCTGACCACCGGAAAGAGCCTTCGGCTTACGGTCAAGGAGAGCTGTCAAATCAAGGATCTTCGCTGCTTCTTTCACCATCTTGTCAATCTCATCCTTCGGAACTTTTCTTAACTTAAGACCGAATGCCATGTTATCATACACGGACATATGCGGATACAGAGCGTAGTTCTGGAATACCATTGCAATATCTCTGTCCTTAGGCTCTACATCATTCACAACTCTGTCGCCGATTTTCAGCTCACCGGAGGAAATGTCCTCCAGACCAGCTATCATACGGAGAGTGGTAGACTTACCGCATCCCGAAGGACCTACGAAAATGATAAACTCCTGATCTGCGATTTCAAGGTTGAAATCTTTTACTGCCTCGAATCCGTTAGGGTATACCTTGCAGACATTCTTTAAAGATAAACTTGCCATGATTGCCTCCTATAATTATTATTTTTATTTTTTTCGCCCGCATAAATCGTTTCCCGGACGATTAATTCTGTAAATTAGTATAACGAACTTTTGTCCCCTTTGCTATACCACTATTCCACAAAGATTTTGTTCTCGATTGTAAATATTGCTTACATTATTAATTTTTTTTTAAGGCACACGGCAATTTGACTAAGAATATAGCGCTTTCCTGTGCACTTTGCATAAACGCCCCTGCATTGGCGCCTGCGCAGCATCCGTTTACGCCGTCCGGCACCCCTTTACTTCATAGCCCGCCTCCACCACGGCTTCCGTAAGTGTCTCGTCGGCAATCTCATTTTCCATCATCACACGCGCGGTCTTGTTTTCCAGACTAACCTCCACTGCCGTCACCCCGGCAACGCCCTCCAGCGCTTTCTGCACATGCGCCTGACACTTCCCGCACATCATGCCCTCTACATCCAATACTTTAACCATACTCTCATTCTCCTTTCTTTCCTCTTGACTGTTGTCGTTTTCACCGCCCGCTGCATGACTGTCTGTCTGCTGCAGTTGTTCTATTTCACTCGTCAGCTCCGGCATGGGAACCATATGCGCCCTTCTGTCCTTCGCCGCGCTGCGAACGGAAAACAGATTCAGCCGCAGGGCATTCGTGACCACGCAGAAGCTGGACAGACTCATTGCCGCCGCCGCGAACATGGGATTTAAGGAAAGCCCTGTAAACGGCACAAGCACGCCCGCCGCGACAGGAATGCCGATGCAGTTATAGAAAAATGCCCAGAACAGATTTTCATGGATATTTTTCAGTACCTGTCTGGAAAGGCGCACCGCAGCCGATACGTCCGTCAGCTTTGATTTTACCAGAACGATGTCCGCCGCGTCCAGCGCTACATCCGCGCCGGCGCCTATGGCAATTCCCACGTCCGCCCTCGTCAGTGCAGGCGCGTCGTTGATGCCGTCCCCGACCATTGCCACTTTTCCGTATTCGGAGAGACGCTTGATGACCGCCTCCTTATCGCCCGGCAAAACATCCGCCACCGCAGCGTCTATGCCTACCTGCGCGCGAACCGCCTCTGCCGTGCGTCTGTTATCCCCCGTCAGCATAATCACATGGATGCCCATGTTTTTAAGCTCCTGTACCGCCTGCGCGCTGTCCGGCTTTACCACGTCCGCCACGGCAATCATACCGAGTAAAGAACCGCCTTTGGCAAAATAAAGCGGCGTTTTCCCTTCTCCCGCCATTTTTTCGCCCTGCCGCAAAAACGCATCTGTCATCAGCCCGCGCTCCCTAAGCAGCGCAGCCTTTCCGCCCAGCGCGGGAATCCCGTTTTGTACGCCTTCCACGCCCCAGCCGGGAAGCGCCTGAAACTCCGTAACCTCATCCGCCACAAGCCCTTCCTCTTCAGCACGCTCGCAGACCGCCCGCGCAAGGGGGTGCTCGCTTTTCTGCTCCAAAGTCGCCGCCGCCCGCAAAAGCTCCTCCGCGGAAACACCCTCCGCAGGGCAGATATCCGTCACACGGGGTTTCCCTTCCGTCACAGTTCCTGTCTTATCCAGCACTACAAAATTCGTTTTGCCCGTCTGTTCCAGCGCCGTCGCATTCTTAAAGAGAATACCCTGCCCGGCTCCCCTGCCGTTCCCTACCATGATTGCCACAGGCGTTGCCAGCCCCAGCGAGCAGGGACAGCTGATTACAAGCACACTGATGGCGTAGGAAAGGGCTTTACCGGCGCCAGCCCCCGCAAGCAGCCAGATTGCTCCCGTGATGAGTGCCAGAGTGATGACCACCGGTACAAAAACACCAGACACCCGGTCCGCGACCTGCGCAATGGGCGCCTTTGTCGCCACCGCATTCTCCACCATATCAATGATTTGGTTTAAAGTTGTATCTCCGCCCACACGCGTCGCCACACAGGTCAGCGCCCCGTTCTGGTTCAAGGTCGCCGCACTGACCCTGTCGCCGGCCCCTTTATCCACGGGAAGGCTTTCGCCCGTAAGCGCCGCTTCGTCCACCGCGCTCTCGCCCGCAATGACCTCGCCGTCCACGGGAATGCTCTCGCCCGGCTTCACGATAAAGGTATCTCCCTTTACCACCTCATCCGCGTCTATCGTCACCTCCACGCCGTCACGCAGCACATGCGCGCTTTTCGGTGCAAGGTCCATCAGACTTTTGACCGCATTCGTGGTTTTTCCCTTGCTGTATGCTTCCAGCATTTTCCCTACTGTAATTAAAGTAAGAATCATCGCTGCCGACTCAAAATACATGTCATGCAGACAATGCATTGCCATTTCCGCATCACCCACGCCGTATGCGCCGCCCATGCGAAACATCACCGCCGCGCTGTACACAAAAGCCGCCGCGCTTCCAAGCGCCACCAGCGTATCCATATTCGGCGCACGGTGTATCAGTCCGGTAAAACCGTTTACAAAGAATTTCTGATTGATAACCATGACTAATCCGGTCAATAGAAGCTGATACAGCGCAATCGCCCACGGATTTCCCGCAAGTCCTTCCGGCACATACCAGCCCCACATCAGATGCCCCATGGACACATACATAAGCGGAAGCAGCAGACACAAAGACGCAATCAGCCTGCGCCGCAGTTTCGGCGTTTCATGATCCGCAAAGGCATCCTGTCCCCCGCTTCTTCCTCTGCCGCCATTCACACTGCAGCTCTCCCCGCCGCAATTTCCGGCTCCGCTGCCCGCGCCGGCAGGCTCCGCGCCATACCCTGCTTTCTCCACCGCGAGACAGATGGCATCCGCCGTAGCCGGCTCCTGAAACGACGCTACCATATTGTTCATAAGTAAGTTGACATTGACCGTATCGACGCCCACAACACCGCGCACCGCTTTCTCCACATGCGCGCTGCAAGCGGCGCAGGTCATGCCTGTCACGTTGAATTTTTCTGTTTTCATATCCGACTCCCAACGTTCTCTGTTCAGCCCACGCCCATTCGCAAAACAAATCTCGCGATTGAGCTTGCCCAGTCTGCTATTTTAATTTTTTCATCAGCTCCACGGCTTCCGCGAGAATCTCCGTATTCCCCTGCTGCACGCCTTCCGCTACGCAAGTCATCATGTGCTCCTCCAGAATCACATAGCCAAGGCTCTGCAGCGCGCTTTCCACCGCGCCAATCTGCACAAGGACATCGCCGCAGTAACGGTTGTCCTCGATCATTCCCTGAATCCCCTTTAGCTGACCGATGATCCGATTAATACGGTTCTGCAGATTTTTCTGTTCTCCCGCGTCCCGCGGTGTACTCTTGTGCCGACAGCAGGCACAGACATCACCCGCGGCTGTTTTTTCTCCACTCATATATTCTCTCCATTTTTATCAATTTAAGCAGCTATTTCGCATAAACCGAAACGGTCTGTACGGAAACGACATCAATTTGATATAGACATCATATACCCCCACGGGGTATATGTCAATAAAAAATACAATAAAATCACCAAAAGAACCGGGGACGATTTCTCGCCCCCGGTCTATAACTCCCCCATATAATATTTTCTAATCCCAAGTCTATGAAACGCTTTAACCTTTCACAGCACCGGCAACCATACCCTTGATAATCTGCTTGCTGAATGCGAAGTAGAAAATCACGATAGGAGCCATGGTAATCAGCATAGCTGACATAATCTTCGGGTAGTCCGACGTAAACTGACCCGTAAACTGCTTCAATCCCAGCGGTACTGTGTACAGCGCCCTGTCCTTAATCAAAATCAAGGCGAAGGAGAACTCATTCCAGCAGCTGAACACGTTGATGATCGCAACGGTCACCAGAATCGGCTTACATACCGGAAGAATGATGCCGAACAACGTTTTTGAGAACGTAGAACCATCGATTGCCGCCGCTTCCTCCAGCTCCGTGGGAATGCCCTTCACGTAGCCTTGCACTAAGAAAATCGACATGGGCAACGCAAACGAAACATACGGCAAGAGCAGCGTATACCAGTGGTTGGAAAGCCCCATCTTGGAAAAAATGATGTAAATAGGAACCATCAGCGAGTGAATCGGAATCAGCATTCCCATCAGGAACATCACGTACAAAGGCTTATTCAGCGCGAAGTCAATTCTCGAAAGAATATAACCAACAATAAACGCAATGATTACAATGAGCAGAACGGACAAAATTGTCGTCCTTGCACTGTTGCCCACCGACTGCATCAGACGATAGTCCTTGTTGGACAAAATCTTCGTATAGTTCGCCAGCGTCGGCTCTTTCGGCAGACCCATGATATCCGCATTGAATACCCTCTTCTCCTTCAAGGAGGAATAAAGCATCCAGAACAGCGGGAAAATACAAGTCAGCGAGAAGAACCACAAGAAAAAGTTAATCACTACCGTAAGCACGCCTCTCTTTACACGGGTGCCTGCCGAATTGTCTTCTACTTTTGTCATTTTCATATCTTTAGCCATAGCAGTTCCCCTCCTTTACTTATTTGCCTTGCGGGCTTTGATAGCCTGTTTTCTTGCTTTCTCAATCTCTTTCAAATGTTTTGCCTCCCGACGGTCGTAACTGTCCGTCATAAAGTAATTCATCAGAAGCTGAGAACCGCCAATTACGGCGAGCGCCAGTACAAAGATGCCGACAGAAATACAGGAACCGTAGCCCAAGTTGGACTGCTCGAAGGAAACCTTATATCCGTACATTGCCATAACCATGGAAGAATAGCCCGGTCCTCCGGCGGTCATAACGTAAATATTATCAAATGCTTTCATGTTACCCGCCACACAAAGGGTAATACATACAAGCAGAGTATTCTTAATCAAAGGTAATACTATGTAACGCGCACGCTGTATTCCTGTCGCACCGTCAATTTCCGCAGACTCCAGAACCTCCGTACTGATAGAGGAAACCGCAGAAAGCAGGATTACCATATAGTAACCGATGAACTGCCAAATCAGAGGAATAGACACCAGCAGCATTACCAGCCCCGGCTCATTCAGCCACACTTTCTGCAAGTCCTCCCTGCCGATTTTCTCCAAGAAGTAATTCAACAAACCTCTCTTGGAATCGTAAATCATCTGCCAGATAAAACCGATGCAGACTGCCGAGATGGTGCTCGGGAAGAAGCCGAATGTTCTGTGGATGCCCTGCAGCTTGGTTACCTTGGAATTAATCAGCAGTACAACGATAAACGCTATACCAATCTGCCCGATGATACATACAATCACCAGAAAGATATTGTGCCAGAAGGAACTCCAGAACACCTCGTCACTAAACAACTGCGCGTAATTGGCAAAGCCGTTAAAGGTTTTTACCGGTCCGCCCTTCCACTCAAAGAAACTGTAAAAAAGAGCCGCAACAAGCGGTGCAAATACCGTGAACACGTAGAGCGCCACGGGCACGGCAAGATATGCAGCTACTACCCATTTTTTCGGTTTGATAGATTTCAGCATAAATTCGCCCCCATTTCCTTTTGCTCATTCTAACGTAACTGAGACATACCCCAAAAGCGAAACGAAGACGTTTTCTGCCGCTTCGCCAAATTAAGCCTGCGCTTAATCAAAGACCCTTTCAGGTAAGCATCCGCCCGGGAGAAATCCCCCAGGCGGCGCTGCCTGTTTATGTTACAAAACCTTCTCGACCGTAATAAGTCGAATTTGTGCCGAGCCTGCGAAGCAGTGCTCGCAATTGAGCGCTTGCGCTCAATTTGTTACTGACCCAAGTATGCCTTGTATGCAGCCTGTGTATCTGCTGCAACGGTTGCAGGCTCCTTGTCGCCGTTAACCATTTCCTGCATCTCAGTGTTAAGTACGGACCAAACGGAACCGTCTACATAAGAGTCGTAAATCTCACAGCCCTTGTTGTCCACATAGGAGAAGTTGTAGAAATCCTGTGTGTACTGGTCAAATGCGGAGAGGTCTACATCGGAGCTGCAGAAACCAGCCAGTGCGTAGTTCGCGCCTACAAACTCGGAGAACGCGGGACCTGTCAAATACTGGCAAAGGTCGATACAAGCCGCAAGCTTGTCGGGATCCTCAGCAACCTTAGCGCTGATTGCCATACCGTAACCAAGACCGATGTTCTGGAACTTCTCATACTTGCCAGCGTCTGCTGCCTGAGGAAGAACCGCGAACTTCGTGGTATCTTTCTTCGGATCGCCTTCCAGAGTAGCCTGGATGTAGGATGCATCCCAGTTGCCGCCGATGAATGCTGCCGCATCGCCGGAGATGTAGTACTCACGCGCATCCTCATTAGATACTGCGTTAAAGTCCTTATTGAAGATGTTGGTGTCGTGGAACAGACGCTGTGTCTCTGTCAGAGCCGCCACAAACTCAGGCGCTTCGAAGTTGCCTGTGCCTGCAATGATATCAGAGAACCACTGTGTACCGGTGTACTGATAGCCAAGGCAGGATACGAAACAGGAATTCAGCTGCCACTGACCGGAGTTACCAAATGCGATGGTATCGATACCCTGACCGCTGAAGTACTCAGCTGCCTTCTCTACGTCAGCCCATGTAGTCGGGAAGGAATCAAAACCAGCCTCTTTCCACATAGCCTCGTCGTAGATTACTACGGTACAGGTACCGCCTGTCAGAGCGGGATATGCATAGTACTTGCCGTCCGCCGTGAAAGGTACCAGGTAATCCATATTGTACTGGGAAGCATAAGGAGAATTCTTAATGCTGTCTGTCAGGTCATATACAATGCCCTGTTTCGCCCAGCTGATGGTATTCATACCCTGAAGCAGAAATACGTCCGGAAGGTCGTCCGCTGCTGCACGGGTAGCAATCTGTGTCTTGTAGTCGTCGTTTGCCAGAACTTCCTCATCCAGCGTGATGCTGCCGTGGTCGCTCTGCCAGTTTGCAAGACATGTTCTGAAACCGTCGGAACCGCCGTTACCCTCAGACTCCTCAGATGTGGAGAAGTGCATGATGGAGATATTTCCGCTGTAAGCGAGGTCTCCGGTTGTTGTACCGGCATCTGCTGCAGGAGCCTCTTCCTCTGCTGCAGGAGCCTCTTCTTCTGCCGCAGGCGCTTCCGCCTCTGCTGCAGGAGCCTCAGCCGCCGGAGCGGGATCGCTGCCACAGCCTGCAAGCGTAGCTACCATAGATGTTGCCAATAAAATGCTGACTACTTTCTTCTTCATACTTTTTCATTTCCTCCTTTAAAGATTAAAAAAATAATAGTTACACGAAATGCGTTTTTACTTAAACGTTTTCGTAATGTTAGTCTAGCACGCATTTCCCATAATTACAACCATTTTTTGAAATTTTTTTATTCAATTTTTATACTTTTTTATTTTTCCGCCTTATTTTTTCCATATATTTCCCTAAAATACGTCATAATATAAATAAAATTACGATAACATCGCCCATTCTTGCTAAATGGTTTTCGTTGCCGCAATTTACAGCGATTCCGCCATTTTTTTACAAAAGAAGAAGGACGGTTTTCATCCCGTCCCTCCGTAGCTCTTCTCGTAAGTTTTTTACTCTGTCGGCTCGGACTGCTCCTCCTGCCCTGCCGCCCCTCTGTCCTTGTAAAATGCCAGCTGGTTCTTTCCTCTTTTCTTCGCCTTGTACACGCCCTGGTCAGCCGCTTTATAAAGCGTCTCAAAGTCACTGCCTTCCTGCGGGTATACTGCCACGCCGATACTTGCGGTCGCCTTATACTTCACGTACTCGCCAGCCTGAAAGCTCCTAAAGAACGACTCGACCTTCTTCGCTTCTTTCAGGATGGTTTCCTCATTCGGGATATCCTTCAGGAAAACCATAAACTCATCGCCGCCCACACGACCTATGATATCGCTCGCCCTGAAAATCGCTCCAATCTGAACACCCAAAGAACGCAACACCTCATCACCAAAAGCATGTCCCATCGTATCGTTGACTTTCTTAAAATTATCAACGTCAATCATAAACATCATACACTGTTTATCAGGATTTTTTTCCATGTAGTCCTTAATCTTGCGCTCCGTGGCAAGCTTGTTGTTCAGTCCGGTCAGAAGGTCTGTGTCCGCCTTATCCTCCAGTTCTTTCTTCTTATTATTACTGCGTATCTTTCCGACAATATTAATCACCATAACAACACAGAAGAATACGGCGATTACAATAGCTAACGCAAAAACCATATCTCTCGTGTTCTTTCTGATATAGTTCGCCTGTCTTTCCGTATAAGACTTACTGACCCCCAATATCAGACTCCAGCGGTTCGTGCCAAGGGGTACGGAAGTCAGAACCTGAGACTGCTGAGCCGTCCGTATGTCTACGCTGCCCCGGGAGCTGTTGTTCAAACGGTTGCGGATGGTTCTGGCATTTTCCTTATTCTCTGCCTCCATTGCCGTAAAGATATTTCCGCCCTGCAGACAGGAATTCGTCACCGCGCCGCTCACGCCCAATATATTTCCTTCCAAGTCCACCACCGCAAGAAAGCTGGTGGAATCATAACCCGACTGCAGCAGCATATCACCAAACCGCACCATCGGATAATAAAGCATCAGATATCCGTGCTCCGCACCTTCACCCACATGCTCCACCACGATAACGGACTCTTCCTCCGCCGAATACACGTACGGGAACTCGCCCACAAGCGCTTCCTCGAACCATGGCTCCTGCCCGATATCAAACGACGCACCCGTCTGGTCTACCGCCTGTCCCTCTGCGGTGCTGTAGAGAACTTTATCTACATCGGCGCACTTCGCCGCAATGCCGAGCACAGCCATCATGTTCTCGCTATTGTCCGTCCCTGTTCTCTCAAATATCTCACTGACCGTCTCTCCGACCTTGCCTACTTTTTGCAGTTCATGAAGGAAGCTGTCCCCGTATCCTTCCGCTGATGAAATCAACGTCTTAGAGACCGTCGCCGTCGCTTCCTTATTGCTCTTCGCCGAAAAGCTCAGCAACATGGCAATGACAACCACCATCATGATGCCTGTCGGTATAAGCCACTGTAATACACTAGACTTGTTTTGATTATCCATCGATTTCCTGATTCCCCTCGTCAATTCTCAGAGAAAAGTCCATATCATCGGCAACCTTCTCTGCCTCCGGCTCCAACTTCTTAAAAATACCACTGTATATCCACGCCGCCGCATAAGCCGGCGCCGAGATGCCAAACAGAAAGACAAACAGCAACGCATAATCGGAAAAATACACAATCACAATCGGCAATATATAACATCCCACCATCAGCAGTGTCTTGGGCAGATTGGCAAAAGCCAGTATCAACGCATTCTTCAGCGTATTCTTCACCGTGTTTTCAAATCTCGCCTGTAGCGGAAAAACATAGACCGCCGCCATTACGAGCAGAACCGCCACCGCCACTACCGCGATTATGAGCGCCTTCGGAAACGTCAAACCCGAATAATTGAAGATCAATGAATCTCCCACATAAACCGCGACCACCAGAAGCATCAAAAGCCATATGATAGTAGCCTGTTTAAAGTTCTCCTTAAAGGATTTAAAGAAGCCCTTAATCAGATATCCCTCTTCACCGCGTACAATCTTAAGCAGCACATAGTGCATCGCCGTAAAGGCTGCCCCTGCGGTTATCACAGGAATGCAACAGAGAATCATTAAGAAATTCATAATCATCAAATCCCCCACACGGTTTAAAACCCGCATGACGGGACTATCCATGTCAAAAAATTTACCCACGTCTTTCACTCCAAAAAATTACTCAGCTACATAAGATTATATATCACCGGAGCGTGAAAATCCATAAAAAATATAAAAATATGTAAAAAAACAAACTAATTTAGATTTTATACTTCGTGCTGACCTGCTGATACTGCATATTCAGCGTCTGATACATTTTCAGGGTTCTGGCGGTTTCCTTCTTCACATGCGCCATTACCTCATCATAAGATTCCACCAGCACCATAACCGGCTGTCTCTTAAAACGCTTTTTCTCAACCTCTTCATTCAGAAAGCGGAGCACCTGCTGTTTTGACACCGCATCCCGATAGCTGCGCTTGTTCACAAGGGCGCTGACCACATCCCCTACCTGCAGCACACCCTGCTGAATACTGATCTTCTTGTCGGTCAGCCGTTGGGGATAGCCGTTTCCGTCTCCCCTCTCGTGGTGCGCCAGCGCGATCGCCACCACCTCGGCATCCACCCTGCGTTCCAGCTTTTCCTGCGTAATGCCCACATGGGTGCGGACATGCTTAATCTCCTCAGGTTTCAGCTTGCGGGGCGCCTGTAAAATTTCCTGCGAGATTCCGAGCATCCCTAAATCATGGAGAAGCGCCGCATAATAAATCATTTCCCTTTCATGGTCGGGCAAGAACAGGCGGGCGGAAATCTCCTCACAAATACAGATGGTGGTAACCGTATCAAGCACCGCGCTTTCCCTGACGAAACCCGTACAGTAAATCAACATATCCATAAAAGTCTTCTTATCTTCATTAGAAAAGATCATATACTCGGCAATCTCATCCAACTCTTCCTTATAAGAATCATTTCTCAATTTTTCCAGAATACCGTACTTCGCATCACACTGGTAAAAACGCTCAAGTCCCGCAGCAGAAAGCTTCGTGCCCGCCTGCTTCTGGAACATGCGCGGGTCAAACTGCGCGCCCATCGTATTCGCGTAAATATCTATCTTCTCCGCAATATTAACATAAGCCGCCACATCCTTATAGGCATAATCAACCGTCTGCAGCTTTTCATAATCCCTGCAATGATACATCAATACCTTCGCCATATCCGGCACCGGAGACAGGTATTTAAAGAACAGATACCCGTAAATGGAATGCGCCATGCTGTCCCTCGTCTCGTATTGCAGCATATCATTGATTCTGGTTTTCTCTGTCTTGTATGCGCCGATATCATGCATCGTCGCAACCATAACGATATCCGCCAGTTCAAATTCCTCATACCTGTTTTCTTCCTGAAGCATCTTGTAAACGATATACGCCACCCTTGAACCATGCTCCATCAGCGTGGGATTGATCAGCTTCAGAATATCCCTCATTAACAGATAAATGTCTTTGCTCTTAATATACTCCATAAATTTCCCCCGTCTTCGATTCCATCAACTCCGTCAAAGCACAAACTCCATCGGCGTATAGATAATGCCGTCCCTCTTCTCCTGTGGGCGCAAATCCCGAAACCCCAGCTTATGATAGAACTCCACCCCATAAGGCGAGGAATTAACCGTCACGCGGCTTTCCTGCAGCTCCGTCAGAAGATAATTCGACATATACTGTATCAAAGCCCGCCCGATGCCCCTTCTGTGGTATCTTTCATCTACAAACAACAGAGAGATGTGCACTCTGTCGCGCAGTGTGAGCATCCCAACCATCTTTTTCCCATCATGCGCTACAAACATCTGATAGGCACCCATGACAAACATCCGATAAAGCGTGGAATCCGTAATAAAATTCTCAAAGTTCTTCACACCTTCGGGCGTATAGACATCCGCTTCAAACTTCATAAAAGTACGCCACGCAAGCGACATGGCATCTTCCCATTCCTCCCGGTATGCACTTCTGATTTCATACGGTATCTCCAAAACACTCAGTGACTCCTTTGCTCTCTTCCTACTTATTCTATCTTATTTTCCCTTAAATTACAACCGGAACGAAAAAACAAACCCCGCGGTCTGTACCACGAGGCATGTTTTTCCTATTTCTGTTCTTCCTCCAAACCAAACTCAATAAACAGTCGCTTCTGGAGTTCTCTATCCGACAAGGATCTTAAAAAGTCATTGCTCCGGCCTGCCTCTGTCAGCAGAATGCCCAACCGGTTGACCTTTTCTTCGCCTTCCGCCTGTCCCTCCGCACGGCTGGTTTCCCGCTCTTCCGAGACGGCTTCCTCATAAGCACTATGCCGGTTTGCGACATCCAGATACAGGTCGTCGTAAACTCCCACCTTAATCTTCTCTGAGAACGGATGGAGCTCCGGCTCTTTTTCGTGCTCAAAATCATATACCGTCACCCGCTCATGTTTCGGGTCTACAATCCAGTATTCCCTCACGCCTGCTTCACGGTACAGCGCAAGTTTGCGCACATAATCCATCTTACGGTTGGAAGGCGAGACCACCTCGACCACAAAATCCGGCGCACCCTGACAGCCTTTTCTATCAATCTTCTCCTCATCGCAGATAAGCGTGATATCCGGCTCCACATAATTGTGGATATCCTTTTTAATGCGCACGCCCAACCGCCCCTGATACACGCGGCATTTCCCCTTTTTTCTCTGGATGCATAGCTCGATCTGGAAACTCAGACCCAGCGAAATATCCTCATGCTCCACCGAGGGCGCCTCCATTCTCACAAACAGCTCCCCGTCAATCAACTCAGCCTGCACACCTTCCGGCAGCGCTTCGATATCCGCGACCGTGTACTGCCACTTTCCTTTTCTGGTCAGACCCATTCTTACCAAATCTTCTCTCGTCAGATACATCTCTGTTTCCTCTTCCCTGATTCTTGCAGGTTCCATAAAATACCTCCTTTGTGTCGGTACGGCGGAAAATGTATCTTATGAATGCCCTGTCTGCCCCCTTATCCGATTCCGCCGTTTCTTTTAGTTAATAGTCATTGAGTAAACGGCAGAAACTGCCAGAATGTGCGAACGCACGCTTCTTGTGATCACTCTGTATGTCTGAGTATACAGGATGCTAATGGTACTGTCAATATATTATGCGCAAACCGGTAAACGAAATACCGTTACACTGCCCCAGAGACGTATGATTAATACAATCGTCCGTCACGCTCAACCCATCGCCACAACATAACCCCAAACAGGTAAACGTCCCGCAGCATCAAAAAAATAAGATATCCAATCAGAAACCCGACGGAGTTTGCCACCACATCGTCTAACTGGCAAAATCCAAGCTGATATTTTAGCTGTAAAGCTTCTATACATATGCTGCAGGCTACAGCTACCGGAAAGGTCACTAAAATATGCGCAAACACCTTGTTGAACATAGGGAACAAAACGCCGAACGGAATAAACATAATGATATTCGCAAGCAAAAATGCTTTCTGGCTGTCATTTTCATTCCATCTGACCAGAAAACGCCAGTCAATATCGCCATAGTTTCCCGGTTCTCTGGAAAGAATCGTCAATTGTAGGACACAGTATATGTATGCAAGAAAGAAAAATCCGACCAGAAGCCGCCACCAGAAAAAACGACCTGTTTTTCTATGCAGGCAAAATTTCCATACGGCGCACAGGACAAGCACGAAACAGGTTATGCCTGCCGCATATGCAAAACCGGCGGGAAGGTAAGAAAGTGCGGATTTCAGCTGCATGATTACAAGGTTTTTTATTCTGGACATGTTTATACTCCATACGGTCTCTTACTTTTTCTCTTCCTCCAGGCCAAATTCAACAAACAGCCGTTTCTGGAGCTCCCTGTCCGACAAGGATTTTAAGAACTCGTTACCCCGACCCGCCTCTGTCAAAAGGATGCCGAGCCTGTTTACCTTTACCTCCCCTTCCTCTCTTCCCTCTTCCCTTCCTTCACTTCGTAACGTTCTCTCATATTTCTCCGCATCAAACTCTTCCAGCAGCATTCCCAGCACCTCCGCACGGTTCTGTAAAAGAAATTCCTTTAATACTCCGTTTTCTATACAATCATCGATCGCTCTGTTTAAAGCTGACTGTGTGTCTTCCATGGCAGACATGTAACCCCTCATAACAGCCACCAGTTTAGAATACTCCTCTAAAACCCTGCACTTTTGCATCAGCTCTCGATTATTGCCATAGTTGATATTAAGCATCCGCACAGTCAGCTCCACATCCGCCTTCGTCGCCTTGTTCTCAAAGGCATCCGACAGCCTAAGCCTCTGTTCATCCGGCATCTCCTTCATGCCGTTATAAAAAACAACGCATTGCGGCGTCGGCAGGCTAATCTGCCCGGATCCGTAAAGACTCTTCTCTGCCTGTTCTATCACTCTCTGGTATTCCTGCGCAAGATAAATCAGGAATCTCACCGGCAGGTTCGGGCTGTATGTACTCTGATGCTCGTACATGCTTAGTGTGCCCGACAGGATATAGGCAAGGTCATTTTTCATTACCACATAAACTGCGCTCTCGATCGTCACAATCTCAAGCTGCGACGCATCCTGATAGGCTGTCCCGTTCAGCGCATTGTACAACTCCAGAAGCGCATTTCTGTCTTTCTCAAACAAATAGCGGAACAATCTATCCTTCACATTCCGCTGTATCTGTTTTTGGTTCTGGCATCGATTTTGGTTTTTGTTTGCCGGTTTCTTCTTTTGTCGTTTTGACATATGTTATCCTCCTTTTTGTAGCAGGATACAATATGCCGCAACAATCCGCGTTCGTTTTTTCTCCTGCCGTTTTCTGTTGTGTCTCAAAGAGAAAATCCGACAGAAGCTGTCTTGAACGTGCAGAGCGCACACCTGTTAGAATTTCTTTGATTACACTCATTCTAACGGGTGCATGGAGGGATGTCAATACAGTTTATACATTTTCCTAGACGGTTTTCCGTTTATGAAAATAAAGCGTTTCCTTTCTGTTCTGAATATAAAGCATGAAATTATCAAGGTATTAAAACACAGCTAACTTTTTACCTTCTATAAATCAAATGCACTTTCCAAAGCTGCCTCTACATCCTCCTGACCAAGCTTTTCCAAAACCCACAAATAATTTTCTCCCCGCAAACTTGCATAATTTTGCAATAGTTCTTCTGAGGGCACCAGTCCATTCTCTATAGAATCCTTGATTTTTTGAATCATCCTCATGTCATCTACGCACAAACTGCAAAGCCCTGCATGAAGCTCTGCATAATCTTCAAGTCCAGTTATATCATAGTCGAGAATAAGCTGATCTACTTCCAATTGGGCATCAAAAAGGATATATAGGCTTTCCTTTTCTTCCTCTGTCAATGTTTTTGTAGTTTTTATCCTTAAAAGAGCATCTGATATATCAACGGCATAGCCCATTACTGCCATTTGGGCTTGATCCAAATATGTATTTTTTGCATCGACCGCTTCTCCTTTACTCAATGCAGCCATCTGTGCTGCTAAGGAACCTCCTCCAAAAAGCACTATAGCAATTGCCACAGCTATAGCCGACGAAATCCGCTCTTGCCGCTCAAACTTTTTTTGGGCGCTATTCTTTTCCGGCACTCCTCGTACATCCGTCAATCCCCTCTTTACCCACCGCAGGCATCCGATCCAATTCTTTGGTCTAAACAGAGATAAAACCAGGCAGAGCGTACAACATAACTGCACAGCCATCATCCATAATTCGCATATGCTTCGTATCATGCAATAGCCACAGCCTGTTATGGCAGTAATTACCCTGTGTAATATAGTGTCAGGAATCGAAACATGATAAGGTGCTTGGAACCTTTCAATAAATTTTCCAATCCTTGTGCTGTTGATTCGATTCCAGCGTTCCAATCCCGTCTCCATAGTAAGGCTGAAACTATTCAGCAGGTACATAAGCAGGCATATATTCGTAATGATTATAAGGACTGCCACAAGCCCTATATCAATACCGGATATATAATACCTTACCCCACTGAAAAAAATATGTTCAACTTTCTCAAATAAATTCTGGGGCAAAGAGAAATTCTGCAGTGCCATTGCCTGCGCATCAACTGTCCAATTCAATCTATCACTGAGTTCTGTATGTCTGGCACAATATGTATCTCTATCTGACTCTATACTTTCCAATGAGATACTATGAACAAATTCCTTTATTTCCTCCAATTCTTCCATCTGCATAAAAGATGCTTCCGCATATTGTGCATAAAATGCCAATTTATCATATGGTATCATTCTTGGCTTCACATAATACCAACGCATATCCGCTAAATATAAAGCTTCTATATCTGAGTCAAAGCCGAACACCCACTCAGGATCTGTCCCCTTCTCCGGCGTTTCATATAATTCATTCCATCTGGAAACAAATATGTTATGAACCTTAGCTGTGCCACGCTGTATTTTAGCAACCGGTTCGGCAAAAATCGGAACAAGCATTCCGAAAATAACAACCATTGACAATATCCCTCTAACAATAGAAGCTCGCTTTTCCTTCGCTCTGTTTTTTGCAATTTCTTCTATAGCTTCCGGAGAATTGCAAATAACACATTTCCATCCAAAAATAGCCCTTCCACATTTTTTACAATATCTCTCTTTATCTAATGGTTTTATTGTTTGCTGTATTGGATTGACTCTTAGCATTTGTCCGCAGCATATACAAAAATCTTCTCCCCTGCTTATTGCTTTTCCACATTGCGGGCAAGACAACATATTAAGTTTACCGGGCATGAACAAAAAACGACGCTTATAGTAATAGAATACAATCAATGCAAGAATGATAACTGCAAGTAAGCTTAAAATCATGGATTCTACAACCAGACTGTCAGCTATCATATAATATCCATATCTTACAACTGTTTTAAAATTTTTTGAACTCTCAATAATCGCCTTTACCCTTAGCATACGCAAATACTGGCAGTATGCGCTATCAAGCATAACAAGCATGCCTGTCATGATAAGACCTTTGGAGCGAAACTTAGATAAGAAATATACAGCGGGGACTGTAAAGAGCATTAGCAAAATACTCCACAGAATAATCCAGCCATCAAAAATGTCTGTGTTTTGCGCCAATTGTATACTTTGATATACATTAACTGCCGCAATCACTAATAATGAGCATAATATTGTATAATGCAATCCCAGTTTTGTTGTTACCTTAAAAAGATACGCTTTAGGGACACGATTCCGCTCATATTTGCCAAGTATCCTCACAATAAACACTGGAAATATCACACACGAAATGATCATTGCCAAAGTAAACAAAAAATACTCTTTGAACAATGTTGTATATGCAGTTGATAAAAACTGGCTTAATTCTTTTTCTATAGCAATCGTTGATAAATTCATAGTCTCTCCCGTTTTCATTCCACCTGACCAGAAAACATGCGATGCTTTTTTATAAGTACTGCTGGTTAAAAGAATGCTTTGATCCATTTAGCCCGCTCCATAACTAAATACAAAAATCTGATGCAATTTAGGGCAATTCCATACTTTACATCAGATTTTTTGACTATGCTTTATTATGTTTTCCTTTACTTTTCATCCTCCAAGCCAAATTCAACAAACAGTCTTTTCTGAAGTTTCCGATTCAACAGGGATCTTAAGAAGTCGTTTTCCCGCCCCGCCTCTGTCAAAAGAATGCCGAGCCTGTTTACCTTTGCTTCTCCTTCATTACGTAATGTCCTCTCATATTTCTCCGCATCAAACTCTTCCAACAGCATTCCCAACACCTCCGCACGGTCAGCTCCACATCGGCTTTCGCTCTCTTATTTTCAAAAATAGGCAAGGTCATTTTTCATCACCACATAAACTGCGCTTTCGATTGTCACGATCTCAAGCTGCGACGCATCCTGATAGGCTGTCCCGTTCAGCGCATTGTAAAGCTCCAGAAGCGCATTTTTGTTTGCCTGTTTCTTCTTTTGTCGTTTTGACATATGTTATCCTCCCTTTTTGTGGCAGGATACAATATGCCGCAATGGTCTGCGTCCGCTTTTTCTCCTGCCGTTTTCTATTGTGTCTCAAAGAGAAAATCCGACAGAAGCTGTCTCGAACGTGCAGAACGCACACCTGTTAGAATTCCTTTGATTACATTCATTCTAACGAGTGCATAGGGGAATGTCAATACAGTTTATGTATTTTCCCGGACGGTTTTTCGTTTATGACAGTAAAGCGTTTTCTTTCTGTTCTGATATAAAGCATGAAATTATCAAAGTGCTAAAGTCCGTGATTGCTGTTCCATTGTCGGCGCAACAGCAAAACTATAAATAAATAAACGTCCCGCAGCATCAGGAAAATAAGGCGGCTTAATTACATGAACTTTTACCCAGAACATATTGGTGTTCCTTATTATTATATTTTAAAAAACGAAAAATATAATGTAAAATAAAACAATTTTCTGCTTTATATCAAATTTTTTTTGGACTAACTATTTTTGTCCAGATTTAAATTCACCCAATATCATTTTTACACCCATTTTCTTTAATAAATAAGTTAATAAGAATGCTAGGAGAAAGCTTACAAAAAAGGTACATAGCCAAGCTAACTCTCTTGGCAGGTCTACCGTTATTAATGCTAATACTTGTATAAATTCTGTATGGAATAAATAGATTCCCATTCCATGATGATCCATTACAGAAATCAGTTCTGATATTTGACTATTGCGCAAATGAGAAGTAAGAAAATAAATAATCACAATATCGGTCAGTGCAATTGTTATACTCAGCAAAGGCATCAAAATATTTTTTTCTTCAATTTTGAAAAACAGCTGAAATGATGTTAAGCATATAGTTAATATACACAAAAAATTAATTGTTGTTTTCCTAATTTTCAAAAGTTTATCAAAATGTTCATTAATAACAATACCTATGAAAAAATAAAAATTATAAACCATAAAATGATGTACTGCTCCATTCATAAAATACCCCCAATAAGCAAGTACAAACATGCAGACCAGTGCTATTTTTACGTAATTTTTTCTCGCCCAGATAATCCACATAAATAGTTTTTCAAAAACAAATATTGCAAATAATACATACAGATACCACAAAGGACCTGTAGTGTGAAACATAAGCATTTCTTTTATGGATTTTGGCATGTTCTGTGTCCCCGTCAAATAGGACCACGGCTTCCTCCATAAATACATTACAAGTATAAAAGGCACAACTAATCGCCATATTTTTTTGTCTATAAAAATAACAATGCTCCTTATACGCTCTACAATTTGAAGTTGCATTGAACGTTCTATCTCATAGTAAAATAAATATCCAGACACACTCATAAAAAGAGGCATATGAAATGTATAAATAATACTCCACATAGTGCTTGCTAGATACCAGCTTCTCGTTTCACCCCCCCCCCCTAAAATTATTTATAAATGGAGAAAGTGAATGACCCAAAACCACTAATATCATAGCCATCGTCCGAATAAATGTTATATTATTATCCCGCCCTGCTATATGACATGTTTTAAAATTCATTAGTGCACATCTCCCTTGAAAAGCAAAAATCTGATGTAATAAGGAAAACCCCATCTCTTACATCAGATTTCTTTGAGTACCCCTTATTTGAAAACAATTAAAAAGCTTTACAATTAGCGCAGCTGTAGGTATATCAAACAATTAATTCTGTAAATACCTTTCCGTTTGATCATGCTTTATTGCTCCTGTTAAATGTAATCTATAAATTCAACTTTTCCCATCGAAAACCACTTCTTTACCTCTTCAATATCAATATTCATTCCTTTTGCATCGCGATAACCTTTTCCGGATTTTCCACCATAATGATGTAATTTGTTTTCATGGTGGACTACAGAAACGATTCTTTTGTTTTCCTTTAAAACCATACTCTGTAATTTGGTGACAGACCACCACCATTGGAATTCCTCGTCTAGTTTATATTTTTTATATAATTCACTGTTTATTAGCAGGCAATAGCCATCAGCCCTACGCGGTTCCGCCAACACTGCCCCATAAGAACTAATTCCACCACATGCAGGATGTATATCCAGCAAATCTGACAGCCATCTTTTACTACGTATTTTTATATCGGAATTTAACAATAAGAAATAGTCACTTTGACTCCGTGCCATTTTGCTGGCCAGATTATTACCCCCCGCGAAATAATCATTTTGTAAATTAAAGTATATCTTATCTATATATTTCCCTTTATTTACTAATTTTTGTAAAATTTTTTTTGTGAATTTTTTAGAATTATTATCAACTACAATTAATTCAAAATCTACTCCCTCTGTTTTCTTTCTTACCGATATAATACTTCTTAATACATAAAGCGGGGCATTATATGTTAACATCAAAATACTAACTTTTCTATTCTTCACCGCTCTCACCTCTCCTCATTTTTTTAATATGTCTTTTATTATTTGAAATATAATTTTCATTTCCTTTGTCCTAAAATAACAGCCAATTACACATGCAACTGAAATTATTCCAACTATCATAAGCTTAAGTAGTAATTTCCACCATGAATCAACATGATAATTCTGCCCCAAAATGTCCATAGCCACACACAAGCCGATTGTTAATACAACATTTTTTAATATTAGAAGGAAATAATTGGTTACATCTTTTTTAAAAAAATTTTCAAATAGTAGTTTGGGTTCATACCAAAAGTATGTACATATCCTGGATATTGCCGAGGCAAATATAATACCCGCCATACCGAATTTATATCCCCCTATAATCGACAATATAAAATTAATAAACGAAGCAATAAGCATTATATACTTTGTCTTCATATACAACCCTGTAGCTTCTCTGTAAGACCAAATTGGTCTTAATATGTTAGCCATATAGAAGTTACATAGTATAGCTATTTTTATGTCATTAGATAATATAAATTTTTCTCCCAACCAAAGATATATAAAATCGCTAATTAAATTTGACAATATACTTACTGTAATCGCAGCGATAGATAAACTAATAACATTCAAAATTCGAAAAACTTCATATTGCTTTTTCGACTTTTCCGTGACTACAACATTTCCTATACTAGAAGTCACCGCATTAAAAAATGTACCAATCAAACTATTTATTCCATTAAGTAGTAAATTATAATTTGAATATATCCCTACCCAGACAGTTCCAATAATTACTGAAATAAGTATATTATCCGTACCGGTTAACAGCACACCGGAAAGCTTATATAAAAAAACGGATTTCATATTTTCTTTAATTACATTTTTGTTATCTTTGTCTAATTCATAATTTTTTTTCCTAATTTCTGGATAAAGCTTTTCTGCTTTATGCGATGCAAGTAAATTATTTACTAAAGTTGCTATTATAATAATTAGCAAATACATAAAATAATTTTTAAAAGCAATTAAAACTATTATTTGTATAATTGTTTTTATAATATTAATAACAATCTGATATCTGGAAATAAGATAATTCTTTTGGGATGCATTTATAATTGCCGTCTTATAAACAAACAAATAGGATAACGTAGTATTTGCCAGAAAGAGTAAATAATATAGCGTCAAATGAGGAATTTTAATATCTATATTAACAAGATATTTTAAAGCTGGAATCAGCAAAACTCCGAAAATCGTTGTCAGAATTGCAATTATATTATATATTTTTTTGTAAAAATTAATTAATGCTACAATTTGCTTTACGTCATTCTCTGCAATAGGTTTGTAAAAGCTATAAGACATAGCGATTCCAAATCCCATATCAGCCATTGATAACATTGTTAAAATATCTGAGAATAATCCATTAATACCTAGATATTCTTCTCCTAAAATTCGAATAAAAATTATACGACCTATAAAATTAAGCACTAATGAAAATATTTGATTGATATAGCCAAAAATGATATTATTTATAGAATTTCTTTTCCTTGAATCCGGCAGCATACTTCCTCCAGAATATTACAAAAACTATTCATAGCTTAAGATATTTTTCATTATTTCTGCTAATTCATTGTAATATGGTTTTAAATGTTCATTGGTGTATTTCCATTCATTTCCATTTTCAATATTAGCAATGAATTCCTTTAAACACTCAATGGTTTTTAAAGGTTTAATATACTCCAAATTCTTTATCCACTCATATGTGCCGCTTATCTTTTTACTAAAATTATCCACAAACAAACACGGGGTTCCGGTAACTGCAGAAAATAACATTCCATGTAATCTGTCTGTGATGACGAATTTGGCTTGGGCAAATTCCTGAAGTTTTTTATTAACCTCTTCTTCCCTCTTAGAAGTTGATATTTTATGGGAAACCACTGTATCTGTATATGAGAAAGTTAACCCAGAATTTAATAGCACACTTATTATTTCATCTACCATATTAGATTTTAGACATTTTTCCTGATCGCTCCTAAAGCATAACAAAATATTATTCCCGCGTGTGTATTTTGCAAAATCTTTTTTATAATAAGTTACAAGGTCAGGTAAAAGATAGCACTTGTTTATATCCTGAATAAGACTATTATTTTTTACAAATTCATATGAATATTTTTCTCTGGCACAAATATATAATTGCGGATGACGTGAATATATTTGTTTAGAAATGCTTAATTGTTCTCTGCCAAATCGATCATTACTAAAAAAAATGGACTGTGGCAATACAACTATTTTATTTGTTGGAAATGTTTTGACTATCTCACGAAATAATATTTCTGAGTAAGTCCATAAAGTTCCTATAAATCCTCCACCATGAATTAATATACTATCTTCTTTTTTAATAAATTTTAAAATGGTTCTTTTTTCATATGCCCAGCAATTATCTGGAATTTCAATAATATTATATTCCTTAAAATAGTCATTTAAAAACTGATATTCACAAAGCATAATCGCATGATCTCCAACGTTTTTATGCTCAGGTGATAAAAATATAATTATCCGTTTTGCATTAACGGTATTTTTTAAAATATCAAGAAATGGCTGGTTGCTTTTATGATATAATATCTGCATAACTTTCTTTCTTATAAATTTAGGTATAAATTTTTTAAACATTTTTAAGTTCCTCATATTTTTTTAACTTCCTATCTAATGTTACCAGCAGCTTCGTTAGCAAAATTATGTAAGCACTTTTTCTTCCGTAGGGTATGCACAAAATTTTTATAGTCTTTTTGCAAAAATCTATATAATCTCCGTTTATTTTGTGTTTCAGAGCAATTTTAGATATTCTAAAATATTTTTCCAGTCTTCTAGTTTCTTTTTGACCGTCTACAGAAAACGGGAATGCATTAATTGTTGCCGGATTCAGTTCATTTATAATCTTTCTTTTTTGACTTAAAAAGTAGGATATACATCTTTGTTCCGTCTTGTTCTTTCTTGAAATACCATCAAAATTATATCTGTATTTCAAAAGCGTCCTGGGGATATTTCCCATTTTTGCTCCTATTAAAGCAGCTCGCAATAAAAAATCATAATCTTCACAATACTTTATATCTCTGTAGCCGGACAGCTTTTTAAATAGTTCTGCCTTGCCCAACCACGTAGGATGCATCAAGCAACTCTTGTAACGCAAAATGAAGGTTATACATCGGCTACTTACAGGCATTTTTGATGTAACTTTGGGCAAAATATCAGAGTTTTCATTTATGGCAATAATATCGCTTCCCACCAAATCTAAATTGTATTCTTGTAAATAACAAAGTTCTTCTTCAATGCGATTACTTTCAGAAATATCATCCGCATCCATCCGTGCAATATATTTTCCTGTAGCCAATTCCAGTCCCTTATTGAGAGAATAAACCAAACCTTTGTTTTCTTGATTCTCATAGACTTTTATTCTATTATCTTTTACAGCATACCGATAAATAATATTTTTAAGTTCTAAATTATCAGGCTCATCAATAATAATAAGGAATTCCAAATTTTGATATGACTGTTTTAATATGGATTCAATGGATAGTCGTAGCCACTCTTTCTTTTCCTTATATGTACTCATGATTACGCTAACTTTTTCATTTGTCATTTAACTTTTACCTTCGTTTTATCCTGCCAATTTTTCAAGAATGATAGACTAAGCATTAAAGGTATAAATTCATAGTAAACTTCACCTTTGATTTCAAACAATATAAAAGAAATAATTACCAGCAACATCATCTTTGTATTAAAAAATTGTTTCATCGAAAGCAATGTTGCCGTATATGCTAAAATAGTACCAGGTAGTCCCCAAAATAATATTTGACGCATAAATCCCGAGTCGGTCCTCATATAATATGTATTATTAAAGACATATCGTCCGTCTCCAACTATTAGTGTTTTAAACTCTGGTATAAATATCATATTTTCTAATAATCTTTCAACAGAAATATTATTAAAGCTTCCCGTAGTAATAAGATTTTTAAACGGAGTTGTCATCCAAAGATACCATTGGTTAAGAAGGGGATTCAAATTCCTCAACCAGCTTATCATCATAAATACCGCAATAAGGGCAAACATCCATTTGGCTAACACAGTAACTTTTACAATTTTGTAATATAATGAGGCAACAAATATACATAAAATTGAAACAGCAATTCCGCTTCTTCCATAAAACATATTGCCTATTAATGAGAATACAAATAATAATGCAAAACCAATATTATTTATAATATGTTTTTCATAATATAAATAAAAGAGAAATACAATAGATAAACTGCATCTTAATGTATTACGAAATCCAGAAAAGCCCTGCCAACCAATTCGTGTAACATATCCATAGCCAGAGGTATACAATTCCGTAATATTTTCACTACTTACACATTCCATCCAAAATGTTCGCAATGGTGCAAATCCCAAGAATATTAAAGTAGATAGTACATATAAAAAGGTAGCAACACAAAAATAATACATAAATATTTCCGGAATTGATTTTTCTTTATATTTTTTTATAATAACCTCGCACAGAAAAACATAAATAAGCAATTTCCTAAAAACAAAAGTAATCGCACTGATATAGCTAAAATCATCTGTATGATGAAGTGTCGGATAAACCATGCTTGCAAAAGTCAAAAGAAGTACTAAAGCCAAGCACTGAAACTGACTTTTCTTTACTTTTCCGATAAATTTGGCTGATAAGTTATAATTAAAAATAACATATATAAAAGGAATCCCGTAAGTAATTATATAACTAAGAAGAGACGCTCTATTAATAACAAATGGATAAATATAATAGCAAAATATTAATACGATCCATTTATAGGTTTTCAAGTCTCGCATATTGCTTTAAAAATCCTTTCACAATTTTGAGTATCATAAAATTTAAAATATTCTTTATGTGCTCTCATAAAATCATCCGTACATCTAAATCCGTTTTCTATTATTTTTTGAAGTTCGTCTAAAACTAAACTTAATTTTGTATAGCTTTTCCCAAATGGTGTATTTTCATAGTCAAAATATCCTTGTTCATACTGAAACTTTCGAAAATCTTTTCTGTCAAATTGATAAAATATAATCGGTTTTTTCATATATATCATATCAAAAAAAACACTGGAATAATCAGTTATCATCATTTCCGACGTTTTTAGTAATTCCTGAATATCGTACTCTTCCCAAGAGGCTACAACCACTTTACTGTTTAATCTCTCACAAAACTTTTTTAAATATCGCTGCATATTTCGATGCGGATAGAATATCACTTCAAGCTGAAACTTATCAATCAGGTAATTCAATTTTTCACTTTGTAATAATTCTTTCCATTTTGATAAATACTCAGAATCTGCAAAATCATTCTGTAACCCGCTCCTTTTTCTGGATTTCAAAGTAAACCATTGTCTCCAAGTTGGCATAATAATAATTCGATTTTTTTTAACAACCACGTTGTGTAAATTGTCAAACCGAGGGAGACCAGTTAATTTAACAATTTCTTTTTTATAACCAAATACATCGATTATAAAATTTTTTTCTAAAGGCACAGACGCTACAAACATTTGAAATTGGGAACATTCGGAATGCAGCCATTTCAAATCATTTATTATAATTCCATGTTGCAAAAATACATTATGCGCGTTATAAAATCCATTCAACTCAATAAAGGAGCATAATGCCGCATTGGGTTTCCCGCCTTTTTGTGAACTAATATTATGCTGACAGGTAAAATAAATAATCCAATGTCTAAGACTTCCATACTGTATTACCTCACCCAAATCTTTTACTTTTGCATAATCAACAGATGATTTGTCAATCGCATATATACAGTGTTGCTCGGAATGATTTTCACACATTTTTCGAAAAAACCAATAGCCGTTATCCCGTGCTTCTTTTGGTTCTTCACATATAAGCCAAGTTCCTTTATATCTGCTTTTATATACAGGGGAAATCGCTAACGCTGTCAACATTGGAAACACGGCAATTAAGTCTGACACTCTTACATCTTTAACCTTATTAAAAAAATACTTGAGACTGATCATTTCTTGCTCCTAATTTTCATAACCATCAAGCACCTTATTCCACGAATAGTTTTCATCTATTATTCGACATCCCTCTTTGGACAATTGCCCACGATAGTCCTCATTTTGCATTACTCTCACAACTGCATCTGCTATTTCTGCCGGTTTATCTGCAATTATACAGTTCCGCCCCGTTTCCAATTCTGGAATAGCTTTTGCGATCAAGCTTGTTAAAACCACTGGAATTCCACATGCCATTGATACCAATACTTTATTTTGAATTCCTGCTGCGATACGTATGGGAGCAACCGATACGCAGCAGTCGGATATTTCGCTCTCTAAATCATCCACGAAACCTGTTACTATTATGTTTTTACTGTCAGAAAGAGCTCTTATTTTTTTAGGAGGTTCTGCACCAATTATTACTAAAACCGAGTCCGGACATTGGCGTTTTATACTCGGAAAAATTTCTTTTACAAAAAACAAAACTGCATCCTGATTTTGAAGTGTACGCATGTTCCCAACAAAACCAATTTTATTTCTATTCCAAGTATTATTCACATAACGCCTGCACCCAACCCCATTCGTATGGCATATGAGGTTATCACCGCCAAGACCATTTTGTAATCTCAGGTATTCTATATCGTTCGCTGAGACAAGCACTATTTTGGGAAAATACTGAATCACTTTCTTCTCATATCTGCGAATCAAACTTTTTTCTATTTTATAAATATATTTCTTTATATTGAAGCCTTCTGATTGATTGGAAAGGGAATATGTTCTTGACAACGCATCTGTCATTTCTACAATGACTTTTCTGCTCATTCGCCTATTTTCGACATAGGAGGTTGTCCGTAAAAGATGGGCTATATATTTATCAGGTGAATCCATTTGCTCCGTCTTTCTTACCTGACTAGCAAATTTAGGCGAAAAATAGTACCCACACTGAATCGGTTTTCCACAAAGAATAGCCAAAGCAGAAAATATAAATGCGGATAATCTTGAATGCTTTACTACATAAATTGTATCGTATAGTTCAAAATACTCCTTCTCCAATTTTATTTCGCCATTACAAAAGGAAATTAAAATCAAATCAAAGCCTTTTGACTTCAGATAACGTGCAATACTATTTATGCGCAACGTATCTCCGCCGTTCTCAGGAAAAGGAAATCGACTTGCTAAAATACAAATCTTCATTTTCTGTTTTTCCTCTCTATCTTCTATGCCAAATCAAATTGATTAATATGTCTCTCTACCAGCTCCCCTCATGCCGTCAGATCCCTCTTCTTCAGCTCCACCTGCATCAGCCCTACTGCCTCCTCGCTGAACCCTTCCGTGCTCTCTGGGATGAACAGCATCTTTAAGGTCAGCATGATGAGCTTCAGGTCAAGTATCAGGCTCCTGTTCTCTATGTATATCAGATCCAGCCGCAGCTTGTCATAAGCGCTCGTGTTATATTTCCCGTAGAGCTGCGCATAGCCAGTCAGCCCGCCCTTCACCTGCAGGCGGTACGCGAACTGGGGCATCTCCTCCGTGTATTTCTCCACGTTCTCCACCCGCTCGGGTCTGGGACCGACGAGCGTCATGTCTCCCTTAAGCACATTGAGCAGCTGGGGGATCTCGTCAATGCGGAAGCGTCTGATGACCGCACCCACTCTCGTTATCCGGCTGTCATTCGCGCTGCACAGCTGCGCCCCGTCCTTCTCCGCGTCCATGACCATGCTGCGGAACTTGATGATGGAGAACCGTTTCCAGTCCTTCGTGTAGCGCTCCTGTCTGAAAAAGATGTTGCCGCCGTCCTCTAACTTGATGGCAAGCATCGTGAGCAGGGTGATTGGCAGGGTGACGATGAGCCCGAACAGGGACACGCCGATATCCAGGCACCGTTTGAAGATGGCCTGTACAAGGGACTCCTGATAGCAGTTATATTTCATCAGGGGGCTGTCTATGAAATGGCGGTTCTCAAAACCGCTCGCCACAATATCCGTGATGGTGGGCGTCACATAGAACACCTTCTGCTGGTTGATGCAGTAATACATCAGCTCTTCCCGTAAGCTGTAATCTATCTGGTAGAGGATGACGGTCTCCGAGCAGTCTATGGCTGCCTTTAACGCCTCCATGCCTTCCCCCGCGGACACCTTCTTATGGATGTTGAAGAGGTTCCACGGCTTTTCCTCTATCTTTCGCAGGAACCCTTTCACGCTCAAGTCCCCATAGATGACAACGGTCTCCTGCGGCGTGATGTGCCCCAGATAATATCTCTTGGCAATGACCGCCCACAGGCAGGTGACGAGGAACTGCACCACCACCGTGAGGGTCCCCGGCAGGATGGAGACATACCTGCGCGCGATAAAACAGCATTCCACATAAAAGATCAGGTCCGTAATGCCAAAGGCGAGGAGCTGGGAAAAGACGGTCTCCCCGATGGAGTACTGCGCCACTTTGTCAGCCCTGTAAATCCGCACAAGCCTGCTGTAAATGATGTAGTAAAGAAGAAGCGATACCACCCCTCCCGTCAGGCGGTGCGTGCGGAAAGCATACAGGTTATAGTAAGAGAGCCAGATATACCCGAACATCAGAAGCTGCAGCAGCACAATTGACGCAGAGGATATCCTTGAAAAATGGTTCTTTCTGGTCCTGTTTTTCTGATGACGTTCTTTCACCGTTCATTCTCCTTCCTGACATTCTGATAGAGTTTGTCAAAATCAATCGCTTTTTCGTTACCCGTTATACCCCCCCCCCGGTTTTTCTGCGGTTTCCCCGGAGGAAGCGGCTACGTCTTCAAGGGGCTCGGTGGGTTCTTCCCCATAATGTCCGTATTCCCCGTACTTGCCATATTTGCCATAACGCCCGTAGCCATATCTGCCGTACTTGTTATAGTAGCCTTTGTAATGACCGGAATAGTAGCGGTTATAGTAGCCGCCGCCCTCCACCTTCACTTTGTTGAGCACCACGCCGAGGATGTTGACGCCGGTCACTTCCAGCTGCTTTTTCACATCCTGCAGGTAACGGTAGCTGATCGCCCCGCTCTCCACCACGAGCACCACGCCGTCACAGTTCGGCGCGACCACCGCGGCATCGATTACCCATCCGAGGGGCGGGCAGTCTACCAGCACTACGTCATAGCGTTCCTTCAGTGCCGCGAGGAGGTTCACGAACAGTTCACGCCCCAACAGTTCCGTTGGGTTGGGCGCCACGGGTCCGGCGATGATCATGTCAAGGTTCTCTATGTTCGTATGGTTTATCACCTCATCCATCTTTTTCTGCCCGGACAGGTAGTGGGACAGCCCGAACATGGTCTCCTCGGAATGGATGCGGTATCTTCCCACGAATACGGACTTGCGCAAGTCCGCGTCCACCAGTACCACCTTCTTGCCGTCGTCGTTTAGGGACCTTGCCAGCTCCATGGTCACGGTGCTCTTGCCTTCGTCGGGCGTACAGCTCGTGAACATGATCACCTTATTGTCCACCCCGCAGAACTGCAGGTTCGTGCGCAGGGAATTGAACGCCTCCCTTCTGGCGTAAGTCTGTTTTTCCAAATTCTGGAACAAGATGCTGTTAGCCATTTATTTCCTCCTGTATCATTTCCGGTATTTCCTGCTTCTTATTTCCGCTGCCCGTGCTTCTTACTTCTTTTTCCCTTTTCCCGCCGCTTTCTTTCCAAACGGGACTTTTATACCGCTCTTCTTCTGGGTGTCCCCTTCGTCCTCTAAGAGCGGGATGCTCGTCAGCGTGTTCAGTCCCAGGTACTTCTCGATGTCATCCGAGCTCTTCACCGAATCATCCACCATATAGAGCACGACCACGATGGCGGACATGACAAAGATCCCTAGCAGCACGCCGATGATAGTATTCTTTAACAGGTTCGGGCTCACGGGCTTGTTTGTGATGTACCCGAGCTCCACGACGCTTGGTTCTTCGGTCTTCATGATGGTGGAGATGTTCGTCCTCGCCACTTTGGCGAACTCATCCACGATGTCCTTCGCCAGCACCGGGTCCGGGTCTTCCGCCGTCATTACAAGGATGCGGGTGTCGTTGGGGTTTGAGAAGGTCATCTGTTTTAAGACTTCCTCATAAGTGCGGTTCAGGTTCAGGTTCTGTATCACTTCCTCCACCACGGGCCTGCTCTGTACCAGCTCGATATAGTCCTTGGTCAAAGACGTCCCCACCTGTATGTCCGCAAGCGACGTGATCGACGTCGATGTGGACAGGATGTAGAGCTTCGAGGTCGAACTGTATTTCTCCTCGATCCCGTAATGGGTCACGAGCCCTGCCACCAGCCCGACCGCCACGCCTGCCGCCAGTATGCTCCATATCCGCCTGCCGAGCAGGTACAGTATCTCTAGCAGATCTATTTCTACTGTTTCTTCCTGGTTGTTCATTCGTTCCTCCCAATGTCCGTGACAGGCACGCCGTGTCTCCCCGGACATTCCCGTTCCTGTCTGTACTGTTCTTACCTCAAATATTCTCCCTTTAAGAGCCTTGCCGGATTGTCATACATGATCTTGCGGAATGTCCCCTCATCCAGCTTTCCCTCCAGATAATCCGCCGCCTGTTTTATGTTGGGGCAGCGTTCCTTTGTGTTGTGGGCGTCGCTCGCGAGGAAATGCATGAGGCCTTCCCCTGCCAGTTTCAGGCACCACCGCCGCCGCGCCGAAAAGAACCCTTCCGTGAAGTTCTCCGCGTTCACCTGCATGTAGGCGCCCATCCGCACCAGCTCCTCCACAGCCTTCTCGTTCTTCCACAGGCACTGGTATCTCTCGATATGTGCCAGTACCGGATAGTATCCGGCTTCCACGCATCCGCGCACCGCACCGCGCAGCACGTTTATGTGGGCGCCGGGTGAAAACTCCAGCAGCACGTAAGGGGTATCCGCCAGCGTATGCACTCTCTTATCGAGCAGCTTCTCTAGAGCCCCCTCACGATAGTAGACTTCATTGCCGGGATAAAGCGCCAGGTCCGCATACTTCTCTTTTACCACCGATACGGTCTCCTGAAACACCTGATCCACGTATTCCCTCGGGTGTTTCACATGTCCCGGGTAGTAATGAGGCGTCGCTATCATCACCCGCACGCCTTGGGCGTACGCCGCGTCGATCATCTCCATTGTCATTTCCCTATCCGCCGCGCCGTCGTCAACGCCCGGCAGGATATGGCTGTGTATGTCTGTATAATGTGCCATCTTCCCAAATCCGCCCCGGACTATCTCTTCCCGGATCTGCTGTTCTTTTTATGGTAAAAGAGCACGCCCCCGAGTATGACCGCGATCACCACTACGACCACCAGCGCTATCAGACCTAAATTGATGGAGTTCTCTACGGGCTTCGCGTTGGAGTAGTCCTTTGCCTGCGCCGCCTCTTCCTCGGCAATCCTAGCTTCTTCCGCTTTTTTCGCTTCCTCCGCAGCCTTCGCTTCTTCCGCTTTTCTCGCTTCCTCCGCGGCTTTCTCTTCTTCCGCTTTCTTCGCTTCTTCCTCCGCCTTCTTTTCCGCTTCCTTCCTGTCCATATATCCCTGTGTGCGCAGGTAGGCAGCGGATACATAGCCTGTCTTTTCCCCGAAGGCTATCTGTGCCCAGCCGGTGCTCGCCCCGCCGGTGACCTTGACGGGCTCCCCTTCCTTCACCTCCCCGATGACAGGGGAATCCTTGTATGCCTCCTCGTGCACGGACAGGGACTCCGTGCCCTGCACGTACATCGTCTCCTCATCCATGGGGAGCACCACATACTCTACGGCGCCCTCCAATGTGGAACCGATGGTGTTGTCAACGACCGGACCGTCACCTTCCGGGTCCGTCCCTATGCCTGCCGCGCTGCCGGAGCCGCTTCCCGCAGCCGCATCATTTCCCGTGCCGGTACCACTGTTTTCGCCTGTACCGCTCTCTGTGCCGTCTCCTGTCCCCGCTCCGCTGCCTGTGCCGCTGCCGTTATCCGTGCCAGTCCCTGTAGCCTCATCCGTGCTGCCGCCTGCATTTCCGGCGCCCGGGTCCGCGCTTTCCACATCACCCACCTTTTCCATGTAGCCCGAGGCGATGCCCACGCCGATGTTGCTCCGGAACTGGGCGATGTAGTCGTTTGCCTCCCGTCTGCCCATGTCGATGCCGTCACGGGAGAGATACTCGGTGACTTTTGCTATATAGCCGTCCGTCACCTTGTAGTAGGCGCCCTCGTACTCCTGCTTCTCGGAGATGGCGTCAAGGACGCCCTGCTCCGCACTGTTTATGTCCCCGGCAAGCGCCGTCACCGGCACGAGCAGGGGGAGGAGGAGCGCCGCAAAAGCGGCGGTGAGTGTCCGCGCGATACGCAGGCGTCCCGTTCCCGCCTTCCCTGTGTCACGCTGTCTTTCTGCTATGCTTCCTGATCTATCTTCTCGTTTTGTCGTTATTTTCCTGTTCATGGTCTTTTGATTCCCGTTCTGTTTTCTTCTTTCTTGATTCTTCTTTTTCTGTTTCTGATCTTCTGTTTCTGATTTTCTGTTTCTTGTTTTCCGTTTCTTTCTGAATTTCCTTTTCCCGCTTTTTTCCTGCCGTACTTTTCTTCCAGCAATTTCCTTTTTTCTGTCAAAATTTGGCGTAAAGATAGAGGGCGGGTTGCCGGAAGGCTCTCCGCCCCCTTTTTCTTTACTTATTGTTTTTTACTGACTTGTCTGTCCGTACTGCTGATTTACTCATACACAATTGTGTATGTCTTCTCACCGTCCTTAACCGAATTAGTTTTCACAGTCAGCTCTTTTCCTTTCAGCCGTCCATAAGTAGCATTTGACTTCAGCTCTGCTGCCAATTTATCCGTCCACTTATCTATGAGGTTCGAAATATAAGCTTCTGTTGGCTGATTATGATCTGTTCGCTTAACTGTTAAAGATTCTATCGTGTACTCCTGTTCATGGGAAAATTCTACTTCATCTACTTCATCCATGTACTCTCCCAATTCACCCAGAAGAATCTGCACGGTACTGTCCCTGCCCGCATTCTTCGATGCTACGATATCCTGCTTATCATCAGAGACTGTGATTGTAATCTTATGGTCATATACGTTATAAGTGATTTCACCTATACCAGGAATGGCTGCCGCGCTGTTGAGCCTGCGAACCGCATTCTTTATGGCGATATCAAGCTCGTCTCCCTCATCCTCCTCGGGTTCTGTGTCCACGATGAAACGAACCGTGCAGGACTGGCTTTCCTCGACCTCGCCTTTCTTTGCTGTAAGTGTCAGCTTGAGCTCTCTGCCGTCAAGGTCACCCCACACAGGCGTGTCATGCCCTTCATCCTGTAGCTTCTTCACAAGCTTATCGGTGTACTTAGCAAGCAGATCCTTGAGCATCTTCTTGTTCGCATTTTCTGTCTCCTGCTTCATGACCTCTGTAGCCGCCGAAGTATTCTCGTTCTCTGAAACCTCAACCTTGATACTTGTCAGCAGATCCACATAGCCCTTCAACTCCTCATTCCTCAAGAGAGCCTCCGCAATCGCATCATCAGTTCCCTTCACCATCGCCGTTTCAATCTGCACATTCTGATTGTCCGCAATGACAGTGAGCACCTTATCCGACTCGTTGTATCTCACATCCCTGATGCCGTTCACCTTCACGGTTTCACTAACCGTATCTCTAATTATCCCCAAAGCGATTCCAAGCAGTTCTTCTGCTCTGGTAATATCCAACGGATTAGGCATCGTCATGCTGATGTTAAAGGACTCCGGCACTGCCTTCTTATAGGTTGTTTTGTTGTTCTTCACTTCAAACTGTTCGCCAGCAAAGTGGACTGTCACCTTAATCTTGGAGAATGTGCTTCCTGACCACTCTTTGGCATCCTTGATTACCAACTGCTGGAATGCATCCGCGTCAATATAAAGCCCCAAGGCATTCTTATTGTTTGCCTTTACTGCCACGAATCCTGCCTTCTCAACGGCTTCGCTGAATACCAGATGATTCTGCTTGTCGCCGTCCGGAGCCAGTGGATTTCCTTCCTTGTCTTTCTTATTCGGTCCTGTCAAATTGATATTTTCCATCTCAACGGATGTAATCTCCGCAGCGACGTTTGCCGTGTAAGGAATCTCCGCGTAATAATACTTTTTGAACGCACCATTCAGCTCGAGTTTCTCGGGCTCCTGTCCCAGGAAGGATACGCTCTTCGTCGTAACTTTAATCTTATTCTTCGAATTATCTGCCTTCACATTGACTGTGATCGCCAGCTTCACGCCTCTGCTCTTGATAACCTCATCCGTCAAATTTTTCTGCTTCGCATATGCGCTGTCTGCCGGAATGACATAGAGATCACCCTTGTAGCTGCCAGCCTTGCCATCTGCAGTCGGCTTTACTTTTATAGTTACCGTGTTGCCGTCAACCATTGATTGACCTTCCGCATCGCCCAATACGCCCGGACGCTTCATCACTTTGAAGGCATCAGCGACCTTATTCTTGCTGTTATCCGGTACCGCGTATGCTGCCACGATATCTGCCGGAAGTTTGCCTATTGTTATAGAAGTAACACCCGGCTCTTTCAGCCAATCTACATCTTCAACTTTCTCTGTATTCAAGCTATTACCGTCAGCATCCTTGACCTCACCAAGCACATTTACTGCACTCGCAGCATACTTCTTGGCTGTGAGAATATTGCCGCCTTTATCGGTCTTGGCAAGCGCTGCCTGAATTTTGGATACAAATTCATCGGATGTACCATCTTCATACATTACCGTATATCCCACGAAACCAATCCAGTCATCCTTGTGTTCCTTCTTGGACTCAGCCGTCGCATCCCATGTCCTTGCAACCGCAGTGATGTTGCCGTCCGTGTCGGTCGTCGTTTTCAGGGAAAGTTTTCCATGTTCAGCATCCAACTCAAATGCGGTTTTAAACTTATTGACCTTTCCTTTTATGTTTGCGTTGTACAACTCCGTGAACTGCACGCCCGCAACCGCACTGCCTTTACCTGTCAGCGGTACGCTTACAGAGTCCGTCTCAGACAACGTGTACTTCGCATCAAGCTTATAGCTCTTCTTCAGCGCTGTTGTCTTGATGGTCAATGCCTTCGTAGTCTGTGTAATAATTTCCTCATCCCTGTTCAGGAAGGTGAACGCAATAGACGCACCTTTCTTTAAGGTAGGCATCTTTACAGCATCACATGTAAAAGTAAATTCTTTTACGGCGGGATTAATCTTTATCTTCTTTTCCGTCAGACGGTTCAGGAAGACTTTTGTATCAGCTTCCTCGTTCTGCGCGGAAATTACCACGTATCTCGCATCCTCTACCGCTTTGTTCATGGTAAAACTCAGTTTCTGACCAGTTACATCCGCGTAAAGCTTAACTCCCTTTGTAAGACTTACATTAGGGGTTTTCGCTTTCAAATCTTTGATGTATGCTTTTCCTTCAGAAGTAGTGTCATCAAGGAATATGTTTGTAAAACTAAACGTCCTTGGATTCTTGCCCTTTGCATCCGACAAGGTCACCGTTACCGGGCTCTTTGTCATAATGATATCAAGATCAAGATTGTCGGCACTCTTCTTGACTACCTTCGCATTCTTTACCGCCAGTTTGAGGTCGTAGATGGAATTCTCTGTATTTAACTTCTTGCCATCCTTGTCAGTCACGTTCAGGTGAATCACTGTCCCGGTAGGATAATCAAGCTTGATGGACTGGGATGCAGGCGCTACTGTAGCTGTTTTGTCATCGTAGTCCACCGTATAGCTGACTTTCGCAGCGTCGTCCCCGGTTGCTTTCGTTCTGTCGTCATATACAACATTGAACTTATCGCTCGCTACCTTGGCATGTCTGCTGCCGTCGTTGGCTTTCGCCTCGATCACGACATTATTCGTAAGCTTGTTGACCGTGAAAGTTCCGTTCGCATTGACAAACACATTGCCCTTGGCAGGAGTCATCGTGTAAAGTTTCGCAGGCACTATCTCTGCATCGGTATACGCGCCATTCTCACCAGTCGGGTCGCCCTTGACAACGATTGCTTTCAGCCCCTTCAATTTATTGATTGTAAGCTGATTCTTCGGGGTCTTGTCAGCAGATTGGTCAAACTCTACTTCGTTATTGTTCGAATCGACAAGTACAACTTTCGCGCCTTCAGGCATTGCTGCCTCTCCCGCTACTTTGAACCCAACTACAGCACTACTTTTATTTTCCTCATAGTCCGCTGCCACTACACGAACAGCGAATTCATCTAAGCCGCTATTTTTTACAACATACTCTTTGTCAACCGTGACGGTACCGTTCTTCACGGTTACCATCGGCTGCCCTTTGCTGTTATGGCCCAAAATATCATTATTAACTGCAAACTCACCATTGGTCACACTACCCACTTCGTAGGTAACCTTTTTCGTCCTAGGTGTTGCGCTCTTGGCGTCAGCATATTTGCCTGCAGTATTATAAGTAACCGCAATTTTTGCCGTGCCTGCTTTCGCCTGTCTGTCGGTGCCGCTTCTGTAAATCTGCGGTGCTGATGTCGCTGTGATACTCTCAATACCTCTCACCACCGTCACATTTGCAGATCCTGTAGCCTGAACTATGTTCTCGTCACCTTTACCAGCCAGATAGGTGGTTCTTACCTTGATCGTCTGTTTGCCCAAGGAAGCCCCGGCTTCATTGTTCTTCTTTGCACGCAGTGTAATCTGCAGGCTGTCATCCAGCGTCATCGATTTAACGTCAGTGTCATCAAGTGCAACGATTCCCTCTTCATTGGCCTCTATGGCACGACCATTGTTGCCAATGACTTCAAAACACTCAGGAACATCATAAAGCTCCACGTCATATCCGCGGTTATATGTGTCCTTTCCGAAATCAACCGTAGCCACAACCGCCGTCTGACCGGTATAAAGGCTGGACGCCGCTTTTGTAGCCTTTACAGTGAGCTTCTCCGCGTATTTGGTCGGGGTGTCCTTATTATTCTCAACCGTCAGTGTGATCTCCTCACTTACTGCTCCGTCGTCTGGTGTAGTCTCAGTGCTCTTGGCTCCAGCTTCGCTGTTATTTAAAAATACGAGTTTCGCCACAACCTTTGTCGTCTTACCGGTAAAAGGCTCCGTCGTTATGTCAAGACTGCCAGTAGAAACAGATCCCGTACATTCAATATAATCTCCGCATACTTCGTCTTCAGTCAGGCCTCTTCCCTCGGCGTTTCCACCTTCTTCAAAGATCTTGATGTCCTTAATATCCACCGTAACAGTGTCTGCAGATTTAGGCTGTGTCACGGTAAGCGGATAGCTACGCTTCGTGCCGGGGCTCTGGGGAATCTTATTATCCAGTTTCGTGTCCTTCAGCTTTACTTCCGTCACCGCCGGTCCGACCTTCAGGATTGCCTTTTTTGTAACTAAGCCGATTTTTACCTGTACAGTGACAGACTTGTTTGCAACTGCCTCGTTAGCCGCCAGCTTAACCTTGCTTCCTGTCACGGCATATTCAGCCGCAGCAGGATCAGAAAATCCAGGCTGGGCGTTCGCCGCCTTCTTGACACTGCCTCCCGTCACAGTAACTGCATCATCTGTAAGGGCAATAGCTTTGTTATTGTATCTGTCGTAGGCCTCGACATTATATGTCTTCCAAGGTTCTACATTATATGTGCCGTTCTTTCCCTCTAATGGTGCATCATTGTCATTAACGTATACATACAAATCTGTAAGAGTCTCTGGTGATTCGCCATCAATGCTTACTTTACAATCATTGTTTTCGATATTCGCAATTTCAACAGTAGCAGACTTTTTGTCATCCGCGACTGTACCCAGCGTTACCGGACCGTTTCCTTTTTGATAAGTAACGTTACCGAATGCAAAGCCTGTGTTTTTGATGGATGTTAACTCCAACTTGACTTTCGTATTCTGCGGCGCAAACAGTACATTTACCTTCTCGTCTTCAACAGCCGGATATTGTGCGCCCCATATCCCCTGATTATTGGAACTGTCTGAGTCTTCTCTTGTCACATTAGCATTTATTTCAACAGTTCTCCAATTGGCACTGTTCTTCCATTCCAGCGCAATCTCTTTCAGGTAAAAAACGCAGACGGTTACGTTTTTGCTCAGAGCTTCGCTCGGGATGATATAGGTCCCTTCCTCATAAGTAACATCCCAATAGGGATTCTCCTCCGTCGTTTCTTTTTTCTGCGCGCTCGTCCATACACCGCCATCCACGCTGTACATAACTTCGAACATTTTGTCTTTTGCAGACACCGTGACTTCGATATCTTTCGTGGTATCCGTGATCGGATAGCTTGCCGTCGAAAGGTTCTTGCCATCGATTGTTATCGTTGCCGCGTCTGATCCGTCCGCTACGGAAATAGTGTTTCCCTCAGCCTTGGCCCGAAATACGACTGTTGCGGTAGCGACAGTAGAATCCTGCGCCGGTACATAACCTTCGGTGCCTTCGGTGCCAGACGCATCCGTATGCGCGATTGCCTTAATGGTTACGGTTTCCTCCGCATCCTTATCCGGAGCAGTTATTTGCACCTCTGTATTATATGCAGTACTGCTTGCGGTAGGCGCTTCACCGTTCAGCGTATAAAAGTACGACACGCCATCTTCTTTCGCAATCTCAAATTTAACGTCGTTTGCGCGATTCGATACAGCCGTGCCGCTTTCAATGCTCTCCGCGCCCTTTTTCAGGGTAATTGTAGGAGCTGCAAGATCAGTCTGCGGATTTTCAGTCGCGTTAATCTCATAGGAAGAATCAACTGCGGGGTTTTCCTCCTCCGTCGTCTCTATAGGCTCTTCTTCAACGTCGGGTGTCTCTTCCTGATCTTGATTTTCGTCGGAATTATCTCCCGTATCAATAACAGGTGTTTCTCCACCCTCCGTACTTTCGTCTTGTTCGCCTTCTGTGGGCTCTGAAACCCCCGAATTTGCGGGATTTTCTGTCTCCTCCACATCTTGTCACGCGAAATTCTTAAGATTTTCTTAATTTTAAAATCACCAGTACTCATGCAGCTTTGCAGGATTTTGCGCACAAAAAGAAGGCGGATTTCCAAACGCAAAGAGACGTAATTCAGGTCAATCCACCCAATTTGTCGCTAATTTGTAACTAATTAAATTTTTATAAAATCGTACAAGCCCGCGCGGACAGCGGGATGGGAACGGTTCCGGAAACAGGAATTTTGTCACTAATTTGTTGCTAATGCGGAAATTTCGAGCGTTACTGTTTGATTTTGCGATTTGCTGTAGGGCGTGGCAAAGCGGACGAAAAAGTGAACGATAGCAAGTGCTATTTTTCTAATGCCGCCAAAAAAACATCCACATTTTCCGGTTTCCAAAATTCCGCAAATTTTTCTGCCATTTCCCAGAGATAATCTTTCTGCAAAATAAGTATCTGATAATAAAATACCCGCCCCTGTCTGTAATGCTTTAAATACCCTTTCCTGACAAGCCTCGCCAAAAAAGTGGAAACGGTCTGTGGTTTCCACTCTTTATGGTATGTTTCGTTTACTCGTTGCGTAATATCCGACAAATCCAACTCTCTTTCTGCATCCCACACCGTCTTCATCACCATCTCTTCACAGTTCGTTAAATTTTCAAATCTCATATATGACTTCTCCTCCATCTTTAACTGTTTGTAGTTTGTGCATTTTCGCTTATTTCATCATATTTCATCATACATTTAAAGGCAAGGCGGAATTTTCCGTTTAATCAACATATTATTAATTTTAGGAAAAATACACCACAAAGGAAATAATAGAAACTACAAACGTCAGATATCGACAGCGGCACGAAAATAAGTTGCATCCGCCTGCCAGATACTGTAGAATGATGGAATGAGACTTTTAGAGAAAACACAGCGTAAATTTATCGGAGACAGAGGCTTTTACAAAATGGTACTCGCCATTGCGGTTCCCATCATGATTCAAAACGGTATTACAAATTTTGTAAGCCTTTTGGACAACATTATGATTGGGCAGATTGGCACGGAGCAAATGTCCGGCGTAGCCATCGTAAACCAGCTCCTCTTTGTCTACAATCTCTGCCTATTCGGCGGTGTGTCCGGCGCGGGTATTTTTACCGCGCAGTATTTCGGGCAGAAAAATCAGGAAGGCATCCGCCAGACTGTCCGTTATAAAATATGGATGGTTTCTTTGATTACTTTATTTACCATAATCCTTCTTCTGACTGCCGGTGATTCGCTGATTACGTTTTACTTGCAGGGAGACGGCTCAGTCGAAAGCGCTGCCGCCACTTTGCGCTACGGCAGGGAATACCTTCTGATTATGATTCCCGGTCTGGTTCCTTTTATGCTGGTTCAGGTTTATTCCAGCACCCTTCGTGAGTGCGGAAAGACGATTTTGCCCATGAAAGCAGGCGTGATCGCCGTCTTCGTCAATCTGATTTTGAACTACATCTTAATATATGGTAAATTTGGCGCACCGTCTTTGGGCGTTCGTGGTGCGGCTATCGCCACCATCATCTCCCGTTTCGTCGAATGCGCCATCGTCTTGGTTCACACACACCGCCATGCGCAGGAGCATCCTTTCGTACAGGGACTTTACAGTACACTGAAAGTCCCCGGCTCATTAATGATAAAAATAATAACAAAGGGTATGCCGCTTCTTTTGAACGAAACACTTTGGGCGGCAGGCACAGCAATGCTGACGCAATGCTACTCTGTCCGGGGCTTAAATGTGATTGCCGCACTCAATATTTCCAACACGATTAACAATGTATTTAATATTGTATTTATCGCACTTGGCGAATCCGTGGCAATCATTGTAGGACAGCTTCTAGGTGCGGGTAAAATGGACGAGGCAAGAGATACGGACAATAAAATGATTGCCTTTTCTGTTCTCAGCTGTGTTGCGATTGCCGCTGTCATGCTTTTATTGGCGCAGTTTTTCCCGTTGCTCTACAACACCAACGGCGAAGCGAAACAGCTGGCGACATACTTCATTATGCTTACCGCCGTCTTTATGCCGCAGAACGCCTTTCTGCACGCCTCTTACTTTACCCTGCGTTCCGGCGGCAAAACAATCATCACTTTCCTTTTCGACAGCGTATTCATCTGGTGTGTCAGCGTGGTGATTGCCTTTACCCTGAGCCGCTACACCACTCTGCCCGTAGTTGCCGTTTACGCCTTTGTACAGATGGGTGACTGGATTAAATGCGTAATTGGGTTTATATTGGTTAAAAAAGGGATTTGGCTGCAAAATATTGTTTCCTGATATTTGTCAGAACACTTATTATACCGAGCAAACGCACAGACTATTCTTATGTTATAACATCAAAATAGTCTGTGCGTTTTTATTTTGTAATATGTAAACACTCTTTTAAATAGCATGTTATATTTTGCTATTTATATATAAGATATATTAACATACTTGTCAAACAGTCAGACTATTGTTATAATATATTTATATAATAGTCGAACTGTTTTATTGGTATATTTTTGTTTTACGCCGAAATACTACCTTATATCACAAGCGGAGGTTTCTCATGGCAATTGTAGGCGAAGAAAAAATTATAAAAGTACTATGGCAGTATAATCCTTGGTGGCGAGCGCCTTCTGCCGCTAAAGACGATGCGAAACCGCACAGACGTTTGGCTTATTACGAGGCGCTCCAAATGCTTAAGCATCCAAGTATCCGACGTTTTGTTGTCCTTTCGGGTGTGAGGCGTGTCGGCAAAACCACAATACAATACCAGATTATTGACAAGCTGCTGGGTGATGGCATCAACCCTCGCAATATCCTGTATATTTCCTTCGACAATCCGATGCTCAAGCTTGTCAGTGTGGAAACCGTCCTGTCCGTCTATGAATCCATGTATCCAATTGAAGGGGAAAAATATCTCTTTTTTGACGAAATACAATATACGGATGACTGGGAGTTATGGATGAAAGTGATTTATGACAACAGAAAAGACATACGCATGATTGCTGCGGGTTCTACACTTCCTATATTAGATTATGATTTAGCCGACAGCGGCACAGGCAGATGGAATATTTTAAAGATTCCCACTATGTCCTTCTATGAATATTGTAAGATACTCAATCTGGAAGACCCTTTAGCTGCAGATACCATACAGCCTTGTGAGCTTTTGGAAATGAGCCATTCCCAGCTCAGCGATTTGGTCGGCAGGTTTCTGCCTCTGCGGACGCACTTCAACCGCTATCTGACCCTAGGCGGTTTCCCGGAGCTTGTACTGTCCGGCGACGACCTGTATGCACAGCGGATGCTCCGGGAAGATGTGGTGGATAAGGTCATTAAACGTGACGTGCTGTCCCTGTTTAATATCCGCAATCCTCTGCTTATAGAAAAGCTGTTTTTATATTTGTGTATGAACACCACGGAAATTTTCAGCGCGACCACTGCTGCGAAAGAACTTGAAAACATCTCTGTCTCCACCATCGACAACTATATTGAGGCTCTGGAAATGTCCAACCTTATTTATCTCTCCAAGCCTATGAACGTAGGCAGCAAGGGCGCAATAAAAGGAAAGCCTAAGATTTTTATTGCTGACGCTGCGATCCGCAATGCGGTGCTGATGATTGACGATGTGCTGTCGGATGAAACCGAGCTGGGAGCCGTGGTAGAAACCGCTGTCTATAAGCACATGGTTTCCTTCTATCAAGGAACTCCCGCGCAGCTTGGCTATTTCAGAAATGCCAGAGACAACCAGAAGGAAGTTGATGTGGTGGTGGAACTGCCCCGGCAGAAAATCCTCTGTGAGGTCAAATACCGCGGCAATTCCCACATTCCCGCCACGGACGCCATTGTGGAATTATGCAAAGATAAAACCGCCAAGGTTACACACGCCTTTTTAGTCACAAAGGAGATAGACGATTTCGGCGTCACAAAGCACGAAACAGCTACCCCAATCCTTCGTGTACCTGCCATTGTTTTTTTGTATCTGCTTGGTAAAGCAGAGGCAGCCCGCAAAATAAACGGCGCAGTCTGAATGACTGCGCCATGCGTTTTAAATCAAAACTGTGCCAGATATTTCTTTACATTCTCCGTAATGTTTCCCCTAAAAACTGCGGAACCTGCTACAATCACATTGGCTCCGGCATCCATCACTATTTTCACGTTATCCACCGTAATGCCGCCGTCCACCTGAATGTCGAGGTCCAGCCCCATCTCGTCTGCCATTTCGCGCACCCGACGGATACGCTCCGTAGATTCTGGAATGTATTTCTGTCCCCCAAACCCCGGCTCCACCGTCATAACCAGAAGCATATCCAGCTTTGGCAGGTATTTTCTGACTGACTCCACAGGCGTTTTCGGCTTAATGGACATACCTACGCGGCAGCCAAGGCTTCGGATTAGCTCAATCGTCTCATCCGCATCATCCGTCGCTTCCAGATGAAACGTAATACTGTCCGCTCCACACTCTTTAAATTCCTTTAAATACCGCTCCGGCTCCACAATCATCAGATGCACGTCGAAAACTCTATCCGTCACCTTGCGTATGGTGCGAATCACCGGCATCCCAAAGGAAATCGAAGGTACGAACACCCCGTCCATCACATCAATATGTATGTATTCCGCCCCGGCTTCGTCCGCCTCTTTGATCTGCTCCCCCAGTCTGGCGAAATCCGCCGCCAGAATCGAGGGAGACAAAATTCTTTTACTTTTAGACATTTCAACATCCTCCGCAGTGCCACTCGAAAAACCTCCGGTTAGCCACCGCGTTATTTTACAAAGCCCTTTACCTTCTCGTAGATGCCCTTGCCGTCCAGCCCGTACTTCTCTACCAGTGCATTCGCGGAGCCGGACTCACCGAAGGTATCCTGCATACCGATCCGCAGAACGGGTGTGGGATGTTTCTCAGACAGGCAGTCGCATACAGCGCTTCCCAGTCCGCCGATCACGGTGTGCTCCTCCGCGGTCACCACTTTGCCGGTTTTCTTTGCAGAAGCAAGCACCAGTTCCTCGTCCAGAGGCTTGATGGTGTGGATATTGATCACTTCTGCGCTGATGCCGTCCGCCGCGAGCATTTCTGCCGCATCCAGAGCGGAGGAAACCGTAATGCCGCTTGCGATGATCGTCACATCCGTTCCCTCTCTCAGAAGAACGCCCTTGCCGATCTCAAATTTGTAATCCGGCTTGTCGTTGATTACCGGGACAGCCGCGCGGCCAAAGCGCAGATATACGGGACCTTCCATCTCAATCGCCGCGCGTACCGCCGCTTTCGCCTCCACATCATCGGAGGGCACGATAACGGTCATGCCGGGAATGGTCCGCATCAGAGCCACGTCCTCGTTACACTGATGGGTTGCGCCGTCCTCGCCTACGGTAATGCCGGCATGGGTCGCGCCAATCTTTACATTTAAGTGAGGATAACCGATGGAGTTACGAACCTGCTCAAAGTTACGTCCTGCCGCAAACATGGCGAAGGAACTGATAAAGGGAATCTTGCCGCAGGTAGCAAGACCCGCCGCAATACCTGTCATGTTACACTCCGCAATACCGCAGTCAATGTGGCGGTCCGGGAATGCCTTTAAGAAAACGCCCGTCTTGGTCGCGCCTGCAAGGTCCGCATCCAGCACTACCAGATTGGGAAATTCTGCACCACACTCGGCAAGTGCATTACCATAGCTTTCTCTTGTCGCAATTTTCTTTACATCTGCCATTAGTTTGCACCTCCTAACTCTTTACCGATCTTTTCCAGATCAGCCATCGCCGTCGCATACTCTTCATCATTGGGAGCCTTGCCGTGCCAACCCGCATTGTTCTCCATAAAGGAAACGCCTTTGCCCTTCACCGTCTTACAGATAATAGCGGTGGGCATACCTTTCGTCGCCTTTGCCTCCTTGAATGCCGCATCGATCTGGTCAAAGTCATTGCCGTCGATATTGATTACATGGAAGTTGAACGCCTCGAACTTCTTATCTATCGGGTAAGGGGAGCACACGTCATCAATCTTACCGTCGATCTGCAGTCCGTTGTTGTCCACGATCACCACCAGATTGTCAAGCTTTCTGTGTCCCGCAAACATGGAAGCCTCCCATACCTGCCCTTCCTGAATCTCGCCGTCACCGAGCAGCGTGTAGGTTCTGTAATCCTTGCCGTCCATCTTCGCCGCGAGAGCCATACCTACTGCCGCGGAAATGCCCTGTCCCAGAGAGCCTGAAGACATGTCTACGCCGGGTGTCTCCTGCATACAAGGATGCCCCTGCAGATAGGAGCCGAGGTGGCGCAGCGTGGGCAAATCCTCTACCGGGAAGTACCCTCTGTTTGCCAGAACGGAATAAAGCCCGGGTGCCGTATGCCCCTTGGAAAGCACGAAACGATCCCTGTCCGCCTTCTTGGGATCTTTCGGGTCAATGTTCATCTCCTCAAAATATAAGTAAGTAAAAATGTCTGCCGCCGACAGAGATCCGCCCGGATGCCCCGCCTTCGCGCCATGCACTGCGGTTACAATCCCTTTGCGGACTTCATTCGCTGTTTTTTGCAACTCTAATTTGTTCATCGCTGTCCTCCATTCCTTATAAAATGACTTCATTTTCTTCTATGCACAGTGTACCACAAAGCTCCTGTTTTGTCACCGTGCCCGGGCACAATTAATTACTTTTGTCCGTAGTATGCGTTGGCGCCATGCTTGCGGAAATAATGCTTATCCTGCAATTCCTGCGGCGCGGGCTGGATCCTCGCATTGATCGTCTCCGCGCGGTAAGCCATCTTCGCCACTTCCTCCAGTACAACCGCATTGTGCACCGCCTCATGCGCGTCCTTGCCCCACGCAAAAGGACCGTGGTTCTTGCAGAGTACTGCCGGAACCGCCACCGGGTCTTTATCCATTCTCTTAAACTCGCTGACAATCAGAAGCCCCGTGTTCTTCTCGTAAGCGTCCGCGATCTCGTCCTCATTCAGACACCGCAGACACGGGATATCCCCGTAAAAGTAATCCGCATGGGTCGTTCCGTAACAGGGAATGCTTCTTCCCGCCTGCGCCCAGCTTGTCGCGTAGGAAGAATGCGTATGTACCACACCGCCGATCTCATTGTAAGCCTTATAAAGCTCCACATGGGTCGCCGTGTCGGAAGAGGGATTATACTTTCCCTCCACCTTTTTGCCTTCCAAATCCACCAGCACCATATCGTCCGGCGTCAGCTTGTCATAATCCACGCCGCTCGGCTTAATCGCAAAAATACCGCTCTCCCTGTCAATCTCACTCACATTTCCCCAAGTGAACGTAACCAGCCCGTATTTCGGGAGAAGCATATTCGCCTCGTATACTCGCTTTTTCAGTTCTTCTAACACAGGTTTCATCCTCCTATATTATTTTTATTCTGTACGGATTTTGAGCTGCATACCCTGACGTTCCGGAGCACTGTCTGAGCACCGAGCTCGCAAAGCGAGGTGGGTGCGAGTTTGCGAAGGAGCTAAGGGATGCACTCAAAATCCTTTCACACTTGATATTACATAGACTCAACCGCAGCCCGCTCGATCGCAAGCCCCGCGCTGTAAGCCTTCATAAACTTGTTAAATCCTTCCACATCGGATGCCTTCGGCTCAAGCTTCTCGCCCTTCTGCCCCGCAAACACCTTGCTGTCGAGGAACGCCGCCAGACTCTCGTCCGCGCCCTTATTGATCATATAGGAAGCGAGAAGCGCAATGCCCCACGCGCCGCCTTCGCCCGCCGTCTCCATAACGCTCACGGGTGCGTTCATTGCCGCCGCAAGGATGCTCTGTCCTACGCCCTTGGTCTTAAAAAGACCGCCGTGCCCTAAGATCTCATCCACTTCCACCTTCTCCTCGTTAAACAGAATATCGAAGCCGGTCTTCAGCGCACCGAGGGAGGTAAACAGATGCACTCTCATAAAGTTCGCCAGATTGAACTTCGCGTCGGGCGTTCTCACAAACAGCGGACGTCCCTCATTAAAGCCCGTCACATGCTCGCCGGAGAAATAGTTGTAGGCAAGCAGACCGCCGCAGTCGTCGTCTCCCTCCAATGCCTTGCGGTAGAGGTTGCCGTACAGCTCGTTCATATCCACCTTCATGCCCATCACTTCCGAATACTCCTTAAACAGATTCACCCACGCGTTCAGGTCGGAAGTACAGTTGTTACAGTGCACCATCGCCACAAGGCTGCCATCCGGGGTCGTCACCAGATCAATGGCGTCATAAACCTTGGACAGTTCCTTCTCCATAACGATCATACCGAACACGCTCGTTCCCGCAGATACGTTACCGGTACGCTGTGCCACGCTGTTGGTCGCCGCCATGCCTGTGCCCGCATCACCCTCGGGAGGACAGAAAGGAATACCTGCCTGCAAGGTGCCGGTGGGATCAAGCAGCTTCGCGCCCTCTTCTGTCAGCGCGCCCGCCTGCTGCCCCGCGGTGTAGACTGCCGGAAGCACATCCTTCAGTTTCCATGCAAAGCCCTTGTCCGCAACCGCCTCATCAAACTGTGCGATCATCTTTTCGTTAAACTGCCCCGTCGCAATGTCGATCGGGAACATGCCGGACGCCTCGCCCACGCCGACGATCTTTTCACCCGTCAGCTTCCACTGGATATAGCCCGCCAGCGTGATGACAAATTTCAGATCCGGCACATGCGCCTCGCCGTTTAAAACCGCCTGATAGAGATGCGCAATCGTCCATCTCTGCGGAATATGATAGTTGAACAGCTCGGTCAGCTTCGTGGATGCCTCTTCTGTAATGGTATTTCTCCATGTGCGGAAGGGAACCATCAGCTCATCCTTCTCGTTAAACGCCATATAGCCGTGCATCATTGCGGAGAAACCGATCGCCCCCAGCTTCACAAGCTTCTCGCCGTACTGTGCCTGCACATCTTCCGTCAGCTTTTTGTAGCAGTCCTGCAGTCCTGTCCAGATGTCGTCCAGGCTGTAAGTCCAGATGCCGTTCTCCAGTCTGTTCTCCCAATCGTGTGCCCCCGATGCGATGGGCTTGTTGTTCTCATCCACCAGAACCGCCTTGATTCTAGTAGAACCAAACTCAATACCCAGCACCGCCTTACCGCTTGCAATACATTCTTTTGCTCCCATACTTACCTTTTACCTCCTTATCTATAAGCCGCTTCGTTCCAGCGCAGCTCGTTTTTGAAATCGCGGACATTGGTATCCTTGTCGATGATAACGCTCTCGATGCCCATCGCATCCGCCCAGTCAGCCATCTGCTCCACGGTCAAATCATAAGAAAATGCCGTGTGATGTGCGCCGCCCGCCAGAATCCAGGCTGTCGCGCCGACCTCCAGATTCGGCTGAGGTGTCCAGAACGCCGTGCCAACCGGCAGCTTCGGCATAGGCTTCTCCACCTTCTTGCAGTCCACCGCGTTGATAAGCAGGCGGAAACGTGTGCCCAAATCTACCAGCGAACATGCCACCGCAGGACCGGTCTTAGACGTGAATACGAGACGCGCGGGGTCTTCCCTGTTCCCCATGGAAAGCGGGCATACCTTGATGCCAATCTCGCCGTCCGCAACAGAAGGGCATACCTCCAGCATATGTGCCTGCAGAATGCCTTCCTTTCCGGGTACAAGATTGTAAGTATAATCCTCCATCATGGAAGTGCCCTTTGCATCCTTAATACCCGCCGTCATCAGCTTCATGATGCGCACCATGGCCGCTACCTTCCAGTCGCCCTCCGCGCCGAAACCGTAACCCTTCTCCATCAGTCTCTGAATCGCCAGACCCGGAAGCTGTTTCAGACCGCCGAGCATACCGAAATGCGTCACAACCGCATGATAATCATTCTCCACTAAAAATTTCTCAATACCGATTTCCTGCTGTGCCTGTACCGCCACATGCTTTTTGAACTCTTCAAGGTCCCTGCCCTCATCAATGATTTTATACTTGCTGTAATACTCATCCACCAGCGCACTTACGTCGCCCTGCGGCACGGCATCCACATACTCCACCAAATCGTTTACGCAGTAATGGTCAATCTCCCAGCCAAACTTAATCTGCGCTTCTACCTTATCGCCCTCGGTAACCGCCACGTTGTTCATATTGTCGCCAAAACGGCAAACACGCACATGGGAGGATTCAATCACGCCAATTGCCGTGCGCATCCAGCTTCCAAGCTGCTTCTGCACGCGCTCGGACGCCCAATGCCCTACAATAATCTTGCGCTCAATCCCCATACGGCTTACGATATGCCCATACTCCCTGTCGCCGTGCGCAGACTGGTTCTCATTCATAAAATCCATGTCAATGGTATCATAAGGAAGCTCTTCATTGAACTGCGTATGCAGATGACAGAGCGGCTTCCGGAACTCCTTTAAGCCCAGAATCCACATTTTTGCCGGAGAAAATGTGTGCATCCATGTAATCACACCAGCACACTCAGAATCGTTGTTCGCATCATTAAACGCTTTCCGGATGGAAGCCTGCCCGAGTAACGTCGGCTTCAACACCACTTCAAAAGGCAGATTGCCGGAAGCATTCAGCCCTTCCACAATCTTTGCGGAATGCTCCGCCACTTTTCTCAGGCACTCGTCCCCATACAAGTCCTGAGACCCCGTACAAAACCAAAATTTGTAGCTCTTTGCTGCGCTCATACCATACCCTCTCTTTCTTTTTCCTGCGGCTGGCACAAAGTTGTACACCCGTACAATTTTGTATACAATTTTACAACCTCTTTTACGACAGCCGCACTATTTTTCTTATCATACAGTCTACTACTTGTACATACAAATATGCAAGTTGTACACACTCTCTATTTTATTTTCCGTACCGAACTGCGCGGCACCACATCCACTTCAAACTCATAGTTTGCATCAAACCCGGGGTCCTTAATCAAACGCAGCAGATTCTCCGCCGCCTTTCCGCCCAGCCTTTCCATCGGGTGCGGTGTAGAAGCGATAGGAACCTCCCCGAGAATCGCCAGCTCCGAATTGTCCACACTTGCTACGGAAATATCCTGTGGAACCCGGATGCCGTTCTTCTTGAAAATATGCAGAAGTCCAAATGCCACCTCATCGTTATAGCAGAATACCGCCGTACAGTTCCGGAATCGCTCCAACACTTTTTCAGATGCCTTCTCCAGATGCTGTTTCTCTTCCGTGTCCACCCAGACAATCTGTCCGTCCTCCACCTCCAGTCCGGCATCCATCATCGCATCCATATATCCCGAAAAACGCGCGCGCCCCTGCCCGTCGTCGAGCTTAAAAATACCGCCAATTTTTTCATGCCCCATGGAAAGCAGATACTTCGTCATCTTCCACCCTGCCATATGGTCATTGATGGACACATGCGGAATCTTTAACTGCGGATAAAAACTGTTGATAAAGATAACCGGAATCCGCCTTTTACGTATTTCCTGATAAAGCCGCAGATTAGGATTGGGAATGCCGCTCTTGGTCGGCTCCACGATCAAACCCGATACCTCATCCCGGCTGATGATATCTTCCAGAATAGCCTTTTCCCGTCCGTGCTGATTACTCGTAAAGGCAATCTGTACCGAATAACCCGCTTCCAAAAGCACGTTTTCTATGCCCTGTATGGTCCGCGGAAAAATATAGCCGTCCACATAAGTCGTCACCACGGAGACGCGCATCCGTTTCGTCAGGTTTGCCAGACGGTTATCATTGATGTAAGTGCCACTCCCCTGAATCCGGCGGATAATCCCTTCATTTTCCAAAACACCGACTGCATGTCTAACCGTCTGGCGGCTTACGCCGAACATTTCTTTGAGCGTATTTTCTGAATACATTTTCTGCCCCGGAACCAATTTTTCCATCTCTATTTGTTCCTTAATCCACGCAACCAGTTCCATATATTTAGGCGTTGTTTTCTCCATTACACACTCCTGTCACACTTTTCTCTACATCCATTTATGACATCTTCCGACTCTGCTTATACGCACATATGCACAGAGGGCTGCCCATCCGGACAGCCCTCACTTTTTCAGGCGTCGCCGCCCTATCCTTTTCATTGATTTCCTTCGTTTATCCTTCAAAACATGCCGTCTGCTGCGACAGATGGCTTACTACATCGGAAACCTGATTCAATGCTTCCACAATACCCTTCATATTTTCCGCAAGCGCCGCTGTGTTATCCACTACGCCGCCGACACCCTGTGCGCTCTCCCGCACATTGTTGGTGATATTCTCATTGGATTCAGCCACCGAGCGCATCATCAAGCCGATGTTTTCCATGGAATCGCGCATCTCGCCCATCATCCGGTCTATCGTGATGGAATCATTCAGGTACTGCTCCCCGGTGCGCTCCAGAATCTCGTAATCCGGCAGCACCCGCTCATTGATAAACTTCACCAAATTGCCCGCATTCTCCGCCAGCGTCATAACCGCCGCCACAACACCCTCAGAAATGTGCTGGATATTTCCGGCTGTCTGCTTCGAGCTGTCCGCCAGCTGACGAATCTCGTCAGCAACCACAGCAAAGCCCTTTCCCGCTTCACCAGCCCGCGCCGCTTCTATGGATGCATTCAAAGCCAGCAGATTTGTCTTAGACGCAATGCTCAAAATATCCGCCGTCAGATTACCAATCTTTTCAATCTGTCTGCTATCCTCAATGGACGCGTTCAGGGACACATCAAATTCCTTTATCATGCCGTCAGCAGTCTCACGGCTTTCCTGCGCCAGTTTACGAAGCTCTTCGGCACGACTCCGTATCTCTTCCGCAAATTTCGTACCGCTGACCGCCTGATTAACCATCTCTCCAACAGAAGCCTCCGCTTCCCTCGTATTCTCGCTGACATAGCCAACCGTAGCGGACACTTCTTCCATGCTTGCCGCCAGCTCCTCCATCGTAGACGAAGTATCACTTGCATTCTGGTTCGTCACATCCACCACTTCATTGACGTGAAGCTGCTGTCTGTTAATCTCATCGCTGCAGGAAATCACGCCGCCGATTACATCCTGCAGAATATCCAGAAATTCGTTGACACCCCTGGCAAGTGTCGCAATTTCATCCTTCGTCTGTACAGGCACTCTCTCGGTCAGATTTCCTCTATTATTATGTATGTCTTCAATCATGCCGTTGATTACCTGCGCAATCTTCTGAATCGGCACCACGATAATCCGGTTTGCAATAAACATAACCAGAACCGCCGTCACAATCAAAATGATAATAACCGAAACAATCAGCACATAAGAACTTTCTACCCTTCCCTGCAGATATGACTTACCGTCGGCAAGCTCCGTATCCGAAAACTCCAGCAAATCATTCATACTGTTTCCAATGGTATTGTTCAACATGCCGAGGTTATTGGCAATCAGATTGTTGGCGCGTTCTTTGTCATTCGTCCGGCTCAGCTCTATGATGGTATCCACATAAGTGTCAAAGCTTTCCAGCCGCCCCGCCAGCGAATCATAAACTTCCTGCATCTCCTCCGTGGTAATCTTCGCCTGATATGCCTCCATGGATTCCCACATCTGCGCCCGCCGCGTCAGAATATCCTCTGCGCGTTTATCCATCGTCCGCAGCAGTTTCGCGTTCACATGCGCATACACGTTCATGTACATATTGAGATAATCCTCATAAATACCGTGAATCAGATTAATCTTCTCCACCTCATTATTCATAATATCCTGACTGCTCTGGGAAATCGCCGTCATGCTGTTGGCAAGAAGCCCCAACGATATTATGGAAATCAAAGCAAGCACTATGATTGCCGAAGCGAACTTAAATCCAATCTTTTTCATGTATTTATCCTCCAGCGTATGCCGTCCTATATCGTCTAAATTGCTGTCTGTGAATTTCGAATCGCCCTAAGTATACCACATTTTGCCGCACAAAGATAGACCCCTTGTAAGAATATTTATTACATTTTCACAAAAAGACGCGGCGGATTTTCATGGTCCGCCGCCCTTTTTGCATACCAGGAACAAATAAAAATCTCTCCACTCTTATCCCAAATCCATCTCGGAAAAATCCACAAATAAGTCCTCGAAAATCCCTACCCTCACGCGCTCGGAAAACGAGTAATACGTCGGCTCGTCCCATGGCTTCGCCGCCAATGCGCAAGTGCCGTTTGTACACACATCGGTCTGGCGTGGCACTTTGCCGTGCTCGAAATCATACACCATCACCATCTGCTTCTCCGGGTCCACAATCCAGTATTCCCGCACGCCCGTCTCATAGTACAGCTTTACCTTCCGCTCGCAGTCCATCTTCACGCTGGAGGGCGACAGAATCTCAATCACCCAGTCCGGCGCTCCCTGACAGCCTTTTTTGTCGAGCTTGTCTCTGTCACAGATAACGGAAATATCCGGCTCCACGTAATTGCGGTTGTCCTTTTTGATACGCACCGCAAAGGGCGCAGGATATATTTGGCATTTTCCTTTGTTCTTTTTGATATACGACATAATTTCGAAGGCAAGCTCTATGAGAATTTTCTGATGTATCGTCACAGGCGCATCCATCCGAAACAACTCCCCGTCAATCAGCTCCGCCCGCTCCCCTTCCGGCAGCGCTTCGATATCCGCGATGGTGTACCCTTTTCCGCCCTTAATTTCCATAAATTGTTCCCTCGTTTCTGCTTCCTTCCATTCCCGTAGTTTTCTGACTTCCATGTTTCCTCCTGTTCCGCAGGAGAAGTCTTGCTATGCCTGTTTCGCATTCGTCGGTTTGGCATGAAAACAATATTTGGCATCTTTGCGTTATTGAAAACAGTAACAGCTTCGAATCTCCTGCTTTTAAATTGTGTTGGTTGATTTAAAAGCATAGAAATTCTGAATGACAGATTAGAAACCGAAAATATATCGGTTTGTTTGACTTCGGCACAGGTCACAGAACCTCGCCGCCTATTTGTTATCAAGAAAGTTATATGCTTTGTGTTTTATTGTAAGGGATGGCATACGAAATGTCAAGAACGAAAAAACGTAGTATTGATTCTATGCGAGGGAAGTTGTTGACGCCACCGTGGTTCGTGGATAGAACATACTCTATGGCTTAAATTCTTTGTAAACTGCTCTTTAATTTATGTACTGAAAATTTTTCATCAAATGTAATAAGCAGAGAATCCCCTTTTCTCTCCACATTTTTACGATAATCTTTTTTTATTTCAGCATACGTTTCTGAATAAGGCATAACTGTAAAAATAATATTTTCATTTTCCTCTTTTACTATCTTTATTGTTTTATCAGTACCACATCCGTCAAAAAATAATTCTTAGGATTTTCTTAATTTTACTTTTCTCAGCAACCACAATGCATTCCGCGTACACGCCCTCCCTTTGACACTTTTTATCTCGTTTTTATTTCGCTTGTTATTTCACACAAATAGCGGATTTGTCGCTAAATTGTTACTAATTAAATTTTTATTAAATCATAAAATGCTTTTCTCCACCCGGCTTGGAAACGGTTCCGGGCGCATAAAATTTGTCACTAATTTGTTGCTAATAGCATATAATCACAGCCGCTATTTTTTACGTGCAGGAGCACCTATCCCTTTTGTTCAGAAGATATATAACAAGTGTAATTTATTTAGAATGTTTCTCGCACTGTCATATAAACGTTTTTTCGTCCTTGACATTCCGTATGCCACCCCTTACAATAAAATGCAAAGCATATAACTTTCTCAATAACAAATATCCGACATACTTTTATATGCCGGAGTCAAACAAACCGATATATTTTCGGTTTCTAATCTGTCATTTAGAATTTCTATGCTTTTAAATCAACCAATACAATTTAAAAGCAGGAGATTCGAAGCTGTTACTGTTTTCAATAACGCAAAGATGCCAAATGTTGTTTTCATGTCAAACCGACGAATGCGAGACAGGCATAGCAAGACTTCTCCTGCGGAACAGGAGGAAGGACTATGGAAGTCAAAAAGGCAAAAGAAGTAGTAACAGAGCTGAGGTAAGTCAGGAAACCGGAAGAAACAATTGCTCCGGAAACGCTAAGGCGGAAGGAAGGTTTTAGGATGATTAAGGTTGGAAAAGGCTACACAATCGCAGATATCGAGGCGCTGCCGGAAGGAGAGCGGGCGGAGTTAATCGACGGGGAAATGTTCCGCATGGATGCCCCTTCGCTCACACATCAGGATTTGCTTACAGAGCTTTCCTTTGAGATTAAAGCTTATATCAAGAAAAATAAAGGCACCTGTAAAATGCTCCCCGCACCTTTCGGCGTGTACATCAAAAAGGATGAGCGCAACTATGTGGAACCCGATATTTCCGTGATCTGCGACCGGGACAGGCTGGACCAGAAGGGCTGTCACGGCGCGCCGGACTGGGTCATCGAAATCATGTCGCCTTCCAGCATGAAAATGGACAGTGTACGAAAGGTAAAGCTGTACCGGGAAGCAGGCGTGCGGGAATACTGGATTGTGGATGCAGGAAAGGAAACGGTCACTATCTACAAAGCGGATTGTTGGAATAATCCTGTATGCCACTCTTTTTCCGAGCGCATCAAGGCAGGTATTTTCGAGGATTTATACCTGGAGATTTCGCAGATGGATATTATGTGAGACAGCAGAAATCCGTCGAACCCATAACATACAAGACCGCCGGGCAGCACAGTGCGCCCGGCGGTCTCTTATTTCTTCTATCAGATATTATTTCATTTTGCGGCACACCATCTTTAGTTCGCCGCATTCCTCTTCTTTCTTACGGACATAACCACGCTCTGAACCACAAGGAACAGGCAGAGCATAACCGCCTTTGTGATACCGGTCCACCATGCTTCGTCAAATCCGATGGAGGATACGATATTCTGAATCGTACTTAAGGAAAGTACACCAAAGAAGGTGCCAACCACGTTACCCACGCCACCTGTCAGCATCGTACCGCCAATAATGGAAGAAGCGATTGCATCCATTTCGGCGCCTGCCGCATTGGAAGGGGAGCCGGAGCCCACATGCAGGAAATAAACGAAGCCGCCGATTCCTGCCAAAAGACCACAGATTAAGTGGGAAAGGAATTTTGTCCTCTTTACGTTGATACCGAGCATCAGTGCGCTCTGTTTGTTGCCGCCGACCGCGTAAAAATTGCGTCCCATCTTGGTCCAGCGCAGCAGCATAAACATCACAATCACCACCAGAATGGCAACTATCACGCCGATCTCCACATACGCGGGCACGTAGATTCCCTTTTTATTGACAGAGCCCATACCGGGCACATTGATACGCGTCGTCTTGAGCGCAACGAACGCCTCGTTCGCCACATTAAAGGGAGAGCTGTTCACTACCGTGGTCATACCTTTTGCAAAGAACATACCCGCCAGCGTAACGATAAAGGGCTGGATATCCAGATATGCCACCATAAATCCCTGAAATGCGCCGAATGCCAGACCGATCGCCAACGCAATCATAACCGCGCCAAAGACGTTACCGCCTTTATAATCCAAATAGACCGCACAGCACATACTCACCAAAGCGGTCACGCCGCCCACGGAAATATCGATTCCGCCGGTGATCATCACAAGACTCAAACCGCAGGCAAGGATAACGAGCGCTGCATTGGAGTTTAAAAGCAGGAAAAAGGTCTGCGGCTTTAAAAAGCCTCCGCGTAAAAATACGACAGCCGCTATGTACATCAGGAAAAATACAATGACCGTAATCGTCAGGAGCAGATTGGTGTCGGTCATGCCCGCCAGCTTTGCACCGAGACCCTTGCCCGCAGGCGCGGTATTCTTATCTGTCTTTGCCATCTTACGCCACCTCCTTGCTCATTTTCAGCTTTTTCATAATCGTGTCAAAGTACTCTCTCACGGTAGGCGCGCTGACAACCACCAGCAGAATAACCACAACCGCCTTGTAAGCGGGAAGCGCCGTCGAGGAAACACCAAATTTGTAAAGCGTCGTCGTCAGGCACTGGATAACAAACGCACCGATGATGGAAGCCGCCATATTGAATTTACCGCCGGAGAGCGCGTTGCCGCCAAGAGCAACCGCAAGGATGGCGTCCATTTCGATATCCTTCGCGATAACGGAGTAGTTGATGGAGGAAACGCGGCTTACCTTAATCAGACCCGCAACCGCCACGCATAAGCCCAGAATCACGTATGTAAGCACCTTAATCATCTCGGGATTCAGACCGTTTAACTTCGAAGAGCTCTGGTTGATACCTACCGCCTGCGTATATAGCCGCAGATTCGTCACCTTCAGCACAATGCCAATGACGATCATACATGCCACCGCGATAAAGCACGGTGTGGGAATCGGTATTCCGGGAATAAATCCGCCAAAATACCCAAACTTAGGGTCACTGATAACCGGCAGCTCATTGTTGTTGATCCACGCCGCGATGGAGCGTCCCGCCGTATACAGAATCAGTGTCGCAACCATCGGCTGAATCTTAAAGTAGGCAACCAGCACGCCGTTGAATGTGCCAAAGAGCATCGCCACCACGCAAGCTACCAGAAACGCTACAATGATAGGAGCCTGCAGGGTTTCGGGACGGGCATTTCCGCCGCAGAGTACCCGCAGAATCACGCTGCCCGCAATCGCGATTGCCGCGCCCACGCTGATATCCTGTCCGCCAGAAGCCGCCGTCACAAGCGTCATGCCGATTGCCAGTATCGCAAGCTCGGAACCATTGTTGATAATGTCAATGATAAAGCCGGACAGCACCGGATTGCCCGCGCTGTTGTAGCCCAATGTAATCTTAAAGAAAGCAGGATCGGCAATCAGGTTAAAGACCGCCAGCAGCAAAAGCGCCGCAATCGGAATAAAACACTGATTTCTAACAAGGTTTTTGAGGAAACCTGCATTCGATGTTTTTTCACTGTTTGCCATTTATTTGTCACCTCCCGCAATCGTATTCATAACCGTACCCTGATTCAAATCATCGCCTGTCAGCTCGCCGACTGCCTTGCGGTCGCGCATGACGATCAGACGGGAACAGGTTCTGAGCATCTCGTCAAGCTCCGAGGAAATAAAGGTTACGCTCATACCCTCGGACGCCAGCTTTAACACCAGCTTCTGGATATCGACCTTCGTACCCACGTCGATACCACGGGTAGGCTCATCCAGAATCAGATATTCGGGATGGGTGAAAAGCCATCTCGCCAGAATAACCTTCTGCTGGTTACCGCCGGAAAGAGACTTAATCGGGGTGTCCTTAGAAGCCGTCTTAATATTCAGCAGTTTTATGTATTCGTCCGCAACTTTATTTGCTTCCGCCTTGGAGAAGGGTTTGAAGAATCCTTTAAGCACCTGCTGCGCCAGAATGATATTGTCACGCACGGAAAGGTCGCCCACGATGCCGTCCACTTTACGATCCTCAGGCAGATAAGCAATCCCGTTCTTCATGGCGTCAAGCGGCTTCGCAATCTTTACGTCCTTGCCGTTCATCTTCACTTTTCCGCCGGTCACCCTGTCCGCGCCGAAAATCGCGCGTACGCACTCGCTTCGTCCGGAACCGAGAAGCCCGGTGAAGCCGTTGACCTCGCCCTTGTTGATATGGAAATTGAAGGGCTTGATACCCGCGTTGCTGACAAGACCTTCCGCCTCCAGCACGGGAGCGGCGCCTTTTTCCGCCTGATATGCCGTCGTCTCGCTCTTGATATCGGAAAGGTCATCCACCTCTTTACCAAGCATCTTGGACACGAGCTGTACGCGGGGCAGATTCTCAATTTCATATTCACCGACCAGCTTACCGTCTCTCATAACGGTAATCCTGTCGCACACCTCATATACCTGCTCCAAAAAGTGTGTAACGAAAATAATGCCTACGCCCTTGGCACGGAGATCGCGCATCAGCTTAAAGAGCTTCTCAACCTCCTGTTCATCCAGAGACGAGGTAGGCTCATCCAGAATCAGAACCTTACATTCCATGTCAACCGCACGGGCAATGGCGATCATCTGCTGCACCGCCAGAGAACAGGTGCCAAGCTGCTGCGACGCTCTCGCGGGTATCTGCAGCGATTCTAAAATCCTGTCCGTATCCGTATTCATTTTCTTCCAGTTCTGCACCGCGCCCTTGGTACGAGCGATAAACATATTCTCAGCCACGGTAAGGTTCGGGCAGAGCGTAATCTCCTGATACACGGTGCTGATGCCCATATTCTGCGCATCCTGGGGCGAATGAATCGCCACCGGACCATCCGTGCCGTCTAAGAAGATGTCTCCGTCCTCTTTGCCGTAAACCCCGGTAAGAACCTTGATCAGCGTCGATTTCCCGGCGCCGTTCTCCCCCATCAGCGCATGAATTTCACCCTTGCGCAGTGTAAAGTCCACACCCTGCAGGGCGTGCACTCCGGGGAAGATTTTGTGAATGCCTCTCATCTTCAATACAACATTTCCTTCCACTCTCAGGTCCACCTCCCAATACATTTTTTAAAAAATTTGGTAAAAAAATTTAGAGAAAGAGCGCGGGCAGGCTTTTCTCGCTGCGCCGCGCTCGTTCTATACATTATAACATATTTTTTGTCAACTTTCAATCGTTCAGCCCACGCCATTCGCAAAACGCTGTTACACTGCTGAACTGTTGAATTAAATTCCGTACTTATCTACATCTTCCTGAGTGATGGTCTCTGCGTCAAAGCCCTTCTCCTCCATCACGATCACCTTCTCAGCAGGCGTGCCGCCGCTCTCAAGGGTCTTGATAACCTCATCGATGTAAGAGGACTGGAAAGGATTACACTGACCATCGTAGTTCCAGTTGCCTGCAAGCAGCTCCTCAAGAGCCCACTTGTTGCAGTCAAAGCCCATTACGATAACGTCCTTGCCTACGCCGTGAGAAATGTTAGCTGCATCCAGAGCTGCAACAGCGCCCTTAGCCATATCGTCGTTCTCAGCGTAGATTACGTTGAACTCTTTACCAGAGCTGATTACGGACTGTACAATCTGCTGTGCGTTCTCTGCGTTCCAGGAAGCAGTCTGCTGCTCAACCATGTTCCAGTTAGCCTCTGCCGCTACCTTCTCATCCAGAGCTTTGGTACGACCCTGCTGTGCTGCGGAACCCATCTGACCCTGCAGGTGAATGATGTTGTAGGTCTCAAGACCCTGGCTTGCAAGCCAGTCTACTGCGGTCTGACCTTCCTTATCCATGTCGGACACGATGGATGCTGCGTAAAGGCTTTCGTCAGCGTCGATGGTACGGTCGAACAGGATAACCTGTACGCCCTGATCCTGCGCATCCTGTAAAACGGTATCCCAGCCTGCGGTATCCGCTGCGGAGAGAAGCAGATAGTCAACACCGTCCTGAATGAACTGCTGCGCTGCCTTTACCTGATCCTCATTTGCATTACCTACTGCAGGGTTGCCATATGCAAAAGATGCAGAATAGCCATTCTCCTCGGTAAATGCAGCCTTCAGATCCGCGTCGTTCGCGGTACGATAACCGGACTCACTGGGGTCGTTATTGATGATACCAACCGTGATCAGGTCGCCGCTTGCTGCAGGAGCTGCCGCATCATCTGCGGGAGCCTCTTCCTCTGCTGCGGGAGCCTCCTCCTCTGCTGCAGGAGCTTCCTCCGCTACAGGAGCCTCCTCCTCTGCTGCAGGAGCTGCCGTCTCCGCTGCCGGAGCTGCGTCTCCACCGCCACAGCCTGCCAGAGTAGCCATTACCATAGCGCCTGTCAGTAAAACTGCCATCTTTTTCTTCATTGTTTGTTTCCTCCCTTTCATTTTCTCTCCCATCCCTGTGATGCGAGATTATGTTTTTAGGGTGTCGGGATTTCATGTTTCCCCGTCCCTGAGAACACTTTAGCAAAATGCACGATATAGTTCAACACCCAAAATCATCCTTTTGTGCATTTTGTATGGGTTCAACAATACAAATTTATGTTATAATCAAAATGAATAGTACAAATCAAAAAAATAAGGGTAATTTTTTACGATTTAGTTATTCTTTTATGGATTTTAACGAAGGATTTTCCAGTTTTACCCATGCTCTGTTTATCGTCAATCTTATCAGAGCAGGCAAATATAAGGTGTTTTCTTCCGATTGGGGCATACTTTATGAATAATTTTGATGTTTTTTGTGAATAAACCATGAACAAAAAAGGAGATTTTTTTACTATGAACAAGTACGAAACACTTTCGAAACAACTTACCGAACTGATTGTCCGGAATTTGAAGCAGGGAGTCACCGCACTCCCCACCGAAGCTGCTATAGCCGAGCAGTATCAGGTCAGCCGCCAGACCGTGCGCGCTGCCCTCGCCCTCCTCAAAAGTCAGGGGCTCATTGAAAGCCGCCGTGGGAGCGGTTCCTATGCCACGGGTCTGTCTCCCGATGTGGACCGGAATGTCATTCCCATCCTGATCGCCAGCAGCCAGGAATATATTTACCCCCACCTGCTCACCGATATCCGCGCTGTCCTCGCCGATAAAGGCTACCAGCTGCAGGTTCATCCCACAGAAAACGACACCTCCCGGGAAAGGCAGCTTTTACTCTCCCTGCTCAATAACCCGCCCCGGGGCGTGATTGTGGAAGGCTCGAAAAGTGCGCTCCCCACACCCAACACCGACCTTTTTGAAAAGCTGAAAGCCGCCGGCACTAAGCTTTTGTTTCTACATAATAAATATGACGCCCTCCCAGACGAAATCTGCATTAAGGACGACAACTATTACGGCGGCTACCTTCTCGCCAATCACCTGACCGGGCTGGGACACACCCGTATTGCAGGTATCTTCAAGGCGGACGACAAACAGGGACCGGAACGTTATCTGGGCGCATTCTGCTGTCTGCGCGACCAGAATGTAGAGCTTCCCGACGGAAACATCGGCTGGTTTCACAGCTCCGATATTGAGAAACTGGAAAAAAAACAGGACAGTCGTTTTCTCGCCGCCTATATCAGGGAATGCCTTTCCGGCTGCAGCGCCGTCATCTGCTACAACGACGAGATTGCCTACTGGCTGATCAAAGAGCTGTCCTACGCCGGCATCCGGGTTCCCCGCGATATTTCCGTAGTCTGCTTCGACAACACCTACTTAAGCGAACTGAGCAAAGTCCGCATTACCACCCTGACCCACAAACCGCACGAAATGGGTACCTGCGTGGGGGAAACCATGATACGGATGCTGCAGGGTATTCCCGTTATCTCTCAGGAAATCCCATGGGAGCTTGTGAGAAAAGAAAGCGACGGACCCCCTCACGCGTAATCCCTCCGACGCGCACGCCCCAAACCCTTTCATGCGCCCGGCTTCTCTCAGCTCCTGCCCCCGGCTCTGTACTCCCTCGGCGTACATCCCTGGGTTTTTTTGAATACAAAGCTGAAATAATGGGGGTCTTTATAACCCACCTCCATGGCAATCTCCCCGGTGTGCATCTGCGTCTGGCGCAAAAGCTTTTTCGCCTTGTCCATACGCTTGCCCGTCACATACTCCACAAAGGTCACCTGCATTGCCTGCGAAAAAATCGCGCTGAAATAATTAGCGCTGACATTGACTTCCCCTGCCACGGAATTTAAGGAAAGGGACTCCTGTGAAAAGTTTTCTTCTATATAAGAGAGCGCCTTCTTCAAAATACGTTTGCTCTGGTTATCCGACTCCCTGTCGCGAAGCTCCACAGCCTTCTCGATCAGTCTGCCAAGATAATCCGGAAGCGCGTCCACATCGTACTGTCCCTCCGGCGTCAGTCCCTCGTCGTTCAAAAGCTGCAAAAGCTCTTCCTTATCGCAGCCAAGAGCTTCCACATAGGAAACCGCCGCAAAATAGACATGCAGCGTCAGGTAGTTACGAAACATTGCCGACTGCAGCGCTTCTCCCACCGCCAGCAGATAATTCTCCACAAAATCCGCAATCTCGTCCCGCGCGCCATGCAGCAGAAAATCCCGAATCAGCTCCACGTCCATCTTCGCCGGGTCAATATCCCTGATCCTGCCGCTCTCCTCTCTTTCCGGCATGTTCTTTCCCATCGTCTCCTTGGTAAAGACATGCACCTGCGGCATCAGGAAACGATAGGCAAAAATATGATTGACCTTGCTGTAGCACTCGGCAAGCATACTCAGCCTTTCCACCGGCTCTCCCAAAGCCACATACCAGTCCAGAACCTCCCCTGCCGGATGACAGATGCGGTCCACGTTTTCAAGACATCTCGCGCCAAGCTCCTGCATCTGCTCGGGGCTCCCCTTAATCAGCACGCCGTAGGTATTCACATTCCACCGAAATACCAGATTTTCAGGATAACGGATAAAATAATGAAGAAGCTCCTCCCGTTTTCTGGCAAAATCCTCGGATTCCATACCACCGTTTTCCCCAGTGCGTTTTTCCTGTAAATTAAACAACAAAATATTGTAACAGGGCGCATTTATTTTCAGGGACAGCTTGGACGCTTCCTCATAAATATCCTGCACCGGCATACGTCCTTCAAACACTTTGACAAAAAAGTCCGTTCGGGAAAACTGCTCGTACTCTCTCGCCTCGCTCTGAAATCTTTCCTGATAATTTTTCTGTTCCCGTTCTGTCTCTATCTTTGTCTTAAGCTCCGCCAACACCTTCTGCATCGCCGCTCTGGTAATGGGCTTTAAAAGATACTGTTCCGCGCCTACCAGAATCGCGCCGCGGGCATACTCAAAATCATCATAACCGCTGATAATGATAATCTTCATGTCGGGAAATTCCTGATGCACGAGCTTGCTTAGAGACAAACCGTCCATAAAAGGCATCTTGATATCCGTCAGCAGCACGTCGGGCTTCGTTTTCTGAATGAGCGGCAGCGCCATTTCCCCGTCGCTCGCTTCTCCCACAAATTCATAGCCGTACTGCTGCCACGGTATGTTATCCCGAAGCCCCTCTCTGACAACACTCTCATCTTCCACTAAAAAAACTTTCAGCATCCGCTTCTCCCTTCTACGCCGTCACCGCTGCCGCCTAATAGGTTCTCTCCTGCAAAAGCTCTTCCGTCACATTTTCTATGGTAAAAATATCTTCTTCCACATAATACATTTTCTCCACCGTCTCGTCCGCCTCCAGCATATCGATTACCCGCAGCAGATATTCGCCCTGATTCGGGTTACACTCGATATCTACGTTAATGGTGCCGTCCGCCACCATATCGAGCGCTCCCCGCACCGCATCAAAAGAAAGAATGATAATATCGCCGTCCACGCCGACCGTGCGCCCCGACTCTTTAATTGCTTCAATCGCACCGAAAGTCATATCGTCATTCTGAGAAACCACCACGTTGATATCCGGGTATCTTTTTAAAAATGTTTTCATGACCTCCTTGCCTTTCGTGGAAGTAAACTCCGCACATTTTTCTTCCAATATATTCCAGTTATTATGTTTTTCCGCCACAGTCGCAAACCCGGCTGAACGTCCAATCTGGGAAGACGAGCCTTCCGTTCCTGTCAATATCACGATATTGACGGACTGCCCCGAGACGCCTCGCTGCACCAGCTCCCGTTCCAGCCAATGCCCCGCCTTCTCGCCTTCCTTCTCAAAATCACTGCCCACGCAGGTCACATAAAGACTCTCATCCTCCACATCCACATTGCGGTCCATAAGAATCACGGGAATGCCCGCCTGCTTCGCCTCCTGCAGCACCGTCTCCCAGCCTGTCTCCACCACAGGCGAAAAGATAATATAGTCTACCCTCTGGGAGATAAAGCTGCGGATCGCCTTGAGCTGGTTTTCCTGCTTCTGTCTGGCGTTGTTATAAATCAAAAAATATCCGTTCTGTTGTGTGAAGGCATTCTGTACGGATTCCGTATTCGCTGTCCGCCACCCGGACTCGCTGCCAAGCTGCGATACTCCAACCACAATCCGATCCTCTTCCTCGATGTGCGCTTCCTCCTCAATATCCGTAAACAGCCTGCTGCCGGAGAGCAGCAGGGCTATCATCATCACAAGCAGCAGTCCGACCATTATCAAACCATAAGATCTTTTCCAAAACATGCTACTCCTCCTTTTCCGCCGCATACGGGACGGCAGGAATCACAATCTCCACGCATGTGCCTTTTCCTTTGACCGAATCAATCTTCATGCCGTATTCGGCACCGAAATTCATGCGGATTCTCTCATTGACATTGGCAAGCCCAAATCCCTTTTCCGTCTCCTTGCAGGGTTTCTCAATTTCTCCCTGCAGCTTATGAAGCTCTTCCTCCTCCATGCCGACGCCGTCGTCCTCCACCCGGAGCAGAATCCGCTCTCCCTCCATCTGCCCCGTCACGGTGATGCGCCCTTTGGCGCGCTTGTATTTGATGCCGTGATAAAGAGAATTTTCCACAAGTGGCTGCAAGGTCAGCTTCAAAATCTGATATTGATAAAGCACAGGGTCAATCCGAATCTCATATTCTAAAATATCCCGGTAACGCACCTGCTGGATTTCCAGGTAGCTTTTAATATGAAGCTCCTCTTCCTGAATCGTAATATATTCTTTTCCCTTACTTAAGACAAGCCTGAAAAATTCCGACAGCGACATGACCATACTTACCGCTTTATCAGAGTCGTTTCCCTCAATCAGCCAAACAATGGTGTCCAGCGTATTATAAAGAAAATGCGGGTTAATCTGTTCCTGCAAAAGCCGCAGATCGGCTTTTCGCATCTTCCGCTCATCCTCCTTGATCTTCGTCACGAGCCCTTCCAGACTCTCCGTCATCAGATTCACGCTATCCGCCAGAACCGCTACCTCATCCTGCGTTTTCACTTCTGCCCTCGCCGAGAAATCGCCCTCTGCCACCTGCTCTGTTACTCTGGAAAGCTCTTTAATCGGTCTTATGATATCCGTCACGATCATCACGATCAAAATCGCCACCATGAGAATAAGAAGCAAAAGCAATATACCACAGAACACGGTAAAACTGTTTACCCTTACGTTCAGCTGGCTCGTCAGGTACTCCATGCTTTTCGTCTGGTAGTAGATATAAGACTGGATATTATCCTGAATCAGCTCCGTCAGAATATAAATATTATTGTCAAGCATCTCAATATTGACATCATATCCGATGTCTGTTTCCAGATTTGTGCGGATGTCATCCACACGATCCTCCAGCGTGTTGATATTACGCAGAAGAATCTGTAGTCTGGCGCGGCTCTCATCATCCGTGGTAATGCTCATAAGATTGGTAAACTCACCCCGCAGCTTATTCAGATGCTCGTACGGGTCCACCAGACTTCCGTCGTCCCCCACCGTGTCGAAGGTCACAGCCCCCACCACCAGCTTATAAAGACTTTCATCCATCTCTTCCTTAAAATTCAGATTGTAATTATTCGCCACCGTCATGCTGTCCACAATCGAGTCATACGCACGGCTGTAATTGTGCAGAGCGAAAATCAGGTAAAGCACCATCACCAAAAAAGGCACCGTTACCGCGACAGAAAGAAGGGTCAGTTTATATTTAATGGAATACTTGACTTTTGCAGGCTGCATATTTGTTTCTCCTTTATTTATCCATTTTACCAATTTTTCGGCAAAAGATAAATTCAAAAATTCATTTTTTATTATTGTAGGTTTGCAATATTGCCCGCAAAGGTGTATGATAGGGATAAGTATACTCTTTTAAATTATTTTAGGGAAGTATATCTATTTTTAAATTTTGACGAAAGAAGCCGAAATGAAAAAAAATTCCGTTTTTGCAACGATTTATGAAAATATCTGCCGGGATACCGGAAAGCAGAACGAATCCGCCAAGCTGATTGCCGTGGTTCGTTTATTAACGCTCTCTATGCTGGTTCACTCTCTGGTCTGCTGCGTGCTCGTGTCGGTCACGGGGCACATTGGTGCGCTGGCTTTTTCGCTGTTTTCCCCCGTTCTGTTTCTGGCTGTCTTTGTGTTATCCTATCGATGGACCACCTTTGCATCGTACTGCATTCTGAATGTGTGTATTTTGTTTTGGAGCTGTATGAATGTCTACTGTTTCGGCTGGGATATCGGCATCCAGCACTTTTTGGTCGTGCTTCTGGTCTTTGTCTTTTTCTGCAAATACAAGCACGAACCGGCTAAGGTTCTCTATGCCGCCGCCTTGTTTGCACTGCGTTTATTTCTCTATTATTACTGTGGCTCCCACGAGCCGACGATTCTCCTTGACAACAGTCTGACCAATGCCCTGCAGATGGTAAATACTTTCTTTATCTTCCTTTCCCTTGGTCTGGTTGCCCATCTTTTCAGCACCACTACGCAGGAGATGGAAGGCAAGCTGATTGAATATAACCGAAAGCTTGTGAAACAGGCGAACACAGATACGCTGACCGGACTGTATAACCGTCGGCGCACGATGGAATATCTGGAGAACCTTTTGAAAACCGCAGACACGCAGATCAGTATCTGCCTGTGCGATATCGACCATTTTAAAAGAGTGAACGATACCTACGGACATGATGTGGGGGACGTGGTTCTGAAAACCATTTCGGAAACCTTCCAGAAACGGCTCCCGCCCGACACTTTTGTTTCCCGCTGGGGCGGCGAGGAATTTCTGTTAATTTTCCCGCGTCTGAATGGGGATGAGGCAATCACCGCACTGGAGACGCTCCGTCAGAAAATCCGGGAAATCACCTTTGACGGCGGCTTTGAAAACTTTACCGTCTCCCTCACTTACGGACTGGTGGAGTATGATTATCACAGCGATATTACCACGCTACTAAAAGAAGCGGACGAGAAATTATATGTCGGCAAAGAAGACGGACGTGACCGGATTGTATTCTAATCCGGTCATTATTTTTGCGCTTCTTTCATATAGTAATACAAATCCTTTTCTGCAGGTGTTCCCTTGAAACGTTCCCTCTCTTCCAGACAATGGACTTTTGTGTTGGTTCTGTTTACCGCTGTAAGCGTTCTGACACTGTACTCGTATAGCCGCACGCATCAGGACACGAAATTCCGCGCTTTTGCGCAGGCATTTTTCCTGGATGAGGTGCAGGCAAATCCCATTCATTTCCACTATACCATAGACAATCCGGACGCCTACGGCGTGGATGAGTCGTCGCTTACCCTGCCCGTCTATCAGCCCGGGGATGCCGCAAACGAAGTGTATGCGCTGTCTCTGGCACGGGAAAATTTAAGCAGGATCGATCCGAATGCCCTAAACGAAGACAACCGTCAACTCTATGAGCTTTTGGACAGCTATCTTACTTCGGCGGCATCGACTGCCGCTTACCCCTACTTCTCGGAGCCGCTCTCGCCGTCCTCCGGCGTTCCCTCGGAACTGCCTATTTTGTTCTCTGAATACCGTCTGGACGACAAGGCAGACATTGACAACTATCTGTCAATTCTCACCCAGATTCCCGCCTATTTCGAGGGGCTCCTCATCTATGAGCAGGAAAAGGCGGATGCCGGGCTGTTTATGTCCGATCTGACCGCCGACAGGGTAATCCGGCAATGCACGGAACTGCTGGACGCTGACTCTATTGAAAACGGTACCCATTTTCTGGAAATTACGTTCCAAGAAAGGCTGCAGCAGCTTGCCGACAAAGAAATCCTGACTGTTGAGGAGATGGATGCCTATGTATCCGAGCACAATCGTCTATTGACCACTTTAGTCATTCCCGCCTACGACAGACTGGCGGACGGTCTGACCGTATTAAAGGGTTCCGGAAAAACGACCTGCGGTCTTGCCGGGCAGGAAAACGGCAGGGATTATTACCGGGCGCTTGTCCGTCTGCGCACCGGCTCTTATCGCGACATCGATGAAATCAAACGCCTTCTCGCCAGAGACCTGCGTTTTAACTATGAATCGCTGCTGGCGCTGCTTACCACAAACCCGGCGCTTAAGGATATGATTTCGGAAACGCCCTCGCTTTTGCCCGAAATGACGCCGGAGGAAATCCTTGCCGATTTGCAGTCGGAAATCGGCGAGGAGTACCCGCCCATCCCCGCCGGTCGTGACGACGCGCCCATCCGCTCCACGATAAAATATGTGGATGCCAGTCTGGAAGCTTACAGCGCGCCCGCCTTTTATATGATGCCGCCCATCGACAATATATGCGATAATCTGATTTGTTTAAACGCGCGGGATACGGAGGACGATTTGGCGCTCTACACCACACTGGCACATGAAGGCTATCCGGGACATCTGTATCAGACCGTATACAGCAAGCGTTATCAGGAGCAGGAAAATATTCTGCCCCTCGGAAATGTCCTCTACTACGGCGGCTTTGTGGAGGGCTGGGCAATGTATGTAGAGCTGGACTCCTACAACAACGCCATCGAGCTGGCAAAGAAATCCCATCCGGAAGCGTCTGTCTACTATCAGGTCTGCCGCCTTGACCGGCAGTTTCGGCTGGGACTTTACTCCCTTTTAGATATCGCCATCCACTACGACAACGCCTCCTTCGAAGACATACAAAAACTCTGCTACTGTCTGGGCATCAGCGACAGCGCCAACCTGTCCGCCCTCTATCAGTATATCGCGGAAGAGCCGTGCAACTATTTGAAATATTATCTGGGATATCTGGAAATTTTGGAACTAAAGAAACAGGCAGCCGTCCTCTGGTCCGAGCCCGACCAAATGACCGCTGTCTATGACGACACGGAATTTTTATACCGCTTTCATACCTTCCTTCTGCAAAACGGTCCCGCCGACTACCGGACACTGGCAAAAAGACTGGCGGCGGAGTAGTCCCCCCCCCGGCAAATGCCATTGGCAAAATACGGGTCAGCTCACTTCCCGAAAAAACCTTGTCAGCTTGGAGAGGGCGCTTTCGAGCGCTCTCTGTTCCTCCTCGGAGAGTTCCTGCAAAATCGCGGCAATCATCTCCTCGTGGAATCGCCGGTGATGGAGGTATGCGTTTTTCCCTTTTCCGGAAAGAGAAATCAACACCACCCGTCTGTCTTCCTCGCTTCGGGTTCTGTCCACATAGCCTTTTTTTACCAGACTATTGACCGCTATAGTCAGCGTTCCCGTCGTAACCTCCAGCTCTCTTGCCACACTGGTCATATTCTTCGCCGCGTCCGGTCCGATCGCTTCCATGACATGCATATCGTTGGCAGTCACATCCTTATATTCTTCCGTCCTGATCGCCCGTTCCTCCAGCGTATTGATATCCCGGAACAGCCTGACCAGCACCTCGTTTAACGTATTGCTGATATCCATGATTCCCTCCATGTCCCCTAATCTTCAAACAGTGTAACAAATAATAGTTTGAAAGTCAAACTTTATGAAGACTATCACCCTCCCGAAAGTACTAATTATAAATTTTAGTTTATATTTTCTTTCTTTTTTCTTTCGAATTTTGACACATCACATTCACAAATAGCATGTATAGTATGAATTGTAGTTAAGACAGAACCGGATGAAAAATTCGGTCCGCAGGGATTAAATGACTCAGATTCTTTAGCGGTGGTTATACTACACTTAAATGGAGTCGCCGGCGCTGGTTTGGCGCCGACCGGCTTCGACTAACCATAACAGCGGTCAAAACCTGCTGTTGACATATATTTGAACCAACATTTCTATCCTTCTCACACACAGAAACGGCGCCCCGTATGGAGCGCCGTTTCGCATGTATGTATTTTCCTAAGCCAGCATTTTCCCCGCCAGCACGATACTCGCCACAATTCCCGCAAGCGTCGCAAGCAGCGCCCCCTTAAGGGTATGGCGCGTCCTGGTGACCTTTGCTGCCAGGAAGTAAACGCTCATGGTATAGAAAATCGTCTCCGTACAGCTCATCATAATGGAAGTAGTGAGCCCGATTAGAGAATCCGGTCCGTGATTTTTAAAAATATCTAACACCAGCCCCGTCGCCGCTGAGGAGGAAAACATCTTCACAAACATCAGCGGCACCAGCTCGGAAGAAAATCCGAGCCTGTCTGCCACGCCGCCGAATAACCCCCCGATAAATTCCAGAAATCCCGAGGCACGCAAAACGCCCACCGCGACCATAAGCCCGATTAAAGTAGGCATGATCTGTATCACTGTGTGAAAACCGTCTTTTGCGCCTTTGATAAAATCCTCGTACACATTACAGCGGTTGGAAATGCCGTAAGCCACAATGTAAAATAGAATGACCGGAATAATGATATTGGAAATATTGGATAAGACTGTCGCCATAGATAAGCCCGTATACCCGTTTTATAAAATTTATGCGCTAAGCCCCGCTTTTATCCCTTCCATACACATCTTCCGCACGTTGAATTTCCCGAATAAAACGCCAAAAAATTTCGGCTGATACATTGATTATTTTCCGGAATACTGCTACCATATACATGTCAGCTATCATTGGAGAAAACAGAAAGGCGTAAATCACCTATGAGCAATCTGAAAAAATATACGTTAAACGAAATCCCTCACTACAAAGTACACGGGCGCACGGTTCCCGGCGCCTGCCCGCTTCCGCTCTTTTTTAACGGAAGCGCAGTGGAATTAAATGTGTCCGGCTCCGAGCTTCTGGTTGATTTGGAAGTGAGCTGGCAGAATATTGATATTTGGGTGACCGTTGAAGTCAACGGAGAACTGATGAGCCGCCAGATGCTGACGCCCGGGGAGCATTGCCTGTGCCTGTTTCGCGGTATGAGTGCCGAACCGGTCAAAAACGTGCGTATCACCAGAGAAACCCAGGCGATGATCGAGGACGAGGACTGCTGCCTCATCGTTCATGGCTTTCGGACAGACGGAAGTTTCTATCCCGTTCCCAAAGGAAAATATACGTTAGAATTTGTAGGCGACAGCATTACCTCCGGAGAAGGCACCTACGGCGCGAAGGAATGCTTTGACTGGATTCCCATGTACATGAGCTACAGCCGTGATTACGCCAAAATGACGGCGGAAGCGCTAGACGCGGACGCCTATCTCTTTTCCAAAGGCGGGTGGGGCGTGCTGTCCAGCTGGGACAATAACCCAAACTGCAATATTCCCTCCCGCTATAAGCAGCTCTGCGGACTCTGCTGCGGTCCCAAAAATGAAAGTCTCGGCGCCTTTCAGCCCTATGATTTTTCCAAAAGAAAAGCAGACGCCGTCATCGTTAATCTCGGCACAAACGACGCGTCCGCTTTCCAGCAGCCTGCTTGGCATGATCCTGCCACGGGACAGACGTTTAAACAGCATCTGAACCCTGACGGCACCTATCGGGAGGAGGACTTAAACCGCTTTGAGGACGCTGTCGTTTCGTTCCTGCAGATGCTGCGGGAATGCAACCCGCAGGCACATATTGTCTGGTGCTACGGTATGCTGGGCTACGAGCTGTCTTTCGCAATAAATGACGCTATGACCCGCTATATCAGAGAAAGCGGCGACCACAACGTCATCTTTTTGCAGCTTCCAAACACCACCGAAGAAACCGTCGGCTCTAACGGACATCCGGGAGAGCTCTCCCAGAGACGGGCGGCGCGGGTGCTGACCGAGTATTTGAGGGATTATTTTTCCCGAACAAATGGCGCGGCACTTTAACTGTATGAGACAGCGACACATATTCACTGACATTTTACAATAATTCTGTTTTTTTCGGTCTTTTAGGCTGATGCCAAATTGCCGCGCATTCCGCCGTGGTGCCAAGCGCGACCCTTTTCACTTCATTCCGGGCCATTTTTTCCACTACTTTCAATGCCCTGTCTGCAATTTTTTCAACATTCTTCATTTTACCTTTACCTCCTGTCTTGTAACTTTTGCCAACAACATAAAAGATGAGCACATAACAACGGCCATTGACATATAATTTACATATAATTGATTCATCTTTAAAGCCGTCAAGACCGCAATTATTCCAGTCTCAATCAATACCAATACTCTGGCCGCCTTTTTTGTTTCCCGCAATTCATTCTCATCAAGATCAATATTGGGATGATTTACTGTACCAATAACCACAATGACAAACACCGCAAAAAATAATAGTATATACATAATATGAGGAATCCCCGAGAGTGTCGGTGCTGCTTGAATCACTCCGATGTAAGTTATGATTGTCAATAGATAGCATTGCCAGAACTTATCTGCATGATAACCCCCAGTTCGTTTCCTCAGTGAAAGAAAAAAAATAAGAAAAGTAACCGTTGGCAGAAACTGTTTAAAAATTACGCCGACAATCAACATGGTCCCAACCGCAATTATGCGTTCTGCCATCATGATCAACACATATTCATAATAATCCCGCTCGCTTTTTTCTATCATCTTTTTTACTTCCATCTGATTTACTAACCTCATTACCATCTCTTCGACCATATTTTATGATGCTCCTCCTTCAAAAATAAATTATAGAATAAATTGCTGATTTAACAACATGTCTTGCAGAAAATGGCTATTCTAAAGCAGAAAACGGCATACTAAAAGTATCGTAAAGTAACCTATAAAAAGGTAAAAATATAGAAAAAGGGATAACTGCAATTTCATCGCATGAAAATATTCCACTTACTCAAATTTATAAATTATAAATATCCTTTTCCTTAAATCTATGTATTCCTATATAAATTGATATCAAGGTATATATATTAAATGACAAAATGCATCTCCAAAAATCTTTGGTCACAGGAGTGTAAGTTGCCATTTTTTCCATGCATTGCGCCAAATCATAATCACTTAAAAAGGGACCTATTCCTAAAATCATACCTACTATTCTGTAAGCGCAAAGTAATGGGGTGGATTTCCTCCCTCTTTCAAAGATTATATAATG